>JACPDH010000036.1 GCA_016184115.1 Acidobacteriota bacterium | reverse complement strand
GCTTTTGCTCCGCTGTCAGGCCTTCCTTCTCCAGCGACCGGCCCGACATCACGCGTGCCGCAATCTTCGCGAAGGCGATGCCGGTCGCCTTGGAGACATACGGCACGGTGCGCGAGGCGCGCGGGTTGACCTCGATTACGTAGAGCTCGCCCTTTGCGATCGCGTACTGGACGTTCATGAGTCCATGGACCTTGAGCAGTTTCGCAAGCCGATGTGTAAGGCGGCGGATGCGGTCCTGGTCGCTTGCGGCAATGGCGTACGGCGGCACGACGGTCGTCGAGTCGCCCGAGTGAATTCCCGCCTCCTCGATGTGCTGCATGATGCCGGTGATCACGACGTGCTCGCCGTCGCAGATCGCGTCGACGTCGAGCTCGAAGGCGTCTTCGAGGAAACGATCGATGAGAATCGGATGCTCGGGTGCGGCTTCGAACGCCTGGCGCATGTAATGACGGAGCGCGTCGGCGTCGTAACAGATCGCCATGGCGCGCCCTCCGAGAACGTACGAAGGGCGGACGACGATCGGGTAACCGATCGTTGCCGCGACCTCGAGCGCCTGCTCTTCCGACGTTGCGGAGCCGTGAGGCGGCGCAAGGATGCCGTTGTCGTCGAGCAGCGTGCCGAAGCGGTCGCGATCTTCCGCAAGGTCGATCGAATCGACCGAGGTCCCCCAGAGCGGCGCGCCGGCGGCGGCGAGGCGACCCGCGAGCTTGAGCGGCGTCTGTCCGCCGAACTGCACGATGACGCCATCGGGTTTCTCGAGGTCGAGGATCTCCATGACGTCCTCGAACGTGAGCGGCTCGAAGTAGAGGCGGTCGGACGTGTCGTAGTCGGTCGAGACCGTCTCGGGGTTGCAGTTGATCATGATCGTCTCGTAGCCGATCTCCGAGAGGCCCATCGACGCGTGGACGCAGCACATGTCGAACTCGATCCCCTGGCCGATTCTGTTAGGCCCAGAACCTAGGATTGCGACCTTCTTCCGCGTCGTCGGTTCCGACTCGCATTCGACTTCGTAGGTGGAGTAGAGGTACGGGGTCGACGCCTCGAACTCGGCGGCGCAGGTGTCGACGCGTTTGTAGACGGGGCGGACACCCAGGCGGTGGCGCAGGGCGCGCACGTCGTCTTCGTTCGCTCCGGCGACGGTCGCGATCTGTATGTCGGAGAAACCTAGACGCTTCCAGGCGCGCATCTCCTTCTTCTCGAGAGAGAGGTCGCGGATCGCGGCGGCATGTGATGCGATCGATCGCTCGCCGGCGATGATCTGCTCCATCTCCCAGAGGAACCAGCGATCGATCTTCGAGATCTCGTGGATCTCGTCGACGGACATGCCTGTGCGGAGTGCGTCGCCGACGGCGAAGATGCGTCCGGGGATCGGGGTGCGGAGCTTGTCGCGCAGGGTCTCGCGGTCAGTGACGCCTTTCCCTTCGAGACCGAAGCGGCCGATCTCGAGCGAGCGGAGCCCCTTCTGGAGCGCTTCTTTGAACGTACGGCCGATCGCCATCGCCTCGCCGACCGACTTCATCGAAAAGCCGAGGTTAGCCTTCGATTTCGAGAACTTCTCGAAGGCGAAGCGGGGGATCTTGACGACGACATAGTCGATCGTCGGCTCGAACGACGCGGGCGTCTTCTTCGTGATGTCGTTCGGAATCTCGTCGAGGGTGTATCCGGCGGCGAGTTTCGCGGCGAACTTCGCGATCGGGAAACCGGTCGCCTTCGACGCGAGCGCGGACGAGCGCGACACGCGCGGGTTCATCTCGATCGCGATTCGACGTCCCGACTTCGGGTCGACGGCGAATTGAACGTTCGAGCCGCCCGTCTCGACACCGATCGCACGAATGATCTTCTTCGCGTCCTCCCGCATCTCCTGGTACTCGAAGTTCGAGAGCGTCTGCTGAGGCGCAACCGTGATCGAGTCGCCGGTATGGACTCCCATCGGGTCGAAATTCTCGATCGAGCAGACGATGATGACGTTGTCCTTCTTGTCGCGCATCACCTCGAGCTCGAACTCCTTCCATCCGAGCACCGATTCCTCGACGAGGACGCGATGGATGGGGGAGAGCTGGAGGCCGTTCGCGACGATCTCGCGGAACTCCTCGACGTTGTAGGCGATTCCGCCGCCGGTTCCGCCTAACGTAAACGACGGGCGGATTACGAGCGGGTAACCGATCTGGCCGGCGAAGGCGAGCGCCTCGTCGAGCGTGCCGACGTGCGCCGATTTCGGCACGTCGATGCCGATCTCGATCATCTTCTCCTTGAAGAGCTCGCGATCCTCCGCGGTCTTGATCGCGTCGTAGTTCGCGCCGATCATCTCGACGCCGTGGCGCTCGAGCGCGCCTGACTCGTAGAGCGACATCGCGAGGTTGAGCGCGGTCTGGCCGCCGACCGTCGGCAGGATGGCGTCCGGATTCTCCTTTTCGATGATGCGCTCGAGCGTCTCCGGGGTGAGCGGCTCGACGTACGTGGCGTCGGCAAACTCCGGGTCGGTCATGATCGTTGCGGGATTCGAATTGACGAGGACGATGCGGTAGCCCTCGTCGCGGAGCGCCTTGCACGCCTGGGTGCCGGAGTAGTCGAACTCACAGGCCTGGCCGATGATGATCGGCCCCGATCCGATGACGAGAATCGAGCGTATATCGGTGCGTTTCGGCATGGTCGGCGCGTACTATACACGGACTCGAAAACGAGGGGGCGGCGCGCGCCGGAGGGCCCGCCGGGGCGACCCGCCGGGTCGCCCCCAGGCGACTACTGCACGACCCGGATCGACACCGCTGCGATCATGTGCTCCCCTTTGGGGAGGCCGAGGACGTCGAGCAGATCGCCGACGCGGAGCTCGTCGAACCGCAGCGGGCGCCCGTCGCGGATGATGATCGTCAGCGGCGAGACACTCACGCCCCAACGTTGGCCGCCGGGATCGACGAGGCGAAGCCCGCCGCGCTCGATCATCTCGATCGTGCCGCGCACGTAGCCGGCAGGCGCGTCGGGGCGTGACCGCGCGTCGATCCGGCGCGCGCTGAACGTCGAGTCGTTCTTCCACGATCCGGTCGCGACGAGCACGTCGCCTACGCGGATTGCCGCGAGGCGCGCGCGCTCCCCGTCCTTGTAGATCTCGGTCGCGTCCTCGACGAGGATGGTCACGCGCACCGGCTGGAACGTTGGGTTGATCGTCGGGACGATGATCTCGATCGACTGCGCTCCGACGGCCGAGACGTCGCCGCCGACATGGTTTGGTCGCTGCGGCGGCACGATGACGTCGATCCGTCGCGCGAGGATCGCACCGTCGTCGCGCACTTCACCGACCACGCTGACGACCTCGCCGACCTTCAACTCCGCGAAGCGGCTTGGTGCACCGTTGCGGAAGATCGTCGTGTCATCGCCGGCGATGACCTTGACTGTGCCGTCGAGCGACGACTCGTGGGGCCGCATCGCGCGGACGCGCACGACCAGAGTCCGCGTCGCCGTTTCGATCGAGATGATCTCGCCGAGTATCATCGGCATCGGCGGTGTAGTAGGCGGCGATGCGATGTAGATCACCGAGGCGACGAGCGCCTTCGCTGCGTCCCACTCGCCCGCGACGTGGACGAAGTCGCCCGCCTTCAGCTCCGCGAAACGTACCTGCTCCCGCTCGCGGTAGATCTTCGTGTCGTCGGTGACGACGACTGTCACCGGTCCCGCCTCCACGTCGCGCATCCAGGAACGCTCGACGGCGACGGTGAACTTCTTCTCAGTCTGCGAGACTTCGAGCACGCGCCCGGCGATGCGCGGCGCTGGATCGGGTCGATTCGCGACGTCGATTCGCATCGCGACCAGCGCACCGGAAGCGTCGAATGCTCCGATTGCCAGGACGAAGTCGCCAGCGGCGATGTCGGCAAAGCGGATGCGCTCGCGATGGCGGTAGATCTCGGTCTCCGCGTTGGTACGGACGACGACCAGATCGTCCGCGGCGGAACGAGGTCCGCGCACCTCGCGGCGAATCACGAGGGCCTGGTCCGCGGCACGGACCTCGACGACCTCGCCGGCCACCGCGTCACGATGCGGAGGCTGTTCCGCTGAGCGAACGTCGATCTGCAGCGCGAGGAGCGTTCGCTCGCCGGTCGGCTTGCCGATGATACGAACGAAGCTGCCGACGGGAATGTCGGCGAGCGCGATCGGCACGCCGTCGCGGCGGATCACGGTCGTCTCGTTCACGCTGACGGTGAGCAGGCCGAGACGCGTCTCGATTGCAAGCGTCGACGCGTCGGGCGAGACCGTTGCGACTTTGCCTTCGACGCGGAGCGTCTCCTCGGCCGCTGCCGATGCAGGAACATCGAAGAGCGTGACGCGCCGGGCGGAGATCGAACCGTCGGGCGCCACGAGCGCGTCGGTGAGCGTGTACTGGCCGGCGGTCGACGCGGTTGCAGCGCTGCGGTTGCCAGCGCGGACGATCTCGGTCGTCGCGTCGAGCGAGACGGTCACCGTCCCCGTGGAAGTCTGGACGCGAAGCGCGTCGGCCGAAGCGGCGGCGATCAAGCCGTCGATGGTGAGCTGCGGGCTGGTGACCGGCCTGCGGCGCGTCTGATCGATCGCGCCGGCGTCGAACGCCGCTGCCGTCGCGAGAACGAACGTCAGGACCAGTGCGGTTTTGCGGATCATGACGGTACCTCCCACATCACTTCAGGATACTCCGCTCACGCCACGATGACTCCCTATCGAAGCGGACGCGGAGCGATTTGCGCTGTCCCGCCGAGCGATGCAGAATGCGGGTCGGAAGGAGCCGTATGCCCCGACTCATCGAATGGAACAGGCTCGAGGTGACGCTGCGCGGTGACCGGCTCGCGGCGTTGATCGGCGAGGGAATCGAAGCGAAGAAGGCGCCGATCACGAGCCTCTTTCTCGAGTTTCGCGACGGTGAGCTCGTGATCGAGGGAAAGGCGAAGAAGGGGATGACGATCCCGTTCGAGGCGAAGGTGCGCTCGATTCGTCCCGATGGCGCCTGGCTTCGCATCCGGATCGACGAGGCGTCGGCGTTTGGGCTGCCGGTGCCCGCGTTTCTCCAGAAGTTCATCGAGGGCGCGGTGAAGGACGGCTCGGTCCGCTACGACCCGGCAACGAGTGAGCTGATGGTCGATCTGGGCCGCCGAATTCCGGGGTTCGTGGACCTCGCAATCGACTCGGTCGCGATCGTGAGCGAAGGCATCGTCGTTCGGTTAGGCGCAGGTGGCGCCGACATCCCGCCGCGCCGCTCGAGAGGCGAGGCGTGAGATGACGAAGAAGCACGGTGTGAATCCATACGGTGGTGACTCCGGAATCGCCGAGGCGCTGATCGACGCGATTCGCGAAGGAGCGATCGCGAAACGTCTGTCGAAACGACGCGCGACGCGCTATTACGATCGAATCCGAGGGAAGATCGTCGCGTCCATCGAAGAGCGAGGAGAGAGGCTCGGTCCCGCGGCGGAGTTTCTGCTCTTCGTTCCCGACGTCTTCATGCTGATGTTCCGGCTCTTGCGTGACCCTCGCGTTTCGGCGACGAACAAGGCGCTCGTAGGGATTGGGATTGCGTACTACATCATGCCGATCGACATTCTCCCTGAGGCGATCGTCGGTCCGATGGGGTACATCGACGATCTGATCCTCGGGGTCTTCATCCTCAACAAGATCGTGAACGAGACCGACCACGGCGTCGTGCGCGAGCATTGGAGCGGACAGGGGGATGTGCTCGTCGTGATCCGGCGCGTTCTCGAGTCAGCGGACCGGCTCGTCTCGCCGCGATTGATCGCGAAGATCAAGAAGATGGTGAGAATCGGGAGCAAGGGGAGCGATCCCCGCCCTAACGGGCGGGGCTAACCAGACGGCGCCCCTGACGGGGCGGGGATGGATTTTCGTGCGCGCGAGCCCCGCCCTGACGGGCGGGGCTAACCAGACGGCGCCCCTGACGGGGCGCGGAGGGTTCTTCGTGCGCGCGATCCCCGCCCTAACGGACGGGGCTAACCAGACGACGCCCCTGACGGGGCGAGGATGGATCTTCGTGCGCGCGATCCCCGCCCTAACGGGCGGGGCTAACCAGACGGCGCCCCTGACGGGGCGAGGATGGATTTTCGTGCGCGCGATCCCCGCCCTAACGGGCGGGGCTGACCAGACGACGCCCCTGACGGGGCGAGGATTGGAGAGCGCGGCAAGCGATATGTGATTCAGGCGAGAAACGTAGAACACCGCAGATCCCACGCCGCGGCAGCGGCGTCCGTCTGGATAGCCCAGCGCGTTAGCGCTGGGGACGGTGCGATCGCAACATCAAGAGCCGCGGCAGCGGCGACGTTTGGATAGCCCCGCCCGTCAGGGCGGGGATCGCGGCGACGTTTGGATAGCCCCGCCCGTCAGGGCGGGGATCGCGGCGACGTTTGGATAACCCCGCTGGGGATAGGGGATTGCGGCGTCCGCCCCAATCCGCGTTCACCACACCGGATTGCGCAGGGTCGCTGCCCGTCGCGCGAGGAGCGGAAACGTCTGCACATCGTCTCCCCGCAACTCGCGCAGTACTCCGCCGAGGAAGAGCTTCGAGACCTGTTTCCGCCAGGTCATCAGGAAGTCGGTGTTGTCGAGCGGCTTGGCCCACCTCGCCGTCGCGTCGACGAATTCGGCGATGGCGTCGTCGGTCAGCGCCCGGCCGACGAGGAGCGATGACTCGGGAAGCAACAGAGGCTTCGATGCGACGGCGCCCAACACGACGCGCGCGTGCTCGACGACGCCGGCCGTTCCGAAGCGCACGGCGGCCGCGACGCCGAGCGCGGGGAAGTCGAACGCGCCGCGGCGGCGGAGCTTCCAGTAGGTCGATCTCACGCCGTCATGCGGGACCCGTACGCGCGTGAGTACCTCGTCCGCCCTCTTCGTCATGTAGTGCATGCCGTCGTCGTGGAAGAGCGCCTCGAGCGGAATCTCCCGCGCGCCGTCCCTCGACGAAAGCAGCGTCACTCGGGCGCCTAATGCGATGAGCGCTGGCGCCGAGTCGGTCGACGAGACCGCCCAGCAGCGCGCGCTCGACGGGGCGACCCAGCAGGTGCCGTCGCCATCGTCCGCAACTGCGTCGATCGCGACCGCCTCGGGGCCGGGCGCCTTCTTGCAGAAATCGATCGCACGCCGCCACTCGTAGTTCTGGTCGTAGTAGTTGCAGCGCGTGTCGAGACAGAGGTTGCCACCTAACGTCGCCGTATTCCGGATGAGCGGGGTTGCCACCTGCGCGACGGCGCGGAAAAGCGCGCCGTGCTGACGCAGCCTAGGATCGCGCACGACGTCGGCGAGCGTCACCCCCGCGCCGATCGCCGTCTCGCCGTTCATCGCAACCTCGCGAAGCTCCGCGACCTGCCGCAGCGACACGACGATCTCCGGCATCTGCTGGCGCCGCTTCATGTTCGGGACGAGGTCGGTCCCTCCCGCGAGAAGCATCGCCTTCCCGCCGCCGTCAGCGAGCGCCTGCGCCGCCTCTGCCGCGCTCTTCGCCACGACGTAACGGAACCGCCCCGCGCGCATCATCGTTTCACCCCGTCGCTGACGTTGGCGCCGGGCGAGTCGGGAGCGAGCCTCACGCCCGACTCGACGACCTTCGACTTCCGCGGCTTTTCGTTGATCGCGCGTCCGTCGCCACCTTCCCATGGAGGAGGAACGATCGAAATCTCGCCCCAGTCAATCGCTGGGAACGACGCGGGGCCGACGCGTGGAGTGCGCCCCTGCGCCTGCTCGCGCAGCGCCTTGAAGACTTTGTCGGGTGTGATCGGAATCTCGTCGATTCGGACGCCGACGGCGTCGAAGATCGCGTTCGCAAGCGCCGGCATGATCGGAAGGAGCGGCCCTTGCCCGACCTCCTTCGCGCCGAACGGGCCGTTAGGCTCCGGCTCCTCGACGAGGTAAGTCTCGACGGGCGGCATTTCCATCGTCGTCGGGCTCTTGTACTCGAGCATCGACGGGAACTTGTGCACCAGCGCGCTCGAGAGGCGCGCCGGAAGCCGGCGCATCGCCGACTCCTCCATCAGCGCCTCGCCGAGCGCCATGTAGACGCTCCCCTCGACCTGGCCGCGCGCCAGCACCGGATTGAGGGCGATACCGATGTCGTGCGCGATCCAGACCTTCTTCACCTCGATCCAGCCACTCGTCCGGTCGACCTCGACCTCGACGACCGACGCCGAGTAGCTGTATGACGGCGAGGGGCCGACGCCGCCTCCCTTGTACTTCGCCGCCGAGACCGCAGGACGGTACGAGCCGGTCGTGCCGATGATCCCGTGTTTTCCTTCTGCGACGATCACTGCGTCCTGGAAAGATAGTCCCTGCTCCGGATCCTCCGCGTCGAAGACACGCCCTTCGGCGAAGACGAGCCGATCCTCCGGAATGCCCAACTTTGCCGAGACGCCCGCGGCGACGATCGCCTTTGCGCGTTCGGCCGCCTGGATCGCCGCGTTCCCCGCCATCAGCGTCACGCGGCTCGAGTACGAACCGAGGTCGACGGGGGTGAGGTCGGTGTCTCCGGTGAGGAGCTTGATCTCTTGTGGCGCGACGCCTAACACTTCGGCGACGATCCCGGCGAGGACGTCGTCGGAGCCCTGTCCAACCTCGGTCGCGCCGCAGAAGAGGGTCACGAGGCCCGAGCGGTCGAGCTTCAGCTGCACGCCGGAGTGGGGGAGGTCATTCCAGTAGATCGGCAGCCCGGCCCCGCAGAGGTACGACGAGCAGGCTAGTCCCAGACCGCGTCCATCGCGGAGCTTCTGCCACTTGTCGTGCCAGCCCGAGCCCTCGACCACCTTCTCGATGCACTGGCGGAGCGCGATCGTCCCCAGACGCATGTAGTTCGCGGTGAGCGTGCCGGGCTTCTCGAGCTGCTGGAGGCGGAGGCCGGCGGGATCCAGGCCTAACGCGACGGCGATCTTGTCGAGCTGCACTTCCTGGCCGAAGCGGGGCTGCGGCGTGCCGTGCCCGCGCTTAGGGCCGCAGGGAGGCTTGTTCGTGAAGGTACGGCAGCCGCGAAAGCGATAACGCGGGACGTGGTAGGTGACCGTCTGAAGCTGCCCCGTGTAGAAGGTCGACGCGACGCCGTAGCTGCCGTACGCGCCGCCGTCGAGCAGCGTCTCGAGATCCATCGCGACGATCGTGCCGTCGTGCTTCACGCCGGTTCGCAGGCGCATGAGGACCGGGTGTCGCCCGCGATGACAAAGGAAGACCTCTTCGCGCGTGAGGCAAATGCGTACGGGCCGCCCCGTGAGCATCGCAGCCTTTGCGACGACGACCTCGTGGTTGAAGACGTCGGTCTTGCCGCCGAAGCCGCCTCCGTTCGGCGCGGCGACGACGCGAAGCTTGTGCGCCGGCAACTCGAGCGCTCTCGCGACCTGCCGGTGGACGTAGTGCGGCACCTGCGTCGACGAATGGAGCGTGAGGCGTCCGTCGGGATCGAGAAGCGCGACCGCGGCGTGCTGCTCGAGTGCGAGGTGCGTGTTCCCTTCGTAGAAGAAGGTGTCGTCGAATACGCGGTCGGCCCCGGCGAGTGAAGCGTCGACGTCGCCGAACTCGAGCGCAATCTTCTTGTGGACGTTGCCATGGTCGCCGTGGTCGTGAATTCGCGGCTCGTCCGTCGCGAGCGCCTCGAGCGGGTCCGCGATCGTCTTCAGGGGCTCGTACTCGACGTCGATCAACTCGCACGCCGCGGCCGCTTCCTCCTCCGTTGCGGCGATGACCGCGGCGACGGGGTCGCCGGCCATGCGCACTTTCTCCCGGCAGATCGGCTCCTCGTCCATGCTCACGGGGAGAATGCCGAACGTCACGGGGAAGTCCTTGCCGGTCAGGACGAGGTGGACGCCGGGCGCACGCTCGGCGCGCGTCGTGTCGACATTGAGGATTCGCGCGTGCGGATGCGGCGAACGGAGTAGTTTGCAATGGAGCATACGCGGAAACTGAAGGTCGTCCGCGAAGCGCGTCTGTCCCGTGACCTTTGCGCGACCATCGACGCGACGGCGTGGCTTGCCGACGACGCGATGCCCGCTCACTTGCTCTCCTTCGCGCCCATCTTCGCCGCGGCCTCCTCGACCGCTTCGAAGATCTGGATGTAGCCAGTGCAGCGGCAGAGGTTTCCCGACAGAGCCTCGGTGATTTCTCCTCGCGTCGCGTTAGGCCGCTCGTCGAGCAGCGCCTTCGCGGTGACGAGGAAGCCCGGCGTGCAATAGCCGCACTGCGCGGCGCCGCAGTCGGCAAAGGCTTCCTGGAGCGGGTGAAGTCGGGCGTCGTCGGCGAGCCCCTCGATCGTCTCGACCTGCCTCCCATCGCATTCGAGCGCGAGCACGAGACACGAGAGCACGGGGCGCCCGTTCAGAAGCACGGCGCAGGCGCCGCATTCGCCGAGCTCGCAGCCGTGCTTCGTGCCGGTGAGGCCGAGATCTTCGCGGAGAACCTCGAGAAGCGTCTTGTTGGGAGCGAAGAGAAGCTCCTTCGTCTCGCCATTGACGGTGAGGGCGATGCGGGCGTTGTTTGTGGGAGATCGGCGCATCGGTGGTTTCAATCGGTTAGTCGGTCGATGCATCCCGGAGGGATGCCAGAAGGTAGCCGGGGCGTCGTCCCGCGAAGCGGGGCGACCCCCGGAACACGGGCAACAAGGATTGCAGCGCCCCGGAGGGGTGCCAGAGACCGTGATCGGCGAATGTGCGCGTTGTCATCCCGACGACCGAGCGCAAGCGAGGGAGGAGGGATCTCGCAGGCTGGTACAGATGGAGTCGTGATCATTCTTCGCCCGTTGCTCATACGTACCAGCCTGCGAGATCCCTCCTCGCTTCGCTCGTCGGGATGACAACCCGTGCGGTCAGCGATCGATCGCATGAATTGAGGATCCCTTACCGCGCCGCCTGCCCTTGCGCGGCCTGTTCCTTCTCCACGCGCTGGACGATCGCGATCACGTCCTCTTCCATGAGGAGGTGGTCGCTCCTTTTCGCTGCCTCGAGAATCGCCTTCATGATCTCTGGCGTGCAGGGGAGGTCGCGTTCCTTCAGGTACCAGACGACGTTCGAGTTTCCCGACATCGGGCCGATCTCGATCTCCTGGCGACGGCCGACCTCGTGCGCCGGTACGCCCGAATAGACGAGATTCGCGAGCTCTTCGTGGCCGCGCTTGTGCGCCTTCACGACCGCCGCCGCATGAACCCCCGTCGCCGTGCGGAATGCGTCTCGCCCGACGATCGGCATATTGACCGGCACGAGCACGCCCGTCGCTTCGGAGACGCGCCTGACGTACTCCGGGAGGCGCGAGAGGTCGTCGTCGCGCAGCCCTAACAGCTTGAAGTTGACGAGGAGCTGCTCCATCGGAGTGTTGCCGACGCGCTCACCGATGCCCAACCCGCAACCGTGGATGCGCGTTGCTCCACCCTCCGCGGCGGCCAGCGAGTTCGCGAGATCGAGCCCGCGGTCGCGGTGTCCGTGCCAGTCGATGCCTACGTCGGCCTTCAGTTCCTCGATGAGTGTGCGCACCCACGAGACTAGGTTGTACGTTCCGTCGGGAACCGCGGCGCCGCACGTGTCGCACAGGCAGACGCGCGATGCGCCCGCCTCGATCGCAGCAGTCAACAGCACGCGGAGGTCGTCGGGATTCGACCGCACCGTGTCCTCGGTGACGTAGGTGACGTCGAGGTTCTCTCGCCGCGCGAAGGCGATCGCTTCACGCGTCTGCTTGAGAATGAAATCGATCGTCCATTCTTCGGCGTACTGTCTTACGGGGCTCGAGCCAATGAAGATGAACGCCGTGATCGGCACGCCGGTGAGCTGCACAGCGTCGGCGATCGGCTGGATGTCGACGACCATCGTGCGGGCCGCGCAGCCGGGGCGGATCTTCATCCGGTGCGTGTCGATCTCACGGCAGAGGCGGACCGTCGCATCGCGTTGGCGTTGCCCGGCGCCGGGGAGGCCGACGTTGACGCTGTCGATATTGAAGCTCTCCATGAGATGGAGAATCTCGACTTTGGTCTCGACGGAGGGATCGATTACCGACGGGCTTTGCAGTCCGTCGCGCAGCGTCTCGTCGTGGAGCATCACGCGCTCGGGCCAAAGCGCGCGCCGCGCGCCGAATCGCGACCAGTCGAAGATCAGGCGGCTCTCCTCGGGGATGCTCATTGCGGTCTCCTACGGGCGCTCAGGTCAGCGCGCAACCCTGGCTGTGCCGAACTCGCGCGCGCGGCGGAGAAGCTCGTCGGCTCCTTTGTCGTCCCCCTTCTGCCGGCGGATGAGGGCGAGGTGGTAGAGGCTCGATGCTTCGTCGATGCCGTCGTCGAGGCTCTTCTCGAACTCGCGGGCCGCGAGGTCGAGCTCGCCGCGCCGCTCGTGGATGACGCCCATGTGGTAGTGCGCCATGAGGTATTCGGGAGTCAGCAACATGGCGCGCTCGAAGTGCGAGAGTGCCTCTTCGAGCATTCCCTGGTGAAAAAGCGCGAGTGCAAGGCGGTAGTGCGCCGCGTTGTAGTTCGCGTCGATGTCGAGGCAGCGGCGGAACGAGGTCTCAGCCTCGCGCATGTTTCCGCGGTGGTAGAAGGCGACGCCGAGGTCGTAGTGCGCGAGGATGAACTTCGGCGCGAGGCGCGTCGCCCTCGCGTAGCACTCGATCGCGCGCTCGAGCATGCCTAAGTGGAAGTAGTACGTGCCGAGCTCGTGGTTGGCCGGAACGTTCTCCGGCTCGGAAGCGAGCAGGCGCTCGAGCTCCTGCTGCGCCTCACGCGTGCGCCCTTCTTGCTGATGCGCGACTGCGAGGAGAAGACGATGGTCGAGCCACGCATCGCGAAGGAAGTTGCCGCATTCCGCGCAGAACTTGGCGGCGGCGGCGGGAAGGTGGCCGCAGCGCTCGCATCGCGCGACCGACGTCTGGTGCTCGTGAGTCATTGGAACCTCCGTGTGGGGACATTATGGCGCGATTCGAAGAGGGCGAAAGGCGAAAGGCAAAGGGGGAATCCGGTGATCGCAGAGGAATCGCGCCGAAGAGCGGTGCTGGATCGGTAGCCCCCGGCTTCAGCCGGGTGGGGCGATGCGCCGTCCGAGCGCGCGCGCCGCATGGCGGCGCAGGAGGCGGGCAGCTGACGCGCCATCAATCCTCCAACTTGCACTCCAGGCATAGTCGCGCCGCCGGGGAGAATCCTTCTTTCTTGAAGAAGGCGAGAAGATCGAAGTCACCCCAGGCGACCTCCGTGCGCATCGTCGTCACGCCGAGGGCGTGGAGCTGCATCCGAAGCTGGCGCATGAGCGCCTGCGCTACGCCTTGGCGCCGCGCGCCGGGGTCGACGCCGATCGCCTCGATCGACGCCGACGGCTCGGTGATGCCGAACGCGCCGTAGTAGAGCGTTCCGAGGCCGAAGCCGACGATGCGGCCATCGATCTCCGCGACCATCGAGATCTGCAGACCGGCTTGCTTCACGTTCCTCTCGATCATCGTTTCGAAGTATTTCGGACGGCGGCGTCCCCGCGACGCGGCGTCGATCCTGACGATCGCATCGAGGTCTCCTTCTCGCATCGCGCGGACGATCACCTTCTCGGTCATCGCCTCTTCGGGGCTTTCGAGCTGATCCAAATCCATGACCTGACCCTCCTCACGTACTACGAGCTGCCGAGATACTGTCCCGCGTCGACGCGGAGCACCTGGCCGGTAATGCGGCTCCCGCCCGGGCCGCAAAGGAACGCGATCGACGCCGCGATGTCCGCGGGCTCGGTCATCGTGCCGAGCAGCGTCTCGCGTAGCGCCGTCGCGCGGACGTCGTCAGGGAGCGTCTCGGTGAGTGCCGTCCTGACCATGCCTGGCTCCACGACGTTGACTGTGATTCCAAAGCGGCCCGTCTCTCGCGCCGCGCTCTTCGCAAGGCCGGTGAGCCCCGCCTTACTCGCCGCATAGGCCGAGAGCCCGAACTTTCCGCGCGAACCGTTGATCGAGCCGACGAGAACGATCCGCCCTCCGCCCGCTTCGCGCATCATCGGGATGGCGCTACGCATTGCGAGAAACGCGCCGCGAAGGTTGACCGACTGCACGAGATCCCATTCGTCGCTCTTCAGCTTCCAGAGAACCGAGTCGCGCGACACGCCCGCGGCGTGGATGAGCAGGTCGAGTCTTCCCGCCGTCTGGACGAGGCGCGCGAACGCGGTCGAGACCGAGCTCTCCTCGCGCAGGTCGCACGGGATCGACGCGGCCGACTCGGCCGGCGCCACATCGAGCGAGAAGACGCGAGCGCCGTCGGCCGCAAGGCGCGCTGCGATCGCGGTGCCGATGCCTCCTGCTCCACCGGTGACCGCCGCGACGCGTCCTTCGAGTGGACGTTCCCCGTTCATTGCTCCGCACTCCTCTTCGCGAGCACGCGATGCCTGAATGCGCCCCAGAGCGCCGCCCCGATCGCGCCCGCCTGGTGCGATTGCGGATGCGTGTGAACGCGGATCGGCGCGCCGTCCTCCGCGATCTTCTCCCGAACCGCCTCGGCGAGCCCTACATCGGCTGCGAGACCGCCGGTGATCGCGACATCGTCGAGGGCCCCGGCGGCGCGTAGCAGCTTCACATAGCGCCCCGCCATCGAGAGGTGAATCCCTTTGAGGATGTCGGCCGGCTTGATGCCGCGGCTAACCATGTTGATGACGTCGGTCTCGGCGAGCACGGCGCAGATGCTGCTGACGACCTCCGGGGTCTTGCCTTCGAGCGAGAGCGATCCGACGTCTTCGAGCGCGATGCCGAGATAGCGCGCGACGTTCTCGAGAAACTGCCCGGAGCCCGACGCGCACTGCGAGGTCATCCGGTAGTTGAGCACGCGGCTCTTCTCGTCGATCTTCATCGCACGCGCATGGAGGCCGCCGATGTCGAGCACGGAGCGGACCTCGGGCATCAGAAAGATCGCTCCGCGCGCGTGCGTCGTCATCCCGTAGAAATGCCCGCGACGGAACTCGACGAGCTCTCCCTCTCCGGTCGTCGCGGCGTAGGCGACGTCGCCGGTATCGGCGCCTGCTTCTCCGAGCGCGACGGCGTAGCACTCCTCGATCACTTTGCGGAGGTCGCGGCGGCGGATTCGTTCGGCGTGTAGCGACAGGATCTTCGCGCTGCCGTCGTCCTCGCTTGCCATGACGGCAACTTTCACTGCGCTCGAGCCGACATCGATGCCTGACGTGACGAGGGTGCCGGTGGACGCGAATTCAGCGACGGTCATAGGGTGGTGCTCCGTTCGGAGGCGATAGGCGAGAGGCGAAAGGCGAGAGCCGACGACGTCGGAAATCTGTCATCCCGAGCGTAGCGAGGGATCTGCTGACGGCTCACCTGAACACCTCCACAACGAGACTCTGGCCTGTCGGCATGTTCGCGCGCTGAGGACTCGGTCAGTAGATCGGTTTGCAGATTCCTCGCTTCGCTCGGAATGACAGGCGTTGCTCCGTGATTATCCGCCGACGTCGGGCCCTCGCAATCGAACTCCACCCGCCTACCCGTCGACGCTCGCCGTTCGCCTGTTCTGGCCTTTGGCCTCTGGCCCATGGCCTGCTTACTCATCGCCCGTTGCCTCTCGCCTCTCGCCTGCCCTCAGTGCAAAGAGTGCGGCGCCGAGCGCGCCGGTGTAGATCGAATCGTGCGAGATGTTGAGCTGGCGCTCGCCGTAATTTTCGCCGACGAGGTCGCGGAGCGCCTGCACCGCGGCCGGGTTTCGCGCGACGCCGCCGGTGAAGGTGAACTCGTCGGCGATGCCGCCCGACCGTGCGAGGAGCGACATTGCGCGGAGGATGATCGCCCGGTGCAGTCCGGCGAGGATGTCCTCGCGACTCTGCCCCAACGCGAGCCGGTCGCGCAGCTCGGCTCCCGCGAACACGGTGCAGGTGCTGTTGATCTTCACCTTGCACGTGCTCTGCTGCGCCAGTGGGCCTAACTCGTGCAACCCGAGATTCATCTCGTCGGCGATGTAACCGAGGTAGCGGCCGCAGCCGGCGGCGCATCGGTCGTTCATGTGGAAGCTCGTTACGATGCCATCGGGATCGACCTGGATCGCCTTCGTGTCCTGCCCGCCGATGTCGAGCACCGTTCGCGTCGACGGGAACATCGCATGCGCGCCGAGGCCGTGGCAAAGAATCTCGCTCCTGATCTGCTCCTTCGGGAAGGGAAGGCGCGCGCGGCCGTAGCCGGTGCCCACCGTGCCGTTCTCGACGAGGTTCAGCGTGCGGACCGCTTCGACGACGTCGCGCAAGGCCGGCGCGTGCGGCCCGAGCTCCGGGAGCTCCCCGAGAGCCGACTCGAGCGCGGGTGCGGCGTGCCGCTGGAACGCTTCACCGCAGACGCTGTTCTCGACGATGAGGATCGCCGAGTCGAAGATCGAGCAGAGAGTCTCGAAGGTAATCGTTTTCGGGTCGCCGTGCTCCTCGGCGAGATGCATGAAATCGCCCGCGGCGAGATCGCGGAAGAAGTCACTCTTGCGCGTCGCGCCTTCGGCAAAATGCGTGTGGGCGACCATCTCCATCGCGTCGGCGATCTCGCCAATGATCCGCTTGAGCTCTGTGGCATACGGCTTGTGACGCGGCATCGACGCGGAGTCGTGCATCGAGGCGCGGAGCCGGCCCAGCATGTCGAAATGCTGCTGCTTGCGAAAATTTCGCTGGAGCACGGCGAGGAAGCGAGGCGCGAGCGTCTGCAGCCCCGGACGCGCGGCCATTCGGTCCTCAGTTAGGCGGAAGCGCGTGGAGACGAAGGCTTCTTCGCGGACGACCGCGGCGGCGACGTCGTAGTTGCTGCGGCTGTTGGTGATGCCTCGACCGATGATCTGCTCGTCCGCGTCGAGCACGACTGCTTTGGTCGTCGTCGACCCGAGGTCGATGCCGATG
>JACPDH010000035.1 GCA_016184115.1 Acidobacteriota bacterium | reverse complement strand
GAGCGCCGGTGGGACCCGCACTCGATGCGGTGAAGCTTCTGGATGCAAGGCATAACCGGCAAGACCGAGCAACCCGACTTTCTCGAGCTCACCGAAGAGCTTCCGGACAGTCCACTCTGGAATCGAGACCTCGCGCCGACGCGCGTCGATCGCCGAACCTGGTCGACCTGGAACATCGCTGCGCTCTGGATCGGCATGAGCGTCGTCATCACCACCTATACCCTCGCCTCCGGACTCATCGGCCAGGGGATGATCTGGTGGCAGGCGATCGTCACGATCCTGCTTGGCAATGTCATCGTGCTCGTGCCCATGGTGCTCAACGCACACGCGGGGACGAAGTACGGCATCTCGTTTCCCGTGCTCTGTCGCGCGAGCTTCGGAACGCGCGGCGCGAACATCCCTGCCGTGCTTCGCGCGATCGTCGCATGCGGCTGGTTCGGCATTCAGACCTGGATCGGCGGGCTCGCGCTCGATGCGTTGATGACGGCCACATGGAGCGGATGGAGCTCGATTGGTCCGCACCTTTGGATCTCCTTCTTCGCCTTCTGGGGCATCCAGTTGGTGATCATCATCCGCGGCATCGAGGCGATCAAACATCTCGAGAGCTGGTCCGCGCCTCTTCTGCTTCTCGGCGGGCTCGCGCTGCTCGTCTGGGCCATGAGGAACGCGGGCGGGCTCGGGAACATCCTCACCGAGTCGGAGCACCTGCAACAAAGTGCGACCTCGTTCTGGACTCTCTTTCCGCCGGCGCTGACCGCGAGCGTCGGTTACTGGGCAACGCTCAGCCTCAACATCCCCGACTTCACACGCTACGCGAAGAGCCAGCGATCGCAGCTGCTCGGTCAGGCGCTCGGGCTTCCGACGACGATGACGGCATTCGCGTTCATCGGCGTCGCCGTAACGAGCGCGACTCTCATCATCTACGGTGAGGCGATCTGGGATCCGGTCGCGCTCGTCGCACGTATCGGCTCGCCCCCGGTAATCATCGTCTCGGCGATCGTGATCCTCCTCGCGCAGCTGACGACGAATATGGCGGCGAACGTCGTCTCGCCCTCGAACGACTTCTCGAACCTCAACCCTCGGCGGATTAGCTATGTGACCGGCGGCGTCATCACCGCGGTCATCGGCATCGTGATGATGCCGTGGAAGCTCTACTCCGACGCTGGCGCGTACATCTTCACGTGGCTGATAGGCTATTCCGGAATGATGGGAGCGATCGGTGGCGTCCTCATTGCTGATTACTGGCTGCTCCGCAATCGCGAGCTCGAGCTTCGCGATCTCTTCGAGCCCCGTGGACGCTATAGCTACGGCAGCGGCTTCAACCCTGCAGCAATCGCCGCGCTCGTCGTCGGAATGCTCCCCGTGATCCCCGGCTTCCTCCACGCCGCAGCGACCCCGGGAGGCCAGGTCGCGAACCCGAGCCTTTTCGACACTCTCTACACGTACGCGTGGTTCGTGACCTTCACGATCAGCTTCGTGGTGTACGCGGTGCTGATGCGGGGGCGCGTGGAGAATGCGGAACACGGAACGCGGAGTGCGGAATGACGAAGCCGCCTCACATCCGGCACGCTGTCGGCGCTCGCCCCACAAACATCCCGGAGGGATTCCAGCCGGTAGTCGGGGGTCGCCAAAGGCGATCCCCGGACGGGAACGGAAGCCGAGTTCGCACCCCGCGAGGGGTGCCAGCGATTGATGCGACCCGCACACCCTGGCACCCCTACCGGGGTGCAATCGAATCTCGCGTCTCGGACCCCGGGTTGCCCCGCTTCGCGGGACGACCCGGGGCTACCTTTTCGCACGCCTCCGGCGTGCGCTGACCTTCGACCTTGAATTGGGAGACTCACGATGCCACGTACCGTCAAATGCGGACTGATCCAGACCTCGATGGCTTGTAAGGCCGACGAAACGATCGCGACGATTCGCTCGGCGAACCTCGAAAAGACGCTCGGCTTCATCGAGCGCGCGGCAAAGGAGGGCGTGCAGATCCTCTGCATGCAGGAGATCTTCACCGGGCCGTACTTCTGCGCCGAGCAGTCGACCCGCTGGTACGAGGCGGTCGAGCCGATCCCCGATGGACCGACGGTGAAGCTGCTCCAGGACGTCGCGAAGAAGCATCGGATGGTGATCGTCGTACCGATCTACGAAGAGGATGGCACCGGGATCTACTACAACACTGCTGCCGTCATCGACGGCGACGGCAAGTACCTTGGCAAGTACCGCAAGAACCACATTCCTCACTGCGCTCCGGGCTTTTGGGAGAAGTTCTACTTCCGCCCAGGTAACCTTGGATACCCGGTGTTCGACACGATGTACGCGAAGGTCGGCGTCTACATCTGCTACGACCGGCACTTCCCCGAGGGGGCACGAGAGTTAGGCTTGAACGGCGCGGAGATCGTGTTCAACCCCTCGGCAACCGTGGCGGGGCTTTCGGAGTACCTCTGGAAGCTCGAACAGCCGGCGCACGCCGTTGCGAACACCTACTTCGTAGGCGCAATCAACCGCGTCGGCGTCGAGGCGCCATGGAACATTGGCGAGTTCTACGGCCAGAGCTACTTCTGCGACCCGCGCGGCCAGTTCCTCGCTCAGGCTTCGCGCGACAACGACGAGCTCATTACTGCCGAGCTCGACCTCGACAAGATCCGCGAGGTGCGCAACGTCTGGCAGTTCTACCGCGACAGGCGCCCGGAAACGTATGGCGGAATCGTGAAGCTGTGAGGTGAGGCTGAGCGAGTTTCGAACGTGGCGAAGGGTGTAGCTGCCGCACGGAAGTCAAAAACCGGGCTCGGGCGCGTTCACGGAGGTGCAAGGCCGACAGACCGTCATCCGAGCGAAGCGAGGAATCTGCCAGACGACCCGATCGGGCGCTTCCATCACTGGGCTTAACACACTGCCGCTTCCACGTGAACGAGCCCGCGCCCGGCCTTTCGTCTCCCGTTCCATCCTGATCCCGGCGTTACGTCCATCCTGGCTGGAGTTCAACAATTCCGGCATCCCGGTCGTAGAGTCTGTCGAGGAGCCGAACTCGAACATGATCCGCACGATCGTCACCGCTCTCGTCCTGCTTTTGCCCGCCACCGCTCCTGGCGTCTCCTTGCCGCTCTCCCCAGGCGAGCACACGATTCGGTTGCAGTACGAAGGGCGCGAACGAAGCTACGTCGTCCACGTCCCACCCGCCGCGCGTGACCGCGCGGCACTTCCTGTCGTGCTCTCGTTCCACGGCGGCGGCGGGTCGGCCGCGCATCAGCAGCGCGCGACCCGAATGCACGAGCTCGGTGCAAAGGAGGGGTTCATCGTCGTCTACCCAAACGGAGGGGGGCGGCTCGAGTCAAAGCTCCTCACATGGAACGCCGGGAGCTGCTGCGGGTACTCGGCGGCGGAGCTGGTTGACGACGTCGGCTTCGTCGCGGCGCTCCTCGACGATCTCGGCTCGCGCACGAGGGTCGATCGCTCGCGCGTCTACGCGACCGGATTCTCCAACGGCGCGATGATGGCGCACCGCCTCGCGGCCGAGCGCCCCGACCTCGTCGCGGCGATCGCTCCGGTCGGAGGCGCGATGGTGCTCGAGCGTCGCGAGCCGAGGAAGCCGGTTCCCCTCATGCACGTCCACAGCGTCGACGACCCGCGGGCGCTCTACGCCGGCGGGTTAGGCCCGCCGTTCCCCGGTACGAACAACCGGGTCGAGCATCCTCCCGTCGAGGCGAGCCTCGCCCGCTGGACGAAGGCGAACGGATGCGTGCCCACGGGGCACACCGTCGAGACGCGATCGTGGGAGGAGCACACCGCGGAGAAGATCTCGTTCAACCCTTGCGCCTCTGGCGCCGAGCTCGTCCACTGGAGGCTCCACGGGCCAGGCCACGTATGGCCGGGAGGCGAGCCAACGCGACGGGAGCGACTCACCGGCCCGTCGACGCGCGTGATCGACGCGAACCGTGAGATCTGGGAGTTCTTCAGGACGAAACGGAACTGAATGACTTCCTGATCTCTTCCTTCGCCGGTGGCTGGGACCAGACCTTCACGATCCGGCTCAACCAGTGACTCTCCACCCGCGCGCGGAAGTACGCTTCGTGCTCCCACTCCACCTCGGCCATCGTGAGCAGGCAATCGACGAACCGTTCGTTGCCGGAGTCGTTGGCGAATCGTGCCGCGGCTTCGTACTCCCGGATGTTCCGACTCTCGAGCTTCCCCGCGCCGTACATCGGCGGAAACCATGTTGCGATGTGGCAGAGCGCGCCTAACGTCCTTCCAATGATCGTCGCGCGCCGCTCGCGGCGAGGGTCGGGACCCGAGCCAAGTTCCCTCAGCATCGTGCTCACGAGCTCGCGGTGATGCCACTCGTCGTTTTCGATCGCGCGAATCCGTTCGCGCTCGCCAGGATCAGAGACCGACCGCCAGTGCCCGCGGTAGGCCAAACCCGCCGCAAGCTCGCCGGAACAGGCAAACTGCAGGGTCTTCAGAAGCTTCTCCCGTGCAGCGGCTGCCATCATCGCCGCGTTCCCCGGCTTCCCTCTCCCCTTGCGCGCCGGCGCGTGACGATCGCGCGAAGCATCCGAACATAGAGAGACCATGGTGGCGCAGCGAGCGCCTCGCCCACTGCCTCCGCGGCGCGATCGAGTGCTTCCTCGACGAGCGCATCGTGCAGCGGACGAAAAATGAACGCCCACGAGAACATCGCACGCCCCGACGTCTCCATGACGAGAAGGTGCGTGAGGCGCGCCCCCTTCGTCAGTCGCTCGACGAAGAACGAGTGGGTGCCGTCGAAGCCGCGAGGCGCGGTGAATCGAAATACGATCGACCTCCCCGACTCGTACGATTCGACATCGTATCGGATCGGCCCGTGACCGCCTCTTGCGCCGACGCTCAGTGGGCGATCGAACCGCATCTTCGGCCAGTTCGTCGCCGGCCAGATGCGATCGTCGGGGCCCGCGAGCGTATCGAGCAATGTCCCGAGCATCTCCGGCTCGGCGTCGAAATCGCGTGAGTGAATGTTCCGAACGTGCATGCGCGCGAGTGCCCCCTACAAACTGAGGTGGTAGTTCACGCCGTCCCCCGCGGGCGTGAATCCCATTCGCTCGAGGTACTTCGGATGGGCATCGACACCCGCGGGGCTGATGAATTCCCTAACACCGTGCGCCCGGAAGAAATCGGCCTGCTCGACGAAGAGGAAGTGGCCAATCTTCTGGTCGCGGTACTGCGCGATCGCATAGTCGAGATGAACATGAAACTTCTCGTCGCGCAGCTCCCCCAACAGCACACCCGCAGGCACGAGATCGCGCAGTACGAAGATCGCCATGTTCGCCGCCTCGGGGTTGAAGCCGAACTCCGGGATGAACCGTCGGATGTCCTTTCGCTCGAATTCGAGGAAGTAGTTGAGGTACTGCGACTCCGCCCGCACCTCGAGCAATCGGAAAATCTCCTTGCGTCGCCGGAGGCGGATCAGCTGGTAGACGTTGATCGACGCCGTCATCGTGTTGAGGATTCCAACCGGATAGGCCCCGATGAGGTATCCGTAAATCGCGAAGGTCGACGCGCCGAGAAGGTTGATGATGCGGAGCCGCATCACCGAGCGCTGCATCAGCGAGATCGCGATGAGCAGAGATGCGGCGTAGCCGAGAAGCTGAAGCCACTGGTGCGATGTCATGACGCCGCTACCAGTCTTTCGTGAGCCCGCCTCCCGGCTGCTTGCGCATCGGGCGGAAGACGATACCGAAGAGCCGTAGCTCGATGTCGGTCGATTTCGGTTTGAGGATCAGCGCTTCGAGCGGTTCCGACGCGGGATCGAACGTCGACGCGAGCGCCGTGATCTCCTCGTCCATTTGCATATGGAGTGCGTCGAGTTGCTGCTGCAGAGCTTCGTAGGTTTCCTGTGCGCGATCGACGTCGCTCGCCTCTTCTCCTGCGCGCGATACGCGGCCGATCGCGGAGCCGACGCGCGACGCGGTCGACATCGAGAGTTTCTTGCGTCCGAAGAGCGACCCGAGGATCGCCGTGCCCACGGAGACGGTCGCGTCGAGCTTGCGCGACTTCGCCTGTTCGAGCTCGCGCCGCACCGACTGCTGCGCCGACCGTATCCTGTTCTCCAGCGCCGTGAATTTCGGCTCGTACTTCTTTCGAAGCTTCGCCGCTTCGAGGTCGCGTCTTTCGCGGGCCCGCTGCGCGAGGCGGCCGCGAAACGCGATCTCGCTCTCACCCGGCTTGCTCGTCTCTTTGAATGTCGCGCTCTGAAATAGTGTGAGCGCCCGATCCTGTCGCAACGATACGAGGAGCGACTTCTTCCACCTCTCGAGGCACTTCGGATCGCGTCCTTCCGCGGCGAGCTCGCCGTAAATCGCGCCGGGCAACGGCGTGGTGTCGAGCTTCGATCGCTCGAGGTCGAGCGTTCCGGCTGATTCCCACTCGACGCCTCCTGGCACGTCGAATATCCCTGCCATGAGTGCGATGCGCTCCGCGTGATCGATCCCATGCTTCGCGCTCATGTAGTGAACATCCGCAACGCCGAGCACCGCCGGCTCATACGACACATCCGTACCAGCACCCGATGCGCGCAGATACCAGCGCTCGATCTCAGGTGGAATGACCGGAGGCGCGGTCGACGGGGCAGCGACCGTTGCAACGAGCACTCCGCCAACGGGAGGCAGCGTGACGCTCTGCGGCTGCGGAGTCGCGGCCGATGGATCGTCCGCGGCCGCAGCGAGCTTACGAATCTGTTCCCGGCTCATCGGCCCTGCGAGATACGACATCGCCCAACGCGTCTCGAAGACGACCGGCGCGTCCTCGTGGACGTTGTGCAGAAGGAAGACCCGCTTACCGAGCCCCGCGATCGTGCGTTCCGTCGCGGCGCGATCGAACTTTTCGCCTAATGACACGCCCTCGAGTCCCTCGAGAAGCCGCTCCTTGTCGCGCTCGGTCTGCAGCCGCCCGACGAACCAGGTACCGCAATTCGCGAGACCTTTGTAATCGAGGTCGACCGGGTTTTGCGTCGCGAGCACGACGCCGAGCCCAAATGCACGCGCCTGCTTGAGCAACAACATGAGCGGCGCCTTCGAAGGCGGGTTCGCGACCGGCGGGAAATAGCCGAAGATCTCGTCGATGTAGAGGATCGCGCGCAGACTCGTCGTTCCAGGCTGCGCCCGCATCCAGGCGATGATCCGGTTGAGCAGCATCGTGATGAAGAACATCCGCTCCTGGTCACCGAGGTGCGCGATGTTGATCACCGATGCTCGCGGCCGGCCTCCAGGGCCATGGAGCAGCGCGCCGGCGTCTAGCGGCTCTCCTTCGAGCCACGCCGCGAACCCGGGTGATGCGAGCAGGTTGTTCACCCGCATCGCGAGACCGAACCGCTCCTTCGACGGGTAGAACGACTCGAGGTCGAGCACGCCTAACCGATCGAATGGCGGCGCCTGAATTGCGTGAATCAAGCCAGCGAGGTCGAGGCTCTCGCCCCGCCGCCACGAGCTCTCGATGATGTTCCCGATCAGGATGTGGTCGCGGCTCGAAAGGGCATCACCCTCGATGCCGAGGAGCGACAGCAGTCCCGTCGTCGTGCTCTGCACCGCCTCGCGCCAAAGGTCGGCGTCGTCGCGCGTCCCGGCCGGCGGAGGCGTGAGTGATCGAAGCACGCTGAGCGGCCGCCCAGTGCTGGAGCCTGGCGTATAGATCCCGAACGTGACCGCTTCGCGCAGCTTCGCAATCCGTTCCCCACTCTGCTCCCATTCGCCGAGCCCCTTCGTCCAGAGCGCCGCCTGCTGCCTCGCGAACTCATCCGCGCTCACGCCGCGCGTCGCCGCATCCTGTTCGTTGATCCAGGGACGGAAGTCCTCGGGTCGAAGCTCGGGAAACGTCAGCAACAGGTTGCCGAGATCTCCCTTCGGGTCTACGGCGATCACCGGAATGTTGTCGATGAGTGCTTCTTCGAGAAGCGAGATCCCGAGTCCCGTCTTGCCGCTTCCGGTCATTCCGACGATGACGGCGTGCGTCGTCAGGTCCTTCGAGTCGTAGAGCAGAGGCGCCGCGTCGCGCGCACCCGAGGCGAGATCGAACGTCTTGCCGAGGTAAAAGGATCCGAGCTTGTCGTAGTCGAGCATGGAAGTTTAGAGTCCTGAGTGCTGAGTCCTGAGTGCTCAGCACTAGTTTTCAACTAGCTCAGTTTCCTGTGCCTGAGCGACGGTATCGCCTTCCGCGTCGCCTCCAACACCGCGGGGTCGATCTCTGCGATGCAGATTCCCGGGCCGTCCGAGCAACGCGCGACGACGGTGCCCCATGGATCGACGATCATCGCGTTGCCGTAGCTGCGCCGACCGCGACCGTGCTCTCCCGTCTGTGCGGGGGCGATGAGCCACGCCGTGTTCTCGATCGCGCGCGCGCGCAACAGTACCTCCCAATGGTCTTTCCCCGTCTGCATCGTGAACGCCGACGGGACGAGGAGCACTTCGGCCTTGTTCGCGGCAAGTGCGCGATAGAGCTCGGGGAATCGGAGGTCGTAGCAGATCGACATCCCGAACGTTGCGATCTTCGTTTTCGCGATGACGACGTCGCTCCCCGGCTCGACGACGTCGCTCTCACGGAAGCGCGTGCCATCGGGAAGGTCGACATCGAACAAGTGGATCTTGCGGTAGATCGCGATGCGTTTGCCGTCGGGGCCGAAGAGCGCGGAGGTATTGCGGGCCTTCCCCGCCTCCGGCGAGACTTCGGCAATCGATCCTGCGAGAAGCCAGATCTTCTTCTCTTTCGCCTTCGCCTTGAAGGCCATGAAGGTCGGTCCGTCGAGCGGTTCGGCGGACGAGACCTTGGGCCCGTGCGGCCCGATCATGTCGACGTTCTCCGGAAGCGCGACGAGCTCCGCACCGCGTTCGACCGCGCGATCGACGAGTGCGAACGCCTGTTCGAGGTTGCGCGCGCGATCGTCGGTCGACGTCATCTGGACCGCGGCGGCGATGAAGCGCCTCATGCACGAAACGATAGCATGGCCAAGGCCGGCGGGGCGCCCGCCTGGTGGTGCCTCAGTCGCGCTGGCGCGCTCGCTCCACGAGCCACGCCTTCGCGCTCTCGACGTCGTCGAACGTCTCGAGATCGCGCCCCGTGAGCCGATTCACCGGCGCCACGACCTTTTGCAGGTGGTCGTGGGTGACGACCGCGCCCGCGATCACGTAAGGCTTGTTCCCCGCGACGTAGGGGCGGAGCACATCCATCATCGCCGCGCTGTACTCGGCGCCGGTGACGATCGTAAGGGTCAGGAGCGAATTCTCGGGCTGTGCCCGAATGACCACCGCGGCTTCCTCGATCCGCCGCACGTACTCCTGGCCTCGGCAGGCGGAGAAGTCGATCTCGAGGATGCGAACACCCTCGTGCTCGATGAAGCGGGTGTGGCCCATTTCGGCCAGAGTAGCACTACTCGATGCACGCGAGAATCACCGTCGCGATAGTGCATAATCCTCGCGATCGACCTCATGGGAAAGCCATCACCGAGCGTCGCCGGATTCGAAGACGGCTGGTACGTCGTCCCGCACGAGGTCACCTGGCAGGATCTCGACGCGATGGGCCACGTCAACAACGCCGTCTACTTCGCCTACTTCGAATGGGCACGGACGAAATACTGGATGGAGATGGTCGGAGCGACCGAGCCGTCGTCTCTGACCTTCATCGTGGCCCGCGCCGAGTGCGACTTTCGTCGCGAGCTCAACATGATGGAGCTCGTACACATCCGGGTCCGCATCAGCGAGATGCGCAGCTCCTCGCTCGACTTCGTCTACGAGGTCGTGAAGGCAGCGAGCGGCGAGATCGCCGCAACCGGCAAGGTCGTGGTCGTTCTCTTCTCGTGGCAAGAGCGTCGCAAGATCGCGATTTCCGACGAGCTCCGCGCCCGCGTCGGCGCATTCCAAGGCGAGGCGCGGTGAGGCTCAGCGACGCTTCGCCTTTGCCCCCTTTTTTTTGCTAAGCTGTGACGGCTCAGACGATTCGAAGGCGCTCGACCCGTGATCACCGGCTTCAATACCGACATCAAGCACAACGAGAAGGTCTATCACATTCAGACCGAGGATAAGGGTCTGGCCAATCCTTACATCGAGTCGCTCGTTTACGTTGGCGGCGAGATCCTCGCGTCGAAAAAAACCTCGTATCTCGACAAGGTGAAGGAAGGCATCAGCGAGACTGAAATCGGCACGCTGATGGAGCACCAGCATCGCACGATGATCGCGGCGATCAAGCGAGGCAAGTTCGACTCGCTCGTCGTCGCGCCAGGCAAGAAGACGATCACGCAGACCGGGAAGACGGTCGAGGCGAGCTCCGTCGCGCAGGCGACGGTCGAACAGCCCTCAGAAGACAAGACGCTCGATCAGGTGATCCTCGACTACCTCGCGGCCGAGGCCGAGAGCGAGCATCTCGAGCTCTCGATCCTCAGCCCCTGTGACTTCGTGAGCGGCCAATCGGTCGAGATGCGGATCGCCGCGCGGAAGAGTTTGTCGCAGACGGCGATCGAAGCGGCGCAGATCGAGGTCAAGATGATCTCCACGGTGGAGCCGCCGCGCGTCCTCTTTCGCGGGCTTACGACCGGCGACGGCACGCTCCCGATCCGGTTCAACATTCCTCTTTTCAATGAGGGCACCGCGGCGGTCATCATTGCCGCGCACAGTCCTCTCGGTAACGACGAGGTGAAGCAACTCGTCAAACGAAAGAAGTAGCGATTCCCGCGGCGTCTCGCTGCTCTCAGGATCTCCATGCTCTCGAACGACGAGCTCCAGCGTTATTCGCGTCATATTTCGCTTCCCGAGATGGGCGTGGAAGGACAGACACGGCTCCGCAACGGCTCCGTGCTCGTCGTCGGCGCCGGCGGCCTCGGAAGCCCCTCGGCCCTTTACCTCGCCGCGGCAGGAGTAGGACGGATCGGGCTCGTCGAGTTCGACCGGCTCGACATCTCGAACCTGCAGCGTCAGATCCTCTTCGACACTCCTTCCGTCGGAAAACCGAAGATCGAGACGGCGGCGCGGCGGCTTCGCGAGCTCAACCCCACGGTCGAGATCGTTGCGCACGAGCTTCGCCTCACCTCCTCCAATGCGTTCGACGTGCTCCGGACTTACGACGTCGTGCTCGACGCGTCTGACAATTTTCCAACACGCTATCTCGTCAATGACGCCTGCGTACTCCTCGGGAAGCCTAACGTCTATGGCTCGATCTTCCGTTTCGTCGGACAGGCTTCGGTCTTCCATCCGCCGCAAGGCCCCTGCTACCGCTGCATGTACTCGGAACCGCCGCCTCCAGGGCTCGTGCCGTCGTGCGAAGAAGGAGGAGTGCTCGGCGTGGTGCCAGGACTCGTCGGCGTGATCCAGGCAACCGAGGCGATGAAATTCATCCTCGGTCGCGGCGACCTGCTCGTCGGCCGGATGTTGCTCGTCGACCTGATGCGGATGTCGTTCCGCGAGCTGCGTGTTCCACGAAACCCCGACTGTGTCGTCTGCGGTGCGAATCCGACGATCCGCGAGCTCGTCGACTACGAGGCATTCTGCGGAATGACGCCCGCCGGCGAAGCGGAGATTGCGCCGCGCGAACTCGCGGCACTTCTCGAGAGCCCTTCGGCACCGCTCCTCATCGACGTCCGCGAGCCGATCGAATGGAATGGTGGGCATATCGCCACCGCTGACCTGATGCCACTTCGCGATCTCCCGGCTCGGCTCGACGAGATCGAGCAGGGGCGCGACATCGTCTGCTATTGCGCCTCAGGGATGCGCAGCGCCCACGCGGCGACGCTGCTTCGCGATGCCGGCTTCCAGTCGGTCCGCAACCTCGGCGGCGGCATTCGTCGCTGGGCTCAGGAAGGCTTCCCCGTCGAGCGCTGATCCGCTGAAATTGACGACTTCTCGATGAGGGTTACGCATCGGGAGTGAGCTCGATCCTTCTCCGGAACTGCGCACGCGCCGCGGCGGTCGCGATCGTCGTTGCGATCGCTCCCGCAATCTACGCCGTCCCCGCTCCCGCTCCGATCTCCGTCTGGGTATGGGAGAAGGAGACGTTTCGAATGCTCGACGATGCGGCATACAAGGCGCAGGTCAAGAGCTTCCTTCACGAGCGCCACGTCAGCCGGGTTTTTCTCTACGCCGACGAGTACAAGGGGCGGAGCGTCATCAGAGAGAATCCGGAGCTCTACCGCGCGCTCGTGCGCGAGCTCCGTGCGGACGGAATCGACGTTCATGCCCTCCTCGGCTCGTACTTTCTCAGCACGCAGACCTACGTGTTGCCGGAAAAGAAGCAGGCCGCGCGCGCAATGCTTCGCCGCGTGCTGAACTACAACGACACGTCGAAGAAAGGCGAGCGATTCACCGGCGTGCACTTCGACATCGAGCCCCACATGCTCGAGGCATGGTCGACCGACAGGCTCGGCCTCTCGGCCCTTTTTCTCGATCGACTCGACGAATGGATGACGATCGCCCACGGATCAGGGCTCGAGGTGAGCGCCGCGATTCCATTCTGGCTCGACGGATACGAGGTCGAATGGCGCGGAAAGCTGCGCCCCATGAACGAACACGTGCAATCGGTCCTCGACACCGTCGTTCTGATGGACTACCGCGACAAAGCGGAAGGGCGTGACGGTCTCATCCGCCATGCGCGCAATGAGATCGAGTGGGCCGCAGCGAACGGAAAGCTGGTCACGGTGGGCGTCGAGACGGGCGACAGCGAGCCGTCGAAAGTCACGTTCCTCCAGGAAGGGAACGCTTCGCTCGTGCGCGAGCTCGCAAAGACTGCGACTGCCTTCTCGGGCAACCGCGCCTTCGCCGGCTTCGCGATTCACCACCTCGAGACCTGGATGAAGCTGCGGGAGTGAGGCGGGCCAAGGGCCAGAGGCCAAGGTCAAACGTCAAAGGTCAAAGCAGGCAGAATCCCCGGCGATCTACCATAGTCAAGCGATCGCCTTCTTCCGCGCTGAAACCTTGCCCGCGCCCTCACGTGCCGTAATCTTTCGCGTTTCGCGAATCCATGCCAGCCTTGACCTTTGACCTCAAACCTGGCTACTCCGGCAACGTCCCCGTCGCCACCCTCACGACCCAAAGCGCGACGAACGCGGCGAAGTTTGCCAGCAGTACGAGGGCGAGGCGCGACTCGTCGAGTCCTCGGCGACGACTAAACAGCGAGACGCCCCACCCCACCCAGAGGATCCCCGCTTCAGCCGCTGCGATCGGGGCCAACGGGTGCAAGTGAAACGCCCGACTGACGTCACCGCGGACGAGCGCCGCGATCGAGCGCGTGACGCCACAGCCGGGACAGGGGACTCCAGTCCAGTGACGGAAGAGACAGATCGTCGTCTCGCCGGGACCCAGCGCCGCGAGCCAGGCGACGACCGCAACCGCGAGGAGCGCTCCGCCTAACCAGACAACCAGGGCGGTCGCCGGGCTCGAGCCAGGAGGCGTGGTTGCCTGCGACGGAGAGTCCATGAACGCGAAAACGCCGCGTCGCGGGTCTACGACTCCCCGCGACGCGGCGTCAATGGGAAACGATCAGCGGTACTGGTCGAGGTTCTCCGGGCTGAGTCCGTAGTGGTCGCGATACGCCTCGAGCTGCACCATCACCATCACGCACATCGCCACCGGAATCGTGACGAGAATGCCGATGAGACAGAGAAGCAGACCGACGATCTCGGCAACCAGGAACAGCGCAGCACTCGCTAGCCAGAGCAGTAGGAAGTTCATGAAGTTGGGCTTGACCTTCGCCATGCTCTCCTTCAGCGCGCTCATCGCGTCCATATCGCGGAACAGCACCAGTGGGAACGCGAAGTAGAAAAGCGTACCGACGACGATCGGGTAGATGATCCCGAAAACCGGGACACCGACGCAGCCGACGCACCCCATCACCGCTCCGAGCGCTTCGCCAACCTTACCGAGGCCCATGGCAGCCGCGAACTGTCCCGCGTACACGATCGCCATCACGAGCACCGGCGGTCCGACCAGGATGAGCCAGAGCAGCATCGTGTCCGTGAACTTGCGGAAACCCTTGAACACATCGCCGACCTCTGCCTGCACTCCGAGCATCTTCTTCGCAACGAAGATGACGAGACCGGCGAGCAGCGGCCCCCCGACGATGAAGTAGGGGATGTAGCAAAGGGCCGCGGCAACCGCCATGCAGAGCACAACGACGATTCCCGCGATGAAGTACTCGACCCAGGCCGGTTTCACGCGGTCGAACGCTTCATTGAACCAATCACCGATCCTCACGCCGCCCGACGAGGGAGGACGAGGGGGCGGCGGAGTGGGCGGAGTCACAGAGCCACCGTACGGCGGTGGCGGCGGTGGAGGAGGAGGCATCTCAGTCATTGAAGACTCCTGTTCAGGTCAATTTGATCGGGCGATTCTATCAGCAGATAGCCAGACCAGCGGCCAAAGGTCGAAGGCGAAGGCAAGAGGCGAAAGGTCAAAGGTCAAAGCTAGCGACGGCAACCGAGCCAGCCATCGAGATTTCCCGTGCCTACGTCACAACGCGCGAGAACGCTTAACGCAACGCAGCGCCCGTGCGGTTCATCGATTTCCGCGAAGCCGCCACGATGGTTCGCCTGCTTTGGTCTTTGATCTTCGACCTTTGGCCTGCCTCATCGCCTCACCAGCCTCCAGTTTGCGATCTCGACCGGACCGATCGACAGCGCGAGCGAGACCGCGACGGCGATTGCGATGGGTGCCACCGATGCGAGTGGTGTCTGCGTGTTCTCAATTCCGAACCAGACGCGCAGCATGAATCCGTGCATCGGTTTCGCCATCAGGAACATCATCAGGCCCACGTAGAGGAGCGAGAGCGCCATGTATGCGAACCCGCCGAGTGACATCGCGAGCTCGATCGGATTCTCGAGCTTGAAGTCAGGGCTCGCGGCACCCATCCCGACGCCCATCGCGACGAGCGTCACGCTGACCAGCACGGCTCCGAGCGTCGTGTAGCCCCAGACGATCGGCGGCGCGGAGAGGATCGCGTTCCCGAGCGACGTCAACACCAGCCCGACGACGAGAAGCGGTACGAGGTAGACGAGCACTTTGACCCAAAGCAGCAGCCTGAACGACACCGGCGCCGACTCGAGGATCCAGTACTGTTTCCCCTCGGCGGAGATCGACGGATAGGCGAAGCGGAGGCAGGTCGCCGCAATCACGAAGCCGGTCATTCCGAGATTCAGATACGCGACGAATACGGCGCGGAAGTCCCCTTGCAGCGGAAGCATCCTGATGTTGTACATGTAGAGAAACAGCAGCGCGATCATCATGAAGAGCTGCGACCACTGCGCGGCATCGCGCGTCAGAATCCGCACTTCCTTTCCGAGGATCGCGTGGACTTGTGGATCGAGCCGAGCCGTCGCGCGGTCGAGCAAGTTCGTGACGAGACCCGACCCGAGCGCGACAGGAGCCGACGTTTCCCGCGCACGTACCCACGCCTTAAAGTGGCTCGCCGCTGCGACACCGAGGAAAAGGACGAAACTCGCGAGGGCGAGTGCGGTGAGTCTTCCCGTCGCCGCCAGGTCGCCCGCACCATCGATTCCCGCGGTAACGGCATCGGCGAGCCAGCTGCTCGGGTAAAGCTCGGCCGACGGCAGCTCGATCGCCTGAAGCACCGTCGTCAGGTCGTCGGTCGTCACGTTCTGAAAGAGCCTCTCGGGGCGCGACAGGCGAAGCCCCACGATCGCCGCCGTGCCCGCGACGATCGCAAGGGTTGCCGCGATCTGGTGAACCTGCCTAACCGGAAAATGGCGGACGAGTACGATGATCGCGAGCGCACTGATACTCACCGGCGTCGCGAGAAACAACAGCAGGTTCAGGAGCCCGAGCGTCAGGACCTCGGGGCCGCGCCCGTACTGCCGTCCAAGCGCAAAGAACATCGGCAGCAAAAACGCGATCACGAGGTAGCTGCTCTGCACGAACGTTTTCGCCCAGCGCGTGGCGACGACTCTTACGCGCGAGACCGGCGCCGCGAGGTAGGTCTCCAGATCGAGGTCGGTAAAGAACGCGCCGATCGAGCTCGTCATCGCCGAGAAGAAGAGAACGAACATCGCGATCAGAAACACGAGGCCGAGTAGATTCCGTACGAGGCCGATCGCGAAGAACGGTGTGAGCGCCTCAATCTGACCCGTGAGGTCGAAGAGCCGCTGAAACACGCGAAAGTCGCCGTACAGAAACCCGCCGAAGATCGCCGCGACGACGACGATACGCACGACCGCCGTCGCGTCGAACGGACGCAGACGTGCGAAGGCGATGCGAATTGGCCAGAGCATCGGTACATCGTGAATCGAAACCGGAGGTTTTAGAAATCAAATATGCGACGAACTCCTGCCGCGTGACGAACTAGCCCAATGGCCTGAACTTAAGCGGAAGAGGTGAAGTTGGAACGATGAACGATGAAGTTTGAACCCAGAAAAGGGCCCCGGGCGGGGGTTTCAGGGTTCAACATTCACCCTTCTACGTTCTAACTTCGAGACTTTCGCCCCTGAGTTCAGGCCATTGGAACTAACTCGCATTTCTCACAGCTCTCCTCTTCTGCCCCGAGCTCCCGGCCTTTACCATCTTGTAACCGGCATCCCGCGCCGCAATCACCGATGTGCTTTCCGCGTTTTTCGCTCCGGAGGCCATCCCATGCGCAGGCTCATTCAACTGACACTCATCGTTCTCCTCGCGGCTACCGCTTCGGCGCAAGCTCCGCGCCCCGCATCGGTCGCTGTGGCTACCTTCGCCGGCGGCTGCTTCTGGTGCATGGAGCCGCCCTTCGACAAGCTTCCGGGGGTCATCTCGACGACGTCGGGGTACACCGGCGGCCGCGTGGCGAATCCAACATACGAACAGGTGTCAGACGGTGGCACGGGCCACGCAGAATCGGTCGAAATCCGTTACGACCCGAACAAAGTGTCGTTCGCGACGCTCCTCGATGTCTTCTGGCACAACGTCGATCCGACGGTGAAGAACCGGCAGTTCTGTGATTCGGGGAGTCAGTACCGGACTGCGATCTTCGTCCACGACGAGACGCAAAGAAAGCTCGCGCTCGAATCGAAGGCCCGAATCGAGAAGGAGAAGGGGTGGAAGGTACAGACCGAGATCGTGCAGGCGGGCGCGTTCTATGCTGCTGAGGAGTATCACCAGGACTACTACCTGAAAAACCCGATTCGCTACAAGTACTACCGCGGCGGATGCGGCCGCGACGCGCGCCTCGGGGAGCTCTGGGGCCCGAAGTAAACGCGCGAGCCTCCGCTCACGTCTGTTCGATCGGAGACGAAGTGTCGCATAATGCGGCGCTACCGAATCGGAGACGGAGAGGATATCCATGGCGAAACGATCGCTCGTGTCACTCGTGTTCTGTTTCATCTTCCTCGCAGGCGGGCTGTCACTTCAGGCGGATAAGCGCGTCTTTCTCGGCGAACGGACCGTAACCAATCGGGGAGAGAAAGACGTTTTCGTCGTGAAGGGGAATGACTGGTTCCGAAAGATCCAGTTCGAGACCAGACGCGCGGGCGTCGAGATCTTCGACCTCAAGGTTCATTACGAGGGTGGCGGCGTGCAGGACATCGAGGTCAAGTCGTTCATCGAGCCCGGCAGCTGGAGTCGCGAGATCGACCTCAACGGCGGCGAGCGCCGTATCGAAAAGGTCGTCTTCACCTACAGGGCGTCACCGAAGGGAAGGCGTCAGGCTGTGGTTAGGCTGTACGGGATCCGTTGAGGGGGAAGGCGAGGTCAAAGGTCCAATTACAGCAGCGGCGACATGACGCGCGCTGCCTGCTGGGCCATCCTCCGGGGGTAGGGAGTCGTTCTTGCCGCTTCGGCCGTAAGCTCCGAGGCTTGGTTCAGGTCGAGCTCGAACTGCGCGGCCATTTCGTCGCAGAATGCGGTGTCGTAAATGAAGGCGTTGAGCTCGAAGTTGAGCCGGAACGAGCGCATGTCCATGTTCGCCGAACCGACCGTGGCCATCCACGAATCGACCACCATCGTCTTCGCATGAAGGAAGCCGCGGCGCACGCGGCGCCCGAATCTGCGCCGTCGGAACCCTTCGTAGAGGAAGACGCGCGCGCCGGCCCGAAGCAGTGTCTCGAAGTAGCTGTGCGAAGCGAGCCCGACGACGAGCGAGTCGGGGCGGTGCGGCACGAGCAGACGAACGTCGACCCCTCGCATCGCCGCTGCGATCAGCGCGGCTTCGATCGGTGCGCTCGGAACGAAGTAGGGCGTCGAGAGCCAGAGCTTCTCCTCCGCACACGAGATCGCCTGAAAGTAGATCTGCTCGACTGGCGCCCACTCGCTGTCGGGACCCGAGTCGACGACCTGAACGAGCGCACCCTCGGGGTGCACCGATGGAAGCGCGAACCAGCTTGCATACTCGCAGCTCTCGCCGCACGCGACGTTCCAATCGAGCGCAAAAACTTCCTGCAGGCTGAGAACTGCGGGCCCCTCGATACGCAGATGCGTATCGCGCCAGTGGCCGACTTCGGGATCGAGTCCGAGGTACTCGCGTCCGATGTTGATTCCGCCGGTGAAGCCGACCTTGCCGTCGACGATGACGAGCTTGCGGTGGTTGCGGAAGTCGATCCGGTCGCGGCGGCGCAGTCGCGAGGTGAGGAATGAGACCGGGTTGAATGCGGAGACGATTCCGCCGGCGTCAACGAGCGGTTTCCAGAACGCGCTGCCGAGCCTCGAGCTCCCGACCGCGTCGTAGAGCACTCGCACTTCGAGTCCGTTCCGCGCCGCTTCGGTGAGGCGGTCACGAAGCGACACCCCCGACTCATCGGGCTGGATGATGTAGAACTGGACATGGAGCTGCCGCTCCGCCGCGGCGATCGACTCGAAGAGCGAGCGGTAAAAAGCTGCACCGTTCACCAGCATCTCGACCTTGTTCCCATAGCTCGCATGCGCAAGACACGCACGTCTTCGCCTTCCCGACCGGGAATCGTCGGCTGGAGTCGAGACGAGGCGCTCGGAGAGCTCGAGCATCGTCTTCGTTCGCGGTTCGAGGTCGGCGCCGTCGGGCCGCGGCTGCCAGTGGCGTGAACCGCGCGCCTCGAAGATGTCGTGCAGAAGGGTCGCTGCACGCTTGGTGCGTCGCACGATGCCAAGCGTTCGCGTGCGGCCAATCAGCAAGTAGAGGAGCGCTCCGGCAAACGGTATCAGTGTCGCGGTGAGCAGCCAGGCGAGCGTCGCGGTCGGCTGGCGCCTCTCCCCCATCAGGATCGACACGACGACCGCGGCGTGCAACGCGCCGATTGCGATGACTTCGAGGACGACGATTGCGGTGTGGAGGTCCATGACTGGCCCTGAGTCCTCAGTCCTGAGTCCTCAGTCCTGAGTGCTGAGCATAGTGAGCAGGGTGCGTGCCAACAAATGCGAATAGATGACGTGACAATGTCGTGTGCGTCACTGACACCCATGTCATCCGACGATACTGACTGAGGACTGAGGACTCAGGACTGAGGACTCAGCACTCGAATCTGGGGTCACCCTAATTTCTCTACTTCGTCAAACCACGACATCATCGACTTGTAGCGCGCGGCGCGCTCGCGGCTGCGAGCGATACCGAGATCGATCAACTCCGCGATCAATGCGGGATACTTGATCTCGGTTGCACCCCAGAGCTTCGGATACATCGAGATGCTGGTAAATCCAGGGATCGTATTGATCTCGTTGACGAGGATCTTCTTCGTTCCTTTGTCGAGGAAGAAGTCGACGCGCGCATAACCCGACGCTCCGATCGCGCGGAATGCGGCAACGGCTAGGGCGCGGATCGAATCCGACACCCTGACCGGGATCTGCGCCGGAATCGAAAGTCTCGATTTGTCGTCGATGTACTTGTCGCTGTAGTCGTAGAACTCGCCTCCCGGAACGATCTCCCCGACGACGGACGCCGAAGGGCGATCATTGCCTAGGACCGCGACCTCGAGCTCCCTCGCGTCGATTCCACGCTCGACGAGGATCTTCTCGTCGAACCGGAGCGCATGTTCGACGGCTGCGGCGAGATCGTCGGGTTTCCTCACTTTCGTGACTCCGACCGAAGATCCAGCGTTTGCCGGCTTCACAAAGTAGGGAAGACGAAGCGAGTTCCCGACCGCCTGCATCACCCTGCGCCGTTCGTCGCGCCACTCGGTCTCGGTCACGGCGACGAAGTCGACGATCGGCAACTTCGCCGCAACGAACGCCTGCTTCATCAGCGCCTTGTCCATTCCGACGGCGGATGCCGTCACGCCGCTTCCCACGTATGGAATTCCCGCGATCTCGAGAAATCCCTGGAGCCGTCCATCTTCGCCGTTCGTTCCATGAATGAGCGGGAAGGCGATGGCGAGTTTCTCCTTGCGGAACCACTTCACGAAGTCGAATTCGGGGTCACCCGTCGTCGTGTCGACCCCCCTGGAGCGAAGCACCGCGCGACTCGCCGACGGTTTCAGGAACGCTCCGTCGCGGGCGACGCAAACTGGAATCACCTCGAACCGATCGGGAGGCGCCGCCTCCCAGACGGATCGGGCGGATAGGATCGATACTTCGTGCTCCGCGCTTCGCCCCCCGAACAACAGCGCGACCTTCGTCTTCGCGTGACTCATCGTCTCTCCCACTCTCGGCGTGTTCCTGCTCGCATCCTGTCAAGGAGCGATCTCAGCGGCGCGCTCAGATTTGCCTAGTTAAGCGGCACGGATCCGAAGAGGTATTTGAGGTCGTCGTCACTCCACCGGATGCCGCCACCGACCGTGACCGCGTTGTCATTGAGGACGTTGTCGACGCCTGTCGAGAGGAAGAGTGTCGGAAAGTTCTTCCGCTCGGGAAGGATGGTCCAGTTACTGAAGAGGCGGAGGTGGGGATCTTCGTTCCCGACGCGTTCGTTGAAGTCGAAAATCTCGCCGGTCACCGAGAACCTGTCGTTTACGAAGTAGTCGGCGCCGATTCCGCCCGTGCCGTCGAACACACCGACGCGAAGCCTCGTCTTGTCGACCTGCCACGCTGCCTGCGCAGAGAAAACCCAGTCCTTTTCGTACTTCACCGTGTTCGTCGTCGTGGTGGCTGGAATGCCGTCGGGTCCGGTCACGGTCGTCGTCGTCTGCTTCTCGTAACGCTGGCCGCGCGGGTCGTAATTGAGCTCGAGATTCAGGAACCGATTGTGCTCGGGGTTAGGTCGGAGCAGCAATCCGATTCCTCCGCGCGAGTTGCCCGTGAAGCCGGCATTGGGATCTTCCTCGAGACCGTCGTAGTAGCTGCTCTTGACCTCGACCGCCATTTCCATCCGGCGCGCCTTACCGAGCGTGTCGCGGAGCTCGTTCGCCCCTTGCTCGACCGACTCGAGACTCGAGGTCAGCTTCCGGAGAGCCTCGTCGTCGTAGATCAACTTGCCGACCGTGCCCTGTCCCGAACGGATCTGTCCGGTAATTGCGTTGAGGTTGTCGTTCGTCGCGCGGAGCTCGGTCGCGAGCTCCTTCGAGTTCTGCACGATGGTCCGCACGTCTTCGCGGTTCTCGTTGACCGTGTCGGCGATGCTGTTCGCGAAGCGGTCGAGCGAGTTGGCGATGCGCGGGATCTCGACGCGGAGATCGTCCGTGATCGCGCGCAGGTTCTCCGCGGTCGCGTTCACGTTCCCCTCGTTCGACGCGAGGATCATGTTCATCCTCGCGGTGATGTCGCGGATGTTCTCGACGATCTCCTCGAGACGCTGCTCTCCTTCGGGACCGCCGAGCGCGTTGCGCATCGACGCGCTCACCGCCTTCACGTCTTCGGCAATCTTCGACACCTGTGCGGTGACGTCGTCGATCGTCGGCTGCGTCGAGCCGAGGATCGGCTTCGCCTTGCTCGCGAGCGGTGCTCCCTGGGCGCCTGGGTAGAGCTCGACGTACTTTTCGCCGAGCAGTCCGAGGTTCTCGACGTAGGCCCTCGCCCCGTCGCGCACTTCGATCGATGCGTCGATCTCGAGTGTCGCGCGCGCGTTCGCCCCTTCGAGGCGGATCTCCCTCACCTTGCCAACGCGAACTCCTGCGACACGGACCGGCGACTTCTCGTCGAGGCCGGCCACCGAGGGAAAGATGACGTCGATCGTCTGAGTCTTGGCAGATCCACCCAACCCGATGTCTTCGATCCGGAGAATGAAGAACCCGAGGATCGCGAGGACCACGAGCATGAACGCGCCGACTTTCGCTGCCGATGACATGGGGACGAGCTCCTTGGGCCGCGCCCGCGAACTCCGCGGCGCGACGCGGCGTCAATGTTGCCAGAAGCAGGTCAAAGGTCAAAGGTCAGAGGCCTATGCCCTTTGACCTATGCCCTGATCTTTACGCACACATTCTTTGCCTCCGTGAAGAATCGGAGCGACTCGCGCCCCCCTTCCCTCCCGACGCCGCTGTCGCCGACGCCGCCAAACGGTACGCGAAGGTCGCGCAGCAGCCACGTGTTCACCCAGACCGTGCCGGCGCGAAGTGCCGAGGCGACGCGGTGCGCGCGATCGAGGTCGCGTGTCCAGAGGCTTGCGGAAAGGCCGTATCGCGTGCCGTTCGCCCACTCGACGACCTGCGCCTCGTCGTCGAATGGCGTCACGGTAACGACGGGGCCGAAGATTTCCTCCTGCATCACGCGGCAGTCAGTCCGGTCGGTGCGGACGACAGCCGGTTCGAGGTAGAAGCCGTCACGAAGCGGTTCGGGGAGCGTGGACGGCCGCGTACCGCCTGCGAGCACTTCGCCCTCCGAGCGTGCAAGCGCGACGTAGCTCTCGACCTTTGCGAGATGCGCGGCACTAACGAGCGCGCCAACGTCGGTCGCGTCATCCGACGGGTCGCCGACTCGCAGCGCACACGTCTTCGCCACGAATGCATCGACGAACCGATCGAACGCCTTCCGTTCGACGAAGATGCGCGATCCGCAGAGACAGATCTCTCCCTGGTTTGCAAAACTCGAACGAATCGACGTCGTGACTGCTTCGTCGAGATCGGCATCTGCAAAGATGATGTTTGGGTTCTTCCCACCGAGCTCCAGCGAGACCTTCTTGAACAATGGCCCCGCGTTTCGCATCACGGCCGCACCCGTGGCGGTTCCACCCGTGAACGAGATGAGCGGCACGCGCGGATGCGCGGTGATCGCGTCGCCCACCTTCGGGCCGAGCCCGTGAACGATGTTCACGACGCCGGGCGGGATCCCCGCTTCACGCACGAGCTCTGCGAGCCGGTGTGCCGTGAGTGGCGTCAACTCTGACGGCTTCGCGACGCAGCAGTTTCCGGAGGCGATCGCAGGCGCGATCTTCCACGTGAGGAGGTAGAGGGGGAGGTTCCAGGGGGAGATGAGCCCGGCGACGCCGAGCGGTTGGTGAAGCGTGTAGTTGAGTGCGGCATCGTTCGTGACGTGCGCCTCGTTGGCGTCGTGAAGGATCGCAGTCGCGAAGAAGCGAAAGTTGGTGACCGCGCGCGGGATGTCCATCGAGCGCGCGAGCCTAACCGTTTTCCCGTTGTCGGCTGATTCGATCTGCGCACACTCCTCGGAGGTCCGCTCGATCAGCTCCGCGAGGCGCAGGAGCAGCCGCGAACGTTCTTCCGCTGGCGTGCGCGACCATGATGGGAACGCGCGCCACGCCGCGGCCACTGCTGCGTCGACATCACGCCCGTCGCTGTCAGGAACGCGTGCAATCGTCGACCCGGTTGCCGGACCGACATCGTCGAGGTAGGCCTTGGACGCCGGCTCTACGAACTTGCCGTCAACGAAATTGCGGATTGAGAATTCAGAATTCAGAGATTCAAGCATCGCGACGTTTCACCTTCGGCTGGGCGCATGTGGAGTGCGCAAGCGCAGCTTGCGCCGTACCACGCCGAAGCGCAGCTTCGGCGGACGATTCGGAGACGGCTCACCGGCGGGAAGCTGCGCTTCCCGCTGCAAGGGCGCAAGCTGCGCTTGCGCACTCCACATGACTCCTCAACTCCGTCCGACATAGTCGCCTGGGTTGAACTCCCACCGGTCGACGTCGGGATCCCACGAATCCCACGGCACGATAGTCTCCATCCGGCCGCGCAGCGTCTCCGGGATCACGTCGGGAACGATGAACGCCTTCTGCCGGCTCAGCTTGTATGGGTTGCGGAACTCGAAGCCGAGTACGCCGAGAACGTAGCGCGCCACGTACCAGGTTGCCTGCGGGTTCCAGCCGTGCGCGATCTTGATCACGACGCCTAACCCTTCCGGATACTCGGGGTGCTCGACCGCCATGCCGAGCAGGCCGTCGGCCCCTTCCTTCGCGATGACCTTTCCTCCGCACGCCTTGAGGATCGTCGAGTCGAGACGGTTGAACCCTCCGATCAAGTCGGGGTGCTCGACCATCGCACGCCAGATCCAGTCGTCGTTCTTCTCCGTGACCATCGCGGCGTAGAGACGCGCGAGATCGGAGACGGTCATGCTCACGGTCGGCAGGCCGCAACCATCCTTCGCGATCGTCCCCTGTTTCCACTCGGGACCGAGGACGCGGGCGATGTACCCGAGAAACTCCTGGAAGAAGGGGTGGTGAGGCCAGACATAGCCGACGCGCGACCAGCCGCGGATGCGGCAGCCGCGCAGGATCGCCGCGTGCTCACCGGAGCAGCAGTGGTACCAGCGGCGAGGGCGGCGCACCTGCCGCCCGAACTGCACGAGCGGCACATCGAGCGGCGCCTGCATGAGTCCCCACTCCGTGTCAGAAAGGATCGACTTCACGACGCGGACATGCTCGGTGTCGCCATTGTGCGACGCAACGGAGATCGCTTTCTGCTCGGGGTCGAGAACCGCATCGAGATCCTTCGCAAAGACCTTCATCATCTGCGGCTTCAGCATCGAACGGCCGTAGCACTCGACGTTGCCGCCAAAGGAGTGGATGAGCCTCGTTCCAGACACCCAGGCGACTGCCCCGTGGATCGTGTTCTCCGCGATTCCGTTGCGTCGGTACTCGACGAGCGGCTGCCAATCGGGACGATTACTGAGTGCTGAGTGCTGAGTGCTGAGTGCTGAGTCCTCAGTCCGGAGTCCTGAGTCCTCAGTCCGGAGTCGTGAGTCCTCGGTCCGGAGTCGTGAGTCCTCGGTCGTGAGCCCTGAGTCCTGAGTCCTCAGTCCTGAGTCCTCGGTCTTCAGTCCGAGTTCCGGAGTGAGCGGCGCTTCGTGTCGGTCTGGTGGTGTAGACATAAGTCAGCCCTGTTTTGGGCGAGCGATCGAGGACCTTAGGCCCGCGATGACTCGAGTCGTTTCGTTTGCCAGCGCCGAGACCTGTTCGAACTCGTGCTGCGCCAGGTATCCAACATCCAGCGCCACATACAGATGCGAGCGCAATTCCGCGCAGCTCGCCTTCGCCACCGACAAATACTGTTTGAACTCACCCAGCCTGTGCCTTTCGAACCCTTCCGCCACGTTTGCCATGACCGAAACTGCCGCACGCCTCGCCTGATCCCTCAGGCCGAAGTCCTGCCTGAACCCATCGCCTTGAGTGACTCGATAGACCTCCCGCGTCAACGCTCTCGCTTTCTGCCACGCGTTCAGATCTTCGAACTTCGCAATCACTGCTCGACTCACTCCCGTTCAGCTCTTCGACACCAGTCTCCTCTGCTTCTCATTCACTACTCACGGCTCAGGACTTCGAACTTAGGACTTAGGACTCAGCACTTAGGACTCAGCACTCAGCACTCAGCACTCAGCACTCAGGACTCAGGACTCAGGACTCAGGACTGATTTTTTCCATGAACGCGGTCATGTTCCGGCAAACGCGGGCGGAGTCGTGGTTGTTGAAATCGAACCAGAGCATGAGGCGGTCTTCGGGGTGGAAGCGCTTCATCTGTTGCACGATCGCCTCCGCGTCGCCGACGAGCGCGTTGTTCGTCGCGCGCTCGACCTTCGCCGGATCGAGCGTCCCCTCGAGCGCCTTCCAGTAGTTTTCCAGCGCCTTCTTCGCCTCCGCCGAGGCCTGGGCATTCTTTTCTTCTCGGGTGAGGCCAGGTTCCTCGTTGATGAAGACGAGGACCGTTCGCGGCATGAGCCGCCGCTTCCAGCCACCACCCGCCGGGTGGTAGGAGCGCGACATTCGCTCGTTCGTCTTCTCGATTTCGTCTCCCGGCGTAATCGAGAGATTGAAGACACCGCAGGGGACGATCGTGTTCGCGAGCTCCTGCGTCTCCGCATCGTGCGATCCGATGGCGAGGTTCAGCAGCTGCATCGGCGCTTCCTGCGGGACGATCTTCAGGTTAGGGAAGACCCACCAGGAGGCGACTTCGATCTCCTCGGCCGCGCTTCCATGCGCCTCGACGACGCGCTCCCAATCGGCGTCGCTCCTGAAGTCGCGACGCCGAAGCAGTTTCGGCCGGATCTCGCCCGAGTTGAGCGTCTCTCCGTTGAGAAGGCGCAGGAAAACCTCCGTGGCCTCCTGGAAGATTTTCGTCTTCACGACCGGCCATGCGGCACGATCGACGGCGCTGCGAGGCACGATCCCATAGGGGGTGTTGATGAACGGAAAGCGCCCCGCGGCGAAGCCGATCGTGATCCGCCGAGCCTCCCGCTCGTCGAGTCCGTGAAGTGAAAGGAAGGTCCTGACCCTCTCTGCGGCGGCGATCGGCCCGCCGTTGCAGAGGATGTTCATGATCGCGGAGCCAATTTCGATCCTGCTCGTTCTCGCGAAGATCTTGTGCGCGAGTTGGAGAATGTCGGTGTTCAGCCCGACTTCGCCGACGAAGTGAGGGATGACCGCGTCGGGGTTTGTCTTTTGCACCTCGGTCGACAGGTGGCTCTCCGCGATCCAGGCGGTGCCGAACCCGAGCCGGTCGGCGAGCTCCACCTGCTCGAAGAAGTTGAGCCACATCTGGCGCTCCCTCGGGATGCGCCCGTCGACCTCGGTCTGACTGATCGAGAAGAAGATGTCGAATTCCACGGTGCGCCGAATTATAGGAGCGCCGCGTGCCGATCAGGCAAGAACCCGCCGAAGATGAAATCTGCGGCCACCTGCGGTCCGCCTTCCTGTGGCCGAAGTTTTCAACTTCGGCCCTCACTCATGCACCGGAATACAAAGAAAACGGGCGCACCCAAAGGTGCGCCCGCTTGTTCGTGCTCGCGTGATGATCTCTAGAACACGTACTTCGCCGAGATCGATCCGACTTTGTATTTGTCCGACGTGTCGTACGCCGCGTCGACCTGCAGGTTCGTGAATGCCACACCGATTCCGATCGAGTAGTGATCGCGATCTTCACCCTCCGGGAAGACGATTCCGACCGCGGCCTGGTCGCCATTCGTGATCGGACCCGCCCACTTGAGCGAGTGCTCGGGATCCTGCCACCAGCCGGCACGGATCGCCCAAGGAATCCGGCTGTTGATGAAGAACCATTCCGCCCCAACATGAATCTCCGTCACGTCTTCCCGCACGTACTGCGGATTGGCTTGAACCCCGGTGTAGATCGACTGCACGTCATCGACCAGATCGGAGTAGTTGACCTGGACCGCATCGACGTTGATCCGGAGCGGCGGCACCGGGTTGTAGGAAAGGCCTAGACCGTAAACGTCGGGTACGTTGAACTGAGGCCGGGAGGTCTCTTCGAGCGTCGCGAGCTCACCCTGATTGTTGTAGAGGCCAAGCACGTTCGAGGTGCTGAATGACCCACCGGTCTTGTAGACGCCGCCGAGATTCCACTTGCTGCGCGGGCTCCCAAGCTTGAATCCGATGCTGTAGCTGTAGTCGTCGTCATCCGCCGTCTGCGCAATGAATGCGAGCGGGGTGATCGGATTCGTGAACGTTGTCCTGAGTGTTGCGGCTTCTTCGGTGAACTTCTGGTACTTGTAGGCGGCGCCGATCGAGAAGTTATCGCTCACCTTGTACGCGAGGGCGAGTCCCCAGGTCTCGAGGTCGACGTTGACTCCCGTGAAGTAGGGAAACAGCCGGTAACCGCTGCATTGCGATCCGAGCGCGACGCAATCGTCGAGATTCACGTAGCCGTTCGGGCCGACGTAAAAGCGAAGGTCGTTGATCGTGATCGCTCCGAACTGGTTCTGTTTGAAGATCGCATTCGCTTCGTTCTCGAACTCGAGTACGGAGTGGAAGTAACCGGCGATGCGCCAGTTGCCTTTCGGGAGGACGAAACTGCCGAAGGCGACCTCCGCGTTGCGGCTGAACGAGGTGAAGTCATCGTAGGTGACGCTCGAGGGAACGGCGGGATCGAAGTTTCCTTCAGTCGCGAGACTCTGGAGCGTCTTCGAGTTCCGGAGCTCGAGCGTGATTTCAGGCCGGACGAGCGCCGTGAGACCGGCCGGGTTCGCTTCGGCAGCCGACGAGTCGTCGGCCATGCCGAGAAAGGCGCCGCCCATGCCAAGCGCCCGGGCACCTGGATTGCCGAAGTTGAAGTTGAGGCCGGAAAGCGCCTCGATATCGGTGTTCTGCGCCGTGGCGCCGAGCGCGCAGACGGCCAGCGTCATCGCAATGACGAGCCTAATTCGCATCATTTCCCTCCCGTGGAGTACCGCGGTTCCGTTGTGTGGAGACGTTTTGAGACAGTCTAGGGCTGCCCGCCAGCCTTGGCAAGGAACCACAGAGGGATAGAATCGCGCCTGCCGTGCGACTCCACAACGCCGAGGTGAGACCGTGAGCTCTGTTGACCGTGCCGTCGAAGCTGCCAAAGCCGGCGCCGAAGTTCTTCTGAAGTACTGGAAGCAGCTCGACCGCCTCGACGCCACGCTCAAGGGGCGCCACGACTGGGTCTCGAAGGCCGACCGCGAGAGCGAAGAGGCGATCGTCCGCCACCTCGCCGCCGCGTTCCCTAACGACGGATTCCTCGGCGAAGAGACGGGGGCGACAGGCGGTGCCGGCGACCGAACCTGGATCATCGATCCGCTCGACGGCACCTCGAACTATCTGCAGCACTTTCCAGTCTGGTCGATCTCGATCGCACTCCGCGTGAAGGGCGAGATGACCGCCGGCGTCGTTTACGAGCCGCTCCGGGAGAACGTCTTCGTTGCCGAGCGCGGAAGCGGCGCGTTCCTCAACGGCACGAGACTGAAGGTCTCCGACCGTACCTCGGTCGACGGCTCCTTCCTCACTACGGGCTTCCCGTTCCGCGCGATGGAGCACGTCGAGAAATACGTCTCGATCTTCCGCGACGTGATCTGCGTCTGTAAGGGAGTGAGGCGGCCCGGAAGCGCGGCACTCGACCTCGCTTATACCGCGGCCGGCGTTTTCGACGGCTTCTTCGAGCTCCACCTCTCGCCCTGGGACGTCGCTGCAGGCGCCCTGCTCGTCCGCGAGGCAGGCGGCCTCGTGTCCGACTTCTCGGGCGGCGAGCGCTTCTGGGAGCGAGGAAACATCGTTGGAGCGACGCCGGGCGTGCACCGCGAGCTGCTCGCGATGATCGCTCGGCACACGCGCGAGGACGATCTCGATCGATGAGACCTCCCGCGCCGCTGCCGCGCGAGTTCTATTTGCAGGATACCGTCGATGTGGCGCGCGCGCTGTTAGGTTGCGTGCTTTGGCGCAAGTACGGTCGTGAGTGGCTCGCGGTCCGAATCGTCGAGACCGAGGCCTATCTCGGCGTGAACGACGCGGCGAGCCACGCGCGACGCGGACACCGATCGCAACGAAACGAGTCGATGTACCTCGATGGAGGACACGCCTACGTCTACATGACCTACGGCATGCACTACTGCGTGAACGTGGTCACCCAGGAGGACTGGATCCCCGAGGCTGTGCTGCTGCGCGGCGGAGAGCCCCTGTCCGGCATCGAGACGATGCGCTCTCTGCGGGGAGGCTTCTCGCGCGACCGTGACATCGCAAGCGGGCCGGCGAAGTTGACTCAGGCGATGGCGATCGATCGGGCGCTCGACGCGGCATCGCTCGGCAGCGACGTGCTGCGGATCACGCCGCGCGATCGCGACGTGGCAGAGTCGGAGATCTCCGTCTCGGCTCGCATCGGAGTCGAAGGAGCGCCTGCCGCGGCACACTGGCCTCTTCGCTTCTTCTTCGCCGGCAACCCGCACGTCTCGCCAGGCCGACCCGCGGGGTCGTTCGTTCCGTCGAAGAAGCGGCGTTCGCGAGGCTAGTGGCCGACGGCCTTGGACCATCGCGCGGCGGCGGGACGCCTCTGCCACTATCGACCGCTGGCGTAGTGGTAACGGCCTCTGGCCGTTACGGTGCCGCGCCAGCGGCACACAACCCGCGGCGCTGTGCGCGCCGCCAGCGGAGGCGAGACGCGTCTGCCACGATCGACCTCTGGCGTAGTGGTAACGGCCTCTGGCCGTTACGGTGCCGCGCCAGCGGCACACAACCCGCGCCGCTGTGCGCGCCGCCAACGGAGGCGGGACGCCTCCGCCACGATCGACCTCTGGCATAGTGGACCGCGATTCTTTGTAACCGACTCGTCCACAAGACGCCGCAGGGGCACGGATTGCCGTGCCCCTGCGAATTCGAATCGTGCTACCGATGGTGCTGGCTAGCTCTTGAAGACCTTGAGGAACTTGCCGAGCAGCCCCTGCCCTTCATCGAGCTTGAGAAGTTGTTCGATCTCACCGGCGTCAAACCAGGAGCCTCCGCACGAGGCGCAGTAGTCGACCTTGATCGTCTGGTACTCGACTTCTTTCAGCTCCATGCCGCACTTCGGACAGTTCATCCAGTGAAGCTCCTTCAGCTTCTTCCTGGATTCCTCTTTCATCTTCGCCCTGCTCTCTTGCTGCAGTTTGCGAAGTTTCTCGAGCTCGAGCTTGAGGAAGTACTCCTTCTCTGGATCGCTCGGGTTCACGGGCATATCAGGCTCCTGTTCAGCGTGTTGGAAGCGCGACGTGTCGTGTCGCGCACGCTATTGTAGTGAGTAGCGGACGCCGATCAAAGCGCGCCGCCCAGGCGACGCGAAACCCGCGACTTCCTCGTACTCCTCGTCCCACGCGTTCTCGATCACCACGTAGGGCCGGAATGCTCCGAGATTCCATTCGGCCGAGAGTATGCCGGCGGTGTACGCCTCGTTCACGATCCGGTCGAACGGAAAGACGGGGCGAATATCGTCGCGGTCACCGCCATAGGTCACCGCGAGGCCAGCGCTCATGTGCCGCCCCACCCACCATAGGCCGGCCGATCCGGAGTGCTCCGGGCGACGGAGCAACGCCTGACCTGTCAGCTCCTGGTTGGTGTCGAGCCGCGTGTACGACAGGTTCGTCGAGAACCCGCGTCCTAGAGGAGCACGGAACCCCAGTTCGACTCCGTTCGTCGTCGCGGCTCCGGTATTTCCGAATCGCGAGGTTGCGTTGTCGAAGACGATCAGGTTGTCGAAGTCGTTGTCGAACCAGGTCACGGTCACCGTTCCGCGGCCGAGATCGACGTCGGCTCCGAGCTCCCAACTCGTGCTCCGCTCGGGATCGAGGGCTTCGTTCCCGAAGAACGGGAAGTAGAGCTCGCCGATCGAAGGCGCGCGGAAGCCCTCGCCCCATGCCGCCCGCAGTTTGTACCGGCCTCCGATGAAGGCCACTGAAAGGCGGGGCGACGTCTCGCGGCCGAATGTATCGAAATCGTCCGACCTAACACCCGCGCTCAACTCGACGCGGTTCGCGCCGAAGTCGTGGCCGCTCCGCCATTCCGCAAACAGCGACGTCGCATCTCGCGTCGAGTCATCGAGGTTCACGCCGTAACTCGTCACGTCATCGACCTCGGCGTGCTCGAGCTCGCCACCGATGAGAAGCGCGCCGAGGCGCGTTCTCGTCGTGGTGAGTAGATGAGCCCGCCGCGTCTCCGCGTCAGTCTCCGAGAAGTTGAACCCGAATGGATCGTCGGGATCTTCGAAGTTGTCTTCACTTCCCGTACGCGAGAGCGTCACCTCGTAGGCGAACCCTCCGAGGTCGTGCTGGAATGGCACGGTGAGCTGGAGGCTGTGGCCATCCTGCCGGCGGTTCGGGCTCGCGACGAGGGCGTCACCTGTCGCGTTCGTATTCCGAGGAATGCCGAGGTCGTACTGTTCGAAACGGGCGCGCAGCGCGAGGTTCATCGTGCCACTCGTCCATCGCGCAGTGGTGGAAGCGACGTCTTGAGAGAAGTCGTCGTTGCCGGCGAATCCGTCGTCGTCGCGATGTGAGATCGCACCTGCGAAGCGCCACGGACCCGCGCTCAGCGCACCCTCGAACTGGCTGTCGAGAAGCCCATCTTCGCCTACGGCTGCGTTCAGCTTCATTCCCTTCCACTTCGCATCGGTCCGTACGTTGACGACTCCCGCCATCGCGTCCGAGCCGTAGAGCGCGGAGTAAGGGCCGCGCACGATCTCGACGCGCTCGACTCCGGTCGTCGAGAACGCGCCCCAGTTGAATCCGGAGAAATAGGGGTTGTTGAGCTCGACGCCATCGAGCAACACGAGCGTCTGCGTGGAGTTCGCGCCGCGGGTGAATAGTGACGCGGTCTTGCCGGCCGATCCCGAAGCGCTGATCTGGAGTCCAGGCACCTCGCGGAGAACGTCGGCGACGAAGGAAGCGTGCCGCACTTCGATCTCTTCTCGCGTGATCACCTCGATTGCGACGGGCGCGCTCGCGAGGGGCTCCTCGATCGCGGACGCGGTCACGACGAGGCGCTCCGAATAACCTCCCTCGGTGGGCACAGCGGTCTCGTCGCGCGGCGGATCGTCCGCGAAGGCGATGATCGACAAGAACGTGACGATGAGCGTGAATACAACGGTGGACGGAACTGCAGAGGAACGCTGACGCATGGGGCTCCTTTCGCTTCCCTCCGAAGCGCAGATATCCGGAGGAAGGGAAGGCGGAGCCAGGCGGCGGCCGCGATCCTCTCTCCCCGGAGGAACGTTGAACTCTCGTCTGCGGTCGGTCTCCTGGCTGCCGGGTCGTCCTCGTCGCGCTCCCTTCCCGTTGTTCACAGTGGGGGCGGCCCGTCAAAGGGCCGGCCGTCGCGCGAGTTGTCGCCGGTCACAGTGGCGGGGGCCGCGCCGGTTTTTCACCGGCTTCCCGTCACCGCGGACGATGGGTTTGACAAAGAGCGCCCGTTGCCGGGCTGCGCGGCATTCTGGTGGCGCACGCGGCCCGCGTCAAGCGGCATGCGGCGGGGGAGTGAAATCCTCCGGCGCGAAATTGACAGCCCAAAGGGGCCACGATAACCTGATGGGCCTCATGGTCCTATTCAACTACGCGACGAAGGAGATCACGGCCAAGATCGTGTACTACGGGCCTGGTCTCTGCGGGAAGACGACGAATCTTCAGTTCATCTACGATTCGCTCCCGTCGAACAACAAGAGCAAGATGCTCTCGCTCGCGACGAAGACCGACCGCACGCTGTTCTTCGACTTCCTCCCGCTCGACCTCGGCAAAATCCGAGGAATGCGCACGAAACTGCAGCTCTACACCGTCCCTGGCCAGGTCTACTACAACTCGACGCGCCAGCTCGTGCTCAAGGGCGCCGACGGCGTCGTCTTCGTGGCCGACAGTCAGGACTTTGCGCTCGACGCAAACCAGGAATCGCTGCAGAACCTCGAGGACAACCTCAAGCGCCAGGGTATCCGCATCGCCGACCTCCCGGTCGTGATGCAATACAACAAACGCGATCTGCCGAACGCGATGGCGGTCGCTGAGCTCGAGTCGTCGCTCAACGCGAAGTTGAAGGCGCCGTCGTACGAATCGGTTGCTACGACAGGGCTCGGCGTCGAGGAGACGCTCCGCGGCATCGCGCACCACGTCCTCACCCACCTCATCAAGAAGTACGGCCTCGAGGGTGGAGAGCCGCTGGAGAAGGACCAGATTCAGGTTCTGAACATGGCGCCGCCGGAACCCGCGAAACCGGCCAAGGTCGCTGCGTCGAGCGATTCAGTCTGGGCCGACGACGATCAGCCTGCCGCGACGACACCGGCCGCGCCCGTGGCCGCACCCGTGAAGGCAGCGGTCGCTGCATCGGGCCAGGTGTTCGTTGAAGATGACGACGATGACGACTTGAGCGCGCCGATGGTCGGCGCGGAGCTCGTGTCACAAGCGACGCCGCCTCCGCCGGGAGGGTTCGTGCCTGAGAAGAATCCGTTTGGTGATCTCCCGTCGTTCCTCCCCGACTCCGCCGAAGAAGTCCCGATCGCTTCGGTTGAAATGCAACTTCCGGAGGGGATTCTGAACTCGCTTCCGAAGATCGCGACGAGCCCCGGCGTTGCGACACCCGTGCCGGCACCGACTCCGCCAGTCGAGGCGGAACGGCGCACGTCGGACGGGCTGGTCAAAGAAGTGACGCTTCCTCTGAATCTGTCGCTCTCGGAGCTCAAGGGGCACAAGAAGCTCCGCCTTCGCATCACGCTCGACGTGAACATCCTCCCGTAACCGATCGACGGCGCCGGAATCGCCAAGCGAAATCTATCGGCCCGCCGCGGCGTTGATCCGTCGCGTGCCGGGGCCAGTCTCCCCGGAGCGCGGAGGGGTGGTCGAGTGGTTTAAGGCAGCGGTCTTGAAAACCGCCGTACCGGAAACGGTACCGTGGGTTCGAATCCCACCCCCTCCGCCAAATTGAAACATTGAATGCAGAATTAAGAATGTAGAATTAGGAATGTAGAAAACGCGATTTCGCGAATCTCCTTAATAGAACTAATTAAGGGTGGATCTAACGGTGGTACTTTCTTCATTCCTCATTCTGCATTCGATGTGTTAAAAGGAATCAAGCGGCACCGATCGCCGTTAGCGCAGAAACCCGGTCCTTGCAGGGCCGGACATTGACAATGCGGCAGTCCCCGTCGGTCGAGCCACCTCGCGGGGATTTCATGTGCGGAGAGATGGGAGAGTGGCTTAATCCAACGGTTTGCTAAACCGTCGTACGGGTTAAACTGTACCGGGGGTTCGAATCCCCCTCTCTCCGCCACTTTCGCCGCCTCAGGAATCAGGTCAACCCAGGAGCGCCGCAGGAATGCGGCGTTTTCGTGTTTTGGGAGCGATCCACTACCTGGCGATTGTCACTTCCGCCGCTCTCGCCGGCGCACTCTCGTTCCCGCTCTGGTCGACGGACGTCACCGAGTAAACGATGCCGACGCCTGTCGGCGGCGCTTCGTCACGGAAAATCGCGTCGGTCAGCAGCGATGCAGTTAGGCGGGTCTTCGTGCCCCCCGATTCGCGGTAGACCACGTAGCCCGCGAGATCAGGAGCGGTCACCGGGTCCCAGATCAGGCGCACCAGTTTTTCCTCGGTGAGCGCGGCGACGTTCTTCGGAGCTCCGGGAGGGAGCAGATCGCGGAAGTCGACTTCCGCCGATGTCGAGGGTGCGCTCTCCGAGAGCGCCGGCTCGTTCGCGGCGACCGCAGTCACCCGATAGCTGTAACGCCCGTACGGAGGGCGATCTTCGTATCGCGTCGCACTCGCATTGACCTTCGCAACAGCGTCGCCGGCGATTTCTCCGGTCGCAGTCCGATAGACCGCATAACCCTGAATCTGCGGAGTCTCGGCGCCTGCCGTGCTCTTCATCGGCTTTTCCCAACTCAGCACCACAGCTTCGGGAGTCAGCTGCGCGGTGAGCGCGGGGGGTGCCTCAGGGACGTCGTACAAGACGATGGGGGCCAGGTTCGAAAACCCACTCGGCTTCTCGAGTCCCTCGGTGACGACGGCGTAGACGTACCGAAGCGGCACACCCGCTTCCCCCATGATCGGCGGCGCATCCTCGAACTCGATCTTCGCACCGGCCGCGAATGCCGGCAGTTCGTCCTTCGTGACCTCCGCGACGGGCTCGGCTGCTCGCACGTATTGCGGTGGGAGCGGGAGTGCAACCTGGTCGAACAGCTCGCTTGCCGGTTTGGCTCCGTCGCCCGATAGCTTCGAGGCGAGCGACTCAGGCAGCGCGTCGACGTAGCGGTAGACGACGATCTTGCGAAGGTCCATGAGCGTCTTCCCCGCCGTCGAGAGTGACGGGTAGCTCCAGCGGAGAATCACCTTCCCTGCGCGCTGTGATACAACCAGATCGGTCGTCGCAGCGGGGATCTCAGGGACGGGCGGGTGAGGCACACCTGCTTTTCCGCAGGCGGCCGCGAGGACGATCAGGAAACAGGCGAGCTTCTTGCTCATTCGGTTCTCCGCATGGCGAGCTTGGCGCATTGTAACGGATCGGGCGGGTCGCGAGATGCGGCGAAAACGCCTCGTTCTGCAGCACTTGCAGTGAAACACGACAGCGCGACGAGGCGCGGGCGGGTGAGGCGACCCTGCAACAGGGGCGTTGCGTCCAAGCCACATCCGGCCGATTTGGCCTAACCGAGGAGAGAGTCGACGATGTGCGGAATCATCGGATACGTGGGTGAGAGAGACGTCGTGCCGTTGCTGATTGAGGGGCTGAGGAAGCTCGAGTACCGGGGCTACGACAGCGCGGGTATCGCGGTCGTGACGAATGGCGGGCTCGAGATCCGCCGCGCCGAGGGAAAGCTCGGCAACCTCGAGACGCGTCTCGCGGCCGCACCCGTTTCTGGGACGTTCGGTATCGGGCACACACGCTGGGCGACCCATGGCAAGCCGAGCGAGAACAACGCGCACCCTCACCGCGACTGCTCCGGGCGGATCGTCGTGATCCACAACGGGATCATCGAGAACTTCATCGCGCTCAAGCGGCGCCTCGCCGAGTCGGGGCACACGTTCCGGACCGACACCGACACCGAAGTCGTCGCGCATCTCGTCGAGTCGCATCTCGCATCGATGGGGTTCGTCGACGCGGTTCGCGCGACGCTCCGCGAGATCGAGGGGCACTACGCGCTTGTGATGATCGATGCAGGCGACCCCGGAACGCTCGTCGCGGCGCGCAATGGCCCGCCGCTCGTCGTCGGCAAGGGAGTCGGCGAGAACATCATCGCCTCCGACGTCACGCCGCTCCTCCAGTACACGCGCGACATCATCTACTTCGAAGACGGCGAATACGCAGTCGTCACGAAGGACAAGGTCGAGCTCTTCGACAAGCACGACGCGCCGGCCGATCGCGCGCCGAAGCGCATCACATGGGACGCCGTGATGGCGGAGAAGGAAGGCTACCGGCATTACATGCTCAAGGAGATTCACGAACAGCCGCGCGCGGTTCGCGACACCTTCACCGGGCGGATGTTCGAGGAGTCGGGGGAAGTCTTTTTCAACGACCTGGAGATGACGCCGGCGGAATGGGGAAACATCAAGCGGATCCACATCGTCGCCTGCGGCACGTCGTGGCACTCGGGCCTCGTCGGCAAGTTTCTGCTCGAACAGGTCTCGCGTCTGCCAGTCGAAGTCGACTATGGCTCGGAATACCGCTACCGCGACCCGATCGTCGATGCCGAGACGCTCGTCATCGGCGTGACGCAGTCGGGCGAGACCGCCGACACGATCGCCGGCATGCAGGAAGCGAAGGCGAAGGGAGCGAAGCTTCTGACGATTTGTAACGCGATCGGCTCCGCTGCCACGCGCCTTGCGCATGGTGTGATTTACACGAACGCGGGGCCGGAGATCGGCGTTGCGTCGACGAAGGCGTTCACGACGCAGCTCACGGCGTTCTACCTTCTGTCGCTCTACGTGCGGCAGCTTCGCGGAGAGAGCAGGGAGTCGCTTCGTACGGCGATGCACGAGCTCGCGACGATCCCCCACAAGATCGAGGACATTCTCAAGATCGAGAAGCAGATCGAAGAGCTCGCCTACAAGTATTCGAAGTCTCAGGACTTCCTCTTCCTCGGCCGCGGACTCCACTACCCGATCGCGCTCGAGGGAGCGCTCAAGCTCAAGGAGATCTCCTACATCCACGCCGAAGGCTATCCAGCGGGTGAGATGAAACACGGGCCAATTGCGCTGATCGACGAGAACATGCCGGTCGTCGGCATCGCGACGAAGACGCCGGTCTACGACAAAGTCATCTCGAACTTCCAGGAAACGCGCGCGCGCGATGGCAAGCTCATCGTCATCTGCGACGAGGGAGACGAGGCGGTGCGGACAATGGCGGACGACGTCATCGAGATCCCGCACACGATCGAAGCCTTACAGCCGATCCTGACGGTGGTCCCGATGCAACTGCTCGCCTACTACATCGCACTGCGGCGCGGCTGCGACGTCGACCAGCCTCGAAATCTCGCGAAGAGCGTGACGGTGGAATGAGGGACGCGGACGCCCGACGGCGTCCGCCCATGAGGATCGCTTGAACAAACACCCGCGACGATGGACGGCAATCGCCCCCCTGTTGCTGCTCGCGATTCTCACGGTGCCGGCGATGGGGAGTGTCTACATCTTCCCCAACTTCGGGGAGCCGATGACCTCCGGCGGCGTGATCGTATTTACCTCGCCCGACTCGAAGAGCATCGTCGCGATCGACCGAAACGGGACTCCGGTCTGGACGAAGAAGTTCAGGAAACCTGTCTTCCTTCAGCGGCGCGACGCCTCGTCGGCCCTCATTCAGCAAGGGAGGGTCGTGTCCGTGCTCGACCTGGCGACCGGCACGACCGAAAGAGTGCTGCGACTTCCTGCACACGAGATTCTCTCCGTCGGAGTCCGAAGAAACGTCGTGCTCGGCTTCGACGACCGCTTTTCGGTGCGGCACGCGCGGTATCGCGATCCTCAGAGGCTCGAAGTGCATTGGGAATCTGACCTCATCGAAGATCTCGTCGCCACGAGCCCCGAGCTGATCGTGGTGAAGTCCGGCCGGCGCGAGTACGAGAACCTCGTTTGGAGCAAGACGAGCTTTCAGCTCCGCGACCTGAAAGTTCTGGCGCTGGAGCGATCGACTGGCGCCATCCGATGGAGCATTCCGTTGGGCGACAGTGACGAAGGCGTGCGAGGAGAGCTTGTCGGTCCATACCTCGTTCTCGGAACCGGCTTCTGGAACGGAAGCCTCCAGGTCATCGACGCACGCGACGGGACGGTGGTCCGCAGGAAAGCCCTGAACCGAGGCGCCGGAGACATGGACCAGGTCAACGGAATGCTGGTTCTGCTGGACAAAGGAGAAGGGCTCGACGAGAACGTCGTCCGGACGTTGACGGTGCCGGAGCTCGACGATCATGCTTCCGTGACGATCCACTCGCGGGAGAGTCTCGTGATGATGCAAACGGCTCCGCGGCTCGTCACGCACGGCTTCTACAGCGCCGCAGCGTTCGACCCGGCGACCGGTATTCGTCTCTGGGAGAAGGAACGGCAGATGTTTTTCGAGCCGCCGGAAGGGGACACGATCGTGGCCGCCGTCGTGGAGGAACGAAACGCTCGCGCGGCCATCGTTGAGATTCGGATTGCGGATGGAGTGGAGCGCACCCTCCATAGTGAGGCGGTGACCGCGCCTGCCGAACCGCGCCAACGCGTCTCACAGCGAATCGAGGAGTGGATGTACGCGGCGGAGGAGGCAATCGCCTCGAAGCTTCGAAGGGTGAGAGAACGCCGGCGGAGACTCCCCGTCGGCGAGGAGCTCTGCTTTCAGCACCTGAACAGCGGGGTGAGCGGGATGGAGGACTTTCTCATTCTCGAGCGCGATGGCTCGTATACGCACACGGTCTCGCAGGACGGTGTCGCGTGGTCGAGCGATCGCGGATCATGGGAGCGACGAGGCAATCTCTACGCGCTGCGTGCCGCTGACGAGATGCGTGAGGTCTCCGCGGGCCGACTCTCAATCTCCGTCGGCCACCGCGAACGTGTCGCGCTGCTCGAGGAGCTCAACATGTCGCTCGAGGCGTTGCTCGCGATGGGCTCGGATGAATTCTCACGCGAGGACCTCGAACGTGCTGCCGTGCTTCTCCCCGAGTGCCCGCCCGAGAGGAGCGAGCATTGCACGGTGGCCGGGCTCGAGCACATGGGCGTGATGCTCTGGCCCCTCGAGGACTTCGACGTTGAGAATCCGTGGGCGCCGGCCTCGCGCTTCGACGTCGAGGATCTGCGCGCTGAGATTCAGCGGTATCTGCGATCGAGCGATCAGAACCTCTTCCAGTTCGAATTGCGCACCTATCGCTCGGAGCGCTATCCGCTCTGGTGTGACAAACAGCTTCTATGGCCGGACGACGACGCATTCGTACAGAGAGAGATCGACTCGTCGCTCGACTTCGATTCGCCGGCGCGGACGCAACTGCTCGCCGGTTGCAACGCTGTCAGAGCACGGCTCAGGGTAATTCTCGCGACGCGCCCCCAGGAATGAGGGGACCGGGGTGTCGTCGTGACAAGCGCGACGAGTCACACCGAAAGCTGAAAGAGCAGCGTGCCTGAGCGGCACTGAACTCGCTCATCTAGTCTCTGCGGCGCACGTGTTCGCTTGTCGGCATTCCTTTCCTCAGTCCAGTCTCCACACCCGCTTGCAAGCAGCACAGCGCAACATGCTCGCGCCATCGGCATCGTCGTACCCGTCGTCGTCCCACAATACCAAGAGCTCGCCAGTCTCTCTTTGCACCTTCGCGGGGTTGTAGCGTACCGCAAAAGACAGTAGTTGATACTGATGCGACGAGCAGGAGCAGAGATCGGCAGGCGGCTCGAATCCACACAGCTCGTAGCTGATCATCGAGGTTCTCCCTTCGCGGTGAGATTGTTGAAATCACGATGTAGATACGCGAGAGTCGCAGTAACACTGGCAGTGTTCGCTTGACCCAACGTCGGGTAGCCGATGCCCTCCGGCGACGTGGTCGTACTCACCGCCTCCGACTCGAAGAACATCGTCGCGGGAACCTCTCCTGCTACTCGTCGAGCATCAGCTCCCAGTTCAGTCCTTTGCGTTCGCACGTGAATTCGCCGTCATCGAAGTCGTGATTATCAACATAGAGGCTCCGTCGCGATGTGCCTCATAGACGGCCCACCAAGTCGTCTCGTGGTAGAGGATGTCTGTCTCGCATGCTCGATAGCAGACCCGATCAACCTCGTCCACATAGATGTCTGCCCGCGTTCTCGTGATCGGCTTGCCATGGCTCGCTATGTCGTGTCCTCCTGCGCCGCGAAGGTCGCGAGTGGGAACCGGAGCCAATCGAGCATACCTCGGTGCCGCCGCGATTCCGAGGCTTCCACGGCGCGGTGGGGCGCAGTTTTCTCGTGTGTTCCTACGGCAAACGACGGAATGCAAGGCGGAGAGGTCGTGGATGGCGCAGCACGCGATAGGCGTCGAGTAGAATCTCGATCGTGGCGAAGCTCCCCACCGGGCTATACGACACGGTAGTCACGCGACGGCTCGCGAGGGCGCTCGCGGAACTCGACTCAGGTCTCAAGGCGGAAACCGAACCGCTCGAAAAAACTGACGCGAACATTCGCCTCGCGCGCCACATGAGGTCGATCGTCAGACAAGTTCTTCTCGCCGTCCCGGAGGACGATCGTCCGGACCTACAGGCGCAGCTCTGCAACGAACTGCTCGAGACCCTCAGGCGCCGGGGAGAAGACCTCGCTGACGATACGATCGCACTCCCCTCCGCCCGACGCCTCACGGCCGTGTATCCGTCCGATCCGGCCTTGCATTCGGCCTTCGCCGAACCACTCATCCCGCTGTCGGAGAGCGATCTGCTGGTGAATGCCCGAGGAGAGCCTGGAGTCGGCGCGGTACTGTTGCGTGAAATCAGCTCGGCCGATCGGATCGACCTGCTCGTCGCGTTCATTCGATGGAACGGCTTTCGCGTCGTGGAGCCCGCGATTGCGAGACACCTCGACGCGGGAAAGCCGCTGCGGGTTATCACGACGACCTACTTGGGGGCGACCGAAAGGAGGACGATCGATCATCTTTCGAGGCTCGGTGCAGAGATCCACGTTTCGTACGACACCGAGTCGACACGGCTTCACGCGAAGGCGTGGCTCTTCCACCGCGATTCGGGATTCTCCACAGCGTTCATCGGCTCGTCGAACCTCTCAGCGCCAGCGCTCCTCGACGGACTCGAGTGGAACGTGCGCCTTTCGCAGGTCGAGGCGCCTGCCATCGTCGAGAAATTTGCCGCCACATTCGAGAGCTACTGGCTCGATCCCTCGTTTGTGCCGTATGACCCGGCGCGCGACCGCGAGCGCTTCGATGCGTCGATCTCGACCGCTTCGCGCGAACAAGAAGACGACGAGGCGCCGTTCGCAATGCTGGATGTCGAGCCTCGCGAGTATCAGCGCGACATGCTCGACCAACTCCGGGTCGAACGGTTCGTCCACGGCCGTTGGAGAAACCTCGTCGTCGCCGCGACCGGCACCGGGAAGACGATCGTCGCGGCGCTCGACTATCGTAGCCTGTGCGAGGAGCTGAACCGAGGGCGGCCAATGTCGCTCCTCTTTGTGGCACATCGGAAGGAGATCCTTAAGCGGTCGCGCTCGATGTTCCGTCAGGTGATGCGCGACGGCACTTTTGGCGAGCTGTACGTGGATGGTTCGCGTCCGGACGAATGGAGGCAGGTGTTCGCGTCGGTGCAGTCGCTCGCGGCCGCGGGCGTGGAGCGCCTCAGACGCGACACTTTCGACGTCGTAATCGTCGACGAATTCCATCATTCCGCAGCGCCGACCTACGAAGAGCTGCTGCGGCACCTCACTCCGCGCGTGCTGCTCGGCCTGACGGCGACACCGGAACGCGCCGACGGACAGTCGGTGCTCGCGTGGTTCAACGGACGCATGGCGGTCGAGCTTCGTCTCTGGGACGCGCTGGAGCAGAACCTGCTCGCGCCATTCCATTACTTCGGCGTGAGCGACGAGACGGATCTCTCGAATGTGTCGTGGTCCCGAGGGCGGTACGACGAGCATGCGTTGGAGCGTCTATATACGGCCGACGATGCTCGTGTTCGCCTAATCCTCGGGGAGCTTGGGCGAAAGCTGGCTGACGTCGCGCAGATGCGCGCGCTCGGCTTCTGCGTCAGCGTGGCACACGCTGAATTCATGGCGCGCAAGTTCCGAGATGCAGGGATCCCCGCCGAGGCGATCACCGGGGAGTCGAAGCGAGAGGTACGTGACGACGCTTTACGCAAGCTGCGACAGCGCGAGGTCAACGCGATCTTCTGTGTCGATGTGTTTAACGAAGGAGTCGACGTTCCCGGTATCGACACGGTGCTCTTTCTCCGGCCGACTGAGAGTCCGACGGTATTCCTTCAGCAGCTCGGTCGTGGGCTACGCAAGGCGCGCGACAAGGACTGTCTCACGGTGCTCGACTTCATCGGCAACGCGAATAGGAACTTCCGCTTCGACCTCCGCTACCGCGCTGTGATCGGCGGAGGAAGGAAGGAGGTTGAGCAGCAGATCGAAAGCGGCTTCCCGTTCCTGCCGGCAGGTTGTTCGATGCAACTCGATCGTGTTGCACGCGAGACCGTTCTGCGAAACCTGCGGGAATCGATTCGGAGCGGCCTGCGTCCGATGGTCGCGGAGCTACGCTCGATTGGCCATCGGGTCACGTTGGGCGAGTTTCTGGAGCGAGCCGGAGTCGAACTCGACGACATCTACCGGCCGCAAGGAGGCTCGTGGACAAGGCTCGTGCGCGAGGCCGGATTGGGGCGACCTTCGGTGGCTCAGGTAGCCGATGGTTCCGCATTCTCCGTTTCGGCTTCAGACGTGAGGGAACCTGATCGCACAACTGAAGAAGCACTCCTCGGAAGGGTTCGGCGGCTGTTGCACATGGACGACGTGACGCGGATCCAGTTCCTGCGAGGTGCACTCCAGTTGGGCGCGGTGCCTCCGGTTGCACAGCTTTCGATTGCGAAGCGCCGCATGCTCGAATCGTTGTTGATGACCATCGGCCCAAGGGAGGAGTGCGCGTTCGACGCAGCGATCCAGCAGCTCTGGTCTGCTCGTTCCGTACGAGAGGAGTTACGCGAGCTGTTCGACGTACTCGAGGATCGGACGCGACATCGCACCCCGCTACTTTCCGATGTGATGCCGGAGGTGGAGCGCGAGCGGTTCGCTGATGTTCCTCTATCTGTGCACGCGACCTACACGCGCGAAGAGGTGTTGACCGCTCTCGGGCAGTCGTCGTTGCGGGGCCGGTCATCGCATCGCGAAGGTCCGCTGTGGCACGAACCAACGAGGACCGACTGGTTCTTCGTGACGCTCGAAAAGAGCGAGCGGTACTACTCGCCGTCGACCCGGTATCGCGACTACGCGATCTCGCCCGACCAATTCCACTGGGAATCACAGTCTCGCACTCGCGAGGCAAGTCCTACGGGGCAACGCTACATACATCACGCCGAGCGAGGCTCGAACGTCATGCTCTTCGTGCGACGGACCAACAAGCTCGGAGGGGTCACCATCCCATTTACCTTCCTCGGGCCGATGACCTATGTTTCGCATACGGGCGAACGGCCGATGTCGATCCTCTGGCGACTCCGCATTCCGATGCCGCTCGACGTGTTTCGCGTGGCACGGGTTGCAGCGGGTGCATGAGCGTGAGCGCTGCACGGATGCGTTGGTCTCAATCTTGAGATCCTTGAGCGTGGAGCGTGGGGTCAGACCCAATGGCCTTAAGTTAAGCATATTGTGGCTTCAATGACTGGCGAGAGACGCTTACGGTCAGCGCGGCGCACCGGCGGGTAATTGCTGATGGTCTTGCGTTTAAGCGCTCTTGGAGCGTGTCGATTGGGCCGTTGTCGAATGCGCTGGTGGAGGATCTCCCGCTTCAGGTACCGGTAGATCGATGAGCTCGATCGAGGGGGGAAAAGGAACGTACAGAGGGAGGTAGCGTTCGGCGACGCGGAGTGCGTGAACGAATGACAACTCGCCTGGCTCGATCGCTTCGTCGAGGGCCGCCTCGTGCATGACGGCGCGAACGCCAAAGTGAGCCATCAGCATCCCGTAGATTTCCTGCCGGACGTGCTCCGGGGTCTGACTGCGCAGGACCACGCCACGTCCGCGTAGCTTGCTCTTGAGTTCGTCGAAGACTGTTTCGATCGTCCATCGTCGCGTGTAGAGCTTCGCGAGTTTGATGGCGGGTGCTTTCTTGATGTCGGAGATCGAACAAAGCAGCCTGTACTGCTCACTCTCTTTGTTCGTCGTCACGCGGAACTCAATCAGCCGCACCGTGATGCCATCGATATCGAGTTTGCGTGCCCGGGTCGACGGGTAGATCTTCGTCAGGTAGGAGCCATCGGGAAGCTTGCTGAGCTTCTCGAGGATCAGGTTGTTCTTTACGCGCCAGAGCAACGCGGCGCCGGTCTTGAGAGCTTCACGCCAGAGCGCATAGCTGAAGAACGCGCGGTCCGCCAGGCAAAGCGCATCCGCGGGAAGATGCGGGATCACTTTGCGCGACGCTTTGATCTCATTCGTGCGGCAGCCCGCGATCGTCGCTCCGAAAAGAATGTGCGTTCCGTTCTCGAGCAGACTCACCACGCGAACTTGCGGATACGCGGCGGAACCGCTCGACACTCCGGGCCGACGAAACGCGCGCGCGTTCGCCGGCGTGTCGGCAACGTCGAGCACCGTCCCGTCCATCGATACCACACGCCACCGCCCAAACCACGCACCCTTGGTCGTCCGTGTCGCGAGCGGTCGGACCAACGTCTCGTACACCCGTCGCACGACCCCGCTTCCGAGTCGCCGTCGCGCCTGACTGATCGCCGACTCTGTGACCACGTCCTCACACTCATCGAGCCACGCCGAACGCTGTCGCAACACTACCCGCCGGAGCACGGCGCGGCAGCCTTCACTCACGAACAAGCCGAACGCGATGAGCGCATAAATCATCGTGTCCGACGGAAGCTGACGCCGCCTCAGGCTCTGCTTCCCGTGCTCCTCGAGGATCTGTTGGATCGGTTCGATCGGAAAGAACCGCATGATCGAACCAAGAGAAACGCCGACCGGACCCCGCCTCGCTCCCATGCTGCCTCCAGTCAGTAACTTACGCGTAGTCTACGCTCAGTCGCTTAACTTAAGGCCATTGGGGTCAGACCCACAGTTTAAAGTCCACGGGACGCCACCGAATCCCACGGACGAAAACGCGTCGTCATCTTGGACGCGGCGTTTCGAGCCGTATCGGCTCCGCACATGGCAGCTGGAGTTGCTCCCGCACTCGTTCGAGCTCGGCGGCGAATTCAGCGTCGGTCCGCTGCAGCTCACTGCCACGATCGATCAGGTGCTTCACTCCCTGCGGTGAGATCCCTAGGCACGGAGCGTGAGGTCAGACCCACAGTTTAAAGTCCACGGGACGTCACCGAATCCCACGGACGAAAACGCGTCGTCATTTTGGACGCGGCGTTTCGAACCGTGCCGGTTCCGATTATGGTAGCTGGAGTAGCGCGCGTACTCGTTCGAGCTCGGCGGCGAATTCAGCGTCGGTCCGCTGCAGATCACTGCCGCGATCGATCAGGTGCTTCACTCCCTGCGGAGATATCCCCAGCCAGTTACCGATCGCAGCGAGCGACAGGCCGGCTTCACGCCACGCCAGCTCCGCAATCGCCTTCCTCGCGGGGTGGCTCGAACGTTTCCGCAGTTTCGCCTCCGACTCCCCAAATCTATCCTCGACCGCGACGACGATCGACTCGAGCGAGGGTCGCACGAACGCTCGTTGCGCTTCAGGGTAAGCGCGCGACTCGCGCCGCTCGCCAACGAGTGTTTGCATCCGTGCGCAAAAGCTCTCTCCACCCAGATAGACTTGCCCGACGAGTCGCTCCCATGGCTTGTACTCCGCGCCGCGGCCGTCCGCCACGAACTGTCGATAGCGCTCTGCGTTCGCGGTTCGCGAACCAGAGCCGAATTCCGCGAGCACCTCGGTGACCGCGAGCCAGTCTGGCGCAGCACATAGGCCTGCAGTGGCGAGATAGCTGCTCCAACGATAGTCCCCCGCATATCGCACCGCCCCACACCGAACAGGGTTGAGAACGATGTAGCGAAGCAACTCGAGAAGGTGCGACTCCCGCTCGACGAGGATCGATTTAAAGCGCCCCTGGAACAGGTGTCCCTGCCGCGAGTGTCGCGCGTTGAATCGCTGAGCGTACTGCTCGTTCAGGCGCTTGGCACCCGACGAGAGCGTCGGGTGGGGCGTCTCGAGCAACACATGGTAGTGATTCGACATTAATACCCAGGCGTATACGATCCATCGGTGGAGCGTCACTGATTGTCCGAGAATGTCGAGGAATTCGAGACGATCCGCATGGTCGCGATAAATGTCTCGGCGTTCGTTGCCGCGACTCGTGAGATGCCAGATCGCTCCAGGATGTTCGAGGCGTAAAGGTCGTGCCATGTCGCGTGGGCGAAGGAGAGACGAAGTCCCGGCGCGGCGTGTGTGACGGGGAGTGTACCTCGGCTTGCCCTTGTCGATTCACGAGTACTTTAAACTGTGGGTCTGACCCCAATGCCAATGCGCGATGACGGCCTAGCATCCCGAACCCCGTCCCGATCCGGTGCATCGCTTCGCACGCGGATCACGCTCTGGTATGGCGTCGTGATCTCCGCGTGTCTACTCACGTACTCGGTCACAATCGGCATCTCGTTCACGAGTCACGTTCGACGCGATCTCGACCACCGAGTCCATGAGGACATCGAGCTCGCCGCCCGCGCACTCGTGATCGACGACGACGGCAACCCTGCATGGGCCGGAGGCTTCCTCGGGAAACAGATCGAGGAGGAAGAAGGAGGCGGACATTGGGTCGAGGTCTGGGACCCGTCAGGCCAAAGGCTGCTCGTGGCAGGAACGTTCGACCCAAGGATTGCCGACCACCCGAGCGCGCACCCCTCAGGAATCACGCACTCCCATGAAACTGCGAGCGGCCCGATCAGGACGATGTGGAAGACGATCGAGCTTGGGGGGCGGCGACTCATCATCAGGGCGGCCGTCTCCGAAGCCGCTGCCCGCGACCGGATCCGATCTCTCTGGGTCGAAGTCGGCCTGATCACGCTCATCGTGCTCGTACTCGGCGGCATCGTCGGAATCGAGCTCGCGAAACGTCTCGTCGGGCCGCTTTCCCGGCTTGCGGCGAACGCGAGGCGCATTACGGCCGAGCAGCTTCATGAACGACTCGAGGTTCGCGGCGGTGGCGAAGAGATCGAACAGCTGGGTGCCGCATTCAACGCGACGCTCGCTCGCCTCGAAGAGTCGTTCGCGCAGCTGAAACGCTTTACAGCCGACGCCTCACACGAGATCCGGACTCCGCTCACCGCTCTGCGAAGCGTCGGAGAAGTCGCACTGCAAGGGAACAAGTCGGGCGCCGAGTATCGCGAAGTGATCGGCACGATGCTCGAGGAGTCAGACCGCCTCGCACGGCTCGCCGAGGGACTGTTGTCGATCGCGCGCGCGGAAGCGGGACAGACGCACTACGAGTTCGAGGATCTCGATCTGCGAACACTGGCCGACGGCGTGGTCGAACAGTTAGGCGTGCTCGCCGAGGAGCGCGGGCAGAGCGTCGTCGTGGAGGGCGGTCGGGTCGTTGCGGCGGTCGATCGCGTCTTCTTGCGGCAGGCGCTGGTGAACCTCGTCGACAATGCGATCAAGTACTCGCAGGAAGGAGCGAGCGTCAGGGTGCGGGTGGCGCGCACCGGCGGCGGTGCCGAGATCGCGGTGTCGGACGACGGTCCGGGCATCGCTCCCGAACATCACGCTCGGCTCTTCGAGCGCTTCTATCGCGTCGACCGGAGCCGCTCGCGCGAGCTCGGAGGCTCCGGGCTCGGTCTCGCGCTCGTGAAGCTCGCGGCCGAAGTGCATGGCGGTAGGGTCGACGTCGAGTCGAACATCGGCGAGGGCACGACCTTTCGACTGACCCTGCCCGTGCGGCACGCACGCTCGTAGCCCCGATTGCCTGCGGAAGGGCTCGATGTGAAAAGGCAGAACGATGCCTGTCGTGCCCAAGAACGAGTTTGAGCGCTGTCTTCTGCTGCGAAGGTCTCCTGCCGTGCGGCCGTGAGACGCTCGCGCGAGCGGCCCCTGCTGCGCCGCTACGCGGCGCATCTGATGACGATCCACCTCCACCCGGCTGAAGCCGGGTGCTACCGATCCTTCGTCGCTACGCGACGACGCCCGAGCCCGGCTGCTCTTCGAACGGCGCCACAAGCTTTGGTCAACGGGGGTCGTCCGCCGCCGGTGGTGCCTGCGGCCCAAGCTCGACCGAACCTGGGCTCGCCGCTCCACCTTCTCGTCGTCGGGCGTTCCTGCCACGCACACTCCCAGCCCTCGTTTCCTTAACGAATCTTCAGGCTCTCTTCATCTTCATCGCCCTCCGAACTTACTATCGTGGCAGGCAGCAGAAACCGCGGGCGGCCGGACGATTCGCTCCGGAAGTTCGACTGGCCAATAGGATCCAGGGTTCGTCAATCACCGAAACGAGGTCGCCACGGAGAATGTGGCAGAGGGAGGAACGAATGAATCATCGGTTCATTCAGATCATGCGAAGAGCGACGCCGCTCGCCGGCAACCACCCCAGCTCGAGAAGAGCCGCGGTCGTGGTGCTGTCGGTCGCGTCACTGTTCGTTCTCATGGGCGCCGCGCGCGCGCCCAAGGAAGTCAACTGGTCGGAACTGAATCCGGCATTTGCGGGAGCGGAGTTCGTCCGCGACGCGAGCACCTGCGCTGGTTGTCACGAAGAGGCGCTCGCCGCCTACTCGCACACGACGCACGCTCGCGCCCTGGGGGCCAACGGACGCACGACAACAGAGAAGCTCGAGTGCGAGTCGTGCCACGGACCGCGGAGCAAGCACGTGGAAGACCCCACGAACGTGCTTGCGAACATCGCTCCGGCGGGCAGGGCGCAAGTCTGCCTGCAGTGCCACAGCGCATCGAAGAATCACATGCAGTGGCAGAACAGCGCCCATGCGATGGCAAACGAGTCGTGCGACTCTTGCCACGTGGTCATGGAGCGGCGGAGTGACAAAGCGCTCCTGAAGAGCGCGGACGAGACCGCGACCTGCTACGGCTGCCACGGCGAAGTCCGCGGCGCGATGCAGAAGAGCTCACATCACCCCGTTCGCGAAGGGAAGATGGAGTGCTCCAGCTGCCACAATCCTCACGGTTCGACCGGTCCGTCGCTCGTCAAGTTCGCGACGATTACCGAGACGTGCACGTCCTGCCACCAGGACAAGCGCGGGCCGTTCCTCTGGGAGCATCCGCCGGCGCGCGACAACTGTGCGTCGTGCCACAGTGCACACGGTTCGAACAATCGCAGCCTGCTCACCACAAAGGCTCACATGCTCTGCCTCCAGTGCCACTCCTACGGCGGGCACATCAACGTGCCCCGCTACAACCGAACCAGCACGCCGACCCAGCAGGGTTGCGTCAACTGCCACGTGACTCCGCACGGGTCGAACCATCCGTCGGGCGCGAAGCTGACGAGATGAGGAGAATGACCATGCTTACACGACTCCTACTCAGTCTCAGTCTCACGCTCCCAGTCTCGGCACTCGCCCAGAGCACCGAGTTGACGCCCGCCCAGGGCTCCACGGAGGTTTCGACGAACAGCGAAGTTGTCGTCGGCGGAATTCTCGGTGCGGACGACGACGAATCGGCGAAGTTCAACGAGTATCGCGACATCACCGACGGGTTCCGGATCTTCAACTTCCGGCTGCTCCAGTACGCGCCCTCAAGCGGTCTCACATTCGAAGGATTCGGTACGAATCTCGGCGGAGACGACCAGTCGGTCTCCTTCCAGGGAGGGCGGCCCGGAGTCTGGTCGGCCGGCGTCGCTTTCGACGCGATTCCTCACCGCCTCACCAATAACGCGCAGAGCCCATACAGCTATGCGGGTAACGGCCTCTTCACTGTCCCGAGTGTCGTCGGTATCCTGACGACGACCCCCACCGGCAGCACGTTTCTCCCGTCCGACATGCTCGAGAACGACCGTCGGATCGCGGGTTACCTCGACGAGAACCTCCATCCACTCTCGGAGCTCGGAACGGAGAACGAAACGCTCTCCGTGGATCTGAAGTACGCACCGAGTCCCGCGTTCGAAGCGAAGCTCTACATCGCCCGCGAGACGCGCGAAGGAGAGAAGATTTCGTACGGCGTCCTCGGCGACCGCCCGCCGCGATCGCTGAACGTCGAGCTCCCCGAACCGATCGACTACAGTGAGGACACGTACACCTTCGACCTGGCCTGGGCCGGCCAGTCATTCGACGCGACGCTCGAGGTCTACGCTCCAAGCTTCGACAACGACGTCGAGACGATGCAGTGGCAGAGCATGTTCTACGGGCCGGACGCGGATGGCGCGCTCGACTACAACAACGACGTGATCCTTGCAGGCGACGCGATCGTCCGCAGGGCGATGTCGACGGTGGGACAGCGCGCACTCGCCCCGGACAACGACCTGACCAGCACAACGCTTTCCTTCGGCATGGACACGTCAATGAACGGCCGCCTCTCCGCGACCGTTTCGCTCGGCCAACTGCGCCAGGACATGACGCTCCTGCCTTACAGCTACAGCACCCTGACGACGAACTGGAATTCGACGTCGAAACTCCCGCGGACCAGCGCGGAGGCGGCGATGGACACGTTTCTCGCCGACCTGCAGTACGTGTTCAACCCGGCCAAAGGCGTTCGAGTCCGCACGTTCGTCCGTTCATACATCCTCGACAATGACACCGCCACCGACAACTGGTGGTACGTCACGCAGGACACGGCCAACAGCACGACCGGATCCGCGGGATACAAGAACAAGCGCACCAACCTCGCCTATGGCTATGAGCGCCAGAACATCGGCGCCGAGGGGACGTGGCAGATCAACGCGACCAACCTCGGTTTGCTCGTCGAGCAGGAGTCGATGGATCGCGACTTCCGCGAGGCCGATACGGACGAGCAGAAGGCTCGCCTCTCCGCGTCCTACCGCCCGTCGAAGCGCCTGACCGTCCGCGGACACTACCTGTACGGCCAGCGTGACGCGGACGGCTACGACATCTCAGCAGCTCTCGGAAGCTACTGGTACGCTGCCGCCGACGCCGGGACCGATCCCGACAACCCAAAGTTCTCGTTCCAAAACCACCCCGACATGCGCCGGTACGACGTATCCGACCGCGAACGCAACGAGATCGATCTTCGTGCGACGTTCAACGCGACGCCCGATCTCTCGTTCTCGGCCTCATTCACCGATCGTAGCGACGACTTCGACTCCGACGTGACACCGGTCCAGCCTCTCGCCGGCACCAACTTCGGCGGAGCGAGCGGCATCACTCCCGGCATCCAGCTCGGTCTCATCGAGCAGGACGTAACGAGGTATTCATTCGACGCCAACTGGGTGCCATCGGAACGCTTCTCGGCAAATGCATTCGTGAGTATCGAAAGAATCGAGAGCGTGCAGCGCAGCATGGCGTACAACGAGGCGACTCGAACCAACGCGCAGACCCCACTGCTGGCATCCGCCGGACAGGCGTGGACCGATGCGCGCAGTATCTGGACTGCCCAGCACGAGGACCAGAGCGACACGTTCGGTGTCGGCTTCAGCTACGCGTTCATTCCGGAACGGCTGACGCTCACTGCCGACTACTCGTATGCGAACGGCACCGTCGGCATCGACTACTCGGGCTACGGCAGCGACAAACCGCTGACGACCACCTACTACGCGTGGACCAGTCCGACGGACGTCGAGCACGTCACCGAGACCACCAACATCAACCTCGAGTATCAGTTGCCGCGTGGCTTCATGATCAGTGGAGGTTACCTTCTCGAGGACTACGACGTTGACGACTGGATGCAGGAACCGAAGGGCGGCTGGGTCGAGTCGGTCAACGATTACTTCGTGCGCGACTCGACGCGCGACAACCGTTGGGGAAATCGTCTCGTTCGCCTCGGCGGCTATCTCGCCCCGTCGTATTCGGTGAGCGTCGGCTTCGTGAAACTAGGCTATCGCTGGTAGACCAGTATTCAGCTCGCAGTTTTACGCCTGTGCGGCTTGCCGCACAGGCGCTTCTTCCCTTAATAGTCGCGGAGGCCGCGACGGGCGCCGGAGACTCTTCCTCCACTCCAGCGCCCGCCGGCCCCGTCTTCGAGAATCGTACAATGCGTTCGTGCGGAAGACGGGCATGACTGGCGCGGCCTCGCTCGGCAACGAGCCTCGGATTCTCGTCGTCGAAGACGAGTTCAACGTCGCGGGCGCCCTTCGTGAAGGGCTCGAGGCTGAAGGCTACCGCGTTTGCCTGGCGCACACCGGTGAAGACGGTTTCTTTCAGGCATCGAACCAGCCGTTCGAGCTGATGATCCTCGACCGGATGCTCCCTGGGCGTGACGGTCTCGAGATTCTAGCTGCGCTTCGCCGGGCCGGGTTTCTCACCCCCGTTCTCGTGCTCACCGCACGCGACGGCGTCGAGGATCGCGTGGCGGGGCTCGACGCTGGCGCCGACGACTACCTGGTCAAGCCATTCGCCTTCGCCGAGCTTCTGGCGCGCGTCCGAGCACTGGTCCGCAGATCGCGCGGCGACCAGCTCTTACGTCTCACGGCAGGCGATCTCGTGATCGAAGTCGCCGGCCGCACCGTGACTCGCGGAGGTGAGCCAGTCGATCTGACGACCCGTGAGTACGAGCTCTTCGAATACCTCGTTCGACACAAGGGAACCCTCGTCTCGCGCGAGATGCTCGCACGCGACGTCTGGGGCGAGACGGAGCGCTGCACGCCGCTCGACAACGTGATCGATGTTCACATCGCGCGCCTGCGCAAGAAGATCGACACCGGCGAGACGCGTTTGATTCACACGGTGCGTGGCGTCGGATTCATCGTCCGCGAAGGGGAGTAGACGCCCCTCCTCAGCGCGTCGGCCCGCTGACCCCGGGCGGCTGCTACCATTCCCCGCATGAAACCGCGGATCGCTCTCGTCGTCGCATTCATCTCCTTCGCCTTTCCCCTCGCCGCACAGAAGCTCCCCGACGGCTACTGGGCACCGGAAAAAGTCGCGCAGATCCTCGCGAAGACGCAGATCGTGAAGCTCGCTCCCGACCTGTCAACGCTGACGGAGGGTGAGCGCGAGTGCGTGAAGTACCTGCTCGCGGCCGGCAACATCGTGCAGGGAATCTACGAAGACGCGCGGCATCCCGAAGCGACCGCATCGGTGGTCGCGCTCCGCGAGCTGCACGAATCGACGGGCAAAACGTCGCGCACAGGGGACCTCCTGACGCTCTACCGTCTCTACCAGGGTCCCATCGCAGCGACGCTCGACAATAGGCGCGAGCCATTTCTTCCGGTCAAACCCCAGTCGCCGGCTCGCAACGTCTACCCGCGCGACGCGACGCGTGAGGAGCTCGACGCGTTTCTCGCAGCGCATCCGGACTCGCGCGCCACGATCCTCGGCGAGCGAACCGTCGTCCGCCGCGCGACGCGTGAGAACCTGAAGCGAGATCTCACGATGCTCGCCCGCTTCCCGATCATCGACGCGATGCATCCGGGGCTCTCCGGACGGCTCCTCGAGCAGCTCGACGCGGCGAGCTCCACCGCCTTCTATGCCGTCCCGCAGTCGCTCGCCTATGCGCCGGAGACCGCCGAGCTATTCCGACTGCTCAACCTTGCGGCGAACGCGGTCGGTGCCGACGACGACGAGCTCGCCCGATATCTGCGGAACCGCGCGCGCGACCTCGTCTCGGACGACTACGAGAGCGGCGACGCGTCGTGGGTGACGGGGCGCTTCAAGCGGCTCAACGCGCAGATCGGCTCGTACGAGACCTACGACGACGCGATCTACGGCGTGAAGGCGTTCCATTCGCTCAGCATCCTCCTTCGCGACGAGGAGGCGAGCGGGCGCGTTGCGAATGCAATCGGCAACCTGCAGACGATCGAGGATTCTCTTCCCTACGAGCAGCACAGAAAGGTCCGCGAGAATGTCCCGGTCGGGGTGTACCACGTCATCGCCGATTTCGGACAGGCGCGCGGCGGGAACACTGCGACGATCCTGCCTAACGATCCGCTCATGACGAGCCGCTATGGGCGCACGATCCTCCTCCGAGGCAATATCATGAAGAGCGACGCACTCTTCACGAATACGAAGGCCGCATGGGACGCCGCGGTCGCGCCGGCGCTCGCCTCGCATCTCGCCTCCGACGGGAACTTCCACCGCACGCTCTGGCACGAGATCGGCCACTACCTCGGCGTCGACCGCGACGAGCGCGGGCGTCCGCTCGACGTCGCTCTCGAGAACGCGGCCGACCCGATCGAGGAGATGAAGAGCGATCTCGTCGCGCTCTTCGCCGTCCCTCTGCTGCGAAAATCGGGTTACTACGACGACTCGATGGTCCGCAGCGTCTATGCAAGCGGAATCATGAGGACGATTCAGAACGTCCGGCCGATCCGCGAACAGCCTTACCAGACGATGCAACTCGTCCAGTTCAACTGGTTCCTCGACAAGGGACTCATCTCCGTCGATCCGAAGACGACGCGGATCTCGATCCATTACGATCGCTACCACGATGTGGTTGCGTCGCTACTTGGAGAAATTCTCACGATCCAGCGCGCAGGCGACGCGAAGGGAGCCGAAGCGTTCCTTGCGAAATGGATGAGGTGGGATGATGGGTTGCACGAAGCAGTCGCCAAACGAATCCGTGCCTCGCAGAAGCATCGCTTCGCCCTGATGACGTATGAGGCGCTCGGCGATTGAACATCGTGCGCGACATGCCCGTCGCGCCGGAAGGATGAAGAGAGGCGGATTCGATGCTCAAGGCTACGACCGAGAAGATTTTGACCCCAATCCAGCAGTTCATGCGGACGGAAGCCGCGTCGGGGGTGATTCTCGGCCTCGCGACGATGACCGCGCTCGTGATCGCGAACTCGCCGCTGCATCACGCCTACGAGCATCTCCTCCACATCCCGATTCGTTTCGGCATCGGTACGTTCGACATCGAGAAAGGGATCAGTCATTGGATCAACGACGGGCTGATGGCAGTCTTCTTTCTCCTGGTGGGGCTCGAGATCAAACGCGAGCTGAAGCTCGGCGAGCTCTCTGATGCGAAATCGGCGGCCCTTCCGATCGTCGCGGCTACGGGTGGCGCTGTCGTTCCCGCGATCATCTACACGGCCTTCTGTTATGGCACGGCGATGCAGCGAGGCTGGGCGATCCCGATGGCCACCGACATCGCATTCGCGATCGGTGTCGTCGCCATTCTCGGTTCGCGGATTCCGGCGTGGGGCAAAGTCTTCCTGATGGCTCTCGCGGTCGTCGACGACCTGATCGCGGTGCTCGTCATCGCCTTCTTCTACACATCGCGACTGAACGGCCTCGCGCTGCTCTGGGCTTCGCTCTTTCTCGTGATCCTGCTTCTCATGAATTTCATTGGAGTGAGGCGGCTGGCGCCGTATCTGATCGTCGGCTTCGCGCTCTGGACCGCGACACTCGGATCGGGTGTGCATGCGACGATCGCAGGCGTCGTGATCGGGCTGACGATTCCCGCCGCGCGCCGGCGCGATGACGACGAGGAGCTCGACGAGGCGATGGAGGATGCCGTCGAAGCGCAAGAAGCGGAGGAAGGCACCGAGCTCGAGCAGGCGCGGCTCAACAGCCTTACGGCAATGATCGTGCAGGAATCGCCGCTTCACCGGCTCGAGCACATGCTTCATCCGATCGTCGCCTTCGGCATCATGCCTCTATTCGCCTTCGCGAACGCCGGTGTCGCGATCGAGACGTCGATCGTCGGCGACGCTGCGCGCTCGCCGCTGAGCCACGGCATCGTCCTCGGACTCGTTTTTGGCAAACAGCTCGGGATCGTTCTCGCGTTCGTCGTGCTCGCAAAGTTAGGCCTCTCGTCCCAGGAGCTCAACGGAGCGAACGTCCGGTTGATCCACGGGCTCTCGCTCGTGGCAGGAATCGGCTTCACGATGTCGCTCTTCGTCGCCGGACTCTCGTTCGGCGAAGGCGCTCTCTTCGAAGAGGCAAAGCTCTCGATACTCGCGGCGTCGCTGATCTCGGGCGCGGTTGGCTACGCGCTGTTGCGACGGCTCGAGCCGGCTGCTTAGTGCCACCAGCCTCCAGTCGTTGCGGAGCCCCGGAATCCTCGGTCACGACGCGGCAGCTCGCGATCTCCCGCTGGTGGAAGCGCAGCGGCCCGCGCTGACCCGGCGCGTCAGTCGATGCGGCGCCGGATCACCGCGACCGTCACGTCGTCTTCCACCGGCGCACCGGCGCAAAACGACGTCCACTCCGCGACGATCTCCTCGAGCATTTCCGACGCCTTCGCTCCAGCCTGCCAGCTGATCACTGTTTCGAGGTAGCTGTCGCCCAGCTCTTTTCCTTCGGGATTGCGTGACTCGGTCAGTCCGTCGGAATGGAGAACGAGCGCCTCGCCTAGGCCGAGCGACCCCTCGAGAATCTCCCAGCTCGCCTGTTCCTTGATGCCCAGGGGATACGCGCCTCGTCCGATTCGAGAGACGACATGTCCGGCAACGTCGACCTTCAGGATCTCGGGGTGACCGGCAAGCACCAGCTCGAAGGCGCCACCTGGTGTGAGGACCACGTAGCACGCGGAGAAGAACGACCGGTTCCCGCCGACGCGAAGGAGCATCCGATTGAGCGACGAGAATATCGCCAAGGGGGACGGATCGATGTCGAGCTGTGTGCGGAACGCCGCCTGCGCGACGGCCATTACGAGTCCCGCTGCCATCCCGTGACCCGACGCGTCGCCGAAAAGCACGGCGAGCCGCCCATCCTTCAGCGGTACAAAATCATAGATGTCGCCGCCGACGGTGTTCGCAATTCGGTTGAACGCGCCGAGCTCGTAGCCGGGCACTCGCGGGAGCTTCTTCGGGATCAGGCTCGCCTGCAGGTCGCGCGCGAGCTCGAGCTCGTTGCGGATCTTCAGCTTGTCGATCAGCTCCAGCCCGAGCAGGAGCGTCATCAGCACGAAGGTACCGAAGATGCCCAGGACGTTCGCAATCGCGAGCGGATCGTCGCTCGTGAGCATCGAGAAGAATGACCAGAGGAAGACGATTTGCGCGATGACGAAAATCAACCGGCGCTGCGGCGCGAGCCGCTTGGCCATCCCGAACATGACGGCGTTGATCGTCCAGAGGACCCGCTTCGCCTTCTTCGGCTCCCCCTCGAGCGCGTCGCGGTGATCCGAGGTGAGCATCCGCTGCGCTTCCTGCCACTCGACGGTGTAGAGGTTGGAGATCTCGCGGGTCCGCACTGTGCGGAGAGTGTCGTCCGCGAGGTTGAACCAGTCGCTCAGCTTCGCCATCACGAGTGATTGTACGAGGATCGCTGCTCCAGGGTTTGAGCTCCGGCCGAAGGAACGAATCAGGCGTATCCTTTCCGGGGAGCCCACACCATGAATGTTCGCCGCGTCCTCCTTCTCCTGCTTGCGCTCTCATTGGCCCTTCCGATCCTGGGAGTCACTCCCGCACCGAGGATCTGGAAGCTGTTGAAGGCCGGAATCGACGGTGTCGCGGCGTCGAGCGGTGAGGAGGGAGGGCGCCGCCGCGCCCCATGGATCGAGCTTGCCGCCGACCGAAAGACCCTCGACTCGATTTGGAAGAGTCATCTGCCGGGTAAGCCTGGCGATGCAGACTTCACGGCCGAGACGGTCGTCTTTCTCCTTCTCGGCGCGCAGGAGACTGGGGGCTACGCGATCGAGCCGGTTACGGTCGAGCCGCCGGCCGATGGCGTTCTGCGCGTGCACGCGAAGCTGATTCAGCCGATGGGAGATGAGCCGGTAACCGAGGCGGTGACCGCGCCTTACGCCGTAATCGAGGTACGCGCGCGGGGAATCCGCAAGGTTGAGTGGATCAACGACGGTCGCCTGCTCGCAACAAAGGTCGTCGAGTGAGGCCAGGAGCCTGCGCGGTAGAAAATCACCCTGCTGCGAAAGCGGAATGGCGGGCCCAGACTCGACCGAATCCTCGTCACATAGAACCACTATGCTCCTCGAATTCGGTCGAGTCTGGACCCACCACTCCACTTTCTCGCTGCCGGGCGTTTCTACCGCGCAGACTCCTTGGCCTTCTGCTGGCAGCCGCAACGCTCGTTGTGGGCGCCTCACTCGTCGCCGCGTCCTCCGCGCGCGCTGCGGAGGTGAGGCCGGCACCTGCGGACGCGACTACGGCAGATCAGGTCGCGGTTCCCGTGCCATCCCCTAGCGACAAGGCGCTCCGTTATCACATTAGCGGCAATGCTTTGTTTGCCGCGGCGACACTCTGGACGCTTGCCGTCCCCTTCATGGCCGCGTTTTCCGGTTTCGGCGCGACGCTTCGCGACCTGGTGACACGCCTCGCACGCGATCGCTGGTTTGTTGCGGTCACGCTCTATGGAGCCATCTGGACAATCGTCGCGTCCATCGCAAATCTGCCGCTCGCGTTCTACGCAAGCTACGTTCGACAACACGCGTACGGCTTGTCGACACAGACGCTCGAGAAGTGGACAGTGGACGCGGCGGTCGGTATCGCGGTCTCGTCCGTCGTCGCTGCGCTCGTAACGTGGATTCCGTACTTTCTCATCCGGCGCTCGCAGGCGCGCTGGTGGCTCTGGACTGGGCTCGCCTCGTTGCCGTTGACCGCGCTGCTGCTCCTCGTCGCTCCCGTCTGGATCGACCCGCTCTTCAACCGCTTTGGCCCTGTGAAAGATGAGTCGCTCGAGCGTGAGTTGCTCTCGCTCGCGTCGCGCGCCGGCATCGAAGGGAGCCGGGTTCTCGAGGTCGAGAAGAGCGAGGATACAAAGACGGTCAACGCCTATGTGACCGGATTCGCGACGACGAAGCGGATCGTCCTCTGGGACACCATCATCGCGAAGCTCTCACGCGACGAACTGATGTTCGTGATGGGGCACGAGATGGGGCACTACGTGCTCGGTCACGTCGCGCGCGCGGTAATCCTCGTTCCGCCCTGCATCACCTTCGGGCTTTTCGTTTCCGATCGTGTGGCGCGGCGGCTCATCGCGCGCTGGAGCAGAAGACTGCGGATCACCGATCTTGCCGACGTTGCGTCGCTCCCGCTGATGGTCTTCATCTTCACGCTCGGCAGCGTCGTCGTGAGTCCCGCGATCCTCGCCTACAGTCGGTACGTCGAGCACGAAGCCGACGTCTTCGGCCTGGCGCTGACTCGTAGTCCGAATGCTGCCGCGCGCGCCTTCGTCCGACTGCACGACGAAAACCTGGGGGTCGCGCGCCCAACAGCGTTCTATCGCGTCTTCCGAGCGAGCCATCCGTCGCTCGGTGACCGGATCGATTTCTGCAACGAGTGGAACGATCCCCGCACGATACCTTGAAGGCTGGTTAGGGACGAGGGGCCTGAACCTGCTGACAAGTTGGCGGTTTGCGCTACGCCATCGGGTTTGTCGTCCCGAGCGCAGCGAGGGACCTCTCAGGTTCGGACGAACACGCGACGAGACGAACCTCGCTCGTACCAGCCTGAGAGATCCCTCCTCGCTTCGCGAGTCGGGATGACACCTGACCCGTGCTGACGAGCAGCGCGAGGTGGGACCTCTCAGGTTGCGACTCCCACGTCACTGGCGAAATGGCACTGCGTGCTACGCGATGACGCCGGCGAGTCTGCTCTCGTGGCCAGATCGCACGCCGGCCTCCGAGACGCCGACGATTCGCGACGAATTCAGGAATCCGAACTCGATCGGTTCGGAGAGCGTTCCTGGAAGCTCGCGAAACGGAGTCCAGCAGCGGCGCACCGGAATGAACTGCGTGTGGTTCATCAGGTAGTCGGATACGCGGATGCCGGCAAGTACGTCGAAGCTGCAGAATAGCGGTCCTTCCGGAAGCAGACAGGCGACCTCGTGTCTCCGCGACTCTGCGGCGTACTCGCTTGCGTGTTTCTCCTCTTCGCAGCTCAACGGCACGACGAATGCCGCCTCACGCGCATGGATCGCAAAGAAGTCGCGTAGTCGCTTTTCGCCCGGGAGCATCACATCGGTGAGTCGGAAGAAGGCGCCCGACTCGTTGAGATGGCGGAGCATGCTCGTTTCGGCTTCGAAATGAAGGCGCCCCGTGACCCAGCCGGCGACCGAACGAATCGCGACGGGGACCGTACGATTCCTGTTGTGCTGCATATCTACCTCCTCCGGGCCCGAACGGCCCGTCCGTCGCGCGCCGCGGATTTGCGCGACGGATCACGTCGCGGCGCGCTCGGTGGATTAGGCAGAGTCGGTCAGGCTTCGAGGTATGGATTCACCAACCTGGCCTGATTCGACTCGATCGGATTCGACTCCGTGACTCCGATGATCTTCTTCGAGTTCAAGTAGATCATCTCGATCGGCTCCGCCAATTCAGGCGGGAGCTCGAAGAGCGGTGTCCGGCAGCGGCGGATCGGGATGAACCGTTTCCCGCTCATGAGGTAATCGGAGACTCTTGCATCGGGTGGCACGTCGAGCGATCCGAAGAGGGTTCCTTCGGCGAGAAGGCACCCGATGTCTTTCCTCTTCGCCCCCTCGGTCACCGGCACGAACTGCTCGCCCGTCTCAAATGGGACGACCATGAGCGCCTCGTCGGCATACATCGCAAAGAACTCGCGCGGCGCCGCTTCCGCCGGGAGCTGAACTTCGGTAAGGCGGAAGAAGCGATCGTCACCGTCGAGATACCAACCGAGGTCTCTGCCGGCTGCAATGTGAAGCATGCCGGTCACCCAGCCCGCTCGCGTGAAGATGCCGACCGATGTCGTTCGTTGCGCTGCCTCTGACATGGCGACCTCCTTTAGCCCGTGCGCGGCGCGCCGCGCACACTCCCGAGCCAGCGTGTCGATATGGCAGCGAATGCGGCGATTCCATCACGACATCGACCGCAGGTCGAGCTGCATGTACCGCACGCCGGTGAGAGGATTGTGCGTGTACGGCTCTGCATCGACGAACCCCAAAGACTCGTAGAGTCGTTGTGCCGACTGCATCGAGTCGAGTGTATCGAGAAGCATGCGGCTGTAGCCGATCGTGCGAGCGTCGGCGATGACGCGCTCCGCGAGCAGGCGGCCGGCACCTGCTCCGCGGCGCGCCGGTCGCACGAAGAGGCGCTTCATCTCACAATCATGCTCGCCGCTCGGACGCAGCGCGATGCATCCTTCGACCTCACCGTCGATCCGCAAGAGATAGAGCCGGCCCTTCGGAGGCGCGTAGAGGCCCGGCAACTCCGCGAGCTCCTTCTCGAAGCTCTGGAAGCAGAGGTCGATCCCGATCGCCGCTTCGTATTCGCGGAAGATCTCGCGCGCGATCTCGACGTCGCGGCGCGATTCGGCCGGCGTGATCTCGATGGTCGCGCTCATCTCTTCATCTTCCCCTGCGACGCATCTCAGAATATAGCGCCGCAAAGCGAAAAAGGGGCGTCGCAATGCGTCGCCCCTACGACCATCCGTGAAAGCTCACCAGTCGCTGCTTGCCTTGACAGTTGGCTTCCGGCCTCTGTCCTGCGCGTCGCCTCTCGCCCCCTACACTCCTGGCATCGCCTTTTTCAGCGGCCTGAGCAGGAACAGCAGCAGTACGGCCATCCCGAGCGCCATCATCGCGAGGACGAGGAAGAACTTCGCGTGGCTCCAGATCTCCCAGTAGACGCCGATCGCCGTCAGCTTGTTTCCGATCGCCGTCGCGACGAACCAGCCCCCCATCATCACGCCGCGCATCCTGGGAGGCGCAACTTTCGACACGAGCGAGAGGCCCATCGGCGAGAGACAGAGCTCGCCAAGTGAGAGGATGAAGTAGCCCATGATCAGCCACCAGGGCGAGACTTTGTGCGCTTCGGCGACGACGATCCTGGAGCCTTCCACCCTCTCGAGGCGGACGAGATCGCCCTGTTCAATCGACTCGCCCTGCATCGGCTCGGCGAGCCAGAGCTCGGTCATCGTCGTCTTTGTCTGGCCGCTCGGATCGTTGAACGTCAGCTCGATCTCTTTACCTTTCCAGTCGATTCCGAGTGCTTCGCGGGTCTCGGGAGAGAGCGCGAGGTAAGGCACCGATTCGGAAATCGCGGCAACCTTCGCTGCCGGTTTGGTGAACCCACCTGCGCGCGCCGCCGCATAGAGGAAAAAGAACGAAGCCGCCGTGAGAAACATCCCGATCGCAATCTTCGTCGGCGTCGACGGCTCGAGTCCTCTCTTGTCGAGCACGCCCCAGAACCAGGCGAGAATCGGTGCGAGAACGATGATCCAGAGGGGGTTGATCGCGTTCGAGAGGATCCCGGTGACATTCCAGGACGTGTTCTCGTCAGCCCAGAGCGTGAGCGTCGACGAGTTTTGATGGAAGACCATCCAGAAGACGATGACGACGATGAAGACGACGATCAGCGCCATCACGCGTTTCCACTCTGGCACTTCCTCCACGGCCGACTTCTTCGCTTCGTTCGGCGGGAAGTCCTCGGACAGACTCCCCGCTTCGCCGTTGACGACCGGAGCCGTTCTCGAGAACTTCGGGTCTGCGTGCTCGATATGTTTCCGCCCGCTCCAGAACACGACAAGGCAAATCACCATGCCGAACGATGCGCAGGCGAAGCCTGGATTGAATCCCCAGTATTTGCGCACGAACTCCGCGACGATCGGTGCGAGCAGCGCACCGATGTTGATCCCCATGTAGAAGATCAGGTACGCCTTGTCCTTGAGATGGCTCCCTTCCTTGTAAAGGTTTCCCACCATCGAGGAGATGTTCGGCTTGAAGAATCCGTTGCCCGTCACGATGAAGACGAGCGCCAGGAAGAAGACCGGAATGTTGTTCGGTACGGCGAGGAGCCCGTACCCGAGCATGAAGAAGACCGCGCCGATCGTGACCGATCGGCGGAAGCCGAGGAGTCTGTCGGCGATGAACCCACCAATCAGCGGGGTGAGGTAGACGAAGAAGAGGTAGTAGGCGTTGATCGACGCCGCGTGAGCCGCACTCCATCCGAAGCCCTGGACGTTGTTCTTCATGTACAGCACGAGCATCGCGTTGAGCGTGTAGAAGCCGAAGCGCTCCCACATCTCGGTCATGAAGAGGACGTAGAGTCCCTTCGGGTGTTTCTCCATCACCTGG
>JACPDH010000034.1 GCA_016184115.1 Acidobacteriota bacterium | reverse complement strand
GAGCGAGGAGGAGGCGATGTGGTTCATCGTCGACGACGAGCGACGTGGAAATCGCCCCGTTTGTGCTCTGCGAAAGGCAACGGATTAATGAAACACTACACTAGTGGCTCGGCCTTCGCTTCCGAAGCACTTCGGTCGCGCCTTCTCCCCAGCGCGACGCCTCGAGCCACTTCATCAGCTCCTCGGCGGGAAGCGGCGGCGTGAGGTAGTAACCCTGCGCCAGGTCGCAGCCGAGCTCCGACAGGATCTTGAATGTCTCCTCGTCGTCGACGCCCTCGGCAACGACCTCATGGCCTAACGAATGCGCGAGCGAGATGATCGTGCGAACGATCGCGCCGTCGCTCTCGTTGTGCCGCATCCCCATGATGAACGACTTGTCGATCTTGATCTCGTCGACCGGGAGATTGCGCATGTGGACGAGTGAGGAGTAGCCGGTCCCGAAGTCGTCGAGCGAGAGGCGCACGCCGAGCGTGCGGAGAAGGTGGAGGATTGCGAGAACGTGAGGGGGATCGGCCATGATCCCGCTCTCGGTGATCTCGAGCTTGAGCACGCGCGGATCGAGCCCCCACTTGTCGAGTAAGCGCGAGACACGCTGAGGCAGGAACGGCTCCAGCAGACTTTGCGTCGGCAGATTGACTGCGACATGAAGTGGAAAGCCTGCCTCCTGCCACGCGCGGCACTGCGCGAGCGCACCGTCGAGCACCCAGTCGGTCAATTGCTTGATCAAGGCGGAGCGCTCAGCAAGCGGGATGAACTGATCGGGCTGCATCAGTCCCCGCTCCGGATGGAGCCATCGAACGAGCGCCTCCACGCGCGTCACGAGCCCGCTTCGGAGGTGGATCTTCGGCTGGTAGTGGAGCACGAGCTGGTTGTGGTCGATCGCCTCGCGAAGGTCGACGCGAAGTGCGAGGCTCGTGATCGTCGCCGTCTCCTGATCGGGCGCGTACGGCAGGTAGCCGTTGCGCGATTGTTTCGCGGCGTACATTGCGACCTCGGCGCAGCGCATCAGGCCTATGGCGTCGTTCGAGTGCGTCGGCGAGACGGCGACACCGACACTCGCGCCGACCTCGAACGTCTGCCCTTCGATGTCGAACGGCACGAGGAATGCGTCATAAACCGCGAGGGCAATCTTCATCGCGTCGCGCGTGTCGACGATGTTCGGCAGGAGGATCGCGAACTCGTCGCCCCCCAGCCGTGAGATCGTGTCGACTGCCCGGAGCGCGGGTTGCACTCTCGCGGCGACCTGGCGCAGCACGGCGTCACCGAAGTGATGGCCTAACGTGTCGTTCACTTCGCGGAAGTCGTCGAGGTCGAAGAAGAGGAGGCCAACACTCATCCTGTCGGCCTCGGCGGCGAGCATCGCCTGCTGAAGACGGTCCTCGAGCAATGCCCGGTTCGGCAAGTCGGTGAGAACGTCGTGCAGCACCTGGTGCTCGAGCGCGGCGAGCTGCGCTTTCTTCTCGCTCACGTCGTGGAGATAGGCAATCCAGTAGATCAGCGCGCCATTCGAGTCGTGCGCTGGCACGACGGTCAGATCGAGAATGTACTTCGCTCCGTTCGATCGAGTCGCGAGCGCCTCACCGCTGAACCCTCGGCGCTGGCAGAGCGGATGAAGCAGCGCGTCGGCCATCGCCTTGTCGCTCTCGTGGCTCGCAAAGATCGCCGGTGCCTGACCAACGAGCTCCTCCCGCGCGCGCCCGCTCATCCGACAGTAGCCGTCGTTCACGAAGACGACCTTCGGAGAGCCATCCTCGCACGGCGCCATCACAACGATTCCTTCGGGCGCGTACTGGACTGCCGAGTCGAGGAAGCGAATCTGTTCGACCGCGAAACCTGAGGCAATCAGCTTCTCCGTGTACTCCTTGTCGATCGCCGGAATGCGCTGGAGGAGCGGAGGCGGCGCCGCTTCGATGAACCGAGAGATCTGCGTTCGAATCGTCAAATCGCCAAAGCTGTCGTCTTCACTCGTCATCGCGCAGAACCGGGTGGGGAGATTCTACAGCCCCACGGGCACTGCGGCGACTCTTCGTAATGAAGAATGCCGTCGTTCGTGCTAAAAACGCACGTCGATGCGAGATCCGAGAGCGGAGTACGAGTCGCGCCTCGAGGCGCGGATGAATGAGGGCGACAGCCTGCGCGCCCAGGACCGCGCGATCTCGAACATGCGGCTGGCCCTTTTTGCGATCGCCGTCGCGGCCGCATGGATCGCCTGGATTAACCGCGGCGCGCCAGCCTGGGTTCCGCTCGCCCCGATCGCGCTCTTCGTGGTCCTCATCATCGTCCACCAGAGAGTCCGCGATTCGCTCGCGGCGAATGCCCGTCTCATCACGCTCTATCGCTGGGGCATCGCACGACTGACTGATGCCTGGCCCGGTAAGGGGAATGGCGGAGAGCGGTTTGCGGATCCAGCGCATCCCTACGCTGACGACCTCGACCTGTTCGGTGCAGCGTCGCTGTTCGAGAGGATATGCACAGCCAGAACTCCGGCGGGTGAGGAGCGGCTTGCTGCATGGCTGAAATCGCCCGCGACCGCGGAGGAGGCGCGCGAACGGCAAGCCGCAATCGCGGAGCTTACCGACGCACTCGACCTTCGCGAGAAGGTCGCGCTCGCCGGCGACGAGGTCAAGGGTTCGGTCGACGCCGCACAACTCGCATCATGGGCACCGAACGACGGAGCTACGTTTTCTCCCGCGATCCGTCGCGCCGCACTGCTGCTCGGCGCAGCAGGCGTCCCGGCACTTGCCCTGGCGCTTCCTTCATTCGTCGTCTCGCTCATCGGCCTCAGCGAACCAGGCCTTTCGGCGTCGTTCGTTTCACGCTGGCCGGTACTCGGCTGGGGGCATCTGCCGCTGCTCGTCCTGATCATCGTCCAGGCTGCCCTCGCCTTCCCCCTTCGCGCACGCGTCGCGTCGTCGCTCGCGGGCGTCGAGCGCGCCGGCGCAGATCTGCGGGTTCTCGCGCAACTGCTGACGATCGTCGAGGCGCAGACGTTCGTCGCGCCGCGGCTCGAAGCGCTTCGCGCGGCGCTCGTCTCGGACGAAATCGCGGCCTCGCGCGCCATTGCGAGGCTCGAGCGTCTCGTCGAGTTGTTCGAATCGACGCGAAACGCATTCTTCGCAGTCATCGCACCCGTGCTCCTCTGGCGGACAAACGTCGCAATCCGTGTCGCTTCGTGGCGCGCGAAGTATGGAAGCGACGTCGGCCGCTGGATCGACGCCACGGCCGACCTCGAGGCGCTTCTTTCGCTTGCCTCGTTCGCATTCGAGCGGCCGGCGCACACGTATCCCCTCATCGCCGACTCCGCACCGCTCGTCGAAGCGACGGCGCTCGGACATCCCCTCATCCCCGACGAGCGCCGTATCGACAACGACGTCGCGATCGGTGCGCCCGCGAGTCTCCTCATCGTGAGCGGCTCCAACATGTCAGGAAAGAGCACGATGATGCGCGCGATCGGCGTCAACGCCGCTCTCGCGCTCGCCGGAGCTCCAGTCTGCGCGACCGCGATGCGCCTCACCCCGCTTCGCATCGGCGCATCGATTCGGATCAACGACTCGCTCGCCGCCGGTCAGTCGAAGTTTTACGCCGAGATCCTCCGCCTCCGGCAAATCGTCGATCTGGCCAACTCCGGTCCGGGCGTCCTCTTCCTTCTCGACGAGGTCCTCCACGGAACGAACTCGCACGACCGGCTGATCGGCGCACAGGCTGTGATCCGTACGCTCGTGGCGCGAGGCGCGATCGGGCTCGTGTCGACGCACGACCTCGCCCTCGCGAGAATGGCCGACGAGCTCGGCGACAATGCCCGCAACGTCCACTTCGAGGACCACATGGAAGGCGACCGGATGGTCTTCGACTACCGGATGCGCGACGGAGTCGTCGCCAGGAGCAACGCTCTCGCGCTCATGAAGGCGGTCGGACTCTCGATCGAAGATGCGACTGAGAACGAACCGAGGAAGCGGGACGATCGGGCGATCGGCTGATTTTCGGCCCCACTCCCAATGACCACCACGATCCGGCGATGCCTAACGCATCGCGGCGATCGACAAGTTTCGTCCGGCGCGGGCGCCATCGCGACGGTACGAGTGAAAAATCGAGCCGTCGCAACGCGTGCAGATCCCCGAATCGTCGATTCGGCGGTCGTCGAAGCCGGCGCCGAGAAGCAACCGGCGCGTGAGGCCGGGAAGATCGATGTGAGGCTTCGGACCACGCGCGCGGTCGACGTGCGCCGCGACGTCGCCGCCCGCAGCAGCGAGTGCCTCGACGACTTCATCTCCAACCTCGAAGCAGCAGACGCGGATCGACGGCCCGAGAAACGCCAAGGCGCGTGAAGGATCGAAGGAGTCGTCGCGCGACAACCGTTCGATCGTCGAAGGAACGATCGCTGCGGCGGCGCCGCGCCATCCGGAGTGAATTCCGGCAACCACGCCGGCGATGGAATCGAAGAGCGTGACGGGCAGGCAGTCAGCGACCTTCACGCCAAGCGCCTGGCTTCGTTCGCGTGTCGCGAGCGCATCGCACGCTCCGTCTTCACGCCAGCAACCAGGCTCGGAGCCCGCGATCCGCAGCAGCTCCGCGCCGTGAACCTGCGTCGCCGTCGCGAGCCCCGCGTCGACGCCGAAGCGCTCCCGCATCACATCGAGTAACGCACGCGCACGCTCGTCGTCGAGCCTGCCTGGGAAATCGATCGTCGTCGTGAAGAGGGCGAGCCCCGCGGGAAGCAGCGTTGGAATCGCAATGCGCCCTAACGCACTCTGCTCGATCGTCCATGCAGAGCGATTCATCGGAAGCGGTGAGCCTTGCGCATTGCGCGCGACGCCTCAGCGGCGTAGACGGCCGATTTCCTGGCGAAACTGCTCGCTCATCGCAAGCCCGCGCAGGAGCGACGTCGCCTTTTCGAACTCCGCGACCATCGTTCGGATCCCGATCTCGCCTTTGCCCGAACGGATTGCGTCGACAGCCAGTTGGTAGTGCTTGTCGACCGTCTTCGCCCCCGACTCTCCGATGTATTTATCGGCGATGACACGAATCTGATCGGCAAGCGCGATCAGGTGACTACCGTCTCCGGAAGCCGCGGGGATGGGCTGACCGTTGGGCTCAGGTTTTTTTTTTAGGTCGACCAGCTCGGAGGTGATGAGGCCGTAGAGAAGCTTCGCGACGTCGAAGCCCGACATGCGGAGGACTTTCCCCACCTCCGCGATCGAGCGTCTCGAGTCGATCTGCGTGATGATGAGCCACTCCTGCGGGTTCAGCGTGATCTGCTCGTGCCGGTTTTGCCGCGGCACGAGGACCGGCACGACGTCGACCGACGGGATCTTCTTCGAGAGGACGCGCCACTCATCGAGCCTGCGCGCCGCCTCCATCAGGAGGTTCGTGTTCGACTTCGAGATCGTCTGCTGTGGCGCTTCTTCGTTAGGGGAAAACTGAAACTCACCCTGATTCCAGATCGCGAGCGCGTAGATGGCTTCCTCGCCGACGAGGTCGAGCACGGTCGCGTGGATCATCTGCCCATTCTTCAGGTAGATGTAACCGGTCGCACCCTCCTGAGCGAGAGTGAACTTGCCGGTCTTTCCGGAGACACTCACCAACTGGATGATGTCGGGAAGTGGAAGTTCTTTTAGTGAGCCTTGGAAAGCCATGTCACCCGGTCGGCACCTGACGCAAAGCAGCGCGTCTATGCCTCACAAAACAAAAGATTTCGCAATCTGCTAACGCGCGAGCAAGCGTAACCTACGCTGATTTCGGCGTCAAGGATTGCAGGCGCTGCGACCGGCCGTCGCCCGATCGCCGGGCTCAGCGCGCCGTCGCCGCGGCCGTGGACGCCGAGAACATCTGCTCGAGCGCCACAGCCGACGCGGGATTGCCTACCGCGAGATCACCGAGGAGCTGCTCCTTTCGGGAGAGGATCAGCCGCAACTCCTGCTCATCCGGTGTCCCTGCGACCAGCGCCTGCAGCGTCTCTGCCGCGACGAAGACCTGATCGGCCTCGATTCGCGCATTGCCGTAGTTGAGCCTGCTCGCTTCGATCGCAGCCTTGCCGATGCGAAGCCTCAGCTCCATCATCTTTGTGACCCTTGCAAGCGCGTCGCGTTCTGTGCGCACCTCTTCCATCGCCGCCTCGACAGCTTTCTGTTTCGCGCGTCCGTCGATCACGTGCATGCCCCAACCGCCAAGCAGCACGCCGGCCAGGAGCGAGACAGCACAGAAAATCAACGTCTTCTTCATGATTCCGACCCTTCCCTTCCCTGATCAACCAGCCGGTCGACTTTCGCCGCCAGCACAAAGTCGCTTTCCGTCAAGCCGTCGACCGCGTGAGTAAAGATCTTCACCGCGACGCGTCCCCAACCGAGCTCGAGGTCGGGGTGATGCCCTTCCTCTTCGGCAACGGCGCCGATCCGGTTCACGAACGCGAGCGCACCCGCGAAGTCTGCGAAAAGGAATTCCCTCGAAAGGTGGTGTTCGCGCTCCGCCTTCCACCCACCACCGAGCGCATCGAGAAGCGTGACGATCGCCTTAGCATCGAGCGGCGGAACTCCTCCTCGGCACGGCACGCATTTCCTGTTCGCGAGTTCACTCATCGTCGCATCTCCCGTGGTCACCAACGTCGCGAGTCGTGCGAACGCCACAGCATCGAATCGATGGCGGAAGGCTTCTCTGCCATCGATCGTACCGACCGGTATGTGAAGCCAATAACGTTCGTGCGCGGCGTCGTCGGAGTCGATGTTAACCTCGTGGAGGTCGATCGAAAAGCCGTTCTGCTCCGCCCAGACGTGCATCGACTCCTTCGCATCGTCGCAGAGATGGCATCCGGGACGGGTGTAGAACGTCACGCCGATGGTTCGCATCGCGCTTTCTCGCCAACGCCCGGGCCGACTCGATCCCGCCTACTGCGCAAGAGCCTTACCGAGCGCCTCGGTAAGGGCAGGATCGTTCGACTGCACGATACCGACCGAATACCAGACGACCGTGCCGCTCTTGTCGAGCAATACGGTCGTCGGCACGGTCGACGACTCGAGAAGAAGCAGGATCTTTCCCTCGGGGTCGAGCACGATCGGATACTCGATCGACTTCTCCGCGACGAACTCGCGAACGGCGCGTTCGTTATCGGGCTTCTCATCGACGGAGATGCCGACGACTTCGAGCCCCTTCGGCCCAAGCTCGGCCTGCATCGCCTTCAGTTCCGGAATCTCGTAGCGGCAGGGCGCGCACCAGGTTGCCCAGACGTTGAGCAGGAGCGCCTTCCCCTTCTGCTCGCCGACGACGTAAGGCGTCCCGTCGAGCCGAGGCGCCGAGTAAGCCGCGAGCTTCGCGGCCACCTCTGCCTCTTTCGTGCCGGTTGTGGCAACGGCAGTGACTGTCGTGTCGGCCATTCCAGCGGACGCATCGGTATCGACGGCCGGCGGCGGCGCAGTGTCGACGGAAGGCAACTCCTTCTTCGAGCAACCACTCGCGGCGGCAATGACGGCAACGACGAGCACGAAGCGCTTCATACGGGATTTCCTCTCCAGGTTCGGTCTAATGCGCAACGATCGCGCGGGCGAGATGAATCCTCGGCGACTCGCCTTTCTCGTTCCAGACGACAAAGATTGACTTTCCCGAAACCGTAAGGCGGGGAAATCCGGTCCGCCCACGCGTCGTGGTCGCAATGGTCGTCACGGGAAGCATCGTTCCATCCGTCAGCACTTCTCGCAGCATCAGGCGTGCCTGTGCACCGTCGTCTTCGAGCCACGTGATCGCGACCTGCCCGTCGCTGACGAACGCGACGTCGACGTAGCCGGCGGCACTCGCCGAGGCGACGTCGATCGGAGCGCCGAACGTCGCGCCGCCGTCTCGCGAGAATGCGAGCCTCACACGCGGCAGTTCGTGCGCGATCGTGAACCAGGCAACCGCAACTGCGTTTCCATGCGCATCGACCTGAGGTCCGTTCACAGGACAGCCATGAATCTTCCAGCCGTCGGCGATGAAGCTTGGCGTATGCCACAACCCAGCGTAGAATCGCGAGATCGCGACGTCGCGAATCTCGTCCGCCGTGCGATCCCGGAACGCGACGAGAGGGCCGGTCGCCGTCATCGCAATCGCCGTCGTGCAGCATTCGCATGTGCGGGAATCAAGCTCGGTGGCGCCTGTCACCGCAAGGGACCCATCGACTTCCGCGTACCGCAGAGTCATGTCGCCGCCCGCGTGGTCGTGCCCCGCACCTTCCCCGGTCATATTCCGGCCGTCGAGCCAGACGAGGCCAATCGTGCCCGGCTTCGCGAGCGGAACGAGAGACGCAAAGCCGTGCTCGGCGAGCACGCCGTCGTCGTGAACAACGATCGAGTCGCTCCAGGTCGCACCGCCATCGCGCGACGCTGCAAGCCGCACGTCGTAGGCGTAGGTTCCTTTGCCACTCTTCTGCAGCCAGTGGGCAAAGAGCACACCGTTCGCGTCGACAATCGACGGGAAGTCGGCAAAATTGACGAAGAAGTCGTCGCGCGACGCGATAAGTCTCGCCTCACCTGCGCCCCGCTGGTCGACCCTCGCAAACTTCAGCGCGTGTCTCCCCTCGCCGGCCGGCTCGATCCATGACACGAGCGCCTCGTCGACGCCCGACGGCGCGACGTGAGGCTGCCCCGCACCGGACGCTGCAGGAAGCGCAACGTCCTCGAACGCGCCGACGACCCGCGTCGCTACGGCCGCGGCCGCTGGCGCGCCACCAGAAGTTCCACGTTGGCGAGCCGGCGCAGGCTCGTAACGACATGCGCACGACAGCACGAACGCCATGGCGGCGACGTGTAAGAAAAAAGACCTCGCCGCGTGGCGAGGTCTTTCTCGATTCGATGTCGCGAGAATCATTCGGACTCCGTCTTGCCCTTCTTGACGACTTCCGGCTCGTTCGCCTGCTCCGTGCTCGGAGCGACTTCTTCCTCAGCCTTGTGTCCATGGACCGATGCGAGAACGCGCTCGAGGTCGTCGAGGATGCGAACGCCCTCGGGAGCCGTGAGGTCGCCGATTTTCACGAAGTGATTGAACTCGAGGCCCGAGACGTCCATGTCGATCGAGTCGGGAATCTGGCCCGGCAGGCACTCGATGTGCACCTCGCGCACCTGCCAGTCGAGAAGGCCGCCTTCCTTGACGCCCTTCGCCGTACCGGTCAGATGAACGGGGACGACGGTCTTCACCTTCTCGTCCATCATGACGCGGACGAAATCGATGTGAATCATCTTCCGGCTGATCGGGTTGATCGTGACGTCCTTGATCATCGCGTGACGCTTCTGATCGGAGCCCGCCATCTCGAGAAGGAAGATCGAGCGTACGCCGTGCTCGCTCTTCTTCACGAGCTCGGATACAACCTTGAGGTCGACCGACACGGGAACCGGGTCACGGTGTCCGCCATAGACGATCGCGGGGATCTTCCCCTGCTGGCGAAGTTTCTTCGCCTGTTCTTTGCCGGTCTTCTCGCGGCGCGAAACTTCGAGAGTCAGTTCTGCCATGACTGAAAAACTCCTTCAAATTGCTCAACCGCCGAGCCTTAAACCAGTCTGGCGGCGCAAAATTCCTCATTCGGCGCTCCAGGGCCAGGCGCGGGCCGGCTCGCCTCACCAGGAAAGCCGAAACGCATCCCCGGCGGCCGGCCCTACAGGTCGAACAGTGAGCTCACCGAATCCTCCATGTGGATTCGGCGGATCGCCTCGGCAAGCAGCTCGGCGATCGAAAGCGCCTTGATTCTGCCGCATTCCGCTTCTTTGTCGGCCATCGGCATGGTGTTCGTGACCACCACTTGTTTGAGCGCCGAATTACTGATCCGCTCCACCGCCGGGCCCGAGAGCACCCCGTGCGACGCGGAAGCCGAGACCGACTTCGCCCCCGCTTTGAGCAGCGCCTCCATCGTGTGGATGAGCGTCCCGGCGGTATCGATGATGTCGTCGACGATGAACACGTTCCGTCCTTCGACCTCACCGATGATGTGAAGCACCTCGGTCTGGTTAGCAGCGAAACGGCGTTTGTCGATGATGGCCAGCGCCGCACCGAGGCGCTTGGCGTACGCGCGAGCGCGCTCGACGCCACCCGCGTCGGGCGACACGATCGTCAAGTCGTCGATCTCGAGCGACTTGATGTGCTTGATGATGACCGGCGCCGCGAAAAGGTGGTCGACCGGGATGTTGAAGAAGCCCTGGATCTGCGGCGCATGCAAATCGAGTGTGAGCACGCGGTCCGCGCCCGCCTTCGAGATCAGGTCGGCGACCAGCTTCGAGGTGATCGGTACGCGCGGCTTGTCTTTGCGGTCCTGCCGCGCATAGCCGTAATAGGGAACCACAGCGGTCACACGGCTCGCCGAGGAGCGCTTGAACGCATCGAGCATGATGAGAAGCTCGAGCAGGTTGTCGTTCACCGGGGGACAGGTCGGCTGGATGATGAAGACGTCCGCACCGCGCACGTTTTCGTCAATCTGCGTGTAGTTCTCCCCGTCTGAAAAGTTATAGAGGAGAACGTGGCCCGGCTCGACACCGAGAATCTTGCAAATCTCGTGGCCGAGGGTCGGATGGGCACGACCCGTGAAGATCTTCAGCGCTCCGTGCATGAGTCAGCCCCGTGTGGAATTTGGCCCGATCGAGCCGCGCGAACTGTAGCAAACGAAGTCGGGTTTGAAAAGGAGAGATGAACATCGTGGCGTGATCGGAATCCGAAGCCCCGATTATTCATGAGACTTCGTGCCGAGGAGCGTGAGAGGTGCATGGACACAACGCGCGCGACGGTTCGGCGACGACGGCGGAGTCATGCACTACGTCGAGAAGCCGAACCAAGCGCAACACCGTAGACATGAGGCTATGACGCTCCGCAGCAGAAGGCTCATGATTATCCGGGTAGGAGTCTGCGCGGTAGAAACGCCCGACAGCGAGAACGAGGAGCGGCGAGACCGGAAGAGACAGGCGGTTGGACGTGGTTGTTCACGAGCGGCAGGCGAGCGTCACGGCCATTGCGAGCATGACGACCATCCCGTAGAATGCGCCTCCCACGTTGTGCGCCCGTAGCTCAGCTGGATAGAGCGTCGGCCTCCGGAGCCGAAGGTCGCAGGTTCGAATCCTGCCGGGCGCACCACACCCTCCCCATTCATCGATTGTGCACGCGACACGCTCAACCCCGATTCAACGAACGCCCCGTTGCTCCCGCCCGATCACACTTCAACCGGCGGTCCGCATCACGTCGTTGAAGAGGCAGACCTCACGAGCGCCTTCCGCAACGCAATGCGCGGCGCCCCCTAACGGGTGACGCCGCGCGATGCAGTCTGGTCGCCCACTCGACAGCTAGTTGACGACGACTTCTTTCGAGGCGGGCATGAATCCGCCCGTACGACCCTTGCACCCCTTGATGTGCGGGCCTTTCGGGGTCTCGCCCGAATCGCCTTTGTGGAAGCTGCCGTCAGCGAGATTGACCCAGTCGTTGCCGCCTTCGCAGAGTCGACCGCTCCCCTCGACCTTCGAAACCGGTACGAAGCCCTGGTTCGTCAGGTAGCCCTTCACGTGGAGGCTCGTGAGCGGGCGACCCCAGTCGATCTCGCGAATCGGAAGCGGGTCCGAAACGAGCCGGTAGTAACTAGGCGACTTCCCCTTGAGCTCGGCCGCACCGGTGGCGCTCTCCGTCGTCGTCATCGAGGTCGAGCTGCAGCCGACCGCCAGCAACGTGGCAAACAGAATCCCGGTCATCTTTTTCATCGGTTTTCTCCTTTGCGACTTACGTCGTCCGCGACGAATCAACGAGACGAGAGAGCAAAGGTTGCGTCGGATGGAACGCACACGAGTGCAGTTTCCCGAACGTTCACGAAACGGCTGGTTAGGCGGCAGCTTTGTACAAAACTACGGGAAGGACGTCCAAAAACAGCTCCGCCTTCGGCGCGCAGCATCGGGAGCTCGTTAGCCCCCGGCTTCAGGCGGGGGCCGCGACGAACTTCGCGCTGTACGTCATCCGGGAAAATGACAGGCGACGCGGTGTCCCTCGCCAGCATCGACGAGCAGCGGCTCTTCGACGCGGCAACGCTCCTGTGCGATCGGACAGCGCGTCTGAAAGACACAGCCCGGAGGCGGCGCGGCGGGTGACGGAATGTCGCCTTTCAATTGAATGCGCGATCTTTTCGCACCCGGCTCGGGAACTGGAACGGCGCTGAGGAGCGACTTCGTGTAGGGGTGCTGCGGCCGCGCGTAGATCTCGTCGCGCGATGCTTCTTCCATGATCTTCCCGAGGTACATCACGACGACGCGCTGCGAAATGTGCTCGACCACCGCGAGGTCGTGCGCGATGAAGAGATACGTGAGGCCGAGATCGCGCTGCAGATCCTGGAGGAGATTGATCACCTGCGCCTGGACCGAAACATCCAGAGCGGAGACAGGTTCGTCGAGAACGAGAAATTTCGGACTCGTCGCGAGGGCGCGCGCGATGCCGATCCGCTGCCTCTGTCCCCCCGAAAACTCGTGCGGGAACCTGCGCATCTGGTCGGGGCTCAGCCCGACGCGCTCCATGAGCGAGGCGACGCGCACGCGCCGTTCGACTTTCTTCATCGACGGCTCGTGGATCTCGAGCGGCTCGCCGATCAGCGTCTCGACGCGCATGCGGGGGTTGAGCGAGCCGTACGGATCCTGGAAGACGATCTGCATGTGACGCCGCATCCTGCGCATCGACTCGGAATCGAGTGCACGGAGGTCGGCGCCATCGAACCGGATCTCGCCGTGGCTCGGCTCGACGAGACGCAGCACACAGCGCCCCGTCGTCGTCTTTCCAGAGCCCGACTCCCCGACGAGGCCTAACGTTTCTCCCTTCGCGATCGAGAAACTGACGCCATCGACCGCGCGCACCGCACCAACCGTGCGCGCGAGCAGCCCGCGTCGAACCGGGAAGTGCTTTCGCAGTTCGCGGACCTCGAGCAGAGTCTCGCTCACGCTCCCCTCTCCGTTTCGGTCGCGTCGCCGTAGAGGAAACAGCGTGCACGGCTTCCGCCGCCCGCCGGCATGAGCGCGGGAACGGCCGAAGGGCAGATGGGCATCAGTTCGGGGCAACGCGGATTGAACGTGCACCCCGTTGGTAGCTTCCGGAGATCGGGGACGACGCCAGGGATCGTCGAGAGGCGCCGCGCGCCCGACGACAAGCGCGGCAATGACGCGAGGAGGCCGCGGGTGTACGGATGTTTCGGTTCGCGGAAGAGTGTATCGACCCGCGCATCCTCCACGATTCGGCCCGTATACATCACGACAGCGCGCTCACAGAATTCCGCGACGATGCCGAGGTTGTGCGTGATGAGGAGAATCGAGAGGCCGAGCGATTTGCGCAGCGACGCGAGAAGCTCGAGGATTCCCGCCTGGATCGTCACGTCGAGTGCCGTCGTCGGCTCGTCGGCGATCAGAAGCTCGGGAGAGCATGCAAGCGCCATCGCGATCATCGCACGCTGTCGCATACCTCCCGAGAGCTGGTGCGGGTAATCGTCGACTCGGCTCCTCGCGTCCGGAATCTGAACGATGTCGAGCAGCTCCACGGCTCGCTTTCGCGCCTCGGCGCGGCTCGCGTCGCGATGGATGCGCAGCGGCTCACCAACCTGGTCGCCGATCGTCATGACGGGGTTGAGCGACGTCATCGGCTCCTGAAAGATCATCGCGATCCTGTCGCCCCGATAGGCACGCATCGCGTGCTCGTCAAGCGCGAGGAGGTCGCGCCCTCGATAGCGAACTTCGCCGCCGGAAATCCTCGCGGAGCGCGGGAGCAAGCGGAGTATCGAGAGCGCGGTGACGCTCTTGCCGCATCCCGACTCGCCGACGAGCGCGAGTGCCTCTCCGTTTCCGATCGCGAACGACACGCCGTCTACCGCAGTGATTCGTCCATCGTCCGTGTCAAAGCCGACGCGCAGCCCACGCAGCTCCAGGACGGGCGCAGTCGCGTCCTCGCCTGCACGCGCGCCTCGCGTCGTGGACACCGAGTCGGTCATCGCGCCCGAATGTTAGCAGAGGGGAACGGGGGCGGGAGTTGAAGGCAGAGGTATCGAACGAAGTGCTTGTCGTCTCGACGACTGAGTCCCGCGAAGCGGGACGACGGAGGAGAGACCTCTCAGGCTGGTACTGATGAGGTTCATAGGCACAGGTAGTCAGATCGTGGCGCGAGGGTACGAGCCTGAGAGGTCCCTCTCCCGCTTCGCGGGATCGGGACGACACGTCGTGCGTGCGGCGCCAGCCGGTGCAATCGGCGGGGCCCCCACCGCATCGCCCGCTCCTACCCTCGCCGTCGCAGCCTTCGCATCACCCCGCCGACCTCTTCGACGCGCAGCACGGCGGCCGTCGAAAGGTAGACCACACCGAAAACCGCCGCGACGGCGACCGCGCCGCCGACACGGTGCAAACCGAACGTCTTCGGCAGCAACCCGACGACGAAACCGGCAACCTCGGCCGCGAAGAGCGCGCCCGCAGTCCCTGCCACAATCGCCGCACCCCAGATCTTCGCAAGGAACGAGCCCGGCATCGGCGTCGCGCCGATCTTCGTCGCGAGTGCGCGCCGCAGCAGCGTCAGCTCGATCCACGACGCGATTCCGCCGGCAAACGCGAGCCCGACCGCGCCCACCGCGAGCGACGGATTGTCGACCGCGGGAAGCGTCACGCCCAGATTCGTCGCGATTCCCACGAGCCATGGCCTGAGAGGCATCGCAATCGCGAGCCCGAGGAGGATCGCCACCGCCACGCGAATCATCGCGAATCGGAGCGGCGTCCTCGTGTCGTGCAACGCATAGAACGCGGACGAGTAGACGCGCGACACGGTGACCGCGAGCAACCCGATCGCATAACCTCCGAGAATCCAGGTGACGTAGATCGTGTCGTCAGGTCCGAATCGCCCCGTTTCGAACAGCCCCCCGACGAGCGACGTGCCGATGGCGAGGAACGCCACGAGCGATGGCACGACGAGGAACGCGACCCGCCGTTGCGCCGCTCCAATCCTCGCGCGAAGCGCCCCGGCAATCTCCGACGACGATCCGATCGCCCCCGCCATCTCCGGGAGCTCCGCCGCTGCAATCGACATCGCGAAGAGACTTACCGGGAGCATGTAGAGCGTCTGGGCGTACGCGATCCCGGCGATCGCCGCCGCCCCCAGGAAACTCCCGATCATCGTGTCGACGAATGCGCTCACCTGAACGACGCCGCGACCGACGATGACCGGTCCCGCGTTGCGGAACACGAGCCTCACCGGTTCGAGTGTCTTGTCGAATCCGAAACGAAGAGACCTCGCGAGTGCGAAGACGTGCGGCAGCTGAACGCCAAACTGCAGCGCCGATCCAACCACGGTGCCCCATGCCAGGATCACCGCGAGACGCTCCTCGTCGACCGTGCCGCCGAAACCGACCATCGCACCGATCATCGCGGCGCTCCAGAGCACAGGCGCCGTGTACGAGACAAAGAATCTGCGATGGCTGTTGAGGATCCCGAGACACCAGGCAGACATCACAAGGAGTCCGATGCCGGGAAAGAGAATCCGAACGAGCCGAACGGCGAGCGCGTGCGCCTCACCGTCGAAGCCCGCGGCGATCAGCACGACGATCGTCGGGCTGAAGAGCATCCCGAGCGCGACGACGATCCCCACGAAGAGCGCCAGGAACGATCCGACGACGCCCGCGACGCGGTCTGCAAGCTCTCCCTTACCTTCCGCTCTGAGCTTTGCGTAGACCGGGATGAACGACGCCGAGAGCACCCCTTCGCCAAAGAGGTTCTGGAGAGCATTCGGGATGCGAAGCGCCGCCTTGAACACTCCTCCCGCCATCGAGTTGCCGAAGTAATGCGCGAAAACGCGCTCGCGTACGAGACCCGCAATACGGCTAAGAAAAATGCCCTGGGCCACGAGCGTTGCGCCGCCGCGCTGCATGCGGTTCCCGGGCGCCGCCGTCCCCACCTCGTTCATCCGATTCTCGTCGTCGCCCAATCGCCCCTCATCAGCCGCCGATTGTCTCTTATTATGTACGCCTTTGGACGCTCCGCTGGCGCGACACGCCGCGCGGAGCGCATCGGAAGAGACCTGTGATCAACGACGACATCATCCGCATCGCCGGCGCGGGCCCCTCAGGGCTTTCCGCTGCAATCGCGTTGGCTCGCGCCGGGCGCAAGGTCGAAGTCCACGAGTCGAAGGCCGACGTCGGTGCGCGCTTCATCGGAGACCTGCAGGTCATCGAGAATGCCTCCGACCCGGAGCCGGTTCCCGCCTTTCTTCAGCGAATCGGGATCGAGACGAACTTCTATGTTCGTCCCGGCAGGCGCGCGACGTTCTACGACGCGGGCGGACGGGCGCGCACCGTTTCCAGTGAAGAGCCTTACTGCTATTTCATCCATCGTGGCCCGATCGAAGGCTCGCTCGACCGCGGCCTCCTCGCACAGGCGACCGCGCTCGGCGTCGACGTTAGGTTCAGGAGCAGGCTCGACCCCGCGGAGGCGACGATCGTCGCCACGGGACCCGCCTCGCCGGACGGCATCGCGAAGGAGATCACGTTCGCTACCGATCAGTCGCTCGAGATCGTCGATGTCTGGTTCAACCACGACCTGTCGCCGGGCGGGTATTCGTACCTCTTCGCACTCGATGGGAGGGCGACGTTCGGCTGTGCGATCGTCTCCGATTTCAAGAACATCGAGGACTACTTCGATCACTCGCTCGCGGTTGCGTTGAAGGTCCATCCGATCGATACGTCGCGCGAGCTTCGCACCGGTTACTCCTACATGAATTTCTGCATCAAGGAATCTGCGACGCTCGACGGCCGGCCGTACGTCGGTGAGGCGGGCGGATTTCAGGACTATCTTTTCGGCCTGGGGATCCGTTACGCCCTGACGACCGGAAATCTCGCGGCGCGCAGCATTCTCGAGAGCCGCGACTTCGACGCGCTTTGGAAAGAGCAGTGGCCGAAGAAGGCAGAGACGAGTCTGGCGAATCGCGTCCTTTACGAGATCGCGGGCAACGCCGGTCTTCGGAGTTTCGTGAAGCAGGCATCGAGCGCGCGCGACTTTCACGCCTACCTCGCCTCCTGGCACAAACCGCGATGGTGGAAGTCTGCGATCGCGAGCATCGTGCGCCCACTCTGGCGGAACGAAGGGCGCTGCCTCCACAAGCCAGCGGTACACTGGTGTCGCTCGAAGGACAGTCAGGTGAAAGTGCCGCCACTCGGCCCCGTGGAGAACGAATGAGCGCGATCGCGACGCCCGCAGGCCAGCAGCAGGCGCCCGAAGTGCGAAGCGCGGCCGAAGGCTATGCGTTCTGCCGTGCGGTCGCGCACAAACACGGCGCCAACTTCTCGGTCGGCTTCCGCTTCCTCCCCGAGATCAAGAGGAATGCTGTCTACGCTGCCTATGCAGCGTGCCGCTGGGCCGACGACATCGCCGACGACCCCGGCGAGAACATCGGTCCGAGACTCGACGCATGGCAAGGAGAGCTCGAGGCGTGCTATGCGGGGCGTCCCACGCACGCAATCACGATTGCGCTTGCCGACGCCCTCGAGCATTTCGCGATCCCGAAGGTCGAAGGGTTCTTCGCTCTCATCGATGGCTGCCGGCAGGACATGGTGAAGACACGCTACGAGACGTTCGACGAGTTGCTCCACTACTGCGATCTCGTCGCCACGTCAATCTCGGAGATCTCGCTCGCGATCTTCGGATACAAGACGCCGAAGGCGCACGAGTACGGGCGCAACCTCTCGACGGCACTGCAACTGACGAACATCACGCGAGACATCGGCGACGACCTGCGGCGAGACCGCATCTACATTCCGATGGAAGAGCTCGATCGCTTTGGGGTAACGGAGGCGGACTTGTTTGCGAAGACGCACTCTGCCGGCACTCGCGCGCTCGTGGAGTTCGAAGCGCGTCGTGCTCTCGACTACTTTGGGAAGGCGATGCCTCTGCTCGACGAGCTCGAGCGCGATTCCCGCTTCCCGACGCTGATGATGGGCTCCATCTACTCGGAAGTGCTGCGCAGGGTGCTCGCCGATCCGTTCGCCACTCTCCATCGTCGCGTGTCGCTGTCGCTGCCGCACAAGCTCTTCGTCGTCCTCCGCGGTCTCGCTCGCCCCCGCTTCGCCTGAAACCTGAACGGCCCCGAAGTCGTCTCCGTTACGGAGATGGACTTGCGACGAACGACCGAACGGCGGGGAGGTGCGCGGCTGGTGCCGCGTCCCGGGCTGTACAATCGTCCATCGATGTCGCTTCGCCTTCTCGCTGCCGCAGTTATCCTTTCAGTTTCCCTCGGCGCCTCCGCGCAGGAGCAGACCGTTTCGGACGCGATTGTTCCTGTAGGCGGATCAGTGCAAGGACTCGGCGGCGTGGTCTGGAGCACCGACGTCGCCCTCCACAATCCGATGCCGTTTGACGTCGACGTCGTCGTGAGCCTCGTCGGCGTGCCGGACGATCCCTTCATCTTCTCGTCGATCCGCGCAGGTGACACGCTGACGTTTTCCGATCTGCCGAGACAGACGTTCGGCGTCTTCGGGCGGCTGTCGCCGATTCGCGTCCAGACGCTCGCAGCGTCATCGGTCATCGTGGCCGCGGTGGTCCACGGCCTCACGGCGAACGGCCAGACCGAGCCCGAGGTGTTGACGGTTCAATATGGCAAGTTTCGCCCGATGCTCCAGACGATTCCGGCACTCAACGTCGGCAAGCAGTTCCGTACGAATATCGGGATCGTCAATCCGAGCGACGCGGAGGCGACCGTCCTGCTCGCTCTACAGAAAGTGGCGGGACGGAACATCGCCGTCGTGACGCGCGTCGTGCCACCCTTCACTCACATCCAGCTGCCACTCGACACGATCTTTCCGCTGCTCACCGAAGGAGAGAACGTATCGCTCGCCGTCGAGCACACGAATCCTGAGGCGTACGTTTACGCCTCAGTCATCGCGAACGACACGCACAACGCGCGCTATTACGGCCCGCGGTAGTTTTCTTCTGATATTCTTCGCTCGATGGGAAGTGAACCGGAGTTCCTTATCTGCCTGAACTGCGAGACTCCGACCTACTCCTTCGAGTGGGAAGAGGGAAAGATCACATCCGCGCTCTGCACCGCCTGCGGGAACGACGATCCGAGCGAGTTCATGACTGAAAGCGAGCTCGACGAGCAGCGGAGCTGAGCAAACGATGAAGACAAGTCCCGTAATCATTGGGATCGCGGGAGGCACCGGATCAGGCAAGACCACGATCGCGCGAAGGGTGTACGAGCAGATCGGAAGGAACCGGATCGAGTGGATCTCCCACGACTCCTACTATCGTAATTTCGCCCACCTCACACTCGAAGACCGGCACCGCGTCAACTATGACCACCCCGACTCGCTCGAAACCTCGCTGATGGTCGAACAGCTCGATCGCCTTCTCGAGGGGAAGACGATCGAGATCCCGATCTACGACTTCGCGACGCACATGCGCGCGGTCCAGACCCGCCGGGTCGACCCGAAGCCCGTGGTGATCGTGGAGGGTATCCTCGTCCTGGCGGAGCCCGAGATCCGCAAACGGATCGACATCAAGCTGTTCGTCGACACCCCCTCCGACATCCGGTTCCTGCGCCGGCTTCGGCGCGACATCGAGTCGAGGGGGCGGACGGTCGAGTCGGTGATTGAGCAATACCTCACGACAGTGCGGCCGATGCACGAAGAGTTCGTGGAGCCGTCGAAGCGCTTTGCCGACCTGATCATCCCTGAAGGAGGGGAGAATCGCGTAGCGCTCGACGCCATCATGTCTCGTGTGACGGAAATCATTGGAAATCAATAAGTTATCGACATTCTACGAATCGTAGAGCCGACTCCCTGCGAGCACACGCAAAATTCACCCGATTCGCGGAATAGAGTCCTGAGGGGGGCTCGTTGGAGCACCGGAGCGCGAGAAGGGGGGGATTTCCAAGTGCCTCTGGTACACGTCAAAGAGGACGAGTCGTTCGAAAACGCACTTCGCCGATTCAAGCGGAAGTGTGAGAAGTCGGGCATTCTGTCCGAGCTCAAGAAGCGACAGCACTACGAGAAGCCTAGCGAGAAGCGTAAGCGCAAAGCGATCGCAGCCCGCAAGAAGGTCCTCCGCAAGCTCGCTGAGGAGCGCCGCGCCAGCTATTAGGTCGCAGCGATTCGCAATCGTTTTCCAAGGGGGCTCGCTGAGAGCCCCTTTTTCTTTTCCTCCTGATCTGATTTTGGAGCGAGATTGACCCGCGGATTCCTCCACGCCGACACGTTCGACCCTGCGCTCGAAGCGCTCGAGTTTCCTTCGATTCTCACGATCGTCTCGCTCGAAGCGCGAAGCGAGCCTGGGCGCCTCGCCGTTCTCCGCCGCCGGCCCGGCAGCGATCTCGCCGAATGTGAGATCGCACAGTCGCAGCTCGCGGAAATGGTCCGTCACGTTTCCGGCGACGGGCTTCTCCCTCTCTCCGGGCTTTCGCCGGTCGCCGAACTGTTCGACCGTGAGACTGTCCCCGAGCTCGATGAGTCGTGGCGAGTGCTGCGTGCATGCCAGGCGGCTCAGGTTGTCCGCGAGACGTTTCTTCGCGACGAGCGGTACCCTCGGCTTCACGCGCTCGCCGAAGCGATCGACGATCTGTCGCCGGTGATCGACGCGGTCGGCCGCTTCTTCACCCGCGACGGCAAACTCCGTGAGGACGCCTCTCCCGAGCTCCGGGCACTCCGTTCGAAGATCATCGCGAAGCGCGCCGCGATTCAGAAGACGCTGGCCGGACTGATGGCCTCGCACCCCGACGCGATCCAGGACGACATCATCACGATCCGCGGCGACCGCTACTGCATTCCCGTCCGTGCCGACCGCCGGAGCGACGTCCAGGGAATCCTGCACGAGCGCTCCGGCTCGGGCGCTTCCTTCTTCGTCGAGCCGCTGTCGATCGTCGAGCCTAACAACGAGCTCGCCGACCTGCTCATCCACGAGCGGGAGGAGATCGCCCGCATCATGCGCATGATCGGTCAGAAGATCTTCGATGCGGCCGGCTCGATCCGGCGCGCAGTCGATACCGCCGGCGAGCTCGATGCGATCCAGGCGTGCGCCGTCGTCTTCTCCACCCTCGACGCCTCGCGTCCCGAGTTCTCGACCAGCGGCGAGCTCCGGCTCATCGAGGCGCGCCATCCCCTTCTCGATGAGCGTCTCGCCTCGTTGCGCGAGTCGGCGTTCGGCGAACGCCCGGGCGGTGCCGCGATCGTCCCGACGTCGTTCACGCTCGGTGGCGGTCGTTCGGCACTCCTCGTCAGCGGCCCGAACGCGGGCGGCAAGACCGTCGCGCTCAAGACGGCAGGACTCGCCGTGGCGATGGCAATGTCAGGGCTCCCGGTTCCAGCGGCGGAAGGGACGGTCGTGCCGATCGTCGATCGCCTCCTCGTCCTGATCGGCGACGACCAGGACGTCATGGAGCATCGCTCCACGTTCTCCGCCTATCTTCTTCGTCTCAAGTCGATCATGAAGGGAGCGACGAAGCGGTCGCTCGCCCTGATCGACGAGCTTGGCTCGGGCACCGATCCCGAGGAGGGTGCTGCACTTTCCGCCGCAGTCATCGAGCACTTTCTCGAGACCGGCTGTCCGCTCGTCGTCACGACGCACATCGGCGCACTCAAGAGCTTCGCCCTCTCCGATCCGCGCGTCGAGAACGCGGCGATGGAATTCGATGTCGACTCGGGACTGCCCACCTTCCGCCTGATCCCCGGAGTTCCGGGACGGAGCCGCGCGATTGAAACCGCCGAGCGAATCGGTCTTCCTGCCACGATCATCGCCTCGGCGCGTGAAAAACTCGGCGGCCGCTACGGCGACATGGATCGACTCATCAAGGAGCTCCAGCAGCGAACCGACGAAATGCTCGCCTCACGCGACGACCTCCGCGTGAAGAACGAGGCGATCGATGTGCAGCTCTCCGAGCTCCAGCAAAAGCTCGAGGAGACGAAGCGCGAGCGCGCTAAGCTCGCCGAGACGTACCGCGACGAGATCGAGACGCTGAAACGCGAGATCCGCGCGAAGCTCGCCGACGAATTGAAGTCACTCCGCTCGCTCGACGCAAAAGCGCGAGAGAAGCTGCGCCCCGAAGGACTCTCAGCACACCTGACTCGCGCGCTCGAGGAGCGAAGCGGAGCGCTCCCCGCGTCCGATCGCGTCCTCGCGATCGGCGACAAGGTCAAACACCGCACGCTCGGCGTCGACGGCGAAGTGCGCGAGATCTCCGGCAGCAAGATCACGATTCGAGTCGGATCGAAGAAGATGCAGGTCGCAGCCTCTGACCTCAACCTCGTCGAGGGCGTGCGGCGCGACACGGCAGGCAGCGGACGGCCGCGATCACGCGACGACAACAGTTCGACCGAGGTCGAGGCGGAAGCCGAGCTGAACCTCGTCGGCTTCCACGTCGAGGATGCGATCGAAGAAACCGATCGCTTCATCGACAAGGCACTGCTCTCTGGCCGTAAGGCGGTCAGGCTGATTCATGGCTTCGGCACAGGCACGCTTCGCCGCGCTCTCCGCGACCACCTCCGTCAGCATCCGGGAGTCCGCGCCCAACGACCCGGCGGAGAGCGCGAAGGAGGCGACGGAGCGACGATCGCGACGCTCGACGTGTAAAGACAGGTTCGAGGCCAAAGGTCAAAGGCCAGAGCAGGCTACAGTGAGGCGCAGCCGAACGAGACTGCGGTCGCAGTGGCGGAGGCGTCCCGCCTTCGCGGCGGCGCGCAGCGCCGCACCGACTCGCCGATTCTCCCATTCATGCGTCGCTTCGCGCCGCTGCAACGGCCAGAGGCCGTTGCCATCACTCGTGACGCGATAGACTTAGGATGTGGCCAGGCGCCACGCCTGTCCTATGTCCTTCATCGACCTCAACGACACGATCATCGCGCAAGTACGCGAAGCAGCGGACATCGTCGACGTTATCTCGCAGGTCACGCCGCTCAAGCCTGCCGGGCGGTCACACAAGGGGCTCTGCCCGTTCCATCGCGAGAAGACTCCTTCGTTCAACGTCGACCGCTCCCGCGGTTTCTTTCACTGCTTCGGGTGCGGTGTCGGAGGCGACGTCTTCAAGTTCGTCATGCTCACCGAGCGCTTCACCTTCCCCGAAGCAGTCGAGTATGTTGCAAACCGCGCAGGAATCACGCTCCCACGCAAGTCGACGACGAAGACGCGCGACGCCGACAAGGAGGAGCTCTTCGAGATCCTCGACGAGGCGAGCGCCGCGTTCCACCAGTCTCTAGGCTGGGCTCCCAACCCTGCTCAGGCCTACCTCGACAAGCGCGGTGTCAGCCAGGAGGTTCGAGCGAACTACGGTTTCGGCTACGCCCCCGATGCCTGGGACTACCTGCTGACGCGGCTCGGAAGGAAGTACTCGGCCGAGAAACTCGAAAAGGCAGGACTCGCCCTTCCCCGCAAGAGCGGCTCCGGCTTTTACGACCGATTCCGCAACCGCCTCATGATTCCGATCCACTCGGAGGCTGGAACAGTCATCGGCTTCGGAGGTCGAACGCTTGACGGGAGCGATCCGAAATACCTCAACTCGCCCGAATCCGCGGTATTCAACAAATCGCAGCTTCTCTACAACCTCCACCGCTCGAAACAGAACATCCGTCGCCTCGATCGCGCAATTCTCGTCGAGGGCTACTTCGACTGCATTTCGCTCGACGATCAGGGCGTGCCCGGCGTCGTAGCATCGATGGGCACCTCGCTGACCTCGGGGCAGGCGTCGCTCATCGCGCGCTACACGAAGCGCTGCGTCGTCTGTTACGACGGCGACGACGCCGGCCGGAACGCCACGCTCAAGGCCGCCCCGGTCCTGCTCGCGGCCGGGCTCCACGTCGAGGTCTTCAACGTCGGGCGCGGCCACGATCCCGACACGTTCATTCGCGAGTTCGGCGTCGACCGGTTCATCGAAGAGATCTCGAACTCCCGGCCGCTGATCGATTTTGCACTCGAGGCATGGGCACCCGACGTCGCCGCGATGTCGAGCGCTGCGAAGGACGAGAAGCTCGCCGCTCTCGCTCCGATACTCTCGGCGATGAGCGGCGTCTCGCGCAATGATGCGGCGCAGAAGACCGCCGACTGGCTACGACTTCGCTTCGACACGGTGTGGGACCGCGTGAAAGGGCCGTCGTCGGCCATAGCGCCGTCCCGGCAGGGCGCGTCATCATCGCGAAACACATCAGGCGAGAAACATCTGCTCGCGGCGGTGCTTCGCGAATCGGTTCCTGCCGAGCTTCTCGCGCAACTTCGAGAAGAGTACTTTGGCGATCCGCTTTGCCGCGCCATCTTCCACGCCTGGTGCGAGATGCGGCGCGAAGGGGGCATCGACTTCAACGAGCTAGGAACGCGACTCCGCGGGGAGGACGAAACCGCTCTCGTCGCAGAGCTGGTCCACTGGCCGGAGGTCCTTCCGAACCAGCTCGAACAGATTGTCGGCCCGATGGAGCGAAGCTGGATCGAGAGCAGGCTCGACGAGCTTCAGCGACGGATTCAGGCAGCCGAAGAGCCTCTTGATCCGCTCCTCGTCGAGAAGATGTCGCTCACGAGGACGCTCAAGGAGCTCGGCAAGAGGTAGCGTCCGTCGAAAACCCTGAAGTTCGAAGTCAGAACGATGAACGATGAATCCAGAAATGGCACGATCCCTTTTCTGGGTTCAATCGTTCATCGTTCTGACTTCGAACTTCAGACGTCTCGTGCTCGCCCGATTACATCCCCTTGCATTCGCGTGCCGCCGGACCCACCTTGTTTGCGATCGTTTGCCCGGCTGCCGTCGGCCAAGGGGGAAAGGGGGGTGCGAGGGAAACGGTCGCGGGATGGGTGTGCACCCACGAAATCGTGAACTCCGCCTTCGCGTCGGAACTCCCTACCGGAACTAACGTACATCCCTCGTGCGTTGAAATATTTGCCCGGAACGGGCGATTACTTGTGTGACCTTCGCGAGCGACTTGAATCTGTGACTGGCTCCACTCAGAAATTGGCAAATCTCGCTCGACACGGCTCTTCGGCTCTGCCGGGAAGGTTCTTTGCGGTTTCCGCCGTCCTGAAACCGTGCAGCCTCTAAATCTACGGAGGAACCATAAGCACGATGGCCCGATCACGACAGTCTGACCTGGAGCTTGAGATCCTCGAGGAGAACACCGGGGACCTCGCCATCGAGGAGAAGCACCCCGAGGTGAAGCAGCTCGTTTCCCTCGGCAAGGACAAAGGCTTCCTCCTCTACGACGAGATCTACGAGATTCTCCCTGAAGAGCTTACGAGCGTTCCCGAGGAGCTCGACGAGATCTACATCCGTCTTGCCGACCTCGGCATCGAAGTCGTCGACGACGCCGAGCGACCAGTCACGGTCGCCAAGGAAGAGTCGGACGACAAAGAGCCCGAGGCGCGCGAAGAGCAGCAGCAGGAAGTCGTCACGCCGACCGCGACCGTCATCGACAAGACGAACGATCCGGTCCGCATGTACCTGCGCGAGATGGGCACGGTGAAACTCCTCGACCGCGAAGGCGAGGTCGAGATCGCGAAGCGGATCGAGCACGGAGAACGGCGCGTATTCAAGGCGCTCTCGCAGAACCGGATCATCCTCGACGAGATCGTGAAGATCTACGAAGCCGCGAAGAAGGATCCGAAGGTCATCAAGGAAATGATCGACCTCGCGACGCCGGATGAGGTCGACATCGTCGATCCGAACGACGCCAAGACGATCAACAAGATCGGCGAGATCATGAAGATCTTCGAGCAGATCGCCAAGCTCGACAAGAAGATGAAGGAAGGCCACGCGAAGCTCGCGGAGGCCGGCACGAAGAAGGCGCAGCAGCTCGTCGAAAAAAGCCTCGAGAAGTGGGGCCGCGAGCTCGCCGACAACCTTCGCCTCGTCGACTTCACCCCAGCTACGCGGAACCGAATGATCAACAAGCTGCGCGATCTCGATTCCGAGTTCGGGCAGATCGCATCGGTCATCCGCAAGGACGAAGCGGTGCTCAAGCGCGAGAAAGAGCGCTCGCGCCGCGACTTCTACAAGAAGCGGATCACCAAGTACCAGGAGAAGCTCGGCGAAGTCGAGACGCTCTACAGCTGCAACCACGAGGAGATCCGCCGTACCGTCCGCGAGATCGCGCAGGGCGAGATCGAAGCCGAAGGCGCAAAGCAGGAGTTGATCGTTGCCAACCTCCGCCTCGTCGTGTCGATCGCGAAGAAGTACACGAACCGCGGCCTACAGTTCCTCGACCTGATCCAGGAAGGGAACATCGGGCTCATGAAGGCGGTCGAGAAATTCGAGTACCGCCGCGGCTACAAGTTCTCGACCTACGCGACGTGGTGGATCCGGCAGGCGATTACTCGTGCGATCGCTGACCAGGCGCGGACGATCCGCATCCCGGTCCACATGATCGAGACGATCAACAAGCTGACGCGCACCTCGCGCGCGCTCGTGCAGGAGCTCGGCCGCGAGCCGACCGCTGAGGAGATCGCTGACCGGATGGATATGCCGGTTTCGAAGGTTCGAAAGATCATGAAGATCGCGCAGGAGCCGATCTCCCTCGAGACGCCAATCGGCGAAGAGGAAGATTCGCATCTCGGCGACTTCATCGAGGACCGGAGCGCCGTCTCCCCCATCGACCACGTCATCGTGGCGAACCTCAAAGACCAGACGGCTCGCGTTCTACGCACGCTCACGCCGCGCGAGGAGCAGGTGCTCAAGATGCGCTTCGGCGTGGGCGACGGTTCCGAGCACACGCTCGAGGAAGTCGGCCGCTCGTTCAACGTCACGCGCGAGCGCATCCGCCAGATCGAGTCGAAGGCGCTCCGGAAACTGCGGCACCCGTCGCGCTCGAAGAAACTCCGTCCGTTCCTCGACGCGACGTTCTAGCGCGCAACGCGTTCAATTGATTGACGGGCGGCCGAGAGGCCGCCCGTTTCGTTGCCGGGAGCTTCGGACTCTGAGGTGTGATCTTGACGGCGTTACGTTGAGAGCGGAACCCCTGAAGTTAGAACGTGGAACGATGAACGTTGAACTCAGAAATGAGTCCGGGGTGGGGGGTTCCGGGTTCAACATTCATCGTTCTACGTTCTAACTTCAGGGTTGACTCCGAGGTTAGGCGGCAGCCAGCGGCGCCGCGAGGCCGTCGAGAGCCTCGAGGAGCCCTCCCGCGCTCGCAAAGCGTTTCTCGGGAGCCTTCGCGAGGCAGCGGAGCACCACACCGTTCAACTCCGCTCCGATCTCTGGACGGATGGTGATCGGCGCCTTCGGCGTTTCGGTGATGTGCGCGGTCAGCACTCCGGTCAGCGACGAGGCGTTGAACGGCCTAACGCCGCAGAGCATCTCGTAGATCAGCACGCCCATCGCGTAGACGTCGCTGCGCGGATCGAGCGGCTTTCCCTGCACCTGTTCGGGGCTCATGTAGTGAGGTGTGCCGACGATCATCCCCTGCTGGGTCATCGCATCGGCTTCCTGCGCCCGCGCGATGCCGAAGTCCATCAGCTTCACCTCGCCCTTGTGATCGATCAGAACGTTCTGCGGCTTGATGTCGCGATGTATGATCCCCTGCTCGTGCGCCGCCTCGAGCCCGCGGCAGATCTGCCGCGCGACACCTAGGGCCACGCGAGGTGCGAGGTGCCCGGTCTCCTCGAGCATGTCGGCGAGTGCGTACCCCTTCACAAACTCCATGCTGATGAAATAGAAGCCCTCGGCTTCGCCGTAATCGAACGTTCGAAGTACGTTGCGGTGCGTGATCTTGCGTGCCAGGCGAATCTCCCGCTTGAAGCGCTCGACATCCTCGGACGACGTGTTCATCGCGCTCGCGGGGAGGGTCTTGATCGCGACAACTTCGTCGAGCTGTGTGTCGGTCGCGCGATACACGACGCCCATACCACCTCGGCCGAGGAGCCCTTCGATCTTGTAGCGCGAGGCAAACGTCTGGCCCGCCTCGAGGTCGCGCGGCACACCAACCGCGCGCTGTGCGGCCGTGAGCGCATCCATACGCATCGTCGATTCTGTCGTCCCGCTTGCGAGTGCCTGCATCATCCCGGTCGACATCGCACCGAGAGGAAGCTGCAGGACGGGAACCGGCGTGTGCGTGCGACGGAGCTGCAGATGCTCGACCGTGGCGCCGCTCGTGAACTCCTTCCCAGCCTTCTCCGCCGCGTCCGCGGAAGCAAGGACCGAGCCCGTCGTCGCTTCGAGCGATAGCTGCGTGGCAAGCACGGGAGTCTCTCCCGAGATCGCGAGCGTGTCGTCGTCGCCTAAGCGGATCGCGCCCGCGACGAACGAGCCGGTGGCCATGCCTCCGGCGAATCCGATCGGACTCGCGTCACTCCTGTCGGCGAGCAGCTCGCTGATTGCTCGCGACGCACGGAGTGCGCGGACCGCGCCGCGATCGCCAGGGAAGTGCGCGATCATCTGATGCCCATAGAGCTCGAGGACCTCGCCATTCTGTCGCGTGATCTCGCCTTCCTGGAGCGTCATGAGCTCGTCGAGCAATTCGACCGTGGCCCCGGGAGACTGGGTCGTCACGGGAAGACCGCGAAGGTCAGTGACGAGGACGACTCCCTCCCGAAGTGACGTCTCGGGAAGCTTCCGGCGCGCCGGCATCGTCTCGACGTCGCTGCGCGCCGCCATTTGTTCATACAGCTCCTCGAGCTCATGCTTGTCGCGCAGCGCCGCGATCAGCTCGCCGAACGTGCCCGCCAGGACGCCGACTTCGTCACGTCCACCGACCTTCGGCTGCGCCGAGAGGTCGCCGTCGGTGACACGCTCGGCGATCGCGGCGAGCTCTTCGATCGGGCGCGTGATGCGACGCGCGATGAGGAACGAGAGGAGAAACGCCGCGACAAGCGCGCCCGCACCCGTGTAGAGCAGCGTGCGCTCGATCTCGCGGAACGGAGCGAGCTCGGCGTCGAGCGATCGAACGAAGACGGCAGCTCCCAGCGCTTTCGGGCCGGCGAGAAGCGGCTCGGCCGTGAGGATGTAGTCACTTGCATCGATCCGTACGGAGTGAGGAGGGCTCATTTTCCCCGACGCGACAACTGTCGAGATCTCGCCCATCGACCCGAGTGTTGCGGTGGCGGGAGCGTTGGTCGATCGCGGAGCAGTGCCCGCGGCATCCTTCGACGCTGGAAGGAACGCGACGCCGGTTTGCGTCGTGCCGGCGACGTTGTTCGCGAATTTCTCGTCGATCGCCTTCGCGTTGATCAACCAGCCCTGGATCACGCGCGCAGCGCCGACATCGATCGGCACGACCGCGGCGTGATAGAGCTTTCCGCGTGTCTCGATCACGCCCGCGACGGGCTCCCCTTCACCCGAGTCGATCGCTTGCTTCAAAAGGGGCATCGACTCGAAGAGATCTTCCTTCTCCTGCCCTGCCGACGTCGCGCCGACATCGGTCCGCGCGAGCACGTAGCCTTCGTCGTTCGTCACGATGATGAGGTCGCTCGCGAGCGCCGCGCGACGCTGCTCGGCCTGATCGAGAATCGACGTTACATCGGTGTCCGCAGGCGGGGGTTGCTCCTCCGCCCCTGCCTCTGCCGCCGCGGCGGAAGTCACGGCCGAATCCGGAGCCGGCTCGGAAACCGGTTCCTCCAACTGCTCGGCGGCGACGGCGTTCTGGATGTAAGACGCGAAGTTGGGATTTCGCGCAACTGTGAGTGCTCCCAGACTGAGCAGCTTGAGACGGTCGGCTTCGACGTCTTTGTAAAGCGCGCCCGCGTTCGCGATCGCCTTGTCGACCGCTGCCCTCGCGACTCGATGCGAGCGGCGAATCGTCAGGCCCACGGCGATCGCGACGACGAGGGCGATGACGAGACCCGTCGCGAGGAAGAAGCGCAGCACGAGAGGGAACTTTGCCTTCCCCGAGCTCTTGCGTCGTTTGGTTTCCGGATGCTTAGTCTCCGCGCCAGCCATCGATCAGTACTCCCCTGTCCGCGGGTACGGCTTGCCTTCCTTGTTGAGGTGGCGCGTCTTCCTGTGCTGGCGCGTGTCGATCGTCAGCTTGAGCTGACCGACGACGCCCGATTTCGACACTTCGACGTCGGCGATCACCGAGCCTCCGATCTCGTTCCAGGCGTTGAGCCGATAGCTTCCCGGTACGACACCCTCGATCGACCACGCCCCTTGCGGGTTCGCCTTCGTGAAGTAAGGCGTCGACATCACGTGGACGACGGCCGACATGTCGGGATGCACGTTGCAATACACGTTGACGACGCCCGCGTGATCGAACTTCTTCGTCATCGACGTGCCGCGCTTGTAAAAGCCGAGATCGAAGTCGTTAGGCTTCGAAACGGAGAAGAGGTTGTGGGTGATCGTGTCCTCATTCGGAAACGAGACGGTCGAGCCGATCGGCACCACCACGATGTGCGGCAGGAGCGTCTTCGATCGTGACGCGACCGCGTAGGATCCAGCCACGACCTTCGGCAGGCCCGCGACCTTGACCGGCTCGAGCCAGATTACCGAGTCGTCGATACGCGGCTTCTGCCCACGCTTCGTGAGAAAGGAGACCGATCCCGAGACATCGACGGCGAGTGCAGATGCCGTCGACATAACCAGCAAAGTGGTCAGAACGAAGAACTTACGCATGAGGGGCTCCGTGCGGCGGATTCTAGCACAGCGCCTCGCGCCCATCGGCGCCGGCGGGCGAAAAAAATGTTGCGATATTCGTGATGAAATCGTATCATCTATCCAACCCATAAAAGATTTCCCAATCACAATCGAGGCAAGCGGAGCGCATACATACGACATTGCAGGAACGCGCGAACGCAGCGACTGCATGCCGTCGGTCTTTGACAAGGAAAGCAGGGTTCCCGCCCCTCCCTCCCACCCGGGGTGAGAAGGGGCGGCCGATCCGGTCTGCGGTGTTGCTGGGTGGAGCGCGCATCCTGGGCGCGTGCTGCTAGCCGTGGGTCCGCCGGAAATTCGACGGGGAGGAGGTACACAGTTCTATGGACAGTTCGCACAGGTCGTTGAGTTTCACCGGGGGGTGCGTCTCGTAGTCCCCTACCCCATACCCGGAAGGGCGCCGACGTCGGCGCCCTTCATCGTTTATGGCCCGCTACTACGTTCTCTCACCGAGAAAGGCTGAAGTGAGAAGCTAGAACGGTGAATCTTGAATCCAGAAACGGACCGCTACTTTTCTGGATTCAAGATTCACCGTTCTAACTTCCCACTTCGATCCCTCCGCACGTCTAACAACGCACAGACTGAAAACGGGCGGCCTCACGGCCGCCCGTTTCATCTCCCGCGATCCAATCGTTCAGAGTCGCTCGGTCAGGATGATCTTCGCGATCGTCGACAGCTGCATGTTCGACGTTCCCTCGTAGATCTTTCCGACCTTCGAGTCGCGCCAGAACTTCTCGACCGGGTACTCCTTCGTGTAGCCGTTGCCGCCGAAGATCTCGACGCAGAGCGACGTCACTCTCTCGCACACTTGCGACGAGAAGAGCTTCGCCATCGCCGCTTCTTTGACGAAGGGTAGATGCGCATCCTTCATCCGCGCCGCGTTGTATACGAGCAAGCGCGCCGCCTCGAGATCGGTCGCCGCCTGGGCGATCTGAAACTGGATCCCCTGGAAATCGGCAATCGTCTTGCCGAACTGCCGCCGCTCCTTTGCATAGGCGATGGCATGTTCGAGCGCCCCGCGTGCGACGCCGATCATCTGTGCGCCGATTCCAATGCGCCCTTCATTCAGCGTCTCGATCGCGATCTTGTAGCCGCGGCCGACTTCGCCGAGCACGTTCTCCTTCGGCACGCGGCAGTCCTCGAGAATCAGCTCGCACGTCGACGACGCGCGGATACCGCACTTGTCTTCCCGCTTGCCAACGCGGAAGCCGGGGAAATCACGCTCGACGATGAACGCCGTGATTCCTTTGTACCCGGCGTCGGGATTGATGTTGGCGAACACGATGAAAATCCCTGCCTCGCCAGCGCTCGTGATCCAGAGCTTCTGCCCGTTGAGCAGGTAATGGTCGCCCTTGTCCTCAGCCCGGCACGCAAGCGCAAACGCGTCTGAGCCCGACCCAGCCTCGGAGAGCGCGTACGCGCCAACCGTGTCTTTCGCGAGCATCGAGAGGTACTTCGTCTTCTGCGCCTCGTTTCCCCAGCGGATGAGCGCGTTGTTCACGAGCGTGTTGTGGACGTCCACGATGACGCCGCACGACGCATCAACGTGCGAAAGCTCCTCTACGACGACGACCGCGTTGAAAAAGGTCGATCCCGCGCCACCGTAGGCCTCCGGGATCTCGACCGCCATGACTCCGAGCTCGAAGAACGAATCGATGAGATCCTTCGACATCTTCGCCTCGCGATCCATGTCGTGGACCAGTGGGCGGATCTTCTCGATCGCGAATTCGCGAACGCTCTCCTGAAACATCGTTTCGTCCTCGGAGAGCACCGAAAGAGGCGCACCCGGAACGAATTCGACTTTGTCTGCCATGAAACGAACCTCCATTTGAACTGGGTGCGGATTATAGGAGCTTGCCGTGGAAGGCAATCGGAGAATCGAGAGCGATGAATCGAGCGAGCAGGAACGGCAAACAGCCCGCTCAACCTCCTTCGCTCAATTCTCAATTCCCCTGAATCTCGATTTCGTTTACTGGTGCCCCGGGTGGGAGTCGAACCCACACGCCGCTTTCGCAGCCACGGATTTTAAGTCCGATGCGTCTGCCGATTCCGCCACCGGGGCAATCGTTCTCCGCGCTTCATTCGCCGGTGCGATCGTCCGCGCCGCCGTCTGTTTCTCCGTCATCCCAAGCCGCACGCTCTCGCTGCGTCTCGACGATCTTGCTGAGAAGAGTCGCCGCCACCCCTGCACCACTCCGCCGGAGTGTCAGCAGCCAGGCTCCGACTGCGAGCACGGCGCCAACGCCTGCCGCGGGGGCGAGGCTTGGAAAAAAGGGCCACAGGATGCAGACGAGCGAGCCAGCGACTCCGGCGATCAGCAGCGCGACCTGCTGCGGCCCAGGCCCGTCGACGCTGTCTCCGGTGACGAGCCGCACGCGCCCGAGACCCTCTCCCGCATCGCTCCACTCGAGAAAGCACTTCACGGCACCACTCGCCGCGACACCGCGCCTGCTCGGCAGCGTGAAATCGAGCCGCCCCTCGGTCGTCGATTGCACCCTTCCCGCGAAGAGCTCGATCCACCCCGATGCCGTTTCCGCGACGCCTTCGAGAGGAACGTCGTCCTCTCCGATGTCGAGCAGCTGCTCAGACTCAGCCATGTCTCTCCCTAGTGTAGTGTCACGCCGGCGGGACGCGCGCGCCATGCGCAGTCGTACTGCGAATCCGATTCTCCGCGAGCCGTGCTTCCACTTCGAACGGTATCGCAACGTACGCGTCGTACGCGCTCATCCCGCGCCGCCGATTCCTCGCGTAGTCGCGCAGATAGCGCCACGCAAACCTCGCGGGACCGACGCGCGCAAACTGACGCACATGCGCGAGCTCGTGCGCGACGATCGCCGCAACATCCGCGCTCGCAGCACGAAGGAGCTCCCGTCCCAGATAGACGCGCCGCCCGAGAGTGATCGCGATCGTGCCGCGAATCAACAACGGTTCGAGCCACGCCGGAAATCCGGCTCGCAGCTTTCCTCCGGCTGCTTCGACCTCCGATTCGAGTGCGCTCCACGTCTCGCGATCGATCACGATGTCGTCGATTCCCTCTCTATACTTTATGCCATCCTCCGCCGCCTGAAGCATGGCGGCCCCGCCATCGCGCCGGCCGCCGGAAAATGCGAGACCGCGGGTTGCCCCGCGGTCTCCTGATCGGGTCGTAATCGAGCGAGCCTACTTCGCGCGAGCGTCAGCCGCCGCCCAGTCGATGTTCGCGAGGAATGCCTCGATGTACTTCGGCCGGTCGGCTGGCTTGTAGTCGAGGATGAACGCGTGCTCCCAGACGTCCATCACGACTACCGGGCTGTAGCCTGCAACGTTGCCGTACTCATGATCGCTGATCCAGTGGTTCGACAAATTGCCGGTCGAAGGATCCTGGAAGCAGATCGCCCAGCCGACTCCCCTCATCTTGCCCACTGAGACAAAGTCGGTCTTCCAGAGATCGAACGACCCGAAGCTTTTCTCGGCCGCCGCCAGGAACGTCCCGGCACCAGCATCGCCTCCACCGCTTTTCTTCATGTTGCCGAAGTAGTACTCGTGAAGGACCATTCCGTTGTACTCGAATCCGAGACGCCGTTTGAGCTCGGAGTAGGCCGGCATCGTCGCCGGGGTGATGCCCGCCTTGAGCATCTCGCCGAGCTGCTCGTTGAGCAGGTTCGTGTTCGTGACATAACCGGCGTAGAGCTTGAAATGCACCTCGAGAGTTTGATCCGAGATGCCCTGAAGCCCGCTGAGATCGAAGGTCTTAGCGCTGTAGGTGACCATTGCTGCTCCTTTCAGGTGAGTGGTTCGAGGGTCGCATTGTACCCGACCGCGAGAACCGCGGGCGGTCGCGGCGTTGCGACAGCCGCAGCGCCCAAAGGTTCCTGATCTGTTCTCAGCGTGCGGCGTTCCTCGCTGCAAGCCACGATCCGAGCTCGCCTCGGTGACGCTCCTTCAACGAGACGCAGGCATCGATCGACGCGAGGCTCGCGGCGAGCGCCCTGGGCGCAGCCGGCGCGTCGGGCGACGAGAAGAAGCGCTCGACCTCCTCGCGACGCGACGAATCGCAAAACGCTCCCGTCGCACGGACGATTCGGTCGCTCGTGAATCCGGGGGGCAGCGTCTCCATGAGCTTCGGCCATTCGTCGCGGAGGAACGCCCACGCGCGCCCCGCGGTCTCGCGGCGCCACAGCAGTCGCGCGATGAGCGTCGCGGCGTCCTGGCTGCGCACCGTGCCGTCGATCGTCATCCGAAGCGTCCGGTCGACGAGCGCGGGATCGGAGAAAAACCCGAGCGTCCAGACGAGGCGATAGCGCTCCTGCTCGCTCCGCGTCTTCTTTAATCTTTCCGCAAACGCATCGTAGAGCGCCTCGTCTCCGCCACGCGCGGCGAGCGCCAGCATCACGTCGGTATTCGCGCTGCGATCTTTCCACGGGTCGCGTAAGTAATCTCTCGCGAAGGCGGCGCCCCGTGCGCGCACCTCCGCGTCGTCGCCGATCATCCCGCCGATCCAGTCGAGCTCGCCGTCGAGCTTGCGCTGCGCGTCCTCGGGGCGACCTTCCAGAACCCTTCCGGCTCCGGCGCGCGCTGCCTCCGCCGCCCAGCGTCGGAACGCGCCGAGCTCCGTCTCCTCAGCAATCGAGCCCTGAATCGACCAGAGTTGCATCGCGATCTGCGAGATGACCGTTGCCGACGTTTCCCGCCGCAGCAACACGTCCGCGTTCTCGAGCATCTCGCCAACCGTACGATCGCCGGCCCGGAACGACGACCACTCGGCATCGAGGAGCATGATCCGGTCGCCTGAAGAGAGCGTCGCGCCATTCTCGTCGAGCATTCTTCGCACCGCCCCCGGCTCGTAACTCGCGCGATAGAAGGCGGTGGAGCCTGGATTCGCGACGACATCGCCACTGCAGGGGCCGACCTCGATCTCGGCCTCACGCTCTCGAAGCGTCGTGCAACTCACTTCGCCTCCGGCGGCAGGCCGGACACAGAGAGGCACCGTCCAGTACCCGGCGCCGGCCAACGACTCCCTAACCGGCCGCTGCGTAGCGAGCACCCACTGCCGCCCTTCTTCGCAGCGCGACGTTACGTCGATCTTCGGAAAGCCCGGCCGCGTCACGAAATCGCGAATCGTAGCGACGCCGGCCGCTCCGATCTCCGGCTCCATGCTCGCGAGAAAGTCTTCCGTCGACGCGTCGGCCCACGACCAGCTGACGAGGTAGCTGCGCAGCCCACGGCGCACCGCATCTTCTCCCGCGATCGTTTCGGCCATCGCCATCGCTGCCGCAGGTTTGTCGTTCGTGATCGCATCGAAGAGCTCGATGACCGTCGCCGGGTCGTCAACCTGACTGCGCGGCGCGCGCGAGCCTTCGAGGGCATCCATGTCGAGCGCCTTGAGCGTCGAGAATACACTCGCTACACCCGGCTCCACTTCCGCCTGCGTCGCTGCCATCGCCTTGCGCGAGAGCCATGTCGCGAGCCCTTCGTTAAGCCAGAGGTCGTCCCACCAGCGTGCCGTCACGAGATCCCCGACCCACATGTGCGCGATCTCGTGCGTGACGAGCGTCGCCACCCAACGGCGCGTTTCGGGAGGTGCCTTCCCTACGTCGACGAGTGCCGTAGCTTCCCGAAAGAAGATCGCGCCGGGGTTCTCCATCGCCCCAGGTGAAAGGTCGGGTACGGCGACGAGGTCGAGCTTGTCGAACGGGTAATCGACTCCTGTGTAGTCTTCGTAGAACTCGAGCGCTCGCCTCGCCGAGGCAAGCACGAACTTGCCGAGCGCAACCTTCTCCGGCTGTGCACAAAAGCGGAGCTGTACATTCCCCACACGATCCCCTAGGCAGTCGAGCTCGCCGACTCCGAGCGCGAGCATGTAGGTCGAGATCGGAGGTGTCTTGTCGAAGCGAATCCGTTTGGTTCCAGGCACGAGCCCAGGGAGAATCGAAACGATGCGCCCGTTCGATATCGCACTCTCCCGCGCGTCGACGACGGCGATCAAGTCGAACTGTGCCTTGAGGGCAGGCTCGTCGAAGCATGCGAAGAAACGACGTGCGTCGGTCGGCTGGAGTTGGGTCAATGCGTAGCGCCGTCCACTCGCCTCGCTGAGGTAGAGCCCTCGAAGCGACCTCCCAAGCTTGCCGCGGACGGTCATTCGGATTTCCGCTTCTCCCGGTTTCAGCGGCCGCTCGAGGACGAGACTCACGGTCTGCGACCCCGCGTCGATCTCAACCGTCGGCTTCTGCCTGCCGTCGACGCTCCTCACCATCGCGCGCTCGATCTCGAGGTCAGCAGCATGCATCGTGATCGTCGAGACCGGCGCGCTGACCCGGACGCGGATCACCTCCTCGACGACGAAGCTCTCTCGATGCGTGTCGGGCGTAACCTCGAGCCGGTATTCGAATGGCACCACGTCTTTGCCGAGACGCGTCGCGCCCCAGACCAGCGACGGGGCGAGTGCGAGGGCGAGCACGATGGTTAGACGCTTCATCGACGGAGCCATGGACGATCCTGCCTCGACTCTACGAAATCGTGGCACCCACCGGTGTCACGCATCCGTGAAAAGGCGCGCGCGGGCTGCGCCGCTTCCTCCGCTGGGTCGACCGTGGAGAGCGACACCTCTAGCCCGGACTATTCATGAGAGTTCCACTGCGGAGCGCGATAGGAGCGTGTTTACTTCGTTGCGCTTGGTTCGGCTCCTCGACGTAGTGTACGGCTACGCCTTCGTCGCCGACCCTTCGCGCGCCTCGTATCCACGCACCTCTCGCACTCCTCGCGACGAACCCTCATGAATAATCGGGGCTAGACTGTCCCGCGATGATTCGAGTCCCTGCCACGCTCGCGCTCGTCCTCTCGGTTCTCGGCTCCCCGGCGCTTCTCGCCCTCGACGGACAGATCCTTCGGAACGACGCCTCGCCAGCGGCCGACGTCACCGTTTCGATCGCCGGTGAGAACCGCTCCGTGAGAACCGACGCGACAGGGCATTTCTCGATCACGCCCGATCCGCGCTATCCGGCGCGACTCGTCGTCATCGATGCGGGCGGCACGACGAGCGTGCACGAAATCGCCGCGACACCCTCGGCGCCGCTCGAGATCGTCGTCGGAGTCACCGCGTCGGAGACGATCACGGTCAGCGGCGCGGCCGCCGCGCACATCGACGCGCCACCGGCCGCGGCAGCCGACACCCTCTCGCCGGCCGACCTGGCCACTCTCGCACCCGTCCACGTCGCCGACGCCGTCGCGACGATTCCCGGCGTCGGCGCATCCGATGGCGGCCCCTCGAGCGTTCCTTCGATTCGAGGTCTCGCACGCGGAAGGACGCTCATGCTCCTCGACGGAGCCCGCGTGGCGACGGAGCGCCGCGCCGGCTCCTCAGCCGGCTTCGTCAACCCCTTTACACTCGCGTCGATCGAGATCGCGCGCGGCCCGGGATCGGTCGCCTATGGCTCCGATGCGCTTGGCGGCGTGATCCATCTCCGCTCTCGCGAGCCTAACGCATCCGATCCCGCGATACGCTTCGAAGTCGGCGTGCTCACGGGTGGCGAGGAAGTTCGCTCGTTAGGCACGGAGATCGCTTTCAGTGCGGGCGACACCGGCATTCTCTTCGGCGCACACGGTCGCGACGGCGACGACGGCCAAGACGGCGACGGCAACACAGTAGAGAGCTCGTCGTTCCGCGACTACGGCGTTGCAGCGCGCGCGTCGCGCGTCGGTTCGTTCGGGGTGCTCATCGCGGGACTCGGCATCGACCGTGGGCGCGACCTCGAGCGCCCTGCGCCGCCCGACGATCCGGCACGCACCATCAATCCGATCGAAGACTCAGACCGCCTGACGGTTGCGCTCGACGCGCCGGGAAGCCGCGGTTGGGCGTCGTTCCGGCTCAACGGCTTCGCGGGCCGCTACCGGCAAACACTCGACCGCACCTCGCCAACGGCGACCGGCGGAACGGTCTCCTCGAGCGACAACGAGTCATGGGATGCGGCCGTTCGTGCAAGCGGCAACCGCATTCTCGGTGCGGCACGGATCGAGACCGGCATCGACGTCGCGGCGCGGCTCGGGCTCGAAGCGCTCCTTCGCGACGCGGTCTTCGACGCCAACGGCGCGATCGTTTCGTCGGTCGATTCCGTCGCAATCGAGAGCGCCGACCGGATCGATGCGGGGGCGTTCGTGTCGGCTGACCTGCCTCTCGGTGCACGCTCCTGGATCTCCGCGGGACTCCGAGGCGATACGATCTCCGCGAAGAACGATGGCGGCCCGTTCGGCGATCGCTCGGACCGCGACTCCGCCTTCAGCGGACACGCCGCCTGGACGCTCCGTACCGGCGATGCCCTCGTCACGACGCTCCAACTTGCCCGCGGCTTCCGTGCGCCGACCCTCTCCGACCGCTACTACCGCGGTCCGTCAGGACGCGGATTCGTCACCGGCAACCCGCTGCTCGAGCCTGAAACGACACTCCAGTTCGACGGCTCGGCCCGGTGGCAGCGCGGCGGCTCGTCGGTTGCATTCTTCGCATACCTTTACCGCCTCGACGACTTGATCGAACGCTATCGCCAGGGGACGAGTTTCTTTTTCCGCAATCGTGGTGAGGCGGAAATCCGAGGGATCGAGATCGAGGCTGAGGGCCGGCTCGGCGCGAGCCTCTCGGCGAGATTCTCCGCCGCCTGGTCGCGCGGGGAGACTCGCGACGACGCGAAAACCGCACTCGACGACATTGCTCCTCCCAACGCGCGCGCTGAGCTCCGGTGGCGCCGCGGAGCCTCGTCGCTCACTGGAGCGATCTCCTGGTTCGATGACGACCCTCGTCCTGGACCATCCGAAGTCAACCGCGACGGTTTCGCGGCCGTAGACATCGCGTACACGCGTCAGCTGACAGGCGCGTTGGAGCTGCGACTCGTGGCAGAGAACCTCACCGACGCCACCTATTACGTATCGGCCGATTCGATCTCGGCGCTCGCTCCCGGTCGCACCTTCGGAGCTACCCTCGCAGGCCGCTTCGCGCGCTGATTGGCGGGGAGGCTTGGCCTCTTCTTGCCAACAGGTCCAGAATAGAAGAGTCCTCGTAACGCTCATGGGTGCGCATTCGCGAGAGCGAGCGCGCGAAGGAACAGCGACTGATGTCGATCGTCACGTGCAGCCGTTGCGGCCACGCGGCACCGCCCGATGCGCGGCAATGCCCGAAGTGTGGCATCACGCTCGGCTCGCGCCCGCGCGGCGCCGCCTCCGCGCGCTTCCAGCCCGGTGACGTCATCGACGGGCGCTACGAAGTCCTCGAGCGCCTCCCCGGCGGAGGCATGGGGGAGCTCTACAAGGTCCGGCACATCCATCTCGCCGAGTTCAGGGTCATCAAGATCCTGCGCGCCGACCAGCTCACCGACGACACACAGCGCAAGCGCTTCTTCCAGGAAGCGAAGATCGCCGCATCGATCAAGAACTCCAATGTCGGGTTACTGCACGACTTCGCAACGCTGCCCGACGGCACCTACTACATGGTCGAGGAATTCATCGACGGCCTCACGATCTCGCGCAGCCTGCGAGCCGGACGCCGCTTCACGCTCGGCGAGATCGTCGACATCGCGCATCAGGTGCTTTCAGGCCTCATCGCGATCCATGAAAAGGGGATCGTCCATCGCGACATTTCGCCTGACAACATCATGCTCTGCCAACACGACGGCACGATGCAGGCCCGGATCATCGACCTCGGCATCGCTAAACACGTCGTTGCCCAGGAAGGGCCGGCACTCACCTCCGCGGGGCTCTTCGTCGGCAAGCCGCACTACGCCTCCCCCGAGCAGCTCCGGATGATGGAGACCGACGAAGCGATCGATCATCGCACCGATCTCTACTCCCTAGGTGTCGTGATCTTCGAGATGATCGTCGGGAAGGTTCCCTTCGAAGCGGCGACTCCGCTCGCCTACCTGCTCAAACAGATCTCGGAAGAGGTGACGACGGTCAATCGCGATGTGTCGGGCGTCGTCCCTCCGGAGCTCGACGCCTTCATCGTCCGTCTCCTCAAGACGAAGCGCGGCGAGCGCTTCGCATCGGCGCGCGACGCGCTTCGAGCGCTCGACGACGTGATCGCCGCGATCCCGCAGTTGCTCTACCGCACCGAGTTCCTGACGAATCCACCCGAGGAGTCGTTCCCGCGCGCGAAACCAAAGGTGCGGAAGGAATCGACCGACGAGATCCCGTTCGCGCAGCTCGCGGCGATGGTCGAGCACGACAGGACGCAGCCCGGCGAGGCGGCCGCACCCCCGACCGGGTTGCTGACTCCCGACGACGACGACGGGATGCCGACCGAGGTTCAGCGACTCGACGAGCTGATGATGCGAACGCAATCCAACGAGCAGCTCGCGGCCTCACAGTCGGCGAGTGCGCCGACACTTTCGACCGCTGAGGTACCGATTGGGGCGACGGTTCCGCAGCGGACGGTTCCGGCATCAGTTGCGATTGCGCCTCCGCCCCCGCCGCCTCCTCCCTCCACGGAAACGCAGGGCGGCACGTCCGACTCCCCGCGAAGAGCTTCGAGCCGCGGGCTCCTGATCACGCTCGCCGCGGTCGCGTTCGTCATCGTCGTCGCCGTTGGCGGCTGGCTCTTCTACCTTCTGTTGGAGCGCTTCACAGGGACCGCCAAGGACGAGGCAGCCACGACGACTGCCACACCAGCGCCGACGGCCACGCTGGAGACAACGACGATCGCCCCCACGGCGACGACCGACTCGCCACCCGCGACCACGCTCTCGACGGCACGAGAGGTTGCGCCGACGGCAACGGTCGCGGCGGTCACCGAGCCTCAGAAACCTCCCGCCACTCCTCGGCAACCGAAACCACCGAAGGCGACAGAGCCGCCGCCCACCGAGACCGTCGTGCCAACGGCGACCGTCGAGCCTGAACCGCCTCCTTTGCCTCCCACGGAGCCGGTCGAGCCGGTGGTTAGGGAAGGTGACATCGTCGGACCGGGCGAAGGGGTCGTCGACGCGCAGCTGCTGAAGAAAGCCGAGCCGCTCACGCCTCCAAGCTCGGCCGTCATGGGCAACCGCGGCTTCGCGATGTTCAGCGTGCTGGTCGGCATTGACGGGCGCGTCGAAATGGCGCGCCTCATCAGGTCGAGCGGAAGCGAGGCCTTCGACGAGCTCGCCACCGCCGCAGCGAAGCGAACCACGTACACGCCGGCGACAAAAGCTGGCACGCGCGTCAGGATGTGGCGCACGTTGCGCTACGACGTGAAAGTACGGGGCACGATTTAGTGTTCCGTAGTGGTCCATCAAGACCTGACCCTCGCCGCACGTATCCTTCGCGTCGGCTATCCGAGCTCTAATGCGGCCGGTCTTCGTCGATTCGCAACGAATTCACGATTGCGCTGAGCGTCGGTGCGTACGCCGCCGCCTCACGCTCGGGGATCGCGAATAGAAGATAGATCAAGTGCTCATCGGCAAGTTGATGGGTCACGACGGTGAGCCTCTCCTCGATGCGAGTCCTCGGATTGACTCCACGCAGATCGACCGACAACGCGCGACCGCTCGCAGGCTTGAGCAGTCTCGCCGAGCCGCGGACCTCGCGCAGATGCGCGTCTCCCTTCTGAATCTGCGCGATCAAGTCGCGCGTCGCATCCTCGAGCGACACGCCTCCCAGCAGACCCGTCCCGCTGTCGAACGGTTCGTAGTGATTGAGAACCGCGCCGACCACGATCTCCGACCTTCCTCCGTACTGGACGATGCCCCCTTCTGGCGCGAACACGACGCCAGACCTTCCCTGCTCATACACGCGCCAGTTCGCTGGATATGCGGCACGATAGACGCCTGAGCGATTCTGATAGACGCGAAGAGACTTCGACGGACTCTCCACCGTCGCCGTCGGCGTTCGGCTCGTGCTTTGTCCGCTCGCGAGCTGTGCCATCGTCGGAGCCGCTCCCATCTGGCGCAGCCGAGTTTGGATCGCACGCAGTTCCGTCACGCGCCGCGTCGGCTGCGCAGCGACGCGCAGCAGCGCGGATTCGCGCTCGATCCGAGCGATCCGATCGGGAGGCGCGGGATGATGCGACAGCCAGGTCGTCTTGCGCGACGTATCGACTCTTGCGAGCGTCCGGAAAAAGCCCACCATGTCGGCCGGAGCGTAGCCAGCTGCCGCGAGGATCTGCGCGCCGCGGACATCCGCCTGCGTCTCGAGCTCGCGGCTGAATTTCAGAAAGAGCGCGTTCAACCCAAACCCACCGATCGCATTGATCACTCCCGCCGTCGTCTCGCTCGCACGACCGGTGAGAAACCCGCCGAGAATACTGAGGCCGGCCTGTGCCGCGTAGGCCTTCGACGCCTGATGGGTCCCGTGCCGCAGAGCGACGTGCGCGATCTCATGCGCGATCACACCCGCAACCTCTCCCTCGTTTCGCGCCTCAGCCAGAATCCCTCGGTTGACATAGATGAAGCCTCCGGGGAGCGCGAACGCGTTGATGTCTGACGCATTGATGACGCGGAACTGATACGAGAATCCCGGCCCGCCGGAATGTGCCGCAAGCCGCCGGCCGACCTCGTTCACATAGGTGACGACATCTCGGTCGGTGACGAGTGGGAACTGGCGATCCGCTTCGGCTGCCGAAGCGCGGCCGATCTCGACATCCTGCTCCGCAGAGAAGAGGTTGAAGCCAGGTTTGACCCTCGTCTGTGCGTCGAGGATCGAGGTCGTCGAGACTAACGCGATGACGGCGACGATCGTCGCGAATTTCCGAGGAAGAGCAGCGTATCGGTTTCGAGTCATGAGCTCCCCTTTCGAGTCCGGCCTTCGGGTGATTCGTCAGCCGAGGATATTGACCACCTTCTTCACACCGTTGACGCTCGAGGCTGCTCGGGTAGCCAGCTCCGACATCCCCGGCGTGTCCACCGATCCGCGAAGAGTGACGACTCCGTCGACCGCGTCGACGTCGATCGTCATCGCGGTGCGACCGAGCTCTGCGAAAAGTGCGGCCCTGACCTTGATCGCGAGGGCGGCGTTTCGCAATTCGCGTTCAGCGTGATGAATCGCGCCGGGGCCATTCACGACTTCGATCTCGTTGCGCACGATCGTGACACCCCTCACCGAAAGCGCGGCGTCGGGCGCCATCCTCTTCAGCTTCACGTTAGGCACCGTGCCGCTCAGAAGGGCTTCCCTCCCTGAGACGCTCACGTTGATCCGCACCGCATCGACACCGAGCCGGTCGACGAGCATCGCCCTCACGGCGAGCCCCTGGACCGTGTCCGCGAGCTCCTGGACGCCCGACGTGTCGTCGTCGGCGCGCGCGACCACCGGGTCGAGCAGCAGCGCGAATGTGAACATGGCCATGACGAGAATCGGTTTCCGGTTCATGAAAACCTCCTTCTCCCGATCGTCCACTCTCACCGCACCTCCCGATGGAGAGTTAGAGCAATTCCGTTGCCACTTCCCATTCGTGTCGGAACCGCCGGAATCGCCTGAATCTGCACACTCTTCTGTCGCGTTCGTCTCTTCGATTGAAACAATTGCCACGCATGTGCCCCGCGCCGCGAAGCACGATGTCGAGAAGGGTCGATCGATCAGCGCGCTGCCGACGCGGCCAGCAGTGGATACGGATTGACATATGTCCCCTTCCACCACCGCTTGTCGGGGTCGAGCCGGATCAGGGCGAAGTGCAGGTGTGGCGTGTCCTCCGGTGCATTTCCCGTCGTGCCGACATAGCCGATGATCTCACCGCGCCTGACGCTCTGCCCTTCGTGCAGCCCGGGCGCATATCGATCGAGATGCGCGTAGTAGTAGCAGAATCGCTCGTCGGGATCGAACTCGTATATGGTTAGGCCACCAGGCACGCTCGTGAACAGCTTCTTTACGACACCGTCGTCTGCAGCGATGACGGGAGTTCCACGCGGCGCGAGAATGTCGATCGCTTCGTGCCGTCTCGAGCCGCGGGCTTCGTCGAACATGTCGCGCATCGCCGAGGGAGCGACGCCCTCGACCGGCACGATGATCGGGCGAGGCGAGTCGGCATCCCGGCCCGGTCGCCAGCTCGCGTCTTCGTCCTTCAGTGGCGGCATCGCCTCCGTCTCTTCGGCGATCGGCGCGAGGACGTGAGGCGGCGCGAGTCGCGTCACCGCCTCATCGGTCGGCGGAACGCGCGGAAGCTCGGCCGACACGTGCCGTAACGCGCTCGCCGTCGCTGTGCGAGACACGCGCACTCCGCTGCTCGGACGCTCCTCGATCCTGGCAGCGCTGCGCTCAGCGTCATGCCGGCCGCGCACGGTCCAGCCAAGGATCGCGGCGATGGTCATCGCGATCAGCAGCACGAAGGTGTCGTTTATGGATGCCCGGCTCATCGGAACGTCACCTCACCAGGATCGCGCGCACTCCGGGCCTCACGAGACTCGCGAGCTCGACCGCGTCCCAATTCGTTAGGCGAATGCAACCATGCGAGCTCGTCTTGCCAATCGTCGACGGCTCGGGCGTTCCGTGGATTCCATAGTGCGGCTTCGAGAGATCGATCCACACCGCGCCGACCGGGTTGTTCGGACCTGGCGCGAGCTCCGCTTCCCGATCGCTCGCCTTCGCATCCCAGAAGAGAGCGGGATCGTAGTTGAAAGGTGGGAACCAGGCGATTCCATTGATCCTCCAGTGCCCGAGTGGAAGCGGGTCGTGCGAGCTACCGATCGTCGCGGGATAGTGCGCGAGCACCCGACCCTCGCGATCGGTCGCGACGACCGTCCGATGGCTCTTGCTCACGCGGACGGTGACTCCGTCGACGGCCGCGAGAGGCGCGCTCGCGACGTTCGGCACGAGGATGCGCGTTCCCGCGCGATCGAACTGCTCCCCCGGATTCAGCGCCGCGAGAAGACGAGGGCTCGCGTGGAACTTCTCGCCGAGCGCTTCCAGCGGATGTTCGTACGCGAGGATGGGAAGCTTCGCCTTATCCGACATTTCGTCGGGAATTCTTGCAAATGGACCGCCCACATCATCCGTCGAGATCCGATAGCGGACGACGACGGGGGCACTGTCGAGATTGAGCGCTCGCCATGTCGCGGCGCTGATCTCCGCGCCCGCGTCGATACCTCGTGCTCGATTGAACGCGGCGGCCGCGCGCGCGGTGTTCACTCCGAAGCGACCGTCGATCTCCCCGGGCGAAAAATGTGCGCGGTCGAGCAGCACCTGCGCCCGGAGCACCGCATCACCATACTGTTTCGACGAATTCACGATGGGGTGACCCGATGGGTGATTCGCGATGCGTGCGTCGAATCGACCCTGCGGCAACGCCTGCGCGTCCTCGCGAGACGCGGCGTGAAGCGGATGTAGAACAGCGCATGAAAATGTAAGAACGACGCTGATGGTCAAACTTCGAAGTCGAATGCTCATCGAATCCCCCATGTCAGCTCGGGTTTCGTTCAGTTCGCCATCCCTCTTGCCGGGAATCGAGCAAAGATCGCGCCAGCACTCGCGTCAGGGGTCTGGCCACGCACACCTGGAACACTCCGATCTCATCGCATTTGCTACACTTCGGGCGCACCATGGAATGGTCAGAAGTAATTCGGCTCATCGCCGGGGTCGTCCTCCTCGCAGGCGGGGCAGAGCTCCTCGTACGAGGCGCCTCCCGATTGGCACTTTCGCTCGGCCTCTCACCGCTCGTCGTCGGCCTCACCGTTGTCGGCTACGGCACGAGCGCCCCCGAGGTCGCCGTATCGCTGAGCTCCGCACTCAAAGGCAGCACCGACATGGCGATGGGGAACGTAGTCGGGAGCAACATCGTCAACATCCTGCTCATCCTCGGCGCGTCCGCGCTCATGGCTCCGCTCGTCATCTCGAAGCGACTCGTACGCGTCGACGTACCGTTGATGATCGGTGTCGGAGTCCTTGCGTTCGTGATGGCTCGCGACGGGAGCGTCTCGAGAATCGACGGACTCCTCCTCTTCGCGGGCGCGATCACCTATACCGTGGTCGCGATCGCAACCGGCAGGAACAAATCTGACGAAGCGACCGGCGACCCGACTCCACCGCGCCGACGAAGCGCGATCGTGATCGATCTCTCCGCGATCGTCCTCGGCATCGCGTTGCTCGTCTACGGAGCCAATCTCCTGGTCGGCTCCGCGACGGTGATCGCGAGATCGTTCGGTGTCAGCGATCTCGTCATCGGCCTAACGGTCGTCGCGGTCGGAACGTCGCTGCCCGAACTGGCAACATCGCTGATGGCGGCATTTCGCGGCGAGCGCGAGATCGCCGCAGGGAACGTGATCGGGAGCAACCTCTTCAACATTCTCCTCGTGCTCGGTGGCACCGCCGCGGTCGCTCCGCAGGGCGTCAGCGTCGCGCCGGCGATGATCGCGTTCGACCTGCCGGTCATGCTGGCGGTATCAGTCGCCTGCCTGCCGATCTTCCTCAGGGGCCACGTCATTGCCCGCTGGGAGGGTGGCCTGTTTCTCTTCTATTTCGCGATGTACTTCGTCTACCTCGGCCTCGCGAGCGCCAATCATGACGCACTTCCGAAGTTCAGCTTCGCGATGATGTTCTTCGTCATTCCTCTGACCGTGGCAACGCTTGCCGTCATCATCGTCCGGCAGCTCCGGCAGACGGCCGCGGTGCCGGCTCCGGAAACCACATAGCGTTCCGTCAGGCGCGTGCGAGCGAGACGGGAGCAAGATCTCCGCCTTCGCAGAAATCGGAAGCACGGAGACCTCACTCCCTAACACGCATCCTGCACCCGGCTCACTCGATCCGCGCGCCCGGCATGTTCATTCCGTTCTGGTGGAGGACCATCGTCGTGGCGCGGCCAGCCGAATCGGTCGTAAAGCTCACCTGCGCGTCGACGACGGTCAGAAAAAACTCGCGCTCGGCTTCGGCGAAGAGCTCGAGCTTGGGTTGTCCGGTCGCTTGCAGGAAGAGCCGATCTCCTTCGCGCGTGATCGCGATGATGAAATCGGGCGAGAGCCGGTAGCGTCCTACGTATCGATCGAGCAGTTCGCCGCCAAGTGCGATCGCCTTCCGCTCCTTCTGCACCGGAAGCTCGCCTTCGATCCTCTTCGCCGGCATGTCGCGCCCGCCCTGGTGCAGCACGATGCTCTGCGCCCGGCCTGACTCGCCGGCGATGAACGTGATCTGCGCGTCGACGACTTTGAGAAAGAACTCGCGCGGAGCCTCACAGAAGAGCTCGACTTTCGGCTGTCCGGTCGCCTGGCTGAAGAGGCGATTCCCTTCGCGGGTAACCGTCAGAATGAAGTTCGGCGCCAGCTCGTACAGGCCGACGTACCGATCGAGCGTGCTCGCATCGACGGCGATCTCGTGTCGCTCTTTCTGTGCCGATGCGAGCGGAGCGGAGGGATCGAGGAGATGCTGCCCGATGTCATCGACGCCATTCTCGGTGAACATGTTCGCCAGCACCACGACCCCGATCCGCCGCCGAGGATCGAATCCGATGTACGAGCGGTAGCCCCCGGTTCCCCCGTTGTGCCAGACGATCTCGCGTCCGTTGCTCGAGGTAACGTGCCAGCCAAGGGCGATCGTCGTGCCTGGCAGACTCGTCGCGTGGCGCGGCTTCAGGGTCGAAGCGAATGCCGCGGTGAGCGGAGAATCGGAGATCGCCGCCGACACGAATGAGAGCAGGTCGTTGGCCGTCGAACGGAGAGCGCCCGCACCCGCAAGCGCCGGCAGGTCCCAGTTGGGAACGCGCTTCCCCGACTGATCGTGCCCAGGGGCGAGCCTCGACTGCAACGGGGCGCCTAACGCGATTGCCGTGCTCGTCATCTTCAGCGGACTCGCGATGCGCGTCCGGACGAGCGTCTCGTAATCGGCCGCGGCACGAAGCTCGAGGAGATGGCCGAGGAGACCGGCGCCGAGGTTGGAGTACTCGTACTGAGCGCCGGGGTCGCGCGAAAGCTCGTACGTCGAGAGGAACTCGTAGAGCTGCTTCGTCGTGTAACCTGCGTACGGGTTCGCCATGTCCGCCGGTACGAGGTTGGACGGCAGCCTCGGAAGCCCCGATGTGTGGCTCGCCAGATCGCGCAGCGTGATCTTCCGTCCGCGCTCGGGAGCCTTCACCCCGACAGGAAGGAACTTCCCGATCGGATCGTCGAGAGAAACTTCCCCGCGGGCGACGGCGTCCGCGAGCAGGAGCGCCGTGAATACCTTGGTCGTCGAACCGATCTCGAAAAGCGTGTCTCCGTCGACCTTGCGGCTGTCGTTGTCGAACGATCCGTACGCGACGACCCGCCGCGCGGACCCGTCGACGAGCCCGACGACGATACCGACACCCTGATGCCGCGTGTCGATCCGATCGACGAGGATCTTCCGGACTTCCCCGTCATCAGGGAATCCCTCCGACGGCGCGTTCTCGAGTGCCGCGACAGACATGGCGAGCGTTGCGAGTAGAGTTGCGAAAAGCAGCCGTTTCATCGTTTCTCCCGATTCTCAGTGTTCTTGGACTTGTTAGGTTTCGCGATCACGATCGCCCTCGGGGATGCTCCCGCCGCCGTCGAGCGCGAAGATCGTCTCGACGGAGACTTCGAGTGCGCGCGCGATTTTCAACGCGAGAAAAACGGACGGAACCATCCGCCCTGTTTCGATCGCATTGACCGACTTGCGCGTAACTCCCGCCCTCACCGCAAGATCCGCTTGCGTTAGGTCGCGGATCGCACGTTGTACCTTCAATGTATTCCGCAGTCCTTCGTCCATGATTACTCTGTATCGAGGACGAGAAAGGATGCGATGAGCGTCACAACTCCCAACGTGACGCTCGACACCGCCATCGCCATGACAGCCGATGCGGACGGAAGGCCGGAAAGCAGGAGTGCCAGCGGAATCTGCGAAAGAAGCACGGCAAACAGAGCGAATCGCTGCGCTCGCGCAAGATTCGCCAGTCGGAGCTCGTCCTGAAGAATCGCCAGTTCCTCGGGGCCATCGCCACGCCATCGCAGCTTTCCGCCCGGCGCGATGATGATCGCAACCATGAATACGATCGACAGCGGGATCAGCCACGGCAGCCGCGATGGCCAGTCGGCGAGAGGCGTGCCGGGTCGAATGAGATGCGCCAGAATCGTCGAGCCCGCGATCACCAGCATCGCGAGGACGACCATGAGCCCGCGTCGGCTCAGGCGCAAAAGTAGTTCGATCCGCTCGGGTGAAAGTTTCGGCTCGGTTCTCATTACGGTGGCTCCTATCGCGCTCATGCTTCGCACTCCCTGCTGCGGCGACTCGTCGTGTCACCGATGCGGGGCGCATTGTAACGCATAAGACTCGTAAAGCAACCGATAAGTTACTAGTCGTGTTGCGTTCTCACTTCGCGTCCCTCGTCCTCAACGTGTGGCCATACCCGGCTACGCAGCGGGCTCGAGGAATGCCCTTCGCCGCCGCGCCACGTACAGCAGCAGCACGGCCGCAACTGTGGTCGAGACGATCACCACGATCGAGCTTTCCGGGCCGAACATCCCTCCGGTCAGCCAGTCGGGCCCCGC
>JACPDH010000042.1 GCA_016184115.1 Acidobacteriota bacterium | reverse complement strand
CCGTTAGGAAGCGAACGAGACGGCCGCGATGCACGGTCACTCCGAGTCTCATCGGCGTAGCCCCTCGCTTCCGCCTTTCAAGCAAAACGGCGCGCCCGAAGGCGCGCCGTTCGGCGAATCTCAGCCTGTCTTGGCCTCTGGCCCTTGGCCTGCTTTGACCTATGACCTTTGACCTCAAACCTGCCTTTACGCGTTGAGCATGTGCCCGACGAGGCCGTGCGCCGCCTCCTTGATCGTCTCGCTGAGCGTCGGATGGGCGTGGACGTTGCGCGCGACTTCCTCCGCCGTCAGCTCCCACTTCTGCGCGAGCGTCAGCTCGGGGAGAAGCTCCGTCACCTCGGGGCCAATCATGTGCGCACCGAGGAGCTCACCGTATTTCGCGTCGGAGATCAGCTTCACGAAGCCGACTCCCTCACCGAGACCGAGCGCCTTGCCGTTTGCGATGAAGTTGAACTTTGCGACCTTCACGTCGAAGCCCTTCTCCTTCGCCTGCTTCTCGGTCCAACCGAAACTTGCGATCTGTGGCCGGCAGTAGGTTGCGCGCGGCGCCATCACGTAGTCGAGCTCGATTGTCGGCGCGCCCGCGATGTTCTCCGCGGCGATCACTCCCTGCGACTCGGCAACATGCGCGAGCATCAACTTCGCAGTTACGTCGCCGATCGCGTAGATGTGCGGGACGTTCGTGCGCATTTTCGCGTCGATCTCGATCGCGCCGCGCTCGTTGACCTTTACACCGGTCTTCTCGAGTCCATAGCCTTCGGTGCGCGGCTTGAACCCGATCGCCTGCAGCACCTTGTCGGCCTCGATCTGCTGGGTCGAGTTGTCCTTCAGGTTCGTGACGTGAACCTTCACTCCCGTGCCAGTCTCCTCGATCTTGTCGACACGCGTCGAGACGAGTGCCTTGATCCCGGCGCGCCGGTACTGCTTCGCGAGCTCGACCGAGATCTCCTCGTCTTCGAGCGGCACGACGCGGTCGAGAAATTCGACGATGGTCACATCGACGCCGTAGTTCGACATGACGTAGGCGAACTCGACACCGATCGCTCCCGCGCCGACGATCACGATCGACTTCGGGAGCTTGTCTTCCATGATCTGCTCTTCGTACGTGACCACGCGTTCCGAGAGCTTCGAGCCGGGGATCAGTCGCGTCGTGGCGCCCGTCGCGATGATGCAGTGCTTGAACGTTACGTCGCTTTTCTGGCCGTCGTTCAACGCGACCGACATCGCGTTCGGGCCTGTGAACGTCGCCCAGCCGTCGATCTCGTCGATCTTGTTCTTCTTCATCAGAAAGTGGATGCCCTTGACGAGCTGGTCGGACACCTTGCGCGAGCGACGGAACGCTTCGCCGTAGTCGAACGACACGGTTCCCTCGATCTTCACGCCGTAGGTTTTCGCTTCCTTCGAGATGGTGTGAACGACTTCCGCGTTCTTGAGCAGAGCTTTCGACGGGATGCAGCCGACGTTGAGGCAGACACCCCCCCAGTACTTCTTCTCGACAACTGCGACCTTGAGGCCGAGTTGCGCGGCGCGAATCGCGGCGACGTAACCGCCCGGACCTGCGCCGAGCACGACGACATCGTAGTTTTTCGACATGAGCGTCTCCTGATCTGAAGATGTGGCGACCGGAACAGGACGGATACTGGGCACCCTTGGGCGCCACAAACCCCTCCCCGGACTGATGGCGCGGAGTTTACCGCAAAGCGGAAAAGGAGGAGGAGGAGGGGGCTCTAGTAGCAACTGCCTCCGGCCGTTGCGGCGGCGCCCAGCGCCGCCCGGATCACTCCTCGGGCAAGAAGGCGCCACTTCGCGGCGCCGCGGAGGCGGGACGCCTCCGCCACCATGCCCCCGCCACTACGCCGTCTTCGGAACCGCCGTGTGCGTCGGCGAGATCTGCCTCAGGCAGCGCTGATCGCACCCCGCCCGTTCGGGCCAATGCGAGCAGCTCTCGAGGCGAAGGTGGATCGGCACGCCGAGTGCCGCCGTTCGCGCCGCTGATCTCGCGTCGACCTTGACCGTCACCGGAGTGTCATCGCGTGGGCACACCGCCTGGCGCGAACCGGCCCATTCGCGCAGCGCCGCACGATAGTCGATCACGACAAAAACCAACGCGATGATCGCGAGCGCGATCGGGACGAACAGGAGCTGGGTCAACATCTCCGCCTCCTTCGTGGCGTCCCCAGGGGAAGGGAAACCGGTCTAACATCAGTCTCGCGCCGTGGTTGCACCTCTGGCAGTACCCACAGTCACGCGACGATGTCTCGGGGCTCACCAGCGACTGTGGCGGCAGGTCACGTCGATCGCGGAAATTTGGAGTGTCGCGCGACGTTTGGTAGAGGGCCGATGACCGCGCAATCGATCTGCATTCGCGGAGCGCGCACCCACAATCTCAAGGGAGTCGATGTCGAGATTCCCCACCGCCGCCTCACCGTCATCACTGGCGTGTCGGGATCAGGAAAGTCGTCGCTCGCTTTCGACACCCTCTACGCCGAGGGACAGCGCCGCTTCGTCGAGTCGATGTCGACTTACGTCCGCCAGTTTCTCGAGCGGATGGAGCGTCCCGATGTCGATGAGATCGAGAACATTCTTCCGGCGATCGCGATCGAACAGCGCAACACCGTCAAGAACGCACGCTCGACGGTCGCGACCGCGACCGAACTGGCCGACTACGTAAGGCTCTTCCTCACCTGGTGCGGCGAGACGTGGTGCCCTGACTGCAACCACCAGGTACGACGAGAGAGCCCCGAATCGGTAACGTCCCGCGTCATGTCGACGCTCGATGGAGCCCGCGTGGTCATTGCCGCTCCGCTCTTCTTCGACGCCGAGCATCGCGACGTCGTCGTGGCGCAACTCGTCAAGGGAGGCTTCTTCCGCATCTGGATCGATGGAAAGCTCGAAGACCTCACCGCATACGACCTGGGCGACGCGACCTTCATCGACGTCGTCGTCGGCCGGCTTCAGGTGAAAGACGAGAATCGGGGACGAGTCGCCGAGGCGATCGAACAGTCGTTCTCAATCGCCCGCGGGCTCGTCAACGTCCTCGAGGAGACTCCGAAAGGGTGGGAGAGCCATCGTTTCTCATCGCGCTTTTCGTGTGATCGCTGCGGCCGCGAGTTTCAGGAACCAACCCCCCATCTCTTCTCGTTCAACTCACCCCTCGGCGCCTGCGAGATCTGCCAGGGCTACGGACGCGTAATCGGGATCGACCTCGAAAAGGTCGTGCCAGACCGCTCGATGTCGCTCGACGACTCACCGATTGCCCCGTGGAACTCCGAGGGGTATCAGGACTGCTACGACGACCTGCGGAAAGCGGCGGCCAAGCACAACGTCCGAATGAATGTCCCCGTGAGGGACCTAACAGCGACGGAGTGGGATGTCGTGTTTGCCGGGCGCGGCCAGTGGTACGGCATCAAAGGCTTCTTCGAATGGCTCGAGACGAAGAAGTACAAGATTCACGTCCGCGTAAAGCTCGCCAAGTTCCGGAGCTATGAGACCTGCAACGAATGCAAGGGGAGCCGCCTTCGCTCCGAGGCTCTCAACGTTCGCTTTCGCGAAGAGAACATTGCGTCGATCTTTTCGATGAACGTCGGCGCGGCGCGGCGGTTCTGGGAGTATCTGCCGCTCACGAAGCACGAGGAACTGGTCGCCGGGCACCTGCGCCGCGAGGTGCTGAACCGGCTCGTGTATCTCGACGAGGTAGGACTCTCCTACCTCACACTCGACCGGCAGACGCGCACTCTCTCGGGTGGTGAGGCGCAGAGGATCAACCTCGCGGCGGCGCTCGGAAGCGGATTGACCGAGACGCTCTACGTCATCGACGAGCCGACGGTCGGCTTGCACGCGCGCGACAGCGCCCGCCTTCTGACCGTGCTCCACCGGCTTCGCAACGCAGGGAACACCGTCGTCGTCGTCGAGCACGACCCGCTGGTTATCCGTGGCGCCGACGAGATCGTCGAGCTTGGCCCAGGTGCCGGCGAGCTCGGCGGAAAGCTCGTCTGGACCGGCGGCGTAACGGAGTGGGAATCGCGACAGGCGAACGATACGGACGACGAGCCGCCCGCCTTGTCAGACGAAGAACCGCGCGAGGTGCGCGCACGGCGTCCTGTCGATGGCTCGAGCTCGATCCGGATCCTCGGGGCACGAAGCCACAATCTCAAGGACATCGATGTCGAGATTCCGCTCGACCGGCTCGTCGTCGTCGCAGGAGTGTCGGGATCGGGCAAGTCGACGCTGATCCGCGACTGCCTGTTCAACGGCTACCAGCGCCACTTCCGCGGCGTTCCGGGGCTGGACGTCGGGTCGTACCGAAAGATCGAGGGAGTCGCGCAACTCGAGGACATCCAACTCGTCGACCAGTCGCCGATCGGCCGTTCCGCGCGCTCGAACCCCGCGACCTACGTGAAGGCGTGGGACGAGATCCGCCAGTTGATGGCGGAAACGACCGGCGCGAAGCTCGAGGGGATCACACCAGGAATGTTCTCATTCAACACCGCGGGCGGTCGCTGCGACACCTGCGAGGGGGCCGGCACCGTCGTCATCGACATGCAGTTCCTCGCCGACATCGAGGTCACGTGCGACCGGTGCGACGGACGGCGCTTCGGCGATCGCGTACTCAAGGTCCGCTATAAGCACGCGAATGCCGACGACATCCTGAAGATGACGGTCGACGACGCCTTCCGATTCTTCGTCGACAAGCGGAAGATCCTGAAGCGGCTGCACGCCCTCCGTTCGGTCGGCCTCGGATACCTCCGGTTAGGCCAGTCGACCGCATCGCTTTCGGGGGGCGAAGCACAGCGCCTGAAGCTCGCCTCATTTCTCGTCGGAACGGAGAAGACGCGCGCGCGCCGGCTCTTCCTCTTCGATGAGCCGACGACGGGACTCTCGGCGAAGGATGTGCGCCAGTTGCTTCGCACCTTCCGCGACCTCATCGCGCACGGCAACTCCGTGCTCGTCATCGAGCACAACCTCCAGATGATCGAAGCGAGCGACTGGGTGATCGAGCTCGGCCCCGAGGGAGGCGACGGTGGCGGCTACGTCATCGCGACCGGCACACCGGGCGAACTTCGTGAGAACGGCGAGAGCGTGACGGGGCGGTACCTCACGGCAGGTTAGAGGGCAGATCCAGTGGCCTTCGGTTAAGGAGAGAACCCCCGAAGTGAGAGCTCAGAACGATGAATCTTGAACCCAGAAATGCATCCCGGTCGGGGTTTTCTGGGTTCGAAGTTCAGCGTTCAGCGTTCTCACTTCAGGGGTTCTCTCCTTAACTCGAGGCCATCGAGGTCAGATCTGCTCATCTAACTTCCATCCCTAACAACCGCAGTCCGAGCTCGCGTGTGTCGGTCGATCCCGGTTCGTGGTCGATCGGGCGGAAGGTGCGGTCGGCGCGGATCGTGATCTCGTGCGGCGAGTCGCCGGCAGGCAATACGATGTCGGCGTCGAACTCGAACACGCTCGCGTTCGGCGGCCTTCGCATGACGACCTCGCCGTCGCGCGCCAGCTCGACGCTGCAGAGCGCTGCCGTCTCTCGCGGAACGCGAAGGTGGAGCGTGAGAGTTCGCGGCTGCGGGCTCGCGCCGAATCCCGTCCGCGCGCTGGCTCCCATCCAGCGCGCCGTTGGTCCATCGCCCTCGTCGGGATCGAACCAGCCGTCTCCGAACCGAACCATCGACGCGACTGGCACGATCGACATTTCGAAGAATCGCTTGCGCGCCAGGCCGTCGAACGGCGCCCTCTCACGGCGAAAGACCCGTTCGGCGCCGTATATCTCCCCTTCGGCTACGACGATCGCGTCGCGACCGTTCGTGCGATCGAGCGGCACGTCGCCGAGCGTTGGGACGGAGGTCGCGCCGTACGGCCCGAGCTCGAGCCAGGCGTGGGCCGCGGTCGCGCCCTCCACCACCCACACCGTCGTCGCTGTCGAGGCACGTGAGCGCGCAACTTCACGCATCGCCGCAACCGGTGGCGAGTCGGTGGTCCTGACGATCTCGAGCGCCGGCAACGTGCGTGCGACCATCGCAGCCGCAAGCGCCATCGCGACGAGCCACTGCACCTCGGTGACCGGAGTACGGAGCCACGACCGCACCATGGCCGCAACGATCGCCGCTCCGTGCGCGGCGAGAAGCGCATGAAACGGAATCCAGGCGACGGAGAAGCGCGACATGCTGTGTGGGTCGAGCATGAGGGTCGCGAGGACCATCATCGGCAGAAACGCCCCGGCGACGAGCGCCGAAGGCCGGTGCCGCTTCACGCACGCATCGATCAGCGCGAGGAATGCGAGCGCTGACAGGAGCGCGGGTAGTTTGACGCCGCGGAACGGCAGGACGAAGACGCGTGCCGCGACCTCGGGGAGCGGAGCCCTGTCGGGCCCCCGCCACGAATCGGTCCGCGCGATGTACTCGCCGTGCGTCTCGACCGCGGCGGCATAGCGCTCCCACGACCCGGTCGCGACGACCGCCCCTCCGTAGCTCGCGACGACGATCGTCGCCGCCAGCGCGAGTCCGCCAATCACCGCGCGACGCGAGGTCCGCCAGCACGCGACGATCGCAAGCAGCGCGGGAAGCGTGAAGACCAATACGTTCTGTATCCGTATCGACGCGGCCGCTCCCGCCAGAGCCATGCCGAAAACGAACGCGGCCGGGCTCGACCGCCCACGAAGGAGCAGCGCCATCGCGGCGAACGCGAGCACGAGCGACGGGACGTCGCTGAATGCCCCGGAGCCGAAGAACAATACGTTAGGCGCCGCGAAGAGCAGCACCGCGCCGGCGAACGCGGTATTGAAACCGAACCCAGCCTCGCGCGCCGCGAAGAACACCACGGGGACGAGCAGCGCTCCCGCCGCCATGTTCACCGCCTGAAGCGCCTCGAACTCGCCTTCAACGAAGTACGACGCGAGCCGCGCGAAGGCGACGTACAACGGGAATCCGGGAGGGTGTGGATTGTGCTTCACGACGTCGAAGTCGCGTAGGGCCAGCGCGAAGAGCGATTCGTCCCAATCCCATGCGGTGCGCGCTCGCGCCCAGAAGCGGAACGCTGCGAAGACGGCACTCGCGACGATGAGAAGCACGACGCGCGTCCGCGTCATCCTGTCAGTCGCCGGATCGGGAGCGGATTGAAACGAGGTCGTTCCGGTCATGTCGGGAGGCTGAGCACGGCGGCTACGGAACAAACCGCTCGGACGCGGTCAGTCCGAGACGATGCGTTCCGCGCCTTACTCGAGCATCGTAATCTTCTGCGCCACGATCCGGTCGCCGACTTCGAGCACGCGGACCCTGATCTTCATTCCGACTTCGAGATCGCTCACCCGCTCGACGGTAGCGGGAGCAACTGGCATCATCCGGTCTGCCGTGACATATCGCAGCGCGCCTTCTCCCGTCTCGAGCTCGAAGCCCTGCGCCTCGAGCCGCTTCACCGTTCCCTCGAGCTCCATCGCTTCGAGCTGCACGTCAGGCTTCGGCGGCTCCGGCACTCGAACTTTCGCGACGGGCGCCGAGCCGTCATGCGAGACGCTCCGGCTGACGTCGACTGCGGTGATCCAGGGCGTCGCCGGGTCGCCTTCGTCGGTCGACCCGATCGTGACCGTCACCGTGTCGCCGACCTCGAGGCTCGGCATCTGGTAGATCACACCTTTGTAGAAGACCGGAGTGTCGCGGTCGCCATAGAACGCAACGACGCCGTCGCCGTCGGTTTCGATGACGATCCGGCCAGCGGACGCATCGACCGCGCGAACGACCCCGCTGACGCGCTGGGTTGGCGTGAACGCCGGGACCGCGGCAGTCGCTGACGCAGCGGGAGCTGGTTGAGCGGCAGCGCGACCCGCGATGGCAATCTCGCGCGCACGGACGCTGTCGTCGTCCGACTTCAGTCCATTGACGACGATGTGGTCACCCTCATCGAGCATCTCGAGTCCGTCGTCCCCGCTCACGGCACGGTCCCGCGATCCGGTCGGGAAGACGACCGTCGTCGATCCGAATTCGATGCGAAGCGTTTCGTCCGATCCGCCAGTCGCGACTTCGAGCTCGAGCGACTCGTCGTCCTCGTCGATCGCAATGACGGTCCCTTCGACGGTCACTTGGACAAGCGGCGCCGGCTCGGCCTGAGGCGGTGGTGGATCCCAGAGCGGATACGACTTCATGCAGCCCGTCAGCGCAATCGCCGCGAGCACGGCCGGAATCGACTTGGTCATGGATGCCTCCCTCTGCATACAACGAGCGGCGAGCCGCCTCAGATTCTCCGGGAAACTTCGCGCCCCCTCACGAACGTCTTGCGGACGACGCGATCGTCGCCGATGAAGATTAAACCTGCGAGCAGGTCCTCGATTGATTCGGCGTGGACCGTGCGCGCCTCGAGCATCGGCGTCGCCTGCAGGTCGAGCACGAGGAAGTCTGCATCTTTGCCAGGCTCGAGGCTTCCCGTGGCTTCGTCGAGCGAGAGCACCCGCGCCCCGCCGAGCGTGGCGAGATACCAGAGCTGGAACGGGTTGAGCACGTCACCGCGGATCTGCTGAACTTTGTAGCAGTCGGCCATGGCGTTAAACGACGATGGCGTCGTTCCCGCGCCGATGTCGCTCCCGAGCCCGACGAGCACCCCTGCCTGAAGCAGCCGCTTCATCGGGAGCAGTCCGCTCCCAAGGAAGAGGTTCGAGTTAGGGCAGTGGGCGACGCGCCCGCCACGTGTCGCGAGCAGCTCGATCTCGTCGTCGCTCAGGTGGACGCCGTGCGCGAGCACGGTCTTCGAATCGACGAGGCCGTACGCGTCGTACACGCCGACGTAGCTCGGCGCCTCCGGGAAGAGCTCCTTCACCCACGCGATCTCCGCCTTGTTCTCCGAGACGTGTGAGTGGACATAGCAGTCGGGATGCTCCCGCTTGAGGCGGCCAGCCAGCTCGAGCTGGCGCGGCGTGGACGTCGGCGCGAAACGTGGCGTGATCGCGTAGCGGAGCGTCGGGTGGTTTCCCCACCGCTCGATGAGCGCCTTCGCTCCCGCGTACGCCGCATCCGCATCCTCGAGCAGGTACTCGGGCGCGTTCCGATCCATCATCGTCTTGCCGATGATTCCTCGGAAACCCGCCGATTCTGCCTCCTCGAAGAAGATGTCAGTCGCCTTCTGGTGAATCGTCGAAAAGATGAGCGCCGAAGTCGTGCCGTGGCGCAACAGTTCGCGGAACAGAAACGACGCGACGCGTCGCGCGTGCTCCGGATCGGCGAAGCGCGACTCGGTCGGAAACGTGTAGCGCTCGAGCCACTCGAGCAGATGACCGCCGTACGAACCGATCATCTCGACCTGCGGCGCGTGGAGGTGCGTATCGACAAAGCCCGGGGTGATCAGACTCTCCGAGCCGAAATCGACCGTCTCGCCGGCGATCCTCTCGCCTCTCGTCTTCCAATCGCCGACCGAGACGATCCGCCCTTTCTCGACGGCGACGTAGCCGCCACGAAAGTACTTCCACGCCGGCCCCTCGCCGTCGACGAACGGATCGCTGACCGGCGTGAAGACGCGACCGCGGTAAATGATCATGGCGCGATCATTTTAGTGCAGCGCGGGGGGAGGGGGGGTGACCAACAACTAACCGCTCTCCCCGATCTCCGCCCCGATCCGCTCGATGGTCCGCGCGAGCATCGCGAGAAACGCGTCGTCCGGGAGGTCCTCGGCGCCGATCGACTCACATGCCTCCTCCGCATCGGCCGCGATCTCGCTGATGAGTGGGAAGCCATACGTACCGCCGAGGCCTGCGAGGCCGTGGAAATGACGGTGAATCGCGGCGAGCGTCGCCTTGTCGCCGCGTTCGGCCCCCAACTGCGCGAGCAAGCTTCGCATGGCGCTGAGCCGTTCGATCGTGCTCGCTCGAAACTGCTCAGTAAGCTCGGCCATCAGCTCGTCGTTCATCCGGAAACTCCGAGAATCGACCGCAACTGGTCGGCGAGCGTCATCGGATTGAACGGCTTCACCACGACGTCGAGCGCTCCGAGCTTGCGAAGTCGTTCAATCTCCGATGGCAGCGCCTTCGCCGTCAGGAAGATGACCGGAATCGACGACGTCCGCGGATCTTCGCGAAGGCGGCAGAGCGTCTCGACGCCATCCATCTCGGGCATCATCAGGTCGAGCAGAATGAAGTCGGGATTCGTCGCTGCAGCGAGCGAAATGCCGGCGTCCCCCGACGACGCATCGGCCACATCCATTCCACCGACCCGCCCGAGACTGAGGCGGACCACCTGCCGTACGTCATCTTCGTCGTCGATGATCAGTGCCTTCACGCGATCTCCGGAAGCCGTAACAGCTCACGCACGGCCTCACGCAAATCCTCGTGATTCACCTTCGACTTCATCAGGAACTTCGTGGGGCCGAGCCTGAGCCGATTTCGCTGATCATAAGTCAGGTCGGCTCCGGTGTAGACGAGCAATGGCATCGAGCGCCAGCGCTCATGGCGGCGTAGCTCGTCGACGACCTCATAGCCATCGCCGTCAGGAAGGTCGACGTCGAGCACGAGGAGGTCGGGCGTCTGGCGCTCGATGGCGGACAATCCGCCGCGCCCCGAGGTCGCCGCACGAATGGCAACGCCGTCGCGGCGGAGCAGAGTCTCGATGACCTTCAGCAGCGGTTCGTCGTCCTCGATGGCGACGACATCGATCGCGCATCGCTCAGCCACGGCGGGAAGCCGGAACCAGAACGTGCTCCCCTTCCCTTCTTCGCTGCGAAGGCCGACCAGGCCACCATGGTGCGCCACGATGGCTTTCGAGATCGCGAGCCCCAGCCCGGTCCCTCCTCGGCGCCGCGAGTCCGACGCGTCGACTCGCTCGAAGCGCTGGAACAGCTTCTGTTGCGCGGCCTCACTGATGCCCGTCCCACGGTCCACGACCGAGCATTCGATCCAGCCGTCGCGCTGTTCGCTGATGACCGTCACCGTTGCACCGCGTGGCGAGAACTTGATCGCGTTCGACAGGTAGTTGATGAGCACCTGGACGATGCGGTCCTCATCGGCGAGGAGCATCCCGCCGGCGCTGCGAACATCGAGCTCGATCCCTTCCTGATCGGCGAAGGTCGCGACGTTCTCGAGCGAGCGCTCGATGATCGACTTCATCGTCGTCCTCTTCGGATCCATCTCCATGCGCCCGCTCTCGAGCCGCTCGATGTCGAGGATGTCGTTGATGAGATTGATCAGGCGGACACTATTACGCTCGGCGACACCGATCATCTCGCGCGCCTCGGTGCCCACCTCGCCGAGCGCACCCGAGGCGACAAGGCCGAGCGCGCCGCGAATCGACGTCAATGGCGTGCGCAACTCGTGGCTGACCGTCGAGACGAAGTCGTGTTTCATCCGGTCGACTTCGTAGCGCTTCGAGACATCCATCATGTGGGCCGCGTAGTACGTCTGAGCCGCCTCATCGAAGCTGAAGAGCGCGATCTCGAGCGGGAACCGATCGCCGTTGCGGCGCTTGCCGACCAGGTCGGTCACGGCGCCGATCGCGGAGGCGTATTTCGAATCGCGGATCTCGAGCGGCCCCTGTTCGGGCTCGTCGATTAGAACTGAGAAATGGCGTCCAACGAGCTCGCGCTCGCCGTATCCGAACATCGCTTCGGCTGCAGGGTTGAGCGACTCGACGATGCCCTTCCGGTTCATCGTCATCACGCCGCCGAGAGAATTCTGGATGACCGAGCGCACGCGCGATTCCGACGCGCCCAGCTCCTCGATCGTCCTGTTCCAGAGCGTGATGTCCTTGGCAACACCGAGGAAACCGACGACGGCTCCCTGCGCGCTTCGAAGCGGACTCACGGCAAGCGTGAGCGTCAACCGCTCGCCGTCGCGTCGTGTGTAGATCCACTCCTTTTCTTCGACGACCCCGCGACGCGCCTTGTCGACGAGAAGCTCGAAACCCTTCGGCTTCGGGCCGTCGTCGCGGCGCGCGTCGTCCTCGCGCCGCGGCAGCTCCTCGAACCGGTACATCAAGTCAGAGGCGCTTCGCCCCATCACCTCGCTCGCCGCGTAACCGAGCATCCTTTCGGCTCCGCGGTTGAACACCTCGACGACTCCTTCGAGGTTCGTGGCGATGATCGCAACCTCCGTTGCGGCGTTCAGGACGGCCTGGAGTGCGTTGTGGCTCTCCGCAAGAGCGTCTTCCGAGCGCTTGCGCAGAATCACCGCTCCGAGCTGACTCGCCGTGGCCGCGATGATTCTCCGGCAGCGCTCGATCTCTCCGGTCGGACTCGGCGCGAAGAAGGTCATTACCGCGACGACCTCGTCTTCCGCGAGCACAGGGACCGCAAGTGCGGAGCGGAAGCCGACGAGCCCGGGTCGCGGAGTCGGCATGATGGCAGGGTCGTGCTCGAGGTCCGGCACGAAGAGCGGCGAACGCGAACGCTTGACCCAGCCGGCCAGCCCTTCGTCGGCTCTCAGCACCAGCGCGCGCCGCTGGCGCGCAAATGCTTCGAGCAGCGGGTCCTCTCGATGCCAGATCGCGCCACAGCGGATCGGACCTGAACCGTCCTGCGGTACCCAGACTTCACCATACGACCAGCGTGCGATCTCGCATAGCTCCACGAGCGCGTCGGTAAACGCCTCCTCGAGACTCCGTGCGCGCGAGAATTTCAGGGAGAGGCGCTCGATCAGGTGGGCCTCGCGCTCCGCGCGCTTTCTTTCGGTGACGTCGCGAATGATCACGACGCGGCCGACCTCCCCCTTCGTGACGATGCCGCTCACCGAGATCTCGGCGTCGAACGCTGTTCCCGTGTCTGCACGGACGATCTCCGCCTCACGCGCTCCCAAGCTGACGTTGCCGGCGCTCAACCCTGGCACGAACTCCGACAGATTCCGTCTCGCGAGCGCACCCACGCCAACGCCGAAGAGGCGTTCCGCCGCCGGATTCGCGACTTCGATCGTTCCGTCGCTCCGCAGAGTGAGAATGCCATCGTTCACGTCTTCGACGAGGGAGCGGGCGCGCCGCTCGCTCGCCTGGAGCTCGCTCGTCATCGAATCGGCGAGCGCGATCGCTCGCCGCCTCGTCGTCGCAAGCGACCATGCGACTCCCGCGCTCATCAGGCTCAGAATCGTTCCGAGTGCGAGCACCATGCCGGGACGCCGATCCTCCGACACCTGCAGCTGCGCCGCGGTGGCTTCGAGCCGGATCGTCCACGGCCGGCCGTATACCGGGATCGTCTGCTCGCGGGAGATCGCGACCGGCGACGACGGCTGCCGTGACGAGGCGTAGAGGAGCTGTGAGTCGACGGCCGCCTCGCCGTCGTAGACGGTGAACCGAGGCATCGAGCGGTCGAGCGGCAGGTTCCGCATCAAATCATCGAAGCGGCCGACGATGTAGACCCAGCCGATGAGCTCCCCGATCCGATCGGACGCGGGATCGGCGCGTCCTTCACGGTCGAACACGGGAAAGACCATCAGGAATCCGGAGCCGGAGGCGGCGCCGTGCTGCACGAGGTCGAGCTTGTCGGTGATGACGGGGCGTATGGTGTTGCGTGCCGTGTCGAGCGCGATGCGCCGCGGCACCGAGGAGCGCAAGTCGTAGCCGAGCGACGCGCGGTTTCGCTCCAGCGGCTCGACGAAACGGACGAGGTAGTACTCTTCTCGGTCTCCCGCGGGGTGAATCACCGATCCCGGATAGAGCGCATCCGGTTGGACGAGAAACTCCGCCAACTCGTCGCGCCTAACGCGCTCAATGAACCCGGTCCCGCTCAATCCAGGGTAACGCTTCTCGAGGGCGATCGACGAAACGAACGTGAGCCACTCACTGCGGTCGACGCGCTCGCTCGACGCAATGAACGCCTCGGCGGCACGAAGCAGCTCTTCGTACGCCAACATCCTGCCGGTAATGGCATTCACCAATCGTGAGCGGTACTCCTGATAACGCGCCTCGCGCGCGCGCTGCCGAGACTCGACCGCGAAACGCATACCCCATACAGCGACGCAAAACGGAATGAGGAATGCCACCAGAGCGACCAGTGGGCCGCTCCGGAACAGGTCGAATCGACCGCGCCCGCTCACGACAGGATCGTCGTTGGTGACCATCCGAATTGCAACCTTTGGAACGACGCCTCGCGCTTCCCCGGACTCCATTTCATCCCCGCGACGCCGCAAGCCGGGTCGGGAAGATGCGCGTCACTCACCGCCAAGCAGTCGCCCGGCATCGCTCGCGGACAGTGGCCGGGCGAGGATTGCGTCGAGATCGAGCCTCGTGGTCGCTTCGTCGCGTTGTGAACGAGTTCGGTAAAGCGATGAGAGGAGCGCGACTTTCGTGCCGGCGAGAGCTTCTTCCGAGCGAAGCGCGCGCGCGAACCGGGCATCGTCGATGCCATCGACGCGATCGTCGGCGATCACGAGCGCCGGCTGGTAGCGACGCGCCTTTTCGATGCACTCCTCGGGGTTGCCGGCGAATGCGAGATTGCACCCGAGCGCGGCCAGCGCCTTTTTCGCCTCGAGGCGCTCGTGCGACTCCCTGCAGAGCATCAGCACGATCGGGTTTCCGCGTTTGGCAGGTCCCGGCCCGCGATCGTCACGTTCCAACATCGCGTGCTCCGCACGGCGATGCCAGAGCTCATCGGGCGCGACCAGCCAGAACCCATCCCTGTACCCGTGCGTCGCATTGCAGAAGCAGTGCGCGCACGAAGGGCAGATGAGCGTCGGCTCGTCGACGGGGCAGTCGCACCACGGCGCCGCGAGCGGATCGTAAGGCGAACCACACTGATGACAAATGGTGACGGCGGTCATAGCGACAAAGTTCTCTCGATGACATGGTTCTCCGCGCAGATTAACGCGAGATTAACGAGGCCCTGACCGATCGAGCGGTTAGGAGGCGAGTGACGGTGCTAAACTCCAGCGATCGGAACGTGGAACAGGCGATTGACTCCCGCATTCTCGTCGTCGACGACGAGATGATGATCCGGCGCCTCCTCGAGCGCTCGCTCTCGTCGGAGGGCTATGGCGTCAGCACCGTCGGAAGCGTCGCGGAGGCGTTAGGCGAGGTCGAAAGGCGGCCGTACGACCTCATCATCCTCGACCGGCTGCTCCCCGACGGTGATGGGATGGAAGCGTGCCGCCGCATCCGCGCCCGCTACCGGATGCCGATCATCATGCTGACGACGAAAGGTCAGCTGTCCGACCGCGTCGAAGGACTCGAGGTCGGCGCCGATGACTATCTCGTCAAGCCGTTCGAGATCGACGAGCTGATGGCGCGCGTCAAAGCCCAGCTCCGGCGCGCACGCGACCTCTCCGCCGACGACGACACGCAACGCATTCGTGTCGGCCCCGTCACGATCGATCCCACCCTGCGCGACGCCGTCGTCGAAGGCAAACCGGTCGGACTCACCGCTAAAGAGTTCGAGCTCCTCCACCTCCTCGCCCAGCGGCGAGGCCGCGCCGTGGCTCGCGAGACGATCGTCGAGGAGCTCTGGCCCGATGAGCTCCCCGAATCGGACAAGATCGTCGCGGTCTACATGCGCCGCCTGCGGCAGAAAATCGAGCAGGATCCCGACGATCCAAAGCATCTGCAGACCGTCAGAGGATACGGATACAAGTTCGAGTAGTGCTGGCGGCGGACGGCGGCAGCGGCAAGGCCGAAGTGAGAACGTTGAGTGTTGAAGTGAGAACTTAGAAATGCAGGCTGTGAGATCTGTTCCTTTCTGGATTCTCGTTTCATCGTTCTACGTTCTCACTTCCTGACGATCGTGCGACAGCGCTCGAAGCGGGTATCGGGGGACACCTACGGCGGTAGAATGGAATCCAACGGGGGCGAGTGGGCGTGAAGGGCGAGATCGGCGATTTCCTCGACTATCTGACGTACGAGCGGAACGTGTCGGTGAACACCGTCACCGCCTACCGCGACGACATCGAGTCGCTCGTCTCTTTCCTTTCGAACGATTATCTGAACGTCTCGCGCGACTCGCTCGACCTCTCGAGCATCGACCATCTCGCAATCCGCGCATGGCTTGCACACCTCGCCCGCCGCAAGCTCGCACGTTCGTCGATCGCTCGTCACCTGTCGGCGCTGCGGACGTTCTTCCGCTTCCTGGTACGCGAAGGGATCGTCGCGACGAATCCGGCGCGCGGCATCGCGACGCCGAAGAAGGAAAAGTACCTACCCGCCGTCCTGCAGCCTGCTGACATTGCGATTCTGCTCGAACAACCGGACGTGGAAACTCCTCTCGGCGCGCGCGACCGCGCCTGGCTCGAGCTCCTCTACGCGTCGGGAATCCGCGTGAGCGAGCTCGTCGGCATCGACCTCGACGACATCGACCTGCGCCAGCGTCTTCTCAAGGTACGCGGCAAGGGATCGAAAGAGCGGATCGTGCCGTTCGGACGAAAGGCCGAGGCGGCGATCGGTGTATGGATGAAGGTGAGGCTTTCACTGCTCACTCCCGATTCCGACGAGGACGCGCTCCTGCTCAATCACCGCGGGGGACGCATTACCGCGCGGAGCATCAGACGCTCGCTGGCTCGCTACGTGCGCGGGGCCGCGCTCGCCGCGGGCGTGTCGCCGCACACGCTTCGCCACTCTTTCGCGACCCACTTGCTGAACGCTGGCGCCGACCTGCGCAGCATCCAGGAGCTACTCGGACACGTCTCACTCTCGACGACACAGAAGTACACCCACCTTGCTGACTGGCAGCTGATCGAGGTTTACAGGAAGTCGCATCCGCACGCCTGACGACTGGAGCTCCCCCGCGCGGGAGGAACCGGTGCAATTCGGGGCGGTGGGGGGTGTCTGACGACTGGAGCTCCCCCGCGCGGGAGGAACACAACGAATGCAGAACGCATGCACCACCGGCGACTGACGACCCCCGTTGACCAAAGCCTGTGGCGCCATTCGAAGAACAGCCGGGCGCGGGCTCGGGCATCGTCGCGTAGCGACGAAGGATCGGGAGCACCCGGCTTCAGCCGGGTGGACGTGGATCGTCATCAAACGCGCCGCGTAGCGGCGCAGCAGGGGCCGCTCGCGCGCGCGTCGCACGGCCGCACGGCAGGAGACAGTCGCATCAGAATGAAGAAGGGGGAATTCGGGGATCCGCCAACGCTTCTCCTCTGCATTCTTCCGTTCTGCATTCTGCTGCGAAAGTTGATGACAGTTTGCCACGCCGGGCCTGATGTCGTCCCGACGAGCGGAGCGAGGAGGGACCTCTCAGGTTGCGACTCGTTCGCCAGTGGCGAAGTGGCACGTTGCACGAGGGTACCAACCTGCGAGATCCCTCCTCGCTCCGCTCGTCGGGATGACATCTCGCGCACGCTTTGGTCATCGGTGGTCGTCAGCCGCCGGTGGTGCCTGCGTTCTGCATTCGTAGCGCTGGACCCTCCGACGGGCTGCCGATTCACGTCCACCGCAGCCGTTCTGTTACGCTAATCGTTCGCACGGCCATGCTCCAGGCGATCGTCCATCACGGTTTCATCAAAGAGACCATCGAGTACTTTGCAACGGTTTCGGG
>JACPDH010000041.1 GCA_016184115.1 Acidobacteriota bacterium | reverse complement strand
TGGACGACCCTCCGTTGCGGACGGAATGACGTTCGATTCATCGTGGGAGACTCGCGCCGCGCCGGTAGTTTAACGAAAGAATGCGGAGACGAGCGGTCGACGTACGAGGCGCGTTGAAGGAGGAGAGTGGCGTCCCCAACGGGATTCGAACCCGTGTCGCCGCCGTGAAAGGGCGGTGTCCTAGGCCACTAGACGATGGGGACAGACAGAGGAATTGAGAATCGGAGAATCGAGAGTTGAGAGAGGTGGGCGAGGCGACAACCGCCGTGGCTCTCGATTCTCGATTCTTCATTCTCCATTCGGTCTCTGGTGAGCCGGGCAGGGATCGAACCTGCGACCAATTGGTTAAAAGCCAACTGCTCTACCACTGAGCTACCGGCCCGGATCAGAGGCTTCAAGGATCGTTTCCGCGGTCGGTTTCCCCGCGGAGGCAGCACGATACGGGCGAAGCCTGAACGTGTCAACCGCAGGCGCCGAGAACGGACCGGGAAGGCTCCATATTTCCCTCGAGCAAAAGGTCGGGCAGAGTATTGCAGGGAATGGGAAAATAGGGCTCGATGCCTGGACTCGCTCTCTCGACGAGGCGCGCGCCTGCTGGCTGGATGCTTGCGGTGGCGCTGCCGTTCGTGGCGATGATCGGGGTCATCGACCACGCGACAGGCCCTGTCGCGATGTCGCTGCTTTACTACGTTCCGGTCGTGTCGGTGGCCTGGTTCTCCGGCATGTGGCCTTCGATTCTGACCGCAGTCGTCGCCGGGACATCCCTTCACTGGGTGGCGCTTCTCCAGGCAGCGAATCCTACACCGGTGGTTTATTGGAACTCGTTTACGCGGGGAGTGACGTTCCTCGCGCTCGGCGTATTTGTTGCGCTTCTCCGCCGCGACCGCGACCGGCTGGATGAACTGAACCGCAGGCTCAGCGTCGCGCTCGAGAGCGAGGCGGGGCTTGCCCGCACCGACGCCCTTACAGGCATCTCGAATGGCCGGGCGTTTCGAGAAACTCTTGCGCGCGAGCTCGCACGCGCGCAAAGGGAAGGGGAGCGGATCGCCATCGCCTATCTCGACCTCGACAACTTCAAGAAGATCAACGATGCATTCGGTCACGACGAAGGCGACAGGGTCCTCTGTCGCGCGGCGGACGCCCTCATTGAAAGTGTGCGCATCGTCGATCTCGCGGCCCGGATTGGGGGCGACGAATTCGTGATCGCGGTCGCGAGCCCATCAGAGGCGACGTGCGACGCTGTCGGCTCGAGAGTGCTCGAAAAGCTATCCGTCATCGCGGCAGACTATCCCGGGACCGGGTTCGGCGCGACGATGGGCTTCGCCCTCTTTGAAGATCCCCCAGCGGACGTTGAAGTACTCCTCAAGAGGGCAGACGACGTCATGTACGAGCTCAAGGCGAAGGGGAAGGGACGATTCGGCGTCGTGCGCTGTTGATCGGGCTTTCCATTGCGCTGGCGAGCAGTCTTCGAAGAGCCTCGGTCGGAGACTGCCCGTTCGCTCACTCCTCCACCCTTCGCATCTCGCCCGTTGTGAGGTAGTGGTTCATCGACGATTCCCACTCTTTCATGAACGCAACGTAGAACTCCTCGTCGAACCGGTCGACAAATTCGCGCCCCGCGTCGCTGAGCGCCGTGTGTTGATAAGTGACCTCCGCCGCGGTGCCGCTTCCTTCCGCCGCGAGCACGACCCTGATGTGGCCTACCGTCACACCTGGCGTGACTTTGATGAGCTCGATCGTCCACGACGCGGGCTCGAAGCGTGTCACGATCCACGTTGCCTCGCGCCCGCGGTCGGACGTAACGAAGACGCAGTCGTCTTCAGCGAGTCCCGACTCGCTCACGACGAGAACCGGATCCCAGCCCTGGACCCAGTCGCTCTCGCGCACAGGGCAGAGAAGTGGAAAGACTGTCGCTGGAGGGGCCACGATGTGTTGACGGTAGGTGTGGCGAACCCGATACGGCGCACTGATCTTCATCGGAAGAGAATACTCAACCCCAACGGCGAACGCGAAACCCGAAACGTGGAACGTTGCGGACGGGCTCCACGTCGCTCGAGGGATCGGGGAGGGCCACATGGGGGAACGCGACGGGTGGAGAATTGCCAGCGGAGAGCTCCTCTCCGTAACGCGGTCAGCTCTTCGCGTTTGGCGAGCGATCGAAGCGGAACGAAGGGGCTTTGTATCCTTCGGGTCGATGTGAGCGCGGTAGGGTGATGCTGTTTCCGTCGCGAAGCGCGGCGAAGGAGGGCGACATGATCTCGACTCCCGCTTCGTTGAACGCGTCCTGAATGTTGCGGTGCAGGTCGGCCTGGATTCTGAAGAGCTCGTGCGGGCTCCTCGTAAAGGCGTTGATCTCGTAGGACACGTGGTAATCGTTGAGTGACGTTTGCCATACGAACGGAAACGGCTCGTCGGCGACTCCTGAGGTTTCCTTCGCGGCGGCGATCATCAGCTCGTGCACCTTGCGCCACGGCGCGTCGTAGCCGATGGTAATCGCGGTGTGGACGATGAGCCCGCGGTCCTGCGCCAGCGCGCTGTAGTTCTTCATCTGCCCGCCGAGTACCGATGAATTCGGGATCGTGACCTCCTCGTTTTTGATCGTCCTGATTCGCGTCACGAGAAAGTCTCGCCTGATCACGGTGCCTGCCGTGCCACCTATTTCGACGAAATCGCCGACGCGGTAGGGATGCATGTAGGTGAGGATCACCCCCGATACGACGTTGCTCACCGTCGAGGTCGAGCCTAACGAGAAGAGCACGCCGAAGAAGATCGACACCCCCTTGAACGCATCGGACTCTCCCCCCGGGAGGTGTGGAAAGGCAACGACGACCGCGAAGACGATCACGAGGAACCGGACGATCGAATAGGTCGGCGACGACCACTCGGAAAGAAAACCCTCGAAGTTGAGGTCGCGCTGCTCCAGCGCATCGAAGAGGAGGCGGAGCGCCTTGAGGATGTATACGGTCACCGCGACGATGACGAGGAGGAAAACGAGACTGGGCAGGTAGTCGACGATGGCGAGCAGCGCGCTCTCCAGCGCGCTCCGTTCCGAAGCGAGGACCGAATCGGCGAGCGAGCCCGATTGAGGGAAGACTCGGAGCGTGAGCGTCACGAGGTTGAGGAACAGTACGAGCAGTACGACCGCGATCACGAGACGCGCGAGTGCGAAAACGAGAAGTGCGATCTGGTTCGCGAGCTGTTTCCCCAACCGCCTTACGCGACTGCGGTCCAACCCCCCGATGCGCCACGTCCGGATGCGATTACGCACGGCGTCGCTTGCGTGACGAAGAATCCTGACGAGCACGATGAACGCGAGCCACGCGAGCGCGGCCAAGCCGGCTCGCCTCGCGATCGTCCGGAGCGAGCGCGCGTTTCGGTGTGCCTCGATCGCCGCGCGCAACGCCTCGGCATCACGCTTTGCAAGTTCGGTGAGTGGAAGTCCGGCGAGCGTTGCGTCCTGCGGGTAAAGCGATACGAGGAATCGGTCACCATCGACGAGCGCGATGCCGCCGTCATGTCGCGCGGGCCGGATGTCGCTACGTGTCTCGCCCTGCTCCGCGAGCTCCAGAATCCTCGTGGTCGCTTCGGCTGCGCGCTGCTCTCCGGAAATCACGCCCGGAACCGTCGCGAGGCGCATGACCGGCCGACCGTCGACGACGACCTGGGCTGACCCGGAATGTAGGTCGGCTTTCGGAGGGGAGGGCTGCGCCGCGCTGACCGCTGCTGTCTCGACCGCCGGTTCCGGCTGCTCCGCCTCGCCACGAAGCGCGAAACATGCAGCGTAGAGCACGACCGCGACGATCGCTCGGCTCGTGTGGCTCATGTCTCGGCTCCCGTTCTCCAAGGTCCGCCGTAGATTATACCGTCGCGCTCCCACCCAGCAGTCCGAGCGCGTGCGCCGCGCGGAACGCAACGACTCGCAGGTGCCCGTCGAGCATCATTTCTTCCGCCGCGATGAGTGCGCGAAGGTCGACCCAGTGAAGGCTCGGTGAGGCCTCGCGCGCCGGCTCGACCTCGATCGCGAGCGGATACACCGCCTCGGGCGTGAGTCCAGGCGTCGGGTGGTAACGCCCGCCGAGCTCCCAGAGGCTGATCGCGCGCAGGCCATACTCAATCTCGATCCGATCGATGGTCCAGGCGCGCATCGCACGCAGCGACATCACGTCCCTCGGAAGCCGCCACGCCGGTGCGACGAGGAGCGCGCTGTTGCCGTTGAACGCCTGGGCGGCCGGCAGGTCGTCGTCGTCGAGTGCGATGAATACGTCGTCGCCCGAGCGGCTTAGCAGCGCGGTTGCGACGCTGTTCGCGCCGAGGGTTCTCGGCACGACGAGCTCGAGCGCCTTCTCGGCGATCGTCGCGCCCGACACGTCGAGCTCGCGAAATTGCGAGCACTCGATCGCCAGGAATCTGGTCGATGCGGACGCTGGTGCGCGAGAGAAGAGACGCCGTGGGGGACGGTGGCGCAGAGTGTCAATGGACGTGACTTCCGGGCGCGGCGCGGAGTGCAGCGCGATCGCTTCGCCAATCCAGTCGCCGTGTGGAATGCCGAGCCTCGTCAACAGCGTGTGGACGTTCGATTCGAGTCGCGCGTCAGGGAGGCCGCCAACCTGCGCGGCGCGAAGGAGTTGTCGCGCATCGATCGCGCGGACGATGCCCGACGTGCTGAATCCGGAGATCGAGGCGTGCGGCCGATGCACGACGACGGGCGAAATCTCGATGAAGACGGACCGGACTTCCTCGCGAATGCCGCCGGGCGAAGGGTAGTAGACGCCGCCTCGCTCCATCGAGACGATCTGCGATTCTTCGATTCCGGCGAGTCGCGCGAGGGCTCGCTCGACACTCTCGCCTAACGGAGCATCCTCCTGTATCAGCGTCAGCGGCTCGGTGACGTAATCGGCGGGGCGCGCTCCGTCGATCCGAGGGGTGCCCCTCGGCGCGCTTTGCAGAATCGGCCTGGGATAGCTGCGACGGGCGAGCACCGCGATGTCGTCACCCTCCCGGAACCAGGGGATCGCGTCGATCGTTGGGTTAGGCCGCGCGACGAGATCCATGACGCGGCCCGTCGTCGTGTTGGCGAAGTGCTCCATCGTAAGGAAACCGAGCGGTTCGGCCGGCCCGCCGTCCTCGAAGCGGACCCCTTCGCCGGCGGGCACTTTCTCGCCGGCGATGAGGTAGTTCGTCGGAGGGAAGTCGAGCGGTCGCCCGTCACGGTCTTTCACCTCGACGCGTCCCTCAAAACGGTTGCGCACGATCCATGGGTTGCGGATCGGCGTCGACGCGAGCAGTCGGAGCCCGAGCCGCCCGCAAATCGCTTCGAACTCCCGTTGCGTGAAGTAGGTGTACTCCTCGAGGACTTCGGTCTCCCAGTCGGTGCGGTAGTCCTTGCGCAGAATGAACTCGGCGGCGAGCTTGAACGTGAGCTCGAAGCGGCGAAAGCCTGGGAGTGGGGGAGGGGCGGACGACGGCTCTGCTTCTGCAAGTGCGAAGCCGGGCGACTCGGGAGGCTCCGCGAGTTTTCTGAACTCGCGCGAGAAGCGGCGGAGCAGCGACGCGGTGGAGCAGCTGGCAGGATCTTCTGACGCGTCGCCGTCGTCGTCGCGAACGTCGAGGAGCACGTCTTGATCTCCCGGGTCGACGAAATCGCGCACGACGAGCACGCCGTAGTCGCGGAGTTGTCGAACCTGGACCTCGAGGGTGCGTGCGGCGGCTTCGTGGTCGTAGCCGTTGAACGTGGTGACGTGGTGCAACACGGAGGAATCGAAGACGCCGTCGAGCGAGGCCTCGTCGAAACACTGCGACGCGATGTCGCCCGTGATGAATGACAGGTTCGGCAGCGTGTACTTCTTCGCAGCGAGCTCGACCATCGTCGGGTTGATGTCGACGCCGACGACATCGAGCGATGGATAGAGTGCCGCGAGTGCCTCGCTGCCGCTGCCCGATCCCATTCCCATGTCGGCCACACGGCCGCTGCTGAGAAGATGCGCTGCGGTCAGCGCGATCTTCTGCTTCATCGACGCGTCCATCCCGCGCAGATAGCGATCGTACGCCGCCGCGTCGCCGCGGCGCTGAGCGGAGTAGTCGCGAGTGCTCACGAGTGGAGAATACGCGCAGAGGCAGGTCAAAGGTCAAAGGTCCAAGGTCATAGGTCAAAGGTCAACGGGGTCCACGGGCAAAGAACATAGGTCCAAGGTCCAAGGTCCAAGGTCAAAGGTCAAAGGTCAAGCAGGCAGGCGTGCCGGTTGGCGGTCGCGAGCGCTGGAGGACGTGCTGCGGCGCACGCGCGCCGCGCGCGCTGCGCCGGACGCCTGCTTTGACCTTTGACCTTTGACCTTCGTCCTTTGACCTATGTCCTACTATTGACGAATGAAACTCCACTTCGCCCTACTGTTACTCGTGGTCCTCGCCTTCGCCTGGTCGGCGATCGGGCCTCACGACTACTTCACGTGGTTTCTGGAAGTCGCGCCGGTGATCATCGGCGCGATGATTCTCATCCCAACGTACAGGCGCTTTACGCTGACCGATCTTCTTTACGCGCTCCTCGCGATCCACGCGGTCATCCTCATCGTTGGAGGCCACTACACCTACGCGGAGGTACCGCTCGGCCATTGGGTGAAGGAGTTGTTAGGGCTCGAACGGAACCACTACGACCGGCTCGGGCACTTCGCACAGGGGTTCGTGCCGGCGATCCTCGCACGCGAAATGCTGCTGCGCAGGGAAGTCGTGCGAGGCCGCGGGTGGCTCTTCGCCGTCGTCGTGTCGATCTGCCTTGCGTTCAGCGCGTTGTATGAACTGGTCGAGTGGTCGGTTGCCGCGATGACCGGAACTGCCGCCGAGGCGTTCCTCGGGACGCAAGGAGACGTGTGGGACACCCAGAAGGATATAGCACTGGCTCTAGTCGGCGCCGTGATCGCACAGCTCACGCTCGGGAGGCTCCACGATCGCCAGCTGCAGAGGCGGGTCGAGCGCCCATGAACGTCGACGAACGCTGCGCTGCGGATCAATATTGAGTCCTGGTGGATCCGATACAGACCCGGTTTTGCGGAGATTTGGACGTTTCTGGGTCGTCCGGTGATCCTCTGGCGAAGATGAACCTTGCTAAGTGATTGAAACAGAACTTGTTATTGCTTTGCCGCGGAGTGGCACAATCGCTGCTCTTCGAACGCCCCAGCTGAATTCCCAGAACAACTGAATATGGAGAGGCTGAGGGACGAGATGAAGAAAGCACTGACGATTGCAGCGATCCTTCTGATGGTTGCGACGTTCGGATACGCGGCACCGCGTTATCAGGACGCCGATACGGTAGTGATCCACGGCCGGACGGAGTCGGGAGCTCCGAGCTTCGTGACGGGCAAGTTTGGCAAGCTGGCGAACCCGCAGGCCGCCGCCCGCGTGATGGAGCAGAACGGCGATGTCTTCGGCGCCGAAGGGAATGAGGACTTCGAAGTTCGCAGCTCCCGCGTCGATGAGCAGGGTCGCACGCACGTCCGGCTGCAGCAGCATTACGCCGGCCTGAAGGTCGTCGGTGCGGACATGGTCCTGCATGCCGGCCGCGACGGCGAGGTGTACGCGATCAACGGCACGTTCGTCCCAGGGCGCAACCTGCCGCTTCGTCCTACGGTCGACGCGGGTGAGGCGCTTTTCAGCGCGATCTCCGAGGCCGGCATCGCTGACTTTGCCTTCGAGACGTCGCCCGAGCTGACCTACGTGGTCAATGGCAAAGGCGTCGCGTTCCTCGCGTGGAGCGCGATCGTTTCGTACATCGACGCCGAAGGTGAGCAGAGCGATCGCATTTTCGCCGACGCGACGAGCAAAGACCTCGTTGCGAAGCACGCACTCATTCACCGTGCGCTGAACCGCGCGACGTACAGCGCCAACAACGGCACGTCTCTCCCCGGCACGCTGGTTCGCAGCGAGGGTTCGGCCGCGGTTGCCGACACGGTCGTGAATGCCGCACACGACAACGCGGGCACGACGTACAACTACTATTCGACGAAGTTTGGGCGCGACTCGTACAACGCGGCGGGCGCGCAGCTGAAGTCGACGGTTCACTACAGCTCGAACTACAACAACGCCTACTGGAATGGCTCGCAGATGGTCTACGGCGACGGTGACGGCTCGACCTTCATTCCGCTGTCGAAGGGTTTCGACGTCGTCGCGCACGAGCTGACGCACGCGGTCACGCAGTACGAATCGAACCTGACCTACTCGAACGAGTCGGGCGCCCTCAACGAGGCGATGTCGGACATCATGGCCGCCGCCGCCGAGGCGTACAAGGTTGGCTCGGTCAACTCGAACACCTGGAAGATCGGCGAAGACATCTACACGCCGTCGACCTCCGGTGATGCGCTCCGCTACATGAACGACCCGATCGCCGACGGTCAGTCGTACGACTACTATCCGACCCGTTACACCGGAACGCAGGACAACGGTGGCGTCCACCTCAACTCCGGCATCGCGAACCTCGCGTTCTATCTGCTCGTTCAGGGCGGAACGCACCCTCGCGGAAAGACGAGCGTCGTCGTTCCTGCGCTCGGCATGGCGCAGGCGGAGCAGATCTTCTACCGCGCGAACCGCGACTACATGACCTCGTCGACGAACTTCCAGGGCGCCCGCAACGCGACGGCGCAGGCCGCCACCGCGCTTTATGGTGCGACTGCGGAAGCCGCCGTTCAGAAGGCGTGGGATGCAGTTGGCGTTCCGGGCGGCACGGTTGCCGTGACGACGCTCTCGAACAACGTCACCGTTTCGAGCCTGTCGGGCTCGACCGGAACGTGGAAGTACTTCAAGCTCACTGTGCCCTCGAGCCAGACCTCGCTCAAGTTCACGATGTCGGGCGGCACGGGTGACGCAGATCTGTACGTGAAGCGCGGCGCGACACCGACTTCGTCGAGCTATGACTATCGTCCGTACCTCTCGGGCAACAACGAGACGGTTACCGTGACGAACCCCGTCGCCGGTGACTGGTACGTCGGCATCTACGCCTACTCGACGTACTCGGGCGTGTCGCTCAACGGAACCTACAGTGGCGGTACGACGCCGCCGCCGACGTGCACGACCTACACAGGCTCGTTCACCGGCGCCGGTCAGAGCAGCTACAAGCCGTCGAGCACCGGATACGTGTCGAGCGTCTCGGGCACGCACACCGGAGCGCTCACCGGACCCTCGGGTACCGACTTCGACCTCTATCTCCAGAAGAAGTCGACGAGTGGCAGCTGGTCCAACGTGAAGTCTTCGGAAGGAAGCACGTCGACCGAGAACATCAGCTACGCCGGAACGGCCGGAACCTACCGGTGGCGCGTTTACTCCTACTCGGGCAGCGGCAGCTTCTCGCTCTGCACGACCAAGCCTTAACGCTCTGAACCACGCAGTACGAGGAACGGCCCGCCGCAAGGCGGGCCGTTTCGTTAGGCGGAAAGTGGAACGCGAAATGCGGAATGCGGAATGCGGAACGCGAAATGCGAAATGCGAAATGCGGAATGCGGAACGCGGAACGCGGAACGCGAAACGCCATCTGCTGCGAAGGTCGCTGCCCGTTCGCCTCGCCAGGAACTGCTCTCGTCCCGACGAGCCCATTCGACTCGCTTCGCTCGCTCAGGGCAGGCTCCGCGAGGAGGGACCTCGCAGGTTGGTGCTCTCATGCAACGTGCCACCGCGCAAGTGGAAGAGGAGTCGCAACTTGAGAGGTCCCTCCTCGCTCCGCTCGTCGGGACGACAGCTCGCGCACGCTTTGGCCATCGACGGTCGGCAAGCGTCGTTGGGGCCTGCCTTCTGCATTCCGCATTCCGCATTCCGCATTCCGCAATCCGCAATCCGCCTTTCGCGTTCCGCATTCCGCGTTTCGCAATCCGCGTTTCGCAATCTGCCTTCAGTGTTCGGATGCGTTTATCGATCGAGGCTGAGCGATGATCCCGTACGATCTTCCATCGCCCCCGGCGCGCAGCGGCAGTCGACCGGCAGGATCACGCGGAAAACAGAGCCGACGCCGGGAGTCGACTCGACTCCGATCGTCCCGTGATGAAGCTCGACGAGTCCTCGGGTGAGGGAGAGGCCGAGCCCCGTTCCCTTGCGAAGCGACGTGCTGTGCTTCTGGATCTGGTAGAACTGATCGAAGATTTTCGGAAGCTCGTCGGCAGCCATTCCGATTCCGTGATCGGTCACCTTGAACTCCACGGCTTCACAGCCGACGGGTGAGGCGTCCGCTTTCAACGTGCTGACGTCCAATCGCACGACGTCCTGCTGCTCCGAAAACTTGACCGCGTTCGAAAGCAGGTTGACGAGGATCTGTTTGACGCGTCCCTCGTCGAGCACTGCGGGCGGAACGTCGTCGTTGACCGTCGTGGCCAGGGTCACGTGCGCGTCGGCGCAGACTCCCTTGACGACTCGCTCCACGGCGGCGACGGTGTCGCGAACGTCGATCGTCTGCGGCTGCAGCTCGATGCGTCCGGCCTCGATCTTCGAGAGGTCGAGGATGTCGTTGATCAGGCCGAGAAGGTGTGTGCCGGCGAGGTGGATGTTCTCGATGAACTTGTAGAAGCGCGTCGGGATCATCGGTTTGACCGTATCGAGGAGGATCGCGGAGAAGCCGATGATCGAATTGAGCGGAGTACGAAGCTCGTGCGACATGTTGGCCAGGAATTGGCTTTTCGAGCGGTCTGCGGTCTGAAGCTGGAGGTTCGTCTGCTGGAGCTCGCTCGTGCGCTCGAGCACACGCGATTCCAGCGCCTGGGTGAGCGATTCGAGGTCGCGAAAGAGATGAGCGTTGTCGAACGCGACCGCGGCCTGGTTTGCGATCGTCGTCAGCAGGATCTCGTCGTCAGGCGAGAAGGCGTTTCGCTTGTAGCTCTGCACGGAGATGACGCCGATGACCCGGTCGCGCGCGATCATCGGGGCGCCGAGCCATGATTCGGTTGCCGTGCCGTCGTAGAGCGAAACGATACCGAGGCGTTCTTCCTCGTCCGTGCTTGCGATGTTCAGCGATTTGCCGTTGTTGACGACCCAGGAATTGAGCCCCTGCCCGAGCGGGAAGGTCGATTTCGGCAGGATCTCCCGATCGCGGATGTCGAGCTCGGCCGTTAGCATGCCGCTCCGCTCGTCCCAGAGGGAGATCGTGAAGAGTGAGACATCGACGGTGTTCCTGCACGCCTCGTAGATCGCGCGCAGAAGCTCGTCGGTCGTGTAGCGGAGCGAGATGGTTTTGCCGACGTTGCTCAGCGACGCGAGCTGGTGAATGAGACGGTCGCGTGCTGCGCGCGCGATCGACAGGTTCCGTGCGACTTGATTGAGAAGAACGCCGGTGAAGGCCCAACCGAGCACGGCGCCGACTCCCAGCGACGAATACGAGAGCGCCATCAACACCGCATAGGGAAGCGTGAGCGCGTAGATTCCAGCGTCGACGAGGGAGACCCTGAACATCTTCTCCGCCGAGTAGCCGTAGGCCGCCTCGACCTGCTTCATGACGGCGTGGTTTGCGAGCAGCAGGGCAAAGCCGGCGACTGCGATCTGCCATGCTGCAGCCCACGACGCGTCAGTGCGCGGTGTTACGCCGCCGATCGATGCGTACACCTCGCCGGCAAAGAGCACCGGGATTCCGTAGGTCCCGAAGTGGCCTGCCATGCGGACGTAGTCGCCCGTCACGTCGACGAGGTCGGACTTGATCGGCCCGATCTGCCGAATCGCGAGCCATCGAGAGAACGCGGCCGCGAAGACCGCGATCCATGCCGTGAGGATCGGCCCGATCAGAGGCAACATGATGGTCGCCGAGGTGAGGCCGAGGGCGACGAATACTCGCTCGGTCAGCTTGAACTTCAGGATTGCGAGGGCGAGCGAGAATGCGACGAAGATCGCGAGCAGCGGAAGCGCGGAACTTCCGAGCGCCGCCAGGGTCGCAGAGGTTTCGTGCCATTGCAGCAGTGTCAGCGCTGCGAGGAGAGTCGCACCGACGCTTCCCTGGATGAGGAACGTCGCAAAGAGCTTCCTCCGAGACAACTGCTCGCGGCTTTCCGGTTCGACAAAGACCATCGGTCTCCCTTTCGGGACATCGTAGCATCCGGCGCGACGCGAGATTGAGTCCTGAGTCCTGAGTTCTGAGTCCTGAGTCGCGGCGACAGTCTGATTGGCTCGCCGGATGATTCTCCGGCAGACTGCAGCTCCTTCGGGGCTCGTCGTCGACGATCAACGCCGTCTCCTCGGCGCTCACGCGCCGAGCTAACCGTCTGATGGCCGCTTCGCGGCACATCCGGAATCCGCACTCAACACAAAGTGCCCCGTTCGCTAAAACCGGCTACACAGGCTGTGAGTGCCGAGGCGTCGGATGTGAGGCGTTGCGACGAAGGCGATGCAGGAACATCGCTGAGGAGCGACAACGAAACAGACGGCGTCGCGGCGCCACGGAATGCGTCGTCGAATTAGCGAACGGGGCACTAAGGTCTCAGCACTCAGGACTCAGGACTGACCACTCAGGACTGAGCACTCAGGACTCAGCACTTAGGAGTGAGCACTCAGGACTCAGGACTCAGGACTGAGCACTCAGGACTGCCGTTTCCACCGTCGACATATCGACGAGGCCATGGCATCCGAAGAGCGCAGGGAGTATTGCAGCCGGGGCGTGTTTTTCGCGCAGCCGGGCAACCGCGATCGTTCCGTAGCGATAGGCGGGGAGATACATTCGTCCGAGGAGCGGGTGTCGACCCCAAGCGCCCGAGAGCTTGTCGGCTCGTTCGTCAGAGCAGAGAAAGTCGTTGCGGAGAACCTTCGCGACCTCCTCTTTCGGCAGCTTTTCCTTCCAGGTGAGCCACGACGATTGGTTTTTGGCGTCGTCCTGCAGGAGCGCAAGCTGGACCCCCAGCTCGAGGTCGCGGTCGGGGAGCTCGCTCGCGTCGTTCACTCCATACGCCATCAGGATTGCGTTGTTCGCGATCCCTTCGGCGAGCACGGCCATGCTCGTGTTCATTGTCAGCACGGTGCCTTCGAATCCGAGATTGCCGTCGACGAAAAGCTTCTGGAGAAAGGCGAACGTCGTGACGTGCCCGGGTACGACCTCGTGGCTCACGAGCTGCTGAAACTCGGGGATCGAGATCTGGAGCGAGGCGTTGAGCTCGTACGTCGATTCGTACTTCGGCGACCCGTCGGCGTTGCGTGCGCGGCCAATGTAGTTCATCGATCCGGAGAACCATGCGTTCTCGATCGGGAGGAACTCGACGTTCGCGCGTGGCACGCCGCGGAGCGCGGCCGGCATGTACGGCATGACGTTGCGCTCGGTCAGAGCGTCGAAATGCGCGATGAACGCATCGCCGAGCGCCTTGATCGACTTGCGCGGCACCATCCGGTCGGCACGCCATGCGTCGGCCGCATCGAGCAGCGGGCCGTCATAACCCGCCGCCTTCACGAGCTCGGCAACGCGTTCGCGTTTCGCGCGCGGATCGGAAGGTTGAGGTGCCTCACCCGTCATCGCGATCTGACAGCGATCGTGCGAGACGGGATCGCCCTTACCCTCGACCTCCATCGCGAGCTCCCACATCACGTCGCAGCATTCTGCAAGGTTCGCGAGATACGCGCCGCGCAGGCCGCCTAACCCCTTCGCTGCATCGGCGACGGCGCGCACCGCCCCGCGCACGTCGATTGCCTTGACATAGTCTTCGATCGCCGCGGGGTCTTTCCCGCCGACGCCTCCCGCCTCGCGGACCTTCGCCGCGAGCGGGTGCGTGTACGCCTCCGGGAGCGGCTCGTCGGAGTACCACGAGTCGGCGATGAAGCGCCCCGTTCCCGAGGGGTTCATCACGTCTCCGCCCCAGAGCGTGTCCATCGCAATGATGGACGTTGCGATGTTGCGGTCGAGATCGTTCATCTGACGGTTCTCCTGTAGGGACGGCCTCCGGCGCGAAGCCTGCATGGGACGTCTTGCCTGCGCCTGACGCCTAAGCGACCGTCTCCTCCTCCTCGCCCTTCGGCGCCTTGAGAGAGTCGAACCAGACGTAGAGGCAGAGGGCGACGAAGAGCGCGAGCGACACCATCTGCGAGATGGTGTCGTTGTCGAAGAACGGGGTCTTGATGTTGTCCTCGGCGTACCAGGGGAAGAGGCGCAGCGCGGCGCCGAAGACGCCGCCTAACGCACCGCCGGCCATGAGCCCCGAGGCGATGATCACGCCGCGCTCGCGGATCGTGCGGCCGCGCGATCCGCCGAGTCGCTCCGACTTCCGGTTGATGACGTGCGAGAGCCAGCCGCCGACGAGTGCCGGCGTATTGAGCTCGAGCGGCAGGTACATGCCGAGCGCGAAGACGAGCGCGGGGGCGCCGAGCATTTCCATGACGATCGCCACCATGGCGCCTGCGCCGAAGAGGATGTATGCGATCGGCTGCTCGTTCATGAAGCCCTGCACGAGCGCCTGCATGATCGACGCCTGCGGCGCGGCGAGAACCACGCGCGTGTCGCCCGGGGCCGCCTCGCCGAATTGGAACACCTTCGCGAGCATGACGATCGTCAGGCCGACCGCGACTGCCGAGAAGATGACGCCGATGAACTTCATCCGCTCCTGCGCCCGCGGCGTCGAGCCGCACCAGTAGCCCGCCTTCAGGTCGGTGATCGTCTGGCCCGAGACCGAGAGCGCGGTGCAGACCATGCCGGCGATCGCCATCACGAAGAACATGCCGGTCGTGCCGGAGAGACCGAACTTGAGGAGCACGACACACGAGATGATGATCGTCAGCATCGTCATGCCCGAGACCGGGTTGCGCGCCGTCGTCGCGATCGCGTTCGCCGCAACCGACGTGAAGAAGAAGGAGAAGATCAGCGTCAGCAGCAGTCCGGCGACGAAGATCGTCGGGCTCGAGCTGAGCGTGCCGAAGAAGATTCCGATACAGAGCGCCGCGACCACGACGCCAATCAGGATCGTCACGATCGACATGTCGCGATCGGTCCGCTCGGTGGCGTGACCTTCACCATGCTTGAATGCCCGTGCGGCGACGCTGAACGAGCCGGCGATGATCTTGAGTGATTTGATGATGCCGAAGATGCCGGCGGTCGCGATCGCACCGACGCCGATGTAGCGGACGTAGCCTCGAAAGATCTGCTCCGCCGACATCTGCGCGATGGGAATCGTCGCCGGGTAGACGGCGCCATCGACCTGCTGGCCGATCATCCAGATCAGCGGAACGAGGACGAAGTTCGCGAGCACGCCGCCGGCGACGAGGATCATCGACGAACGGAGCCCCATGACGTAACCGAGGCCGAGGATGAACGCAACCGCGTCGAACTTCACGACGATCTTTGCCTTGTCGGCGAGCGTCTTCATCACCGGCACGAATTGGAAGTCGAGGAACTCCTTCCAGACCTGGAATGTCGTGACGAAGAAGTCGTACACCGCCGCGATCGCGGTCGACTGCAGGAGCAGCTTTGCCTGCGAGCCACCCTTCTCACCGGTTACGAGCACTTCGGTGATTGCCGTCGCTTCGGGGTACGGGAAGTTTCCGTGCATCTCGCGGACGAAAAAGCGTCGCAGCGGGATGAGGAAGAGCACGCCGAGAACTCCGCCCGCGAGACAGATGAAGATCGTCTGCACCGGGTGCGGGTTCAGCTGCAGCGTGTAGAGCGCGGGAAGCGTGAAGATTGCGCCGGCGACGACGGAGCCGGAGACTCCACCGATGCCGGTGATGATCACGTTCTCGAGGAGCGTCGAGCGGCGCGCGTAGATGCGGGCGAGACCGATCGCAAGGATCGAGATCGGGATCGCCGCCTCCATCACCTGTCCCACCTTCAGTCCGGAGTAGGCGGAGGCGACTGTGAAGATCACGCAGAGGAGCGTGCCCCAGAAGATCGCGCGCCAGGTCGTTTCGGGCGGCGTCTGATCGGGCGTCACGATCGGCGTGTAGGTTTCGCCCGGCTTGAGGGGGATGTAGGCGTTCTCTGGAAGCGATTTGCTCGAGGGAGCGTCCATGGAGTTCTCCGTTCTCGTGGTCGTTCAAGCGACGCGCGATTCTGTCACGCTGTCAATGCGGGTGGAAGTGCGATTCGGTGACGGCCGGCCTTTTGCCAGACGGGATCCGCGCGAAGGCGGCGCCAATGAGCGCTTCGCAGACTCCTAGCCCGCATTTCTCACAGCCCTTCTGCTGCGACAGCCGATAGCGGCCTGTCTGCTTCGTTGCGCGGCGATTTCGCTCCTCGACATAGTGTCAACTATGCCGTCGTCGCGAGATCGCCGCGCGCCTCGCATCCAGGCCGCTCTCGGCAGCCTCGCGACGAAGGGCTGTGAGAAATGCGGGCTAGCCGATGCTCCGTATAGAATCGGCCTTCGATGAATCTCGAGGTGCAGGGACCGGGCGAGCAGCCTCTTCCGGAAGACGGTGCGAGAGCCATCGAGTATCCGGAACCGGTTATCGACGTCGAGTTGGTGGCGTCGGTTCCAGGGGAGATCGGCCCGATTGCGGTGACGGAGCGCGTCGAGGTGATCGACATCGTCCGGGGGCTAGCACTCTTCGGAATTCTCGCCGCGAACATGCGCGGCTTCGCGGGTCCGGCGAAGGCTTACATCGACCCGGCGTCCTTCTGGCCCAGCCTGCCTGACCGTATTGCGCAGGCGTTCATCGACACGTTCATTCAGGGGAAGTTCGTCACGATCTTCTCCTTTCTGTTCGGCGTCGGTTTCGCGGTGCAGCTCGATCGGGGAGCGGCCAAAGGGGTGAAGATCGGCCGGCTCTACGCGCGGCGCCTCGCGGTCCTCGTCGTCTTCGGCATCGTGCACGGCATGATGATCTGGTTCGGCGACATCCTGCTGGCCTATGCGCTCACTGGCTTCCTCCTGCTGCTTTTCCGGCGGCGGAAGGACACGACGTTGATTTCGTGGGCCATCGTTGGCCAGCTCGTTCCGATGATCCTTCTCTCGATCGCGTGGCTCTACAGCCAGTTGTCCGCAGGGTTGCCGAAGGGTCTGGGAAGTCCCGAGCCGGAGGAGCTTGCGCGGCAGGTCGAGCTGTTCGCGCGCGGATCGTGGAGCGCGATCCACGATCAACGCACCGCCGATCTCGTGAGCCTGAATTGGGGGATGTTCCCTGCGTACTTCCTCTCGCTCCTTGCGATCTTCATCGCTGGCGTTCTCGCATGGCGAAGGAGTTTCTTCCGGCCGGCGCCCGAGACGATTCACCTTTACACGCGGTGGATGTGGATCGGGATCTCCGTAGGTCTGAGCGGGAATGTGGCCGCCACGACCATTCGCTGGTTCTGGAAGGCGCCTCACTTCCCGCCGACTGCCGCTACGTTCCTATCCCAGGCGATCTTGACCGTTGCAGTTCCGCTCTTGAGCCTTGGGTACGTCTGCGCGGTGATCGTCCTCTGCCAGAGCGATGTCTGGCGCCGCCGTCTCGCCCCGTTCGCTGCAGTAGGGCGCACGGCGCTCAGCAATTACCTGATGCAGTCGATCGTCTGTACGATCCTCTTCTACAGTTACGGGCTCGGGCTTTTCGGGACGATGGGTCCCGCGCTGCTGTTGATCCCGACGATCCTCGTCTACGCGACGCAGCCGGTCGTCAGCGTCTGGTGGCTCAAACGCTTCAGGTTTGGTCCGGCCGAATGGCTTTGGCGCTCGTTGACCTACCGGCACGCGCAGGCGATGCGGATCGAAGGCGCGGGGCGCTGAGTCCCCCTTTCGTCGAATTTAGCGAAAAGGGCACCAAGCCTCGACGGCTGGCCGCTCCTCCCTGTGACGCTCGCCACTCCCCTGAGAGTCGTGGAAACGCTAGACTCCACCACCGAACCGGTCTGGAGGTGAACGATGACGCGAACGATCCGAACGACGCTCCTCATACTCGCAGTGCTGGCGATCCCCGCGCCGAGCCGGGTGGAGGCAAAGTCCGCGCCTGATCCATGCAAGTTCCAGAAGACGATCAAGGACGGCGGCTCGTCGATCTCGATCGATGTTCCGGCGGGCGAGCCGTGCGGACTCGGAACGGTTTTCGTGACCATCATTCCGAAGAAGGGCGACCCGCAGACGCTCAGAGCTGACCGCGACGGAATGATCACCGACGCGTCGCTCGTGGAGCTGAACGGCGCCTTGCCGCCGGAGATCGTCATTGTCGCCAAGGGTATCGACGCAGCGGCGTACGGTTCGATCACGATTTTCGAGGCGGTCGACGGGCACTACGTCGAGCGCCGGGTCCCCCGCCTAACCGGTGACGCTGCTGCGGGATATGCGGGCCGCGATACGTTCGTCATCAAGGATGGGCTGATCGAGCGTGACTTCCCGGTCTACGCGCCTGCCAGCGAGGCGGGAGGAGAGCCGCAAGCGACGGGTGAAACGCGCGCGCTCCGCTACGACTTCGGGTCGGACAGCTGGGTCGCGCGGTAGCGCTCCGTCCGCAAAATGAGCGCAGATTCGTTCGCGGCGCCGCGCTGTCGGCTGTGACTGCAGTTCCAATCGAAGTTGAACGCGCCAGCGTTCGCCCCGCCGCTGCAAGACTCTTCGAGGAGAAATTCGTTGGTGAGTTGGTGCGTTGGTGTATCCATGACGACAAGATTAACGATCGCGCTCCCGGACGAGGTGCACGCGGCACTGAAGGAGACTGCCGCGCGAAGGAAACGTACGATCGGTGAGATCATCACCGACAGCCTCGTGCAATACGGAATCAAGTCGGACGAACAGGCCGGTGCCATCGTCGCCCGGGCAAGGCGCGCGGCGAATTTGAGTCCGAGCCGCGCGAACGCCGTCGCGGCGCGCGAGACGGCGACGCACCGAGGGCGATGAGTCAGGCTGTCGTCATCGTCGACACGAACGTCGTCGTCAGTGGCCTGCTCACCCGCGATCCGAACAGCCCGCCGGCAGCGATTCTCGACGCGATGCTCGATGGCTCCCTCCGGTTCATCGTGTCGGATGCACTCGTCGCAGAGTACGTGGCAGTCCTGAGCCGTCCGGCCATCGCGCGCCTCCATCGATTGAGCGCAGGCGAAATCGACCGCATCGTGAGGGCGATCGTCTTGAGCGCGCGCTTCGTAACACCGGACGCCGCAACGGACTCAGCGCCCGACCGGGGAGATCAGCACCTTTGGGATCTACTCGACTCCGTTCCCGGAGCCTTGCTCGTGACAGGTGACGCAGTGCTTCGCCGATCGCGGCGACACGCTCGAGTTCTCTCTCCTGCCGAGTTCCTAGAATCGCGGCGGAAGGCGGAGTGATCGGAGCGAGAAACGTTGGTGCGGGCTGAGGGACTCGAACCCCCGACATTCTGCGTGTAAGGCAGACGCTCTAACCAACTGAGCTAAGCCCGCGGACGGCAGGTCATAGGTTATAGGCCAAAGGTCATAGCAGGCAAGACGACGCTCGTACTGTTCGCGAATCCGGCTGCCCGCTATGACCTCTGACCTTTGACCTCGAACCTGCCTTACTGCATGACCACCTGCGGTGTTTCCACCGCACGCGGAGTGACGATGTAGCGGATCACAGTGGCGGCGTCACCTTCGCTCTCGCTGATCTGAAGGAGCACGTTTCGGTCGAGAGGCTGTCCCGTCTCGGGAACGAACGAGTCGCGCATCGCACTGCCGAGGTTGATCTGCATCGTCCGCCACTGTTGCCTGGCAGGAGGATACGGCTTCGGCGGCGCGAAGCCTCGGTACTGGCCAAGATACGTCACGTAGTAGTGCCAGACCATCGGGAACGAGTCCCCTGATGTAAGCGTATAAACCTCGGCGGGGCTGCCGAACTGCTGGCGGATGCCTGCCTCGTCGTGCAGCGTCAGGTCGGGACGGAACTCCGCAGTTGCGTAAACTGGAATGTCGGGATGGATGCGGTGGAGTGCCTCGACGGGCGTCGGCTGCTTCGGGGTGACGACTGCCGCGACCGTTTTTCCTGAGGCGGTCGCGGCCGTGCGGATCTGCGGAGTCTCTGCTGCTTCGGTGCGCTGTCCACCGGTGCAGCCATTGACGCCAAGTGCGAGCACACCCGTGGCGCAGAGGAGGATCGAGCTGTGCAGGCGGCCGCGCACGACCGATAGAATGGACTGCCTGGCTGGCGCTATTCCACGAGGCTGCGGGTTTGCCCGATTCATCACGCCCTCCCTCTCTCCGACCGCGATCCCGTTGCCGTTTTCCCGTTGTTCAGTGGGTTCGCTGCGGCGACGCCGCACGCATCCGGTCGAGCGCGGTGGCGCCGCCGTAACGCTCGACGATCCACTCATCGTATTCGTCGGCGATCGACGCCACCGAATTGAGCGACGCGATCAGCTGCTCGGCGACGAGGTCCCGCCCGAGGAACGAATGGTGGAAATAAATATTGTCGTCGACGACGCTGAACGCGCCGAGAGGAATCGTCGAGTTGAGGCGGAGGAGCTCGCCCATCAGCTCATGCGTCGGGGCGACCCCCTGAACGCAGAAGGCGCGGATCTTGATCACCGCGTTGTCCTCGAGATACGGCTCCACCGCGATCTCGAGAAGGGTGGAGCCGTACTTGATGTAGAAGTCGCAATGCTCGACATCGTCGAAGTGTTCGTCGACGAGCTCGTCGAGAATGCTCGCCACCTTCCGGTAGACCTGCTCCTGGCAGGAGGAGTGAAACGTCTTCGGAGCGCGGGGCGTCATGCAACGATTATAGCCCCTTCGGATTCCGCTGGAAGATGCGCCGATTCGCCGATAATGCCCGGTCATGACGACGCTCGACCTTTTCGCACCCGAAATGAGGCGACGGATCCACCTTCGTCCCGGTCGGGACAAGGCGCTGAAGAACAGGCATCCATGGGTTTTCGACGGCGCGATCGCGCGCGAGGAGGGGAATCGCGATGCGGCGATCGCCGACGTTCTCTCGTCCGAAGGCGTCCGCCTAACATCTGGTTTCTACTCGGCGAAGTCGCAGATCCGTTGCCGAGGAATCTCGTTCTCCGATGACCTGACCCCGGAGTCGCTTCGGGCGAAGATCGCGACCGCTGTGCGCGCCCGCGCTCACCTTCTCGGAGGCGATACCGACTCGGTCCGGCTCGTCCACTCCGAGGGGGACGGCGTGAGCGGCCTCGTCGCCGATTTCTACGCGGGAACGCTCGTCGTGGAGATCACGTCGGCAGGATTGGAGAAGCTCCGCGACTTCGTCGTCGATGCGCTTCGCGACGCTGCGAGAGAGCTCGCACCCGTCTTCGCCGTGATGCTCGAGAACGATCTCGGCGCGAGGCGGCTCGAAGGGCTGAGTCTCGTCGACGAATGGATCGAGGGAGGCGAGGTCGGGGGAGAGCGCGAGACGCTGATCCGCGAGAACGGCCTTCGCTTCGTCGTCCAGCCGGGCGCCGGACAAAAGACCGGCTTCTTCCTCGATCAGCGAGGGAACCGCGCGATGGTTCGCGCGATCGCGCGGGGGCGTCGCGTGCTGAACGTCTTCTCGTATACCGGCGGCTTCGGCGTAAGCGCGGCCGCCGGAGGCGCGGCGACGGTCGAAGAGGTCGACGTCTCGGCACCCGCGATCGTGCTCGCGCGGCGCAACCACGAGCTCAACCCGTCGGGCGCGACGCTCGAGCTCGTCACGGCCGACGCCTTCGAGCATTTGCGGAAGCGCAGGGCGGAGGGGAGAGCGTACGACCTCGTCGTCGTCGATCCTCCCGCGTTCGCGAAGTCGAAGGGAGATGTCGACCGCGCCGCACGCGGCTACAAGGACATCAACCTCCAGGCATTCAATCTCGTCGCGCCGGGAGGGACGCTGGTCACCTTCTCCTGCTCGGGCCACGTGTCGAGCGACCTGTTTCAGAAGATCGTCTTCTCCGCCGCCGCCGACGCGCGCCGCGACGCGTCGATCGTTCGCCGGCTCGGCGCCGGTGAAGACCACCCCGTGTCGATCTACTGCCCGGAAGGGGAGTACTTGAAGGGGCTCGTATTGCGGGTGGGGGAGAAGAACTGAAACATCGAATGCAGAATGCAGAATGCTGAACGACGAATGTAGAAAGGGCAACGACGTCGGCTGAAGCCTCTCCCTCTGCGCGCTTCCATTCCGCATGTCGCCTTCCGCATTCCGCGTTCCGCATTCTGCGTTCTGCATTCGCTGCGCTCCCCACATCGTGTTCCTCCCGTGATTCCCGTAGAATTCGCACATGTCTGCAAGCTCTTCGACCTCGTCGGCGCGCAAATCGGTCGAGATCACGGTGGCCGTGCTTGGTGATCTTCTTCTTGCCGGCGGATTCATCGATCAGAAACAGCGTTCCGATCTCGAGCCGCTCGACAAGCAGATCAGGCTCCAGACGAAGTCACGCTCGCGGGTCGACGATGAGTCGAGCGCCTTTCGCGCCGTTGCAGCGTTGAACCTCACCGATGCGTCGGGTAAGGGAACGAGGATCGACGACCTCTTGCTCGCGCGCCTCGTCGCTGACGCGACGAGCACGCCATTCGTGAAGATCGACCCGCTGAAGCTCGACATCGAGTTCATCGAGTCGAAGATCTCGCGCCCGTTTGCCCGGCGCCACCAGATGGTCCCGCTCCAGATCAAGGACGGGCGGCTCGTCGTGGCGATGGTCAATCCGCAGGATTTCCAGGCGATCGAGCTCTACCGCGAGATGGTGCGGCAGGAGCTCGAGGTCGTGGTCACGGCCGAGTCCGACCTTCGCAGGATCATCAACGAATACTACGGCTTCCGCTCGGCGGTGACGAAGGCCGAGCGCGACATGAAGGGTGGCTTCGACCTCGGCAATCTCGAGCAGTTCGTGAAGCTCAAATCGAACGTCGAGATGGAGTCGAGCGACCAGCACATCGTCAACGCGGTCGACTACCTCCTGCAGCACGCCTACGATTCGCGTGCATCAGACATCCACATCGAGCCGAAGCGCGAATACGCGCAGATCCGTTTCAGAATCGACGGCGTCCTCCACGAGATTTACCGGATGCCGAAGCTGGTCAACCTTGCGGTGACGTCGCGCCTCAAGACGATGTGCCGGATGGACATCGCCGAGAAGCGCCGGCCGCAGGATGGCCGGATCAAGACCGACCGGCAGGGGCAGGAAGTCGAGCTTCGCGTCTCGACGCTGCCGACGGCGTTCGGCGAGAAGATGGTCATGCGTATCTTCGACCCCGAAGTGCTGGTGCGCGACCTCACCGCGCTCGGATTCTACGAGGACGAGCTCACGGCGTTCGACGACTGGATCCGGCGCCCCCACGGCATCATTCTCGTCACGGGGCCTACCGGATCGGGCAAGACGGTCACGCTCTACTCGACGCTCAAGCATCTCCACGCGCCCGACATCAACATCACCACGATCGAAGATCCGATCGAGATGGTCTACGAGGAGTTCAACCAGACGGCGGTTCACAACAAGATCGGCCTGACGTTCGCGCAAGCGCTGCGCACGATCCTCCGGCAGGACCCCGACATCATCATGGTGGGAGAGATCCGCGACCAGGAGACGGCGCAGAACGCGGTGCAGGCAGCGCTCACCGGCCACCTCGTCTTCTCGACGCTTCACACGAACGATGCCTCCTCGTCGATCACGAGGCTCGTCGACCTCGGGATCGAGCCGTACCTGATCTCCTCGACGCTCGTCGGCGCGATGGCGCAGAGGCTCATGCGAACGATTTGCACCGACTGTAAGCAGAACCGTCCGCTGATGGCGGAGGAAGCGGCGATGCTCAACCTCCAGGCGCCGACGGGAAAGCGGATCATCGTCAAAGAAGGCGCTGGCTGCCACCGCTGCCGAGGTACTGGCTATTTCGGGCGCACGGGCATCTTCGAGGTGCTCACGATCGACTCGGCGATGCGCGACCTGATCGACCAGGGGAAGGACTTCCTGACGATCAAGGACACGGCGATCAAGCGCGGCATGCGTACGCTGCGACAGAGCGCGCTGCGGCGGCTCGCCGAGGGAACGACGACGTTCGAAGAAGTCGTTAGGGTAACGGGGATTTAGGCGAGAGGTTGCGCTCGAAGGGGGAAACCCTGAAGTGAGAGCGTAGAGCGATGAATGTCGAATCCAGAATGGTGAACGCAGCACCATTTCTCGGTTCAACATTCGTCGTTCTGCGTTCTCACTTCAGCGTCTTGCGTCTCGCAGCGGGATCGTCGTAGCGCCGCTCCAGAGCGCCCCTCTCCCTGCGATCTGCGCTATTCTTTACCCCTACCGCAACCGCACAGGGGGGCTTTGCCGATGGCTGTCCAGACGCCTCAATCCCAGATCGAGCGAGAGCTCGAGTACCGGAAGAAGCTCACGGCGATCACGAACCAGATCAACTCCGCCGACTCGATCAACCAGATCCTGACGACGCTCAAGGACAGGATCATCGATTTGCTCGAGTGCGAGAGGCTGACGATCTATGCCATCGACACGAAGAACCAGGAGCTCTATTCGCTCCAGAAGGTCGGCGATCAGCCGAAGGAGATCCGCGTCGCGAAGTCGTTCGCGTCGATCTCCGGCTTTACGGCGCTCTCGCGGCGCACGATCAAGATCAAAGACTCCTACGACGCCGCGGAGCTCACGAAGCTTCATCCGAACCTGAAATTCGACCAGCGCTGGGACAAACAGACTGGGTTCCGTACGCGGTCGGTGCTCGCAACGCCGATCATGTTCGAGAAGTATCTCCTCGGCGTCGTCCAGCTCATCAACAAAAAGGGTGGGGGCGAGTTCACGTCGCAGGATGGAGCTGCCGCGGAGGAGATCGCGAGGATTCTCGGCATTGCCTTCTACAACCAGCACAAAGCGGCGCGATCGACGAAGCCGACGAAGTTCGGCGGGCTGATCGACAAGGGGATCATTTCGGAAAAGGATCTCGACGCTGCGGTCTCGCACGCGCGCGTCAACAACATCGACGTCACGGAGGCTCTCGTCGAGGAGTACAGCGTTCCGAAGGACGAGATCGTCAAATCACTCGCCGCGTTCTACAACTGCGAACAGTTCGGATACGACGGAACGCAGATGATTCCGACGGATCTGCGCGGCCGGGTGGCATCGGAGATGTGGAAGAAGTACGCCTGCGCCCCGGTGGAGCGCAAGGCCGGCGTGCTCGTGATGGTGATCGACGATCCGCACGACATGATGCGGCTCGACGGCGTGCGCGCGATGAACCTCTCGCCGCGCTACGACTTCATGGTCGGCCTCAGGCCCGACATCATGGCCTATATCGCGAACTCGTACGGAGAGGCGGCTCCGGGAGAGTCGACCGTCGCGGGAGATCTCGCGCGAATCATCACTGAGCTCGGCGATGGCGAGGCCGAGATCGAAGAAGACAAGTCGCCCGATGTCCCCGAGATCGACGAGACCGACAGCGGAATCGTGAAGTTCGTCAACCAGCTGATCATCGAGTCATACGCCCGAGGTGCGTCCGATATCCACGTCGAGCCTGACGGCGCAAAGAACCCATGCCTGATCAGGCTTCGCATCGACGGCGACTGCGAAAAGTATCTCGAGATCCCGGGCGCGCACCGGAACGCGGTCGTCCAGCGCCTCAAGATCATGGCCAAGCTCGACATCTCGGAGAAGCGCAAGCCGCAGGACGGCAAGATCCGCTTCAAGTACTCGAAGGGAATGATCGAGCTTCGCGTTGCCACGATTCCGACTTCGAACAACAACGAAGACGTCGTCATGCGTATCCTCGCCGCCTCCAAGCCGTTGCCGCTCGACAAGATGGGCTTCTCCGAGGCGAACCTCGACAACTTCAAGAAGATCCTCGGAAAACCGTACGGCATCTGCCTCGTCGTCGGACCGACCGGCTCGGGCAAGACGACGACGCTTCACTCGGCGCTCGGTTTCATCAACACCGTCGACATGAAGATCTGGACCGCGGAAGACCCGGTCGAAATCACGCAGAAGGGGCTCCGCCAGGTGCAGGTGCACCCGAAGATCGATTTCACCTTCGCCGCGGCGATGCGCTCGTTTCTTCGCGCCGACCCCGACGTGATCATGGTCGGTGAAATGCGTGACCACGAAACGGCCGCGATCGGCATCGAAGCGTCGCTCACCGGCCACCTCGTCTTCTCGACGCTCCACACGAACTCCGCCCCCGAGACGATCACGCGCCTGCTCGACATGAACATCGATCCATTCAACTTCGCCGACGCCCTTCTCGGCATCATGGCGCAGCGGCTCATCCGCACGCTTTGCACCAAGTGCAAGGAGGCGTACCACCCGGAGCAGTCGGAGTTCGACGAGATCGTGCAGATCTACGGCGAGCGCTGGTTCCCGCGGACCGGCATCACCTACACACCCGAGCTCACGCTTTACAGGCCGAAGGGGTGCCGCGACTGCAATAACTCGGGATTCAAGGGACGGATGGGCATCCACGAATTGCTCGTCGGGACCGACGACATCAAGCGGGCCGTGCAGCGTCGCGCGCCGATCGACGAGCTCCGCACGCTCGCCCTCGAGCAGGGGATGACGACGCTCCTGCAGGACGGCTTGCTGAAGATGTTTCGAGGCGTCGCCGACTTCAAACAGGTGCGCGCCGTCGCGGTGAAGTGATCCGCGTCACGTTAGGCATGTTCCGAACGCGCTCGTGAAAGCGCGTTCGGTTTTTTTTGCCGTGCGAATTGTCACAAATCATCGTGACCCGGACGCGCTTCGGTGCTAATCTCATTCCGATTTCTGCCCCGGCAGGCAGGTGAGGCTCGACGTGGGCGAGCCGTGGTCGTTTGGGTGGGCCGCCGGCCGGGCGCCGAAACGTTTTCTTCAATTTGGTCAATTGAGAGTCAGGGCGGGAGCATTCGGTCCGCCGCGATCACCAGTTCTCTGGAGAGCCCCGATGAACGTACGCCGGATCCTGTTGGCCACGCTGCTTTTCACCCTTCTGTTCTCTGGAATCGCGAGCGCCTCAGAGCGCGCAATCGTCCCCGTCGCGGGGTCGACCGCCGGCGTGAACGGCGCGAACTTCCGGACCGAGATGCAGCTTCACAACCCGGGAACCGGAGTCATGCGCGGCGCGATCTCGTTCCTGCCGCAGGGTGACGTGCTTCCGGCGACCCTGCCTCCCGCGATCGACTACGAAGTCGGCCCGAAGAAAACGCTTCGCTACGATGACGTGATCGCATCGCTCGGTGCGAGCGGTCTCGGATCGCTCGACGTCGTCTCGACCGAAGGCCCGCTCCCCCGCATCGTGGTGCGCGCATTCGACGATCAGGGAAACTTCGGCACGCGCGGGCTCGTCGTTCCCGCGGTCAAGGAATCGGATGTTCCGGTGATCGGCTTCCGTTTCGTCCTCGTCGCGCCGGCGGACATCGAGAGGTATCGCTTCAACATCGGTGTGCGCACGCTCTCGGGCGGTGAGGCGAAGCTGCGCGTCACGGAACGCGATGCCGCGGGGGCTTCGGTCGGTGAGTCGTTCGACCTGACGTATCTCCCGGAGACCTTCCGGCAGAAGCCGGCGGCGGACTTATTGGGCCGCACCGTCGTCGCGGGGCACAGCTATTCGTTCGAGCTCCTCACGGGCGCCGCGATCGTCTACGCGACGACGGTCGACAACCAGTCGAACGACGGCTCGCTGCAGCTCGACCGGCCGGTCAACCGTGCGCCGGTCATCAGCGATCAGTCGGTGTCGACCGGCGTCGGCGAAGCGATCACCGTTTCGGTGACGGCAACCGATCCTGACGGCGACCCGATCACGTTCCGGGTCGTGACCGCGCCGTCGCATGGAACGCTCTCAGAGATTTCCGTCAGCGAATCGCTCTCGCCGCTGAAAAGCGCGTCGGTGGTCTACACGCCTGCGGCTGGCTATGAGGGTCCCGACTCCTTCACGCTTGGTGCGGACGACGACGTCAACGGCCGAGGCCGTGGCGTCATGCACGTCATCGTTGGGATCGGTGGTGAGGGTGCGCCGGATGCGGAATCCGATCTGTACGGAGTCGTCGAAGGCGAAACACTCGTCGTCGCCGCGCCTGGTGTGCTCGCGAACGACAGCGACCCCGACGGCGATCCGCTGACCGCGGTGCTGACGGTCGCCCCGAATTTTGCGACCGCCTTCACGTTCAATCCCGACGGATCATTCACCTACACGGCACCGGCTGACTTTGCGGGGAACGATACGTTCCTCTACCAGGCGAGCGACGGCACGAATGCGTCGCCGCCCACGACGGTGAAGATCAAGATCAACATCATCAACGAGCCGCCCATCGCGACGAACGATGTCGCGACGACGGACGAGGACACGCCGATCGGAATCGCCGTGCTGGCGAATGACAGCGACCCCGAAGGGGCGACGCTGACTGTGGTTGCGGTCAACACGGCCGGCACGCTCGGCAGCGTGACGATCGGTGTGGGGGGCGTCGTGAACTACGACCCGACGACGAGCGCGGCGATTCAGGCGCTTGCCGCAGGAGGGTCGCTCACCGACACGTTCAGCTACACGATCTCGGACGGAGCCGGGGGGCTCGCGAGCGCGACGGTGACGGTGACGGTCAACGGCATCGACGACCTGCCGGTTGCCGTGAACGACAGCGCGACGATGCTCGAAGACGCGAGCGCGACGGCGATCGACGTGCTCGCGAATGACACCGACCCGGACGGCGGGACGAAGCTGGTGACGGGAACGACGAACGGGACGAGCGGCACCGTGGCGACGACGGGAGGAGGGACGGGCCTGACGTATACGCCTAACCCCGACTTCTGCGGCGCGGACAGCTTCACCTACACGATCACGGGGGGCTCGACGGCGACGGTGAACGTCACGGTGACGTGCGTCAACGATGTGCCGTCGTTCACCGCGGGCGCGGGCCCGGCGGTGCTGGAAGATTCGGGAGCCTACAGCGGGTCGATCGCCTCGGGCGTCAGCGCGGGACCGGCAAACGAAGCGGGCCAGACGCTTGCGTTCAACGTGACGGCGAACACGAACCCGGCACTCTTCAGCGCGGGGCCGGTGGTCGACGCGGCGGGGAATCTCACGTTCACGCCGGACACGAACGCGAACGGCACGGCCGACATCACGATCACCCTCGCGGACGACGGCGGAACGGCGAACGGCGGAGCCGACACGTCGGCGGGACAGAGCTTCACGATCACGGTAACGGCGGTCAACGACGCACCGAGCTTCACGAAGGGTGCCGATGAGACGGTGCTCGAAGGAAGCGGCCTTCACACGGTGAATGGCTGGGCGACGGCGCTCAGCGCGGGTCCGGCCGACGAGTCGGGCCAGACGCTCACGTTCAACGTGTCGAACGACAACAACGCGCTCTTCACGGTGCAGCCGGCGATCGATGCCTCGGGGAACCTCACC
>JACPDH010000010.1 GCA_016184115.1 Acidobacteriota bacterium | reverse complement strand
CAACGAAAGGCAAGGGATTAACGAAACACTACACTAGCCCCAATGGCCTGAGCTCAAGAGGAAAAGGCTGAAGTTAGAACGATGAACGATGAGGTTTGAACCCAGAAACTCCCACCCTGGGCCCTTTTCTGCCGCGAAAGTCGCTGACAGTTTGTCACGCTGGGGCCTGATGTCGTCCCGACGAGCAGCGCGAGGAGGGACCTCTCAGGTTGCGACTCGTTCGCCACTGGCCAAGTGGAGTGTTGCACGAGGGTACCGACCTGCGAGATCCCTCCTTGCGGGGCCTGCCCTGAGCGAGCGAAGCGAGTCGAATGGGCTCGTCGTGACGACAGCTCGAGCACGCGTTGGTCATCGGTGGTCGGCGGGCGCCGGTGGGGCCTGGGTTCAAATTTCATTGTTCATCGTTCTAACTTCAGCCTCTTCATCTCAAGTTCAGGCCATTGGGGCTAGTGTGAAATTGAGAGTCGAATTATCGAGAGAGCAAAAACGAAGCGCGCGACCCGTGGGTCGCGCTCGTTTCGTATGAACGAGCCTCATGGCGCTACTTGCGTCCGCGCCGAGGGCATTTCGCAATTCGCGATTCTCGCTCCTCAATCCCGCGGTCAGGCGGTCAGCTTCTCCCAGTCTGAATCAGGGGCGTCTTGTGCGAGCAGCAGGCCTCCGTCGGAGCCGATGAACACCGGATCTTCGAGTGCTTTGACCTTGCCGCCGCCGATCTGATCGAGTCCCTTCTGCAGCGCCGCGGCGAACCCTGGAATCAGGCCTCCACCGCCTGAAAGGATCACGTTGCTGCGTACTTTCTCCTGGAACTCCGGCTCGACACGCGAGATCAGATCGATCATCGTCTCGATGGACGGGGCGACGAGGGACTCGCATGCGGAGCGCATCTCGAAGGTGATGTCGAGGTCGGTCGGAACGCCGCGCACCGGTGCCTGGACGATCACCGGGCTCTTCGGGTTTCCGACGAACGAGAATTTCTCCTTCCACTCGCGAACCATGAAGACCGTGAAGACGGCTTCGGGATATCTCGCCTGAATCAGCTTCATCAGCTGGTCGTCGACGAAATCTCCCGCGGTCGTCAGAGTCCGCTGGTCCTCCTCGGTTGGGTAGCGGCCGCGCATGACGACGAAGTCGGTGGTGCCTGCACCGATATCGACGACCATCGAGTGAAGGAGCGCCTCGAGTCCGTACGCCACGGCGAACGGCTCGGAGACGATCATGAGGTTGTCGACGATGCCCTTGAGCGCATTGCGTAGGTACTGCTTGTTCGTCCGGAGCGAGGCTGCAGGGACGCCGACCACCGCGCGCGTCGTGCCGCTTCCGTCGGTCTTCGCGCCTACGAGAGTCAACAGGTGGCGGAGCAACTCGCGCACCGCCTCGACATCCTTCTCTGAGCCTTCCTTCAGCAGCCCGCGCTCCAGCGGCCGATGAAGATCGAGCATCGAGCGGTTGGAGAGCGCCTCGTGTCCGATGAGAACTGCTCGTTTGAGAACTTTTTTTGCGACCATGTCGACCGGCCAGCCGACGAAGCTCTCGACGACGAATTTTTCGCCGTTCGAGGCCGAGATCGCGCTTCGCGACGTGCCGAGGTCGATGCCCACGTTCAGAACCTGCGCTTCCTTACCCATCCCTCAGATTCCTTTCTCCGCCTCACCACCCCTGACCCGGGCGTAGGCCACAATGCCTTTGAATAGCGCGTCGGCGATCTGCTGGCGGTATTCGTCGGTCGCCAGCAGTTTCGCTTCGTCTTTGTTCGAGAGACAGGCGACTTCCGCGAGGATCGCGGGCATCTCGGTCGCCACGAGCACGACGAAGGGCGCTTTTCGCACGCCCCAGTTTTCCAGATGCGGATTTACCGATACGAGATCGCCGTGTAAGTTGCGCTGAATCGACTCGGCGAGCGCACGCGATTCGTCGCGCCTCACGTCGGCGTAGATCCCTTCGAGCAGGCGCCTGTAGTCGGAAAGGGTGTATCCAGAGCCACGATTCTCCGACGCTGCGAGCTCGTTCAGGATCGGGTCGTCGGTGGGGCCGAGGTAGTACGTTTCAATTCCGCGGATTGCATGGCTTCCTCGGATCGAGTTCACGTGGATCGAAACGAAGATGTCGCCGGAAGAGTCGTTCGCGATGCTCGCGCGTGCGCGAAGCGGCACGGTGCGGTCCTCCTGGCGGGTGACTTGCACGTCGAAGTTCGCCTGTTTGAGCATCCGCTCGAGCCTTGCGTTGATGTCGAGCGTGATGTCTTTCTCGAGAAGATCACCCGATACGGTGCCGGGATCGCTGCCGCCGTGTCCTGCGTCGAGGATCACCCTCCGCACGCTCAGGTTCAGTGAGGCGACGTCGATCGGTACGGGGAGCTCGGTGAAGACCCGATCGGCGCTCATTGGTGCAGGTGGCTGCTGCTGCGCGCGCGGCGCCGCGAGCGGTCGTGAGGAGGCGACCGTGACCGCGGTCGTCGACGCGACCGCAGGAACGACGTGCTTCTTGTCGAATGGGAACTCGCCCGTGACGGCAGACACGAGAAGCGTTGACGCAAGCAGGCTCAAGGGGAGCAGCACCATATACGTGCGGCGTAACCACGCACGTGCTGCGTGCCGGCGGCGGAGCGTCCACGGACCGAAGCCTCGGATCGTCTCGAGGTTGTCCGACACCGCCCCGCTCACAAGCCGGCGTTTGACCCGCTTGAGCTTACCCATATCCACCCTGCCCTGAGCATTGTGCAACGGAGAGGGGAGAAACGGCAATCAAAGGAAGCGGCGGGATTCGCTAATCCTCTGTTTGAATCTCGAGAAAAACCGGGCGCGGGCCCGGGCGCGGGCGCGTTCACGGGAGCGCCCGGCCTGAGCGAAGGGCGCCGTAGGCCGCGGTGCAATTCTCCAAGCCGGGATGTCTCAACCGTGAACGTGAACGCTCCCGGGTCCGCGCCCGGCCGCTGACTTCCGCCCGACTGGCAGTCGCAGGGGATCGAGGCTCGTGTGAAGCCGAGCTCCCCGGCTTCGCGTTCCGCGTTTCGCGTTCTCACGGTTCCTTCAGCATCCACTCCCAGCAGTCTGCCAGCATCGTTTCGAGCGCCACGGGCCGGTAGCCGAGCTCCCGCACCGCCTTGCTGCAATCGGTCAGCACCCGCTCGCAGACGAGCGCGGCTCCTTCGGGCGTGATGTCGGGCTCCCTGCCCGTCGCAAACGACACGAACTCGTTCACGCGTGCCACCGACTTCAGCACGAACGCGGGGAGAGGCTTGCGGGGCACAGGCCTGCCGACGAGCCGTCCGATTGCCTGGAGGGTCTCGAGGAAGGACGCGTCGACCCCGCCGAGAAGGTAGCGCTCGCCGGTTCCTCCTCGCTCGACCGCGGCGAGGTGCGCGCGCGCCACCTCGCGGACGTGGCACCAGGAGCCTGCGCCCGGAGGGACGCCGGGGAGCTTTTCGTCGCGGACGAGGCGGAAGAGGCGCGACCAGTTTCGCCGGTCGTGAGGACCGACGATGTGCGGTGGATTGATGATCACCGCGTCGAGTCCTTCCGCGACTCCTTTCAACACTTCGAGCTCGGCGGCGTACTTCGTGCGGATGTAGTTGATCCAGGACGACGCGGCGTTTGACCGCGTTGTCTCGACGATTCGCTGATGATGGTGGCCGAAGGCGCCGACGCTCGATGTGTGAACGAGCTTCCGCGCGCGACGAGCGAGCGCAGCGCGGACGACATTTGCCGTTCCGCCGACATTGACGAGCGTCTGCGCTGCGTCGCCCCGCTTCCACAGGCTCGTGTTCCCCGCGACGTGGAAGACTGCGTCGACGTTTTCCGGCATCGCCGCAAGGAGGGAACCGCTGTCGGTTACGGCGCCTTCGCGCAACTCGACGCCGCGTGCGACCAGGTGTCGCACATCGGAATCGCGCCGCACCAGTGCGACGACATCCCATCCATCGGCGCCTAACTCGTCGACGAGGTTGTGTCCTACGAATCCGGTGGCACCGGTCACGAACGCGCGCATGCGGGGAGGATAGCAGTAGCGGCGGGATCGGGAGGAAGCCAGCGGCCAGACAGGCAGAGGGAGGCGAACATGTCACGGCGACGCGACGTTTGCGGGATTCCTGTCGGGGACGGGCAACGTCAACGGCCGGGCGCGGGCGCGTTCACGTTTGCGGCGTGCGCCATTGGTGCGATCGTGACGAACGACTCGGTACGCGGCTCCGTCCCGCGACTCGACTCCTCCGCGAATCTTCCCGTGCGCGTCGTGCGGAGATTTCGCCGTGAACGGGCCCGGGCCCGCGCCCGAGCCCGGCCCCTCGTCGCTCCCGCGCCTCTGGCCTGCTGATCGCCTCTCGACTCCCGCCTTACTTCGCGTACGTATCAATCCACTTCAGCACCTCGTTGTGCCAACGGATCGAGTTCGCGGGTTTGAGAACCCAGTGATTCTCGTCGGGGAAGTAGAGGAAGCGGCTCGGGATGCCGCGTCGCTGAAGCGCATTGAAGGTCGCGAAGCCGTGCGTTTCGACGACGCGATAGTCCTTGCCGCCGTGGATGACGAGCATCGGCGTCTTCCACTTCGACACGTGGTCGATCGGATTGTGCTTCGCATACGACTCGGGGTTGTCCCAGGGAGTGCCGTGGTGCTCCCACTCGGGGAACCAGAGCTCTTCCGTGTCGAAGTATGCAAAGCGCTCGTCGAGATTGCCGTCATGGCAGACGAGCGCCTTGAAGCGGTCGGGCCAGTTGCCGGCGATCCAGTTCACCATGTAGCCGCCATACGAGGCGCCGAGCGCCACCGCGCGGTCCGGGTCGATGAATGAGTACTTCGCAACCGCGGCATCGAAGCCCTTCTGCAGGTCTTCGAGCGGAGCGCCGCCCCAGTCACCGCGGATTGCGTCGGTGAAGCCCTGCCCGTATCCGGTGGAACCGTGGAAGTCGATCATCACGGCGGCGTAGCCGGCGCCTGCGTAGAACTGCGGGTTCCAGCGGTAGTGGAAGTGATTGCTCATCGAGCCCTGCGGGCCTCCATGAATGAGGAACGCGAGGGGATACTTTTTCGCGGGGTCGAAATCGACCGGTTTGACGATCCAGCCGTACACGGTGTCGCCGTGCGCTCCCTTGAAGCTGAACTGCTCCGTATCGCCCCAGCGAGCGGCGGCGACCTCAGCCGCGTTCACGTTCGTCAGCTGCTTGACCGACTTGCCGTCGAGCGTCGTCGCGTAGAGCTCGACCGGCGACTTGAGATGGTCCATGTCGAAGATCGCCTTGTTGCCCGTGAGGCCTGCAATGGAGCCGATCCAGCCCTTTTCCACGATCGTCGTGATCTTGCCGCTCGCGACGTCGACGGCGAAGAGCGACTGGTTGCCGAGGTTGGTCGCAATCGTGTAGATCGTCTTCCCGTCGGCAGACCATGTGATCGCCTCGGCCGACCGGTCCCACTTCGGCGCGACTTCTCGCGCCTTGCCGTTAGGCCAGGAGTAAACCATCAGCGCGTAGCGGTCTGCCTCGAAGCCTGGGCGCGCCATTGCGAGGTAGGCGAGTTGCTTACCGTCCGGCGAGAAGACTGGACGAGTGTCCCACGCATGATTCGCCTTCGTGAGGTTGACCGGCTTCGCGCTCCCGTCGATCGCCGCGACGAAGAGGTCGAAGTTCGTGGACCAGGCCTCCTCGCGCCCGACGTTGCGGGTCGAGAAGACGATCGACTTCCCATCCGGGGTAAAGGTGAATTCCTCCGTGCCGCCAAACGGCTTCGACGGTGTGTCGGCGTCCATGCCGTTCATGACGTCGACCGGTGCGCCGCCCGCCGCCGGCATCGCGAAGATGTGCGAACGGCGCCCGTCAGCCCATGTGTCCCAGTGGCGGATGAGGAGCGAGTCGTAAGCCTGCGCCGTCGACTTGTCCGCCTCACGCTCCGCGAGCGTCTTCGCAGTCTCATCGATCGACATGCCAGGGAAGACTTCTACGGAGAACGCGATCGACTTGCCGTCGGGCGATACGGTTACGTTCGACGCGTCGACCGGCAGGTTCGTGACTTGCGTCGCCTCGCCGCCGTCGACCGCGAGCTTCCAGACCTGAGAGGAGCCCGAGCGCGTCGAGGTGAACCAGATCCATCTTCCGTCGGGCGACCAACGGCCGCCAGTATCGGCGGCGGGGTGGCTTGTTAGGCGCCGAAGTCCGTTGCCGTCCGCGCCGACGAGCCAAAGATCGAACAGCCCCTTGTTTGCCGCGAGGTCGTTCGTGCGGAGATTGAAAAGGACCCACTTCCCGTCAGGAGAGAGCTGCGGGTCGGAGACTCGCTTCATCGCCCACATGTCCCGGACGCCGAAGGAATGAGTCTCAGCAGCGACGGCGGGCAGAACGACGATGATCGCGAGAAGCGTAATTGTGAGCAGCGTGCGGCGCATGATGCCTCCTCCGGTGAGCGGCAGTATCGGAGAGGGAGCGTAGGTTGGCGTGCCCCGGGGAGTCAAGGATCTCGGGTCGAACCGAATGGCATCCAGAAAATGCGGGTGTGTCGCCAGCGGCGACGACCTGCAGCCGTTGCGCGGCGCCCGCGAGGCCTCCGTGACGCGGAGCTACGCCAGCTTCCGTTCGACCGTCGCTTCCTCGAACGAGAACACCACGAGCGTTTGATCGTCCTCGGGTGGGCGATTGTTCGTGAACTTCTTCACGGAGACCAGCACCGCCTTCTTGATCTCGTCCGCCGATTGCGTGGCGCTGCTCTCGAGCACGCGCTCGAATCGATCGAACCCGAATGGCTCGCCGCGGTCGTCGACCGCTTCGATCAACCCGTCGGAGTAGAGGACGAGGCGGTCGCCTGGCTCGAACTGCACCGTCAGCTCGCGGAACGGCTCGCGCCGCTTCACTCCAAGCGGAAAGCCCCACGACGACAGACATTCGAGTTTTCCGGTCGCCGCTCGATAGAGGTACGGGTCGAGATGTCCCGCTGACGAGAAGCGCATCGTCTGGCGCGCCGGGTCGAGGATGCCGAAGAAGAACGTCATCATCATCCGGGGTGGCGCAGTTCGCATCACGTTGTCGTTCAGCACTTCCATCACGCGGACGGGTGAAGCGTCGTGCATTACCTGTACGAGCAGTGCCGCCTTCGCCATCGCCATGACGATGCCGCTCGTTAGGCCATGTCCGGCGACGTCGCCGAATGCGACGCCGATTCGCTCGTCGCCGAGCTCGAGGAAATCGAAGTAGTCGCCGCCGATCTCCGTCGCCGCGCGGTAATGCGACGAGATGGTCAATCCATCGATCGTTGGGTCGCTCGCGGGGAGCAGCGCAGCCTGAATCCTGTTCGCCGCGTCGATCTCTGCCTTGACACGCTCCCGCTCGACGATGCGGCGAACGTGAGGCGCGAGGTCGTCGTAGCGGTACTCGATCTCGCGCCGCGTCAGCATGCCGGCCGCAGCGACTGCCAGCACGAGGCCGAGCGGGATCGCAGCAGCGACGATCGGCATCAGCTGAGCCTTCCCCTCGGCGACGCGCGCGAAGGGAAGGAGCTCCAGCATCAGCGTCGCTCCAAAGAGTGTCACCGTAGCGGCGAGCAGGTCCCAGCAGACGAACACGACGGCCGCCGCGGCAACGATGCCGAATCCGAAGACGAGCGACCAGATCTCCGGAGTGAGTGGCGTCGTAACGGAGACGACGGTACCGAGGGCGATCGCGATGAATAGCGCGACCGAGCGCGGCGCCTTGCGACGTAGCGCACCCATCACGAAAAGGAACGAACCGACGGCGATCGTGATCGCGGTCGAGAGCGATCCGAGGACCGCAACCCACGGGCTGCCACCGAACGCAAATGCTCCCGGCATCAGTGTGAGGCCGGGGGTCGCGAGCCCCGTGACTACAGGGATCGCGGAGACCGCCAGCGCGAGTCCCGCCGCCGCCGGTGCGCTGAGCGCCCCAGCGAGCAGACTACGGCCGACCGATGCATTGATCGGGTCGCGACGCAGGATCGCGTCGAACGATGCGAGACGCTCGCCCCAGCGCTCACGCGTAAAGCTCTCGCCGACCGACCAGGCAAGGAAGACGAGCACCGCGAGTGGAAGCTGCACGAAGAGAAGCGCGAAGCCAAAGTTCGCCCACGCCGTTCCGGGAGCGTCGAGAGCCCCGAGCTGTGTCCCGAACGACGAGGCCCTCATCGTGGAGAGTCCCACGAGTATCGCCAGCGCCATCATCATCGCGAAGAGGAAGCCGGCAACTCCGACTCCGACTTCGCCTTCGTGGTACTTCTTCAAAAAGATCACGAGCAGGATCAGCAGGACGCTGAAAAGCAGCACGATCCGCGCCATGAAGCTGCCGACGAACTCGCGCTCGAACGCGAGGGGGCTTCCGTCACGATTCTCCTCAATCAGGTTCCAGCCCGAAATCCTGTCGCCGGTGAAGTGGACGCCGAGGAGATAGACGATGTTCCCGCTCGGCAGCGTCGACGGAACGCTGTAGCGGAACGTGTGGTCGGTGCGCCTGAGCAACACGTTCGGGCGATCGCTCTCGAATACGGGGTTCGGGGCGCCGATCAGTGCGTGTGACCGAACGAACTCGTCAGCGCGAGCCCTGAGAGTCTCCGCGGCTGCCGTTGCTGCCACTTCTTCGTTCCCTGGCGTGCGCCGGATGCCGATGACCTCGCCGTGGCGATCGAGGACGACCCAGCCGTAGGCCGGAAACTTTGGCGCGTCTTTGCGGTGGTAGATCACCCGCCAATACCCGAAACGAGGGCCGATGACCGGGTCGCCATCCGCTCTGCGGCGGAGCTCGGGGTCGCGGGCGAACTGGCTTTCGAGATTCGTTTCGACTTGCCAGACGAGCACGCTGTACGCATTGTCGACTTCGATGCCGTACTCCCTCGCGGCGCGGTCAGCCGCGGCCTGGACCTCGGCCTTCGTCACTGACATCCCCCTGGGCAGGGAAGGGTCGAACAGCGGAAGCAGCACGTAGAACGCCACGAGGCCCGCGAAGCATGCGAGGGGCAGCAGGAATCGTCTCATCGGCTCTCCGTGATCCGTCGTCTCGAGGCCGCGCTTCCGGCCTGAGCGACTATACGAAAGAAACTCAGTCTTGTTCCGGTCGGTAGAAACGAGTCACAAAGGTCTGACAATCTTCGTAGAAAGGCGCCGACCATTCGTGCCCGCCTGCAAGGTCGCGCCCCTCCGCGGAGCAGCCCGCCTCGGCGAGGCGGCTGAGGTCCGACTGGTGCTTGTCGTGTGTGTACCACTCGTCGAGCGATGGGTGGCCGACCAATGCGCAGGGGATGCGCGCGAGGACCTCGCTCGTGAGCTCGGGAGGAATGTCGCCCCCGAGAGCGATGACGGGAGAGGGATGTTGGATCGCGGCGCGCCATGCCATCGCAGTTCCCTGGGAGAAGCCGACGAAGACCATCGGAGCGATGGGTGCGGCGCATTCATCGCGCGCGGAGGCGATGACGCGTCCGATGTATTCGAGGTTGTCGGCGAGCATCAGTTTGCGGTCTTCGCGTGTCATCCAGCTCGCCACGACCTGCTGTTGGCTGCGACTGTAGAAGCGGTGGAGCGCCTGCACGGCGACGAGTGTCGAGCCCACGGGCGCGAAGGCGCGCATCGGTTCGAGGATTGCCTGTGCACTCTGCGCGTAGCCATGGAATCCGACGATGAGCAGGTGCGACTGCGCGTCGCCTAGGCGCTCGAGCAGATAGCGCCCGTGCATGGTCGTGGCAATGGTGCGAACGTTGGATTCGGTCATGTGGTTCGGACGGGCTGATTGTAGGCGAAAGGCAAGAGGCGAAGGGCACGTTGCAGATAAGCAGGCAGCGATCAAAGAATCTGCAAGAGTCTCGGAAGGGGCGACGCGATGCGCCGCCCGTTGCCGTCTGGCACTTGACGGTCGAGGTGCCTGCTCACGTTGTTTCGCCCCAGGAAACGGAACGGGCGACGCACCGCGTCGCCCGTATCGAATACCGTTGCAGTCGTCCGAAATCGCTGCCTGCTATGACCTATAACCTGTCTCTACTCGTGCCTCGAGAAGATCAGGCACGCGTTGGTACCGCCAAACCCGAACGAGTTCGACATCGCGTGCCGGATGTTCATCTCGCGCGCGCTGTTCGGGACGTAATCGAGATCGCATTCGGGATCGGGAGTGTCGTAGTTGATCGTCGGCGGCGCGACGCCGTCACGGACGGCGCGTGCGCAGAGCGCTGCTTCGAGGCCGCCCGCGGCTCCGAGAAGGTGTCCCGTCATCGATTTCGTCGAGCTCATCGCGAGCTTGTATGCATGCTCGCCGAAGAGTGACTTCACTGCGATCGTCTCTGCGAGATCGCCGGCCGGCGTCGAGGTGCCGTGAGCGTTGATGTAGTCGATGTCTTCGGGTTTCAGTCCTGCGTCGCGAAGGGCGTTGCGCATGACGCGCGCCGAGCCCTCGCCGTCGGCGCAGGGAGCGGAGATGTGGTACGCGTCGCCCGACATGCCATACCCGGTCAGCTCGCAGTAGATGCGCGCGTCGCGGGCGAGCGCGTGCTCCCGCTCTTCGAGCAGCACGATGCCCGAGCCTTCTCCCATGACAAAGCCGTCGCGGTCCTTGTCCCAGGGGCGCGACGCGCGCTCCGGCTCGTCATTGCGGGTCGACAGGGCTCGCATTGCGGAAAAGCCGCCGACGGCGAGCGGGGAAATGACCGACTCGGCCCCACCCGCGATCATCAGGTCGGCTTCCTCGCGCTGAACTACCTTCATCGCATCGCCGATCGCGTGCGCGCCGGTCGCGCATGCGGTGCAGGTCGCAGAGTTCGGGCCTTTGGCGCCGAAACGGATCGAGACGTGCCCCGCTGCCAGGTTCGCGATCAGGCCGGGGATGAAGAATGGCGAGATGCGCGATGGGCCACGCTCGAGGACCGTCTTGTGTGTCTCTTCGATCAGCGGAAGCCCGCCGATTCCCGCTCCGATGATCACGCCAAACATCTCTGCCTCGGCGGGATCGGGTTTCAAGCCTGCATCATCCATGCAAATCTGCGCCGCGGCGATGGCGTAGTGGATGAAGGTGTCTGACTTCTTGATTTCCTTCTTCTCGATCCAGTTCTCGGGCCGGAAGTCCTTCACCTCGGCCGCGATCTTCGCGGGGTACGCCGTGGTGTCGAACCGGGTGATTCGGCCGACGCCCGAGCGACCTGCGAGGATGTTCTTCCAGGTCTCGTCGTTCCCGATGCCGAGGGGAGAGACCATTCCGATGCCTGTCACGACGACGCGTCTCTTGCTCAAACGAGGGGCTCCTTCTGACAAAAAGGGAAGCGCCGCTTTCGCGGGCTTCCCTTTGTGAACCGCGGCCTGAGGGGCTGCCTCAGGAAGCCTTGTTCTTCTCGATGTAATCGATCGCGTCCTTGACGCGCTTGATCTTCTCCGCGTCCTCGTCGGAGATCTCGATGCCGAACTCCTCTTCGAACGCCATGATCAGCTCGACGGTATCGAGCGAATCGGCGCCGAGATCCTCGACGAACGAAGCTTCCGCCTTCACCTCATCAGCTTCAACGCCGAGTTGCTCGACAATAATGTCCTTTACCTTCTGTTCAACAGACATCGCTTGGCCTCCGAGTTTGGTACGAATTTGCCCCGTCCTTTTAGCACAAGAGCCGCGGATCGTCTATCCTTACCCCCTCACATTCGCGGTGGCGCCTCGGGGCGGCTGCAATCGGGGGCGAAAGGCCAATGTTTCGAGCATTCCTGAAATTCGTTCTGTTTCTTGCCTTGATCGGCGGGGTTTGGTGGGGCACCCGCTACCTTGCGGTTCGTGACGATGTCGTCGCCACGATCGTATTCAAAGAGGCGGAAGGACTCCGCAAAGGGGCGGATGTCCGGCTTCGGGACGAAGTGATCGGTTCCGTCCGCGAAGTTCATCCGGTGGGCAGCAAGGTTGCGGTTACCGTGCATGTCGGCAAGCGCCACCGAGGCGGATTCCTTACCGACTCACTGTTCGAAATCACTGGCGATCCGGCCTACATCCGCGTCGTGAGCTCGATCGCGGTCGGTGCGCCGATTGCAGACGGAGCAGTGATCATTGCCGAGCGCGACCGGATGACGACGTTCATCGCGCATGGCGGAGAGAAGCTGCAGCCGCACATCGAGAGCGCGCGCCGCAAGGCGGCGGAATGGATCGAGGACTTCGACAACGGCGCGTTTCAGAAGAAACTCGACGATTGGAAGACGAAGGCTCCTGAATGGAAGAAGTCAGGCAAGGAGACATTCGACGAGAACCTCGACGAGATGAAGAAGCAAGTCGACGAGTTGGAGCGGAGCCTTCGCGCGGCGAGCCGCAATATCGAAGCCGACAAGCTCCGGCGCGAGTTCGACGACTGGGTCGTCCGCGTGAGCCGCGACTGATCGGGAGCATCTGTTGACGAAGAAGACGTTCACATACGAAGAAGCGCTCGAAGCCTTCCCCGCGGTCCGCGAGATCACGGGAGAGGCCGTGGCTCGGGTGACCGCGGCGCTCGATACCAAGTCGTTCGAGAGCGTCGAGGAAATCCCGGACGAGCTGATCACCGAATACAACTCGATCGTTGCGGAGTGGACCGACGCGATGACGACTCGAGGACTCGAAGTCAAGGGCCTCTGGCTCGTCGATTTCGACAGCGGAAGCGGCTATTACTGCTGGCGTTATCCGGAGACTGCGCTCGACCACTATCACGGGTATGACGAAGGCTTCGCAGGACGAGTGAAATTGAATTGAGAATCGAGAGATGGAGGACGAGAAGCTGAGTATCCGACGAACTGAGCGATGACCATCGTCCCGGCCGCGGGAGCGCATTCTCTCAATTCTCAATCCTCAATTCTCAATTCAGCGGATGCTGAAAGCGATCGCATTCGACCTCTGGGAGACGCTGATCACCGATCTGCCCGAGATCGCGCAACGCCAGGAGACGGCGCGTATCGAAGGTCTCGCGTCGCTCCTTGCCGCGCGCGATCTGGTTGCAGATCGCGTGCAAGTCACGAAAGCTCATCGGGATACGTGGCACCGATGCTGGGCACTCTACTGGTCGAATGACCGCGACGTCTCGGCGCGGGGGCAGGTCTGCCACTTTCTCGAAGCGGCAGGGATCGATCCGGCGAACTTCGACGATGCTGAGCTGCGCTTGTTCGAAGACGCGTACGGCCGTCCCGCGCTCGACTACCCTCCCGCGCTCGTTGACGGTGCGCTTCGCGTCGTGGAGGAGGCGAGGGCGATGGGGCTTGCGGTTGGCGTGATCTCCAACACCGGTCGCACGCCGGGCTGGGCTCTCCGACGCCTGCTCCACGACCTCGGCCTTGGCAGCTCGATCGACGCGATGGTTTTCTCGAACGAACATGGCGAGTGCAAGCCGCGGCGATCGATCTTCGAAAGGCTGCGGGGCGACCTCGGCTGTGCATTCAATGAGATGATGTTCGTCGGCGACAACCTCTTCGCCGACGTGTGGGGGGCGCAGCAGTGTGGAATGGAAGCGGTGCACTTCGCGCCGCCTTCGAGGGGAAACGCAGTAGGTGAGCCGACGCACGAGGAGTGGGAGCTCCGGCCGCACACGACCGTGTCGCGGCTCGACGAGCTCATTAACTTGTTGCGGAAGAACGCGCCATGAGCCGCGCTGCCACGGTCAGCATCGAGACGCCTCGCTTCACGATCCAGGGTAGCTCGCGCGCGGGAGTCGAGAGTTGGTACCGGGTGAAGGAGCTCGGGGTTGCGCTCGACATCGGGCGTTGCCCCGACAACCTGATCGGAGTCTCAAAGATCGTCCTGACGCACGCACACATCGATCACGCTGCGGGCTTGCCGTATTACGCGTCGCAGCGAAAGCTCCAACGACTCGACCCGGGCACCGTGTTCGTGCCTGCCGCGAGCCTCGGCGGATTTCGGGAGCTCATCGCGGCGCACGAACGCCTCGAGAACACCACGTACGCCATCAATCTCGTCGGCATTGCGCCTGGAGAGGAAATCGAGCTCCGGAGGGACCTGGTGCTTCGGGCGCACGCGGCGAGCCATCCCATCCCCGCGAACGCCTACGAGTTCATCGAGCGGCGAAGCCGGCTCCGTGCCGAGCTTCGCGGTCTCGCTCCCACTGAAATTGAGCGGCGACGAGCGAGCGGCGAAGAGGTATCGGAGCCGACGGAGGCGTCGATCCTCTTCTACACCGGGGACACCGACCGCCAGATCTTCGAGAGCTGCGACGAGATTTTCCGTTCAGAAGTGTTGCTGATCGAGTGCTCCTTCACATGGGACGACGATCGGGAGCGGGCGAAGCGCTACTCGCACATCCACATTGACGACATTGCCGGCGTCGCCGACCGATTCCGAAACAAGCTCATCGTCCTGACCCACTTCAGCCTCCGCGATGCACGCGAAGAGATCGAGCGTGAAGTGCGGTCGAAGCTGCCGGCGTCCCTGATGGAACGAGTCCACTTCGTACTTTAGAGTTCTGTAGCAGGCAAGGCGGGCTGTTTTCGGGAGAGAATTACGCGAGGCGTCGCGGCGTTCCGCGGCAGCGACAGAGGAGGACCATCGACTTGACCCGGAAGATTGTGGCGCAGGGGGAGGCAGGGAGGGAGTGGCGTCAGCGGATGGGGAAGCGTGTCGTGCTCGCGCTCGTCCTGAGCTTGCTCATGCCGCCGGGCGTCGACGCCGCGTCGAAGCCGCGAACGAGGAAGGCGACGAAAGCGAAGCGGCCGGCTCCGCCGGTTGCGCAGGGGGTGACCCTCGAGGAGCGAGTCAGCTCGTTAGCGAACCACGCGTTGGCCGTGAACGCCCTAACGAGCGTCGAGGTGCGAGAAGTGCAGTCGGGTGCTCTGGTTGCGGAGCGCGGTGCGGTCTCGCCGGTCGCTCCCGCGTCGAACATCAAGCTTTTCACCACGGTCGCCGCGCTCGAGCTTCTGGGTCCTGAGTTCGAATACCGGACGACGCTGTCGTATCGAGGGCGCATCGATTCCGGCGGCACGTTGCGAGGAGAGCTGAAGGTCACAGGTCGCGGCGACCCGACGATTGGCGGTCGCTTTCACGACGGCAATTCGGTTGCCGTCTTCGAGCAGTGGGCGGTTGCGCTCAAACGTGCGGGGATTCGACAGGTCGATGGAAGCATCGTTTTCGAGCACGGCTACTTCGACACCGAGTACGTACACCCCACGTGGCCGGCGAACCAGTTGATGCACTGGTACGAAGCGCCGGTCGGCGCATTGACGCTCCAGGAGGGATGCGTCGCGGTACGCGTGCGGCCAGGGAAGCCGGGCACGCGGCCGATCGTGTCACTCGAGCCGCCGTCGAAGTACTTCCGTGTCGAGAACACGGCGGTGACCCGGAGCCGGCACGGCCTGCTCGTGACGCGCCGCCGAGATTCGAACACGATCGTCGTCGACGGAAGCGTCGGACGAAACTCGGGACAGACTGAAGTGTTCGTTTCGGTTGTCGACCCCGTGCGCTATTTCGCGACGGTCATGACGGAGACGCTGGTGAAAAACGGAGTGACCGTCTCGGGGACTCCGCGGTTCGTTCCCCAGGACGGGCGAGGCGATTGGGTTCAGGTCGCCGAATACCGGACGCCGCTCTCCGTCGTGATGTTCGTCGTCAACAAGAAGAGCCAGAATCACTACGCGGAGCAGCTGCTCAAGACGATCGGCGCCGAGGTCAAGGGGGTCGGCTCGTGGGAGGCGGGTGCGCACGCAGTCGACGAGTGGCTCCGGGCGAAGGTCGGCACGAAGCCGGGACAGCTCTCGATGGTCGACGGCTCCGGGATGTCTCGCTACAACCGCGCGTCCGCCGACGCATTCGTCGCACTGCTTCGCTACGTATGGACGAAGCCATACCTTCGAGACTTTCTCAGTTCGATGCCTTACTCCGGCGAAGAGGAATCGCGGCTCAGGAATCGGCTCGACGAGGCGCCGTACGCGCGACAGGTCTACGCGAAAACCGGCTATATCTCGGGTGTGGTCGGCCTTTCTGGATATGTGCGCGGCAAGAGCGGCAAGGTCTACGCCTTCTCCTTCCTGTTCAACGACTACCGCGCCGGCGTGTGGGAGATGTACAGGCTTCAGGACGAAATGCTGAAGGAGATCGTCAGCAACGGTTAGGCGACAGGCCGTCACGCGGAGATGGCGCGCTGACGGGCGGCGGTGAGCGGAGCGACCGCCCCTACACTACACGTTACTTGAGCAGATGCCGCTGACGCAGTTTGAGGATCGAAGTCGCGACGAATTTCTGAAGGACTCGTTTCGATTCGAACCGCCCGCTCTTGCGGAGCTTCGCCTGTTCGTCGGCCGAGAGGCCGATCGCGGCGAAGTGCTCACCCAGTTTCGGCGTCTCTCCACGCGCCGAGGGGAAGTTCGACTGGAGTGGATTCCGGGAAACTGGGTCGCCAAATCGCTGATGCGACTCCTCGATCGTCAGGACCGGAGTCACGCATGCATCGACATCGGCGAAGCAGGACTCCCACTCGCTACGGCTCTTCGATGCGATCGCCCGCCGGATCGTCTCGAAAACTTCCGCGCGCGACTCAATGTCGTACTGATGCTCGACGAGTTGCGGCTCGCCGATCGCGCGGCAGAACGCCTCCCAGAATTTTGGCTCGAGCGGTGCGACCGCGAGATGCTTCCCGTCCGCGGTCTGGTACACGTTGTACTCGGGCAGCGCCCCGGTTAGAAAGAACGACGACGGAGACGAGTGTGTACCGCGATAGAGCGCCTCGGCGGTCGGCATGACGGCGCGGGTCGCGTCGGACATCGAGACATCGATTTTCTTGCCGCGCCCCGTCGTCGTGCGCTCGATCAGGGAGGCGAGAATCGTGAGCGCGGCGAAGAGCGCGCCCGCCATGTCGCCGAGCTGCGTGGAAGGGAGAATGGGGCGCCCCTCGCGGTCGCGTTGCAGGTCGAGCAAGCCTGCGAGCGCCACGAAGTTCAAATCGTGGCCGCTGCGTGCGTCGCCGCTGCCGTACCCGCTCACCGAACAGTAGATGAGGCGGGGGTTGATCGACAGCAGGGTGTCGGCGTCGATGCCGAGCTCGGCCGCCGCCTCGGGCCTGTAGCTCTCGGCGACGACATCCGACACGGCGGCGAGGCGCTGCGCGAACGCACGCCCCGTCTCCGATTTCAGGTCGACGACGACGCTTTCCTTGCCCGCGTTGACGAGGTGGAAAAGCGATCCCGTGTCTCCGACGATGGGAGGGAGCCATCGCGTTGGGTCGCCGTCGGGAGGCTCCACTTTCAACACCTGCGCCCCAAGGCGACAGAGGATGTCGGTTGCGTATGGACCGGGAAGGTGCCGCGTGAAATCGAGGACACGGATCCCTTCGAGGGGAAGCATTGGCCTACTCCCGCTCGACGACGACCGCCGAGCCTTGACCTCCAGCCGCGCAGACCGAGATCAGTCCGTACTGCTTCCCGGTGCGTTGGAGGTGATTACAGACCGAGGTGATGATGCGCGCGCCTGTCGCACCGAACGGATGGCCGATCGCGATCGACCCTCCCGTCGGGTTGATCGCTTCGGGGTCGAGCTCGCCGACCGGCTCGGAGCGACCGAGTTTCGTCTCTGCGATCGCTTTCGAGCCGAGCCATGCAATGTTCGAAAGCACCTGTGCCGCGAACGCCTCGTGCATCTCGACGACGTCGACGTCCTTCAGCGTCAGCTTCGCGCGATCCAGCGCGATCGGTATCGCGAAGGCGGGTCCCTGGAGCAACTGGTCGAACGGGTCGAGCGCCGCGTAGGCGTAGCTCTTCAAAAAACCGATCGGTTTGATGCCGAGCGCCTTCGCCTTGTCCTCGGACATGAGGAGGATTGCCGACGCGCCGTCGGTTAGGCCGGAGGCGTTGCCCGCGGTGATCGTACCGAAATTGCGATCAAAGACGGGCCTGAGCTGGGAGAGAGCGTCGAGCGTCGTATCGGCACGGACGAGGTTGTCGGTCTCCGCGACGCTTTCGTAGTCAGGGGGAATCGGGAACGACATGACTTCGTCGTTGAACCAGCCCTGGGCGATCGCGCTCGCCGCGCGCTGATGGCTTTGCAGCGCGAATCGGTCCTGAGCGTCGCGCGTCACGCCATTCTCTTTCGCCATGATCTCGCACGACTCGCCCATCGTCAGGCCGGTGACCGACTCGGCGAGCGCGGGAGTGTCGGGAGCGAGATCCTTCGGGCGGAGCTTTCGAAATCTCCCGAGCTTCCCTGCCATCGTCTTCTGCTTACTCGCCGCGACGAGGATCTCTGCGAAGCGGCGCGAGAAGAGGATTGGAACCGTCGAGAGTGACTCGGCGCCGCCGACGACGACCGTGTCGGCGTATCCGCGTGAGATCATGTCCGCTCCCGACGTCAGCGCCGTATTCGACGAGGCGCACGCGCGGGATACGGTGAACCCGGGGATTGTGCGCGGAAGTCCTGTACCCAGGACGATCTCGCGCGCGATGTTCGCCGCTTTGACCGACGGGATGACCGTGCCGTAGATGACCTCGTTGACCTCTCTCGGTTCGATCTCGGAGCGCTGCAGAAGCTCGGAGACCACGATCTTCCCGAGCTCGAGCGCGTCGAGCTTGGCGTACGTCGTTCCGGCTTTGGCGAACGGTGTGCGAAGACCGCGAACGATGGCGACTCTGGGGTTGTACTGCCAGGTCATCGGAACCTCTCGTTGTTTTGCTGTTGTCTGGGTTCGCGCAGTCCATTGGT
>JACPDH010000030.1 GCA_016184115.1 Acidobacteriota bacterium | reverse complement strand
CATGAAAGTCGCCACCTGGAACGTGAACGGCATCCGTGCGCGCGAGGCTCAGTTCATCGAGTTCGCGACGACGGTCGCCCCCGACGTCATCTGTCTGCAGGAGCTCAAGGCCGCGCCGGAGCAGATCCCTGCCAGCGTGAAGCTCGACGCGTACGAGACGTACTGGCACGGCCAGAAAGGCTACTCAGGAGTCTCGCTTCATCTGAAGAAGGGCGCGTACGCCGCCGAGCCGGCGTTCGCGCATCCCGCCTTCGACATGGAGCGACGAATCGTTTCCGGTCAGGTGGGAGACACGCTCTTCGTCTCGGTCTACGTGCCTAACGGAGGAAAGGACTTCGGCGCGAAGATCGATTTCTTCACGAAGCTCTGCGGCTGGGTCCGAGACGTACATGCGAGCGGACTGAATCTCGTGCTCTGCGGTGACATGAACATCACGCGCTCCGACGTGGACGTGCACCCGAAGGAGCGCAAGCCTGACGTGATCGGGCAACGCCCCGAGGAGCGCGAGCTCTTCGCATGTCTCCTGGGTGACGATCTCGTCGACGTGGGGCGCGCGATCGACCCGGCGAATGAGATGCTCTTTACCTGGTGGGCCCCATGGCGCCAGATGCGCCAGCGCAACATCGGATGGCGCATCGACTACATCCTCGCCTCTCGCGGCATTGCCTCGCGTGCAGCATCGTGCATCGTGATGCCGCAGTTCGGCACGAGCGACCACGCGCCGGTGGTCATGGAATATTAGTGGCGGCGGCCTCCGGCCTCCGCGCGACGGCCGGAGGCCGTCGCCACGAAAGCGACGGCCCCCGAAAACGAGTCAGGAGCAGGCTACTCGAGCCTCTCGCCTTTCGCCTACTTCTTCTCTGCCAGTATCTTCTCCATCTCGTCGATCACGCGGTTCATCTTCTTCATCGTGAGAGTGAGCGGCTCGGCGGACGTCATGTCGACGCCGGCATCCTTGAGCAGATCGATTGGATACTTCGATCCTCCCGCGGCGAGAAAGTCGCGGTACTTTTTCGTCGCCACTTTGTCGCTCGCCATCACTTTCTCGGAGAGCGCGGCCGACGCGGTGAACGACGTCGCGTACTGGTAGACGTAGTAGTTGTAATAGAAGTGCGGAATGTACGACCACTCGCTCTTGACGTAATCGTCGACGATGCAGACGCCCTTGTCGTGGCCGTAGTACTTGCGGACGATGTCGAGATAGGTCGCGTCGAGTGTTTCGCCCGTCAGCGGCTGCCCCTTCTCCGCCATCTCGTGGATCCGGAGCTCGAACTCCGCAAACTGCGTCTGCCGGAAGACCGTGAGTCGTAGCCCCTCGAGGTAGTTGCCGAGGATTGCGAGCCGAGTTGCCTTGTCCTTCGTCGTCTTCAGCATGTAGTCGACGAGGAGCGCCTCGTTGAAGGTCGATGCGACTTCGGCGACGAAGATCGGGTAGTTCGCCTTCACGTAGGGCTGGGCCTTGTTCGAGTAGTAGCTCTGCATCGTGTGACCGAGCTCGTGCGTCAGCGTCGTCATGTCCTCCCAGTTGTCGTTGTAGTTGAGGAGCATGTACGGATGCGTGTCGTAGGCGCTCTCGGAGTAGGCCCCGGAGCGCTTGCCGGCCGACGGGTAGAGGTCGATCCAACGATTGTCGAGCGACTCGTTGATCACGCCGACGTAGTCGTCACCGAGCGGCTCGAGCGACGCAGTGATGTTCTTCCTGGCGGCGTCGATCGGGTACTTCGTGCCGACTTCGCCGGCGAGGGGCGCGTACAGGTCGTAATAGTGCAGCTCGTCGACGCCCATCATCTTCTTTCGAAGCGCGAGGTATCGCTGCAGCGTCGCCGTGTTCGCGTTCACGCCGTCGAGGAGGGCGTGATAGACGGCCGTCGGGATATTGAAGCTGTCGAGCGACTGCTCGAGCGTCGAGTCGTACTTTTGCGCGCGCATGTAGAAGACGTCGTTCTGCACCTTCGCGTTCAGCATCGCCCCGTAGGTGCCTTTGTATTTCCCTAACGCGCCGAAGAACGTCGAGAAGACTTTCTCGCGATCGGCACGGTTCGCGCTCGCGCGGTGGTTCGTGAACGCGGCCGCATCGATCACGACGTCGTTGCCATCGGCGAGCTTGACTGTCGGGTACGGGAAGTCGGCGTTCGCGAAGACGTTGCGAATGCTCCCCGCACCGGCGGTGGCAAGCCCCGCATCGGCAAGGATCTTTTCCTCGCCCGGGGTTCCGGTGTGCGCCGCGCGGCGGACGATGTCGTCGAGCACGAGGCGATAGAGGTCGAGCTTCGGCTCCGCCTTCATCATCCCGTCGACCTTGTCCTTACCGAGAGCGAGCACCTCGGGCTGCATCCACGCGATCGTCGCGGAGTACTTCGTCGAGAGACCGGTCATCTGCTGCCGCATCCCCTCTTTCGCAGAATCACGCGTGTCGGTATCGGCGGACATCGAGGCGTAGACGTAGAGCTTGTAGAGCTCCTTCTGTGCCGTGAAGATTGCGTCGAACGCCTCGAGCATCGCGGCGGGCGAGTTGCCGAGCGTGCCCTGATATTTTGCGAGTGCCGGGAGCCCCGCTTCGAGCTTCTCCTTTTCTGCACGCCACGCATCGTCGGACGCGTAGAGGTCAGCGAGATTCCACTTGTACTTGTCGGGGATCGACGCCCGGTCGCGCGGCTGTTGCGCGAAGGCGGCGGTGACGGTCAGGAGACAGATGATTCCAATGAGCAGGTGTTTCGTTCGCATGTGTTCCTCGTAGTTGTTGTCGTTCCCGCGCCATTCAATCAGATCCGAAGGGCGACGCACTCGTGTACTGCGCACAGCCGGAAGTGAGGCGGCGCACGGGGGGAAAAGTGTCACAGTTCGTGTCCCGTCCGTGAAACGGGTTCATTTTCGCCCAGTTCACGGACGGAACACGAGGGCCGAACGACACGCCCGAATGATGACTCGCCAAATCGCATCGCCGTTCAGAGAGCTGCGGAAGGGTAGAATTCTCCCGCCGCCCGGTGTGCACCGGCCGGAACGAGAAGCGACCCGACCAGGCCGAATCCGCAAATGAGGTCGCCGCGAAGTGAAAATCGGGACCCGATAGACGACTTTCCCGCACGCGGGGGGGCCAGCCAACGCCATGATCCGCACAATTACCGCCACGGAGTATGTCACGCCGCTGCGCGAGGGAGGCTCGCTCCCTGCGATCGTTGCCGGCGACGACAGCGGAACGTACGTTTTGAAGTTCCGAGGCGCTGGCCAGGGGGTGAAGGCGCTGATCGCGGAGCTCGTCTCCGGCGAGATCGCGCGGATTCTCGGCCTTCCGGTGCCCGAGATCGTCTTCGTCGATTTCGACCCGCGGATGGCGATGACCGAGCGCGATCCAGAGATCCAGGATCTTCTCCGAAAGAGCAACGGGCTCAATCTGGCGCTCGACTACCTTCCCGGCTCGATTACATTCGATCCGCTCATCGATGCGAAGAGTGCCATCAACCCTCGTCTCGCGTCGGCGATCGTCTGGTTCGACGCCCTCGTCACGAACGTCGATCGCACGGTGAAGAACACGAACCTCCTCGTCTGGCACCGCAAGCTCTGGATGATCGACCATGGAGCGAGCTTGATCTTTCACCACAACTGGGACGACGCGGCAAACCGGAGCCGCCTCCCGTTCCGACAGATCGGCGACCATGTTCTGCTCCGCTGGGCGACCGAGCTGCCAGGAGTCGACGCAGAGCTCACGGCGATGCTGACGCCGGAAGCGGTCGCGCGAGTCGTCGGTATGATCCCTGACTCGTGGCTCGTCGAGGAGCCGCGGTTTGCCGGCCCGGACGAGCATCGCGCGGCGTACCGCGACTACCTGACGAAGCGACTCGAATCACCCAGGGAGTGGATGGAGGACGCCGCCCGTGCACGATCGCCACGTGTTTGATTACGCGGTCGTCCGCGTTGTCCCGCGGGTCGAGCGAGGCGAGCTCCTCAACGCCGGCGTGATCCTCTTCTGTCCCACGCTTGGATTCCTCGATGCGCGCGTCGAGCTCGACTGCGCCCGCCTGCGGGCGCTCGCGCCTGCGATCGATACCGACTTCGTCGAAAGTCACCTGTCGGCAATTCCGAAAATCTGCGCCGGCGGCAGCGGAGCAGGCGACATCGGCGACCTTCCGCAGCGCGCGCGGTTCCATTGGCTCGTCGCTCCTCGTAGCACGATCATCCAGACGTCCGAGGTCCATTCCGGGCTCCATCACGATCCAAGGCAGGCCCTCGACTGCCTGTTCGAGCGGTTCGTAGCGCATGTCGGCTCGGACTGACGGCCGCGCCGGATTCACTGCGTTGCTTTGTGAGGCCCGCAAGTTCGTCAGCGGTTCCTTCTTGCCCGGCCACAGCCCTGCGGGCGCGTGGCCGGGCGTGCATTTGTGTAAACCGAACCAGCTCTGCCACAGTTGTTCACACGTTGTTTGGAACCTCGAGACATCTGGCGCGTTTATCGTTCCGGTGACACTTCCGTGCTAGAACTTTGCGCTGACGAAATCCCCAATGATTCGAACCAGGAGGAATTCATGCAGGATCGCAACGGCATCGATCGCCGGACGTTCGTCCAGGCGACCGCAACCACCGCGGCGGCCCTCGCGGTGACCGACCTGTTCGGCCTCGGCAAAGCCCTCGCCGCGACCGGCCCGGCGGAAGGGATCGGCTACTTCTCACGCTTCGGCGTCACGGAAAAGCTGATCAAGGACACGCTCGGCGCGGCGCTCTCGCGGGGCGGCGACTATGCCGACGTCTTCTTCCAGCATCGCATCACGAACAACATGACGCTCGAGGACGGAGCCGTGAACCGCGCGAGCGCAAACGTCGCGCTCGGTGTCGGCGTTCGCGTCGTCAAGGGAGACCAGACGGGCTACGGCTTCACCGAGGATCTCACGGCGGACGCGATGAAGCGCGCCGCGCTCACGGCGGCGGCGATCGCGCAAGGAGCCTCGAAGAGCGCGCCGAAGCGGCTCAACGTCACGAAAAAGGACAACCGCTATCCGGTCAAGGTGAAGTGGGAGGACGTCCGACCGACTCAAAAACTGACGATCCTCAACGGACTCAACGAGAAGACGTTCGCCGCCGACAAACGGGTGCAGAAGGTCAATATCAACTTCATGGACGGCAACGGCGTGATTCTCGTCGCCGACTCGAACGGGCGCATCGTCGAGGACATCCAGCCGATGACGAGCGTCTACCTCTCCGTCGTCGCCGAGCAAGACGGCCGCAAGGAAAACAACACGGTCAACGTCGCGGCGCGCTCCGACATCGACTTCTACAATCCGGCGCGACTCGACAAGCTCGTCGCCGATGGCATCGCGAAGACGATGATCCTCTTCGATGCAGTACAGCCGCCGGCAGGCGAGATGCCGGTCGTGCTCGGCGCGGGCTCCGCGGGCATCCTGCTTCACGAGGCGATCGGTCACGGCATGGAGGCCGACTTCAACCGAAAGAACGTCTCGATCTACTCCGACAAGATCGGCAAACCGGTCGCGAAGGAGTTCGTCAACATCATCGACGAAGGGACGCAGCCCGCGGCACGCGGTGCGATCAACGTCGATGACGAAGGGAACCAGGTCGGAAAGACGATGCTCGTCGAGAAAGGCGTCCTATCCACGTACCTGCATGATTCGATCTCGGCGAAGCACTATGGCGTGAAGCCGACCGGCAACGGCCGGCGGCAGGGTTACGAGTTCGCCCCGATGCCGCGCATGCGCTCGACGTACATGCTTCCTGGTCCCCACAAGAAGGACGAGATCATCGCTTCGGTCAAGAAGGGGATCTACTGCGATCACTTCTCGAACGGCCAGGTCAACATCGGGGCGGGCGACTTCACCTTCTTCGTGAAGAACGGCTTCCTCATCGAAGACGGCAAGCTGACGACGCCGATCAAAGACGTCAACATCATCGGCAACGGACCGAAGGTTCTCGAGCTCGTCGACATGGTCGCCGATGACCTGAAGATCGACGAGGGTGGCTGGACTTGCGGCAAGGACGGGCAGATGGTGCCGGTCTCGCAGGGGATGCCGACCGTTCGCGTCGCGTCGATTACCGTCGGCGGTCGCGCCGAGACGAAGAAGGGTTAGGGAGGCGGCGATGAGCACGACGATGAAACAGACGGATGACATGCTCTCGATCGCCCGGTCGTGCATCGAGATCGCGAAGAAGGGCGGGGCGACGGAAGCGTCGGCCGCAGCCTACCGCGTCCGGAACGTCGACTTTCAGTGGCGTGACGGCAAGCCGGAGAAAGTCGAGGAATCGACAACCCGCGGAGTCCAGCTCGCTGTTTTCGCCGATCAGCGCTATGCGGTCGTCTCGACGAGCGACCTCCGCCGGGAGGCACTCGAGACATTCATTGGCGACGCCGTCGATCTGGCGAAGAGCCTCGCGAAGGACCCGTTCCGCTCGCTCCCCGATCCCGAGCTGTACAAAGGACAGTCGACCGTCGACCTCGGTCTCGAGGACCCGAAGTACGACACGGTAACTCCAGAGCTTCGTCAGAGAATCGCCAAGGAGGCAGAGACGGCGGCTCGTGCGGTGAAGGGAAACGAAGCGATCCTCTCCGTCACCTCCAACGTCAGTGACACCCTGACCGAACGCTTCCTCGTGAGCTCGAACGGGTTTGCAGGAAAGCGGCGCGACACCTCATTCTTCGTCTCTGCCCAGGTGAGCGTCAAAGACAAGGACGGGCGCCGCCCCGAGGACTACTCGTACGCCGGCGCGCGCCACTTCGCCGAGGTTCCGGGAGGAGCGGTCATCGGTCGCGAAGCTGGCGAGCGGACGATCGCGCGGCTCGGAGCGAAGAAGGGGGAATCGGCCGAGATGACGATGGTCATCGACAACCGTGCGTCGGGACGCATGCTCGGCTTCCTGATGGGCCCGCTTTCGGGCGCCTCGATTCAGCAGAAGCGTTCGTTCCTCGAGGGACAGCTCGGCAAGCAGGTCTTTTCCGACAAGATCACGATCGTCGACGACCCATTCATCCCGAAAGCGTTCGGATCGCGCCTCTTCGACGCCGAAGGAATCTCCGCAAAGACACGTCCCGTGGTCGAAGCGGGCGTCCTGAAGAGCTACTACATCGACAGTTACTACGGACGGAAGCTCGGCGTCGCGCCGACGTCGGGCAGTGCGTCGAACCTTCGCTGGACGCTCGGGGACAAGAATCGCGATGCGCTCGTTGCCGGACTTCAGGACGGGATCCTCGTCACCAGCTTCCTCGGCGGGAACTCGAACGGCCTCACCGGCGACTTCTCGTTAGGCGTTCAGGGATTCCGGATCCGCGGTGGCAAGCTCGCCGAGCCGGTGGGCGAAATGAACATTTCGGGGAATCACCTCGTGTTCTGGAAGCAGCTTGCAGCAGTCGGCAACGACCCGTTCCCCTACTCGGCGTTGCGCACTCCGACACTGGTCTTCGATGGAGTCAGCTTCGCAGGCGTGTGACGGCATCTCGTAGCGTCCGCGGGTCGTAGCGCCCACGTCTCGCGGGCAACCTCGCCGGCGTAACGCCGGCGAGGCCCCATCCCCCCTCGCTTCGCGAGGTCACCCGCACGGGCAACGGCGCTGCTAGTGTTCTGTCCGTGAATTGGGCGCAGTTTCGTCGAATTCACGGACAGAACACTAGCCTCTACGGCGCAGCGAGCGCACTCACCAGCTCGACGATCGGACGCGCACCCTCCAGGAGATCGTCCGGTGGCGTGAGCAGCGAGACGACGATGTGGCCGTCGCGGTCGAAATCAAAGAAATAGCCTGGGTGTACGACGACGCCGAAATACTCGACGAGAGCGACTGCCAGCTCCTCATCCGACGTGAGGCACGGAACCCTCACGACCGCCGACCAGCCTCCCTCGACCGGCAGCACTTCGATCGAGCGCTCCGCCGTAAGCGACGCCCGGAGCGCGCGGAGGTTGAGGCGGCATCGCGAGACGATCTGATCGCGAACCGACGCGCCGATCTCGAGAAGCCGCGGAAGCGCGATCTGCACCGGCGTCGCGACGGAAAGGTAATCGTCCGCGATTGCTTCGAGACCTCGGAGCGCCTCACGGCGAAGCCTCTCGGGGCCGCCGACGCGGAGCCAACCGAGCTTGAGATGAGGCATACCTGCACTCTTCGACAGGCCGCCGAGAGAGAATGTCAGACAAGGCAGATCGCATTCGACCGCGGAGGGCGCTCGGCCGTCCGGCGCTTCGAGCGGGTAATCGTGAAAGACCTCGTCCGACACGAGTGCAATGCCTCGCGCGGCACAGAGCTCTGCAACCGCGAGTAGTTCATTCCTTGTCAGGTACGAGCCGGTGGGATTGTTAGGATGAACGAGCGCGATTGCGCGCGTTCGCGGTTCGAGCACGCGCTCGAGCTCGTGGAGGTCGACCTGCCATCGGACGTCGCGCACGAGTGGGAACTGTACGAGCTCGAGCGATTCTGACGCCGCGAGGTGCTCGAGCAGCGGATAGGCGGGACGCGCTGTCGCAACCGCATCGCCCGGGTCTGCAAGCAGCTTGAAGAGGTAACCATACGCTTCGCTCGTCGAGGCGGTGATCATCACGTCGCAAAGATCGACCGACTCTCCTCGCGAGCGGAGATGCGCGGCGACCGCTTCGCGCGCTGCAGCGATTCCGAGCGGCTCGGGCTGATACGACGACCGGGCGCCCGACGCAAGCGCCTCGCCGATCTCCCGGTTCGGGTAGTCGAGCCCGCACGTCGTCGGGTTGCTCGCCGTCAGGTCGATCAGTCGCGAACCGGTCGCCCGGCGATGCGCGAGCACTTCCGTGAGTTTGTTAGGTTGCGCGTCGAGGCGCGCGCGGGTGCTGAACATCGTTAGGTAGGCCCCCAGCCCCACCGCCGGACCATTCCGAGCCCCAATCGAGCGAGGAGCGGCTCGAGTCGCACGCGATCGGGCTCCCGCAGGCGCAGCGCGTCGGGGCCGACCGCGGCCGGCGCATCGATCGATACCGTCGCCAGGCGACGCGAAAGGAGCGCAATCTCTCGCGATGCCTCGAGTTTGACCGCGATCCCCTTCGCCCCACGAATCGGCAACGCCGGCACGCGCTCGAGTCCTTCGAGTAGTGCGTCGAGCGAGCCGAACGCATCGAGCAACGCCACGGCAGTCTTCGCGCCGATCCCCTTCACACCGGGAATGTTGTCGACGGCATCGCCCATGAGGCCGAGAAGGTCAGCGATCTGTTCCGGCGTCACGCCGAACTTCACCTTCACCTCCTCGGGGCCAAACCGGCGCTCCTTCGCAAAGTCGAAGAGCGTCACCGCGGATGACACGAGTTGAGCAAGGTCCTTGTCGGGACTGACCACGACGAATCGGTTCCCGTCGCCGCGAAAACGGTGCACGAGCGTCGCGATAAAGTCGTCGGCCTCGTACTTCAGGTCTGCGAACGTCGTCAGCCCCATCGCCTCGGTGAGCTCGCGGCAATCGTCGAACTGCGCTTCCAGGTCGGCGGGGGGCAGATCGCGCTGGGCCTTGTACGCAGGATAGATCTCGTTTCGGAAACTGGTAGTCAGGCTCTCGTCGAAGGCGACCGCGATATGCGTCGGCTTCTCCGTCTCGAGGTATCGGAGGAGAAAGCTGGCGTAGCCGTGAACGGCGTTCGCCGGTCTCCCTGAGGTGTCGACCATCGTCGTCGGAAGCGAAAAGTAGGCACGGAAGACGAAGGGGCTCGCGTCGATGAGATGAAATTCGCGCATCGTTGGCATGATCGTAGCAACAGATCCGTGATCGAGGGGAGATTTGAGACAATCAACGCTTTCCAGGATCGAGCGTTTCGCGATCTCAGTTCTCCGTATGGCAAAATCGTGGTGATGATTCGAACCAGATCGATTGCAATAGTGGTGCTACTCGGCGTCGCCTCGATAGGGGCGCAGTCGGGTTATGCCCAGGCACCGCCACCCTCGAGCGGGGGCGTAAGAGTGCTCTCGCCGCCGCCTCGTCCTCCGCAAAAACTTCCGTCGCTCAGGAAGGAACCTCCTCCGCAGACGACAAAACCGGCGGCTCCAGCGACAGCGACCACGCCGGCCGCGCCGGGCACGACGTCGGGACCCGCGTCTCCGGCGTCGACTACGAAGCTCACCGCGACGACCACCGTCGCGCCGACGGCATCCACTCCCAGAACCACGACATCGTCAAACACGAGTACGAAACCAACGACACCGTCCGCCTCGGCATCGTCGCCCGCGGCTCCAAAGTCTCCGGACGCTCCGGCACACTTCTCCGACTCCATCTCGGTCGGCTACGCGATGATCCCGTTCGCCGTCGCCGACAAGAAGGGACGATCGGTCGGGACGCTGCAGGCGAAGGACGTTTCGCTGCTCGTCGACGGCAAACCGGTTGCGACCGACATGTTCGAGCGGGTCGAGAACGCGCCGATCTCTTTCACCATCCTCCTCGATGGGTCAGGTTCGATGGGCCTCGCGGGAAAGATGCAGGGAGCGCGCCTTGCAGTGGAAACGCTCCTTGGGCTTCGTCGCAGGGGAGATGATTTCGCGCTTTACGTGTTTGCGAACCGCGAAGTGAAGGAAGTCGTGCCCTTTTCGAAGGACGCGAGGAAGATCCTCGCGGCGATCGACGCGGTCGAGCCATGGGGCAAGACAGCCTTCTACGACGCGCTCGCGGTGATGCCTGACAAGTCACTGCTGGGTGAGAACGGCGCGAAGACGATCATTCTGATCACTGATGGTCTCGACAACGCGTCGGCGATGACGCGCTCCGAGCTGGCAAAGGCGCTCCAGGGCGTCTCCGTTCCGATCTACCCGCTCACAATCCGGTTCCCCGTCGATACGACACTCCCGCCGGGAGACGAGCAGGGACTCGATCTTCAGCTCCTTCAACAGATTGCGGACGCGTCGGGAGCGAGGATGGCGGTCGAGACTGACGTCGACGCGCTCAAGCAGGCGGTCTACATGATCCATCAAGACATGAGATCGCAATACCTTATCGGGTTCACCCCAACGGGCAAAGGTGGTGTAAAGTACCGCAGATTTTCAATCCGGCTCGCCAAGGCATCCTGGCAGGTCCGCGCTCGTGCAGGCTACTCGGGTACCGAGCCGCCGTACAAGCAGGTAGTCAGGAAGCAGTGAGGCGAACCGAAACAACCACGAAAGAACGAAAGGACACACCGATGAAACGTACTATCAGTATCCTCTCCACGCTCGTGCTGAGCTCCGTCGTCGCCGCCGGCTGCGCCACGCAGAAGCAGGTCGACGAGAAGATTGCCGCCGCCACCGCCCAGACCGACCAGAAGATCGAATCAGTCTCCGGCCAGGTCGAAGACCTCCAGGAGAAGCAGCGCCAGACCGACGTGAAGCTCGACGAGCTGAGCAAGAGCTCGGCCGACGCTCTCAAGCGCGCCGAAGAGGCAGGAATGCTCGCCAAGGGTAAGGTCGTCTTTGAGCAGACCTTCAACGAAGATCGCATCCGCTTCAAGACCGGCTCGTGGGTCCTCGACGAGACCGCAACCGCCGCTCTCGACGAGCTCGCGGGCAAGGTCAAGGCTCTCGACCGCGCCGTGTACGTGGAGATCCAGGGTTACACCGACAACCGTGGCAGTGAGGCGTCGAATGAGATGCTCGGCCAGCAGCGCGCCGAGTCGGTCCGCCGCTACCTCAACAAGCAGCACTCGCTTCCGCTCGGCCGCATGTCGACGATCTCGTACGGCGAGACGGCTCCGGTCGCCGACAACAAGACGAAGGATGGCCGCGGACAGAACCGCCGCGTCGTCATCGTCGTTCTCGAGTAGTCACTCCCTTCGAGATCTGATCCGGAAGAGCGGCCGCTGAGGCCGCTCTTCTTTTCTTCTCCGCACTCCTCGCGCGAAACACCCTTCATTGCGACCGCCGCAACGTCAGTCGGACTCGTCAATCCGCGCACCGAAGCGCGACCGCGTCGCGCAGCCAGCCAATGGGCGACCCGGCGGGTCGCCCCTGCGAGACCTTCGCCTCGTCGCCCGCCTTACTTCGACTCGTCGGGCGGAGCGGGGATCGTAACCGGCTTTCTGGGCCCTTTCGCCAACTCGTCGAGGAGCACCTCGAGCGCCTTCGCGAGTGACGGGTCTTCTCCTTTTGCGACGAGCTCCGGGCGGTCGACGACCTCGATGTCGGGCTCAACACCTCGATTCTCGACCGCCCACATCCCTTCAGTGTCGAAGAAGCGAAACTCCGGAACGTTGAGCCCGCCTCCGTCGACAAAGGCCGGATTCCCCGAAAGCCCGATGAGGCCGCCCCACGTTCGCGTGCCGATCAGCTTTCCGAGCCCGCGCTTGCGAAAGTAGTATGGAAACGCGTCGCCACCAGACGACGAGTATCCATTCATCAGTAAGACCTTCGGCCCCTGATGCGCAAACCCCGGCGTCTGGCTGGGCTGGACGCCGCGTCGTGCCCAGTAGCTCAGCACGGGGCGGTCGAGCAGCTCGATCATCCGATCGGGAATGAACCCGCCGCCGTTGTAGCGGTCATCGATGATGAGTGCCTCTTTCCCCGCCTGTGGATAGAAGTGTTTGAAGAGCTCACGGTTTCCTTCGACTGCGGTGTTAGGGAGATGGATGTAACCGATTCTTCCGCCCGACGCCTTCTCCACCATTTCCCGGCGCCCTCGAACCCAGTCGAGGTAGCGGAGGTTGGTCTCACGCGTTATCGTGCGGACTTTCTCGCTGTGAGCTCCCAACGGTTCCGGTTTGCCGTTGACGAGCAGCGTCACGACCTGCCCTCCCTTGTTCTCGAGCAACTGGTAGAAATTCTCGACTCCCTTCGTCGGAAATCCGTCGACCGCGAGGATGAACTCCCCTTCCTGCACGCGGACGCCCGGCTCAGTGAGGGGAGAACGAAACGCTTCGTGCCAGTTCTCCCCGGCGAAGATCTTCACAACCCGGAAGTAGCCCGAAGGATCGGCCACCACCTCCGCGCCCAGCAATCCGCCTTCGCGCCGCTTCGGCCGAGGGAAATCTCCCCAATCGACGTAGACGTGGCCCGCGTTGAGCTCGCCGCCGAGCTCGCCAAAGATGAAGTCGAGGTCCGCGCGATGGGCGACGTGCGGAACGAGCGCGCCGTAGCGCTCGCGCATCCGGTTCCAGTCGAGCCCATGCATCTTCGGGTCGTAGAACCAGTCACGCAGCAGGCGCCAGCCGTCGTCGAAGATCTGTGCCCACTCCTCATGAGGAACGATCTTCATCTCGAGCCGTTCGAGGTTGAGCTTCGTTCCACTCTGCGATCCCTTCGCTTCCGCGATGCCATACTCGCTTCCGCGCCGGTACGCGAGCTTTTCTCCTTGCGCGGAAAGCGCGTAGCCGTTGATGCCGTCGATCACCGTCTCTTCCTTGCGCTGCTCGAGGTTGTAGAGCGCGAGACGTTTCGCGCCGTCATCTCCGACGAGGTAGATCGGCCCGTCGGCAGTCGCGGCGAGCTGCGAGTAGCTTCCCGCCGATCCAGGCACTGCACGCACGCGCGACTCGAATCCCGCCGCCTCGATCGAGACCGCGACCGCGGGGGGCGTGGGCTTCGCGCTCGCCTCCCCTTTCTTCGGTTCATCCTTCTTCAGCTCGTTCTTCTTCGTTTCCGCGGCCGCGGGCGATTCCTCGTCGCTCTTCGGCAGGAGCGGCGCCAGCGTGGTCGGCGTGAGTAGCGCGAGATAGACGCGGGTCGAGTCGGTGTAGTGATAGACGAACTCGTAGCTGCTGAAATTCAGGTTGAAGTCGCGATCGGAGAGAAAGTAAAGGTAGCGCCCCTTCGGATCGAAGACCGGCTCGCGATCGTTCGTCATGCCAGAGGTGAGACGCGTCAACCTCGCCGAGCCGAGCTCGTAGACGAAGATCGCAGAGAGCCTCGTCTCGATGTCCTTCGAAAACGTGAGCCAGCGACTGTCGGGCGACCAGCGGTAGTGTGTGATGTCGCCATAACCTCCTCGGTCGACATCGATCGTCCTGCCAGTGGCAACGTCGGTGATGCGGAGACGCAGATCCTTGTCGGCGTATGCGAGCTTCGTCCCATCGGGCGACCAACGCGGTTCGAATCGCCAGACACTTCCATCCGTGGTCACACGACGCTCGTCTCCGCTTCCGTCGGCGGAGCGGACGAAGATCTCGTACTCGCCGGTCTTGTCACTCAGATAGGCAATCCACTTCCCGTCAGGAGACCACGACGCGTCGCGTTCGCGGACACCGGATGAGCGCGTGAGATTGCGGATGTTCCCGTCTTTGGCCGGCACGGTGAAGACGTCACCGCGCGCGACGAGAATCGCGCGCGCACCGCTCGGAGAGATCTCGAACGATTCGATGTCGCTGCTCACGTTCTTGAAGTAAGGAAGCGTGGCCTCGAAGTCGCCGTAGACGCGTATCGGCACGCGTGTCGACACGCCTTTCGCAGGATCGAACCGATAGACATACCCGCCGCACTCGTAGACGAGCGCGTTCGAGCCTCCACTTGGCCAGAGGACGTCGTAATCGCCGTGGCTCGTCAGCTTGCGTGTCTGCTTCGTCTTCGTGTCGTAGCCGTAGAGGTTGAGCGTGTGCTCGCGGTCGGAGGCGAAGTAGATCGTATCGCCCACCCACTGAGGCAGGTTGTCAGTTCCCACCCAGTCTGTGATCTTCTCGGAGGCGTGATTGGCGAGATCGTAAATCCAGACATCCTGCGCGCGCCCACCGCGATAACGCTTCCAGGTGCGAAACTCGCGTTCGATCGGCGTGTAGACGAATTTCGTCCCGTCGGGTGAGAGCGACCCACTCCCCGACTCCGGCACTTCGAGTGGAGTCTCCATTCCTCCCGCGATTGGCACGACGAAGGGACGCCCCATTCGCTCGCCCCACGGAAGCCGGTTCGCACGGAAGAGGACGTTCTTGCCGTCGGGGGTCCAACCGAGAACGACATTGTCGAAGCCACCGCGGGGAGGCATGACTCCTACGTCGTTATAGAACGTGAGCTGCCTCGGCGTTCCGCCGTCGACGCTGATGACGTGCACCTGCCGCGTCCCGCTGTACTCACCGGTGAAGGCGATCGAACGTCCGTCGGGAGAGAATTTCGGGAAAAGCTCCATGCCCTCGTGCGACGTGAGTCTGCGCGCGACTCCTCCTTTCGCGTCGACGACCCAGATGTCGCCCGCGTAGACGAAGGCGATCAGCTCGCCTTCGATGTCTGGGAATCGGAGCAGCCGGGTCAGCGCCTCATCTGCAAATGCGGTGGCGGCGCCGAGGAGAAGGGTGAGAGCGAGAACAAACGAGCGGACGCGCATCGGGAAAGCCTCCGGCGCGAGATTGTATTCGAGCGGAGCGCGAGGAGCGTGTAAGGGAAGAGCAACGGCCCCGCGCGGAAAGGCCGCCCGCAACCGGGCGGCCTTTCCGAGGGTGAGATCTCTACATTCGCTTCATCGCGAAGAGGCCGGCGAGCGCGAGACCGAGCGCGAGGAGCATGAGCCCCCACTCGTCCAGCGTCGGGATCACCGCCTCCGCATGCGCGGACGCGAGGGCGGTCGCATCGTTGTTCGCCATCGACAACTCGACCTCGGTCGCTGCGACCGACGCCGTGTTCGACAACGAACCGGCCGCCGTCGCGTGCCCGGCGATCGTGATCGTCGCGCTACCGCCGTTCGGCATCGCGCCGAGGCTGCAGGTCACCGTCGTAGTCCCACTGCAGCTGCCCTGTGTCGAGCTTGCGGAGACGAGCGCGAAGGTGGCCGGCAGACTATCGGTCACGACGACGTTCGTGGCGTCGCCGGGCCCGAGGTTGGTGACGACGATCGTGTAGTCGAACGGCTGACCAACGGCCGGCGTCGTCGTGGAGATCGCCTTCGTGATCGCAAGGTCGACCGATCCAGCCGGTGCCGTTCCGCCGTTGCCATTCTCGTCGCTGTTGTTTCCGTCGTTCGGATCGGGCTCGGTCGCCGTGACTGCTGCGCCATTGTCGAAGGCTCCCGCGGCATCGATCGTCGCGGTCACGGTGATCGACGTGTTGGCTCCCACCGCAAGGCTCGCGATGGTGCATGGCAGCGCCGCGCAGCCGCTGCCCGCCACGTTTGTGATCGTCAGGTTCGCCGGCGTGTCGGTCACCTGGATACTCGTCGCCGGAGACGGACCTGCGTTCGCCACCGTCAACGTGAAGGTCACCGTCTGCCCCACCGAGTACGGTCCCGCCGTGTCGAGCGTCTTGACGACCGATACGTCGGCCGAGACTCCCGTTAGGCCGCCGTTCCCCGTGTTGTCGGTGTTGTTCGACGGGTCGGGATCGGGCTCGGCCGCCGTCACTGTTGCGCTGTTGTCGAAAGCTCCCGCGGCATCGATCGTCGCGGTCACCGTGATCGACGTGTTGGCTCCCACCGCGAGGCTCGCGATCGTGCACGGCAGCGCCGCGCACCCACTCCCCGTCACGTTGGTAATCGTCAGATTCGTCGGTGCGTCAGTGACCTGCACATTGGTCGCGGTCGACGGGCCGCTGTTCGAGACGACCAGCGAATAGCTGATCGACTGCCCCGCAGTGTACGGCCCCGCAGTCGTCAGGGTCTTCACGATTGAAACATCCGCAACAATGACCGGTGTCGTGTCGCTTCCTGTGTTGTTCCCCGGCGTCGGATCGGCACCATTCGTACCGTCGTCCGCGATCGTCGCCGTGTTCGCAATCTGCGTCACGCCTCCCGGCAGCGGGGTCGCAACCGTCACGGCGAACGTCGCCGAGCCGTTGCCACTCGCCGCGACCGCGCCGATCGCCAGCGTGCAGCTGCTGCCGGCATTGTTATCAGGCGCGCAGATCCATCCTGCCGTAACTCAGCGTGTACGACACCGTTCCGCCCGGCGCGACGCTCGCCCCGCCGTCGCTCTTCGTCACCGACATGTCGGGTGCGCCCGTCACCGGTGTCGTGTCGCTTCCTGTGTTGTTCCCCGGCGTCGGATCGGTTCCGTTCGTTCCGTCGTCCGCAATCGTCACGCTATTCGCGATCTGCGTTACGCCTCCAGGCAGCGGAGTCGCAACCGTCACAGCGAACGTCGCAGACCCACCGCCGCTCGCCGCGACCGCGCCGATCGCGAACGTGCACGTGCTTCCCGCGTTGTTGTTAGGCGCGCAGATCCATAACTCAGCGTGTACGACACCGTTCCGCCCGGCGCGACGCTCGCCCCGCCGTCGCTCTTCGTCACCGACATGTCGGGTGCGCCCGTCACCGGTGTCGTGTCGCTTCCTGTGTTGTTCCCGGGCGTCGGATCGGTTCCGTTCGTTCCGTCGTCCGCGATCGTCGCCGTGTTCGCAATCTGCGTCACGCCTCCAGGCAGCGGAGTCGCAACCGTCACGGCGAACGTCACCGACCCACCGCCGCTCGCCGCGACCGCGCCGATCACCAGTGTGCAGGTGCTTCCCGCATTGTTGTCAGGCACGCAGACCCATCCGGCCGTGCTTGCCCCCGCGTTGAACGTCGTGTTCGCGGGGACGGTCTCGGTCAGCACAACGCCCGTTGCGGCCCCGCCGCCGTTGCTATAAGTCAGCGTGTACGCCACCGTCCCGCCCGGCGCAATGCTCGCGCCGCCGTCACTCTTGGAGATCGAAAGGTCGGGAGGTGTCGATCCGGTGTTGCCACCGTTCCCCGTGTTGTCGGTGTTGTTGCCCGGATTCGGGTCGGGCTCGAGCCCTGTCGCCGTCGCGCTGTTGTCGAACGCGCCCACGGCGACGATCGTCGCCGTGACGGTGATCGTCGTGTTCGCGCCCGAAGCAAGGCTTGCGATCGTGCAGGGGAGAGAAGCGCATCCGCTTCCTGAAACGCTCGTAATCGTCAGGTTCGTCGGCGAGTCGGTGACCTGAATGCTCGTCGCCGTCGAAGGCCCTGCGTTCGCCACAGTCAGTGTGTACTGGATCGGCTGCCCTGCGACAAAAGGACCTACCGTGTCGAGCACTTTCGAGATCGAGACATCGGCGGCGCTCGCGAGTGGAACGGTCACACTATCGCTGTTAGACGTGACTCCGTCCGCGCTCGCTGAAGCAATGTTGGTCACGCCCGAACTCGCGACATCCGTCACGGTGACGACGTACGCCGCCGTGCACGTGAGAGCCTCTCCCGGGTCGAGGAAGAGATCGAAGTCGCCGATTGTGGTCGTCGACGGACATGAGACGGTTGCCTTGTCGTCGGCGACGGTCACCGGATCTGCCAGCGTCGCGGAGCCGCTGTTGGTCACGAGGTAGCTGTAGTTGATGGTGTCGCCGGCCACCGTGAACGAGCTCTCGGCCGCACTCTTGTCGAGCGTGAGTCCAGTCGTTGCGTAGATCGCGGTGTCGTTCGCCGAATCGTACGCCGTCGTGCCGAAGGTTCCTGTCGCGTGTGCCGTATTCGTGTGCGAGCCGCTCAAGCTGATCACCGGGCCGACGACGCAGACCACGATGTGATCGTCGTTCGCGGCGACAGCGACCGGAAGCGCGAGCGACGCAAAGGTCGCGTTGCAGGAGGAGACGTCGAGCGTGTCGTCCGTAATGCTGATCGGGCTCAGCGGCACGTCGCCCGTGTTCTCCACCGTGAACTTGTAGTAGACCGGCGTACCTGCGGACACGGGAAGGAACGCGAGCCACGGCCCACTCGCGCCGAGGCCAATCTGTTTGCCTAACGAGATCGCCGGTTGCGGCGGGTTCACATTAAGCGAATCGCTCGCCGTGTTGCCATTCACGGTCGCAGCGTTGATGATGTGCGAGACCGGCCCGCTCGTATTGCTGTACGTACCATCGACGGGCGCGGTGACGTTCACCGTCACGGTGCACGTGCCGCCGGCCGCGATCGTGCCACCCGAAAACGAAATCGACCCAGCGCCTGCGACCGGAGAGAATGCCGGCGCACCGCAACCGCTCGTCGTCGCGTTAGGCGTCGACGCGACGACCATGTTTCCAGGTGACGTCGGGAAGGTGTCGGAGAACGCGACGCCGCTCAGCACATCGTTCTGATTCGGGTTGGCGAGTGAGAACGTCAGCGTCGACACAGCGCCGGCGAGAATCGGGTTCGGCGCAAACTGCTTCGCGATGCTCGGCGGCAGAACCGCGGTCAACGAATCGGTCGCAACACTCGTCGTCGTCGTTCCCGACTCGGTCGTCGACAGGAACCCGCTGACGTTTCCGTGCGGACCCGATGTCGTCGCGGTGACGTTGACGCTGACCGTGCACGAACCACTCCCCGGAATCGTGCCGCCGCTCAACGATAGGCTCGTCGCTCCAGCCGACGGCGTCCAGGTTCCACCGCAGGTCGTAACGGCCGCAGGCGTCGACGCGACCTGCACGCCGCCCGGTAGCGCGTCCGTGAATCCCGCACCGGATAGCGCGTCCGTGTTCGGATTCGTGAGCGTGAATGTGAGCGTCGAAACACCGTTCACCGCGATCGGATCCGGAGCGAACGACTTCGTGATGGTCGCTGGACTCGGGCGCGGGCAGCCCTGGAAAACCACGTTGTCCAGGTAGGCCGTGGCGTTAGGCTTGTTGGAACCGGCCCCATCCAGCCCGAACCGGAATGTCGTCGTAGCCGTACCGGTGGGCACGGCGGTCGTTACGAGCGCCGACCAGGCGTTCTTGGCCGCAGTGGGCACTGGTGTGTATGCGGTGAACGCCCCGCCGTCGGCGCTGGTATTGATGAACACGTTGCTCGTTGGATTGGCCCAGTCGCCGGCATTGTCGGGCCTCACACTGAATGTAACGAAGACACCTCCGTAGTTCGACGTATCCAGGTCGAACTGAAAGTAGTTGTTCATCGAGGTGGCAGTTTCAGCCCATCCGCCAGGACCGGGGAGCGTCGGAGCCGTGCCGCCCCATGCGTTGACGGGGTCGCCAACCGCGGAGCTGATCGTCTGCGTTCCCGAGACGGTCGTGTAGCTTGCCGTCGCCGTGGCAACGTCCGGAGCCTTCGTCGCAAAGGGAGGAGGGGGACCACCGGACCCCTGTCCGGAACCAGGCATGGTCCACGTGGCCAGCGTGACGGGAGTCGAGCAACTGGAGGGCGCCGGGGGAAGCGGTGGCGTCGTGTTCACCGTCAGGTCTGCGGTCGCGCTCTTGCCGGTGTCAATCGCATCAATGAAGAGATTGTCTGTCGTATTCGTGAGGGTACCGGTCGCCGTCGGCGTGACGTTCACCTTGATCTGGCACGAGCTGTTCGCCGCAAGGGTCCCGTTCGAGAACGAGATCGAGCTCGAGCCCGCAACCGCCGTCAGCGTGGGCGTGCCGCAGCCCGACGTGCTCGCTCCGTTAGGCGCCGCGACGACCATGTTCGCCGGCAGATTGTCGACGAAGTTGTACCCGCCGAGAGCTCCAGGGTTCGGGTTCGTCAACGTGATCGTGAGTGCCGACACGCCGTTGACGTTCGTCGGATTCGGGCTGAAGCTCTTTGCAATCGCCGCCGCCGTAGGGTCGATGACGTTTGCGATGCGCGCTCCGGTCGAATAGTCGCCGTTGTAGTGGTGGCTGCTGCCGGAAAAATCGTAGAGCAGCGTGTTGAGCGACTGGCTCGTGCCCCCTCCGCCGACGATCTTGATCGTGTAGGTCGTGACGACGTTCGATCCGCCCGACTTGAAGTCGCCGCCGACGCATGAACGGTAGACGGGACTGTTCGGATCGTTTTGCCAGAGGCACGCGTCGGCGTAGAGCCGATCGTGAACCGCGGGAAACGGGCCGCTCACGTAGGGAGAGTCGTTGGCCGAGTAGGTCGTCGCCACGCCCAGCACCTGGAAGATCGTGTTGGGAAAGTTGATGAACGCTTCGAACTGGTTGTAACCCTGGGTCGCCGTGCCGCCGATGAGCTGAATCGTGTAGGTGTTGCCGACGACGAGACTCATCGAACCGCCCGGTGCCACGGACGTGAGGCTCAGCGGGTTAGGGCCGTACTTCACGTCGGTGACCGCGTTGCGCGCTTGCGACACGAGATGCTCGACGTAAAGCTCGCGCGGAGTCGGCGTCGAAACGGTCCCCGATCCATCGGTCGCCGTGATGTGGTACCTGCGTGTCGTGTCGTACGCCCCCGCCACCTGATTCACTTCAGCCTCGAAGTACGCGTCGGCGCACCCTCCCGCGCCGATCGACGGCAACGTGACCGTGGCGAGTGACCCTGGCCGCAGGTCAATGTTGGCGTTTGCTGAATCTCAAAAGAAGTTCACGTCCACATTCGTCGTCGCGACGCTGCTGCAGATGCGTGCCCCGACGGGGAAGTTCTTCGGCCCCGACGTCGGGAGGTTGCTGTCGAGGCCGATCACGTTCCACGCGAGCGGACTGACCGTCAGCGTCTGCGCCGACGCGACGCCCGGCGCGAACACGGCAATGAGTAGCAGGGCGTGAAAGGCGACGCGAGGGGTGATTTTGCACGTGAGCTTCATTTCGGTTTCCTTCCAGGGAAGAGCAGCATCAAGCGGTGGTAGGCCAGAACGTGAGCAGACACTCGCCCGTCCGGGCCATTCGAAGCCCGTACTGCGCGGCGATTCGATAAACGGGAGGCTGTTCCGTGAACCCGGCCGGAACGGCGCGCGCCATTCTAAACGGAATGCCTGTACGCCGAGGTGAATCTTTGGATAGGTCGCCGACTGAGAATGCTCGTCCCCGAGCGCTTGCCGATCGGTTGGAGCGATTCGTGATCTCGATCTGCCGATTCGATCGAGCCCTAACGGGAACTACTTCCCGTCGATGAACGCGACGATGTCGTTCGAGAGCGCCTCGAGCGACGGCTGGTGGAGGTACATCATGTGCCCACCTTCGTAGTTCTTCAGCGTGAGGCGTTTCGGATCGATCCCGCTGTGGCGAAGCATGTACTCTGTGGCAAAGTAAGACGTGGCGAGATCGTGGTAGCCGCTCGCTGCGAACACGCGGAGCGCCTCGTTGTCTTTCGTCCCCTGGGCGAGGCTCCCGGTCACGTCGATGTAGCCAGCGAACGCATGGTTGCGTCCTTCGGGGCGTTTCCAGATCTTCCCCGCCTTCTCGCTCGAGGAAATGTAGCGCTTGACGAGGTCGACCTTCAGATCGTTTCGAAGATAGCTCTGGAACGTGGCGACGTAGATTGACCCAGTCTTCGCATCGAACGGGTCGCTCTCCGGCATCTCGGCGACCTTGTCCAGCTCGTCCTGCACATAGCGAGAGTCGAGCCGGCCGATCGCCCTACCGTGATCGCGCAGCAGCTCCTTGAGGAAGCGCTCGCCGTAGATCCTGAGGTCGCTCCTCACGATGTACTCGGTGGGAAGCCCGGTGTACCGGTGAAGCTTCTCGGCCACCCGCCGCTTCTCCGCCGAATCGATCGTGTCTCCCTTGAAAAGCGCCGCAAGGTACTCACCCCCCGCGAACGTCTCAACTTCCCTGAGGAGCTCCTCGCGGCTCGGCCATCCATCGGGGAGTTTGCCGTGGTAATGAGCCGTCGCAGCCTGTGCGGGAAGAAGCGTGACGTAGGGAAGATCGTTACCCGTCACGTCGAACGGCAGCATCGCCATATTGATAGCCGGCGAGATCAGGATTACGCCGTTGAGTCCAATGTTCAGCCGTTGCTGCAGCCTAGGAACGAGCAACGAGCCGCGAATTCCGCCGTAGCTTTCGCCGAGGATGTACTTCGGCGAGTTCCAACGATTCTTCATCGTGACGAACGTGCGGATGAATTCGGCGACCGAGTCGGCATCTTCGTCGTATCCCCAGAAGTCCTCGTCCTTCTTCTCGCCCAGCGCATGACTAAAACCAGTCCCGACGGGATCGACGAAGACGACATCGGTTGCGCGCAGAATGCTCCACGGGTTGTCGCGCAACTTGTAAGGCGGAGCTCCCGGATCGGAGGCATCGCTCGGGATGTCGATCAATTTCGGGCCGACGAGGCCGAAGTGAAGCCAGATCGACGCCGATCCCGGGCCGCCGTTGAACACGAACGTAACGGGCCGCTCTTCGGCGCGCGCGACGCCAGCCTTCACGTATGAGATCGTGAAAAAGCGTGCGGTCTGTTTTCCTTCGCCATCGCGAAGATCGATCTCCTCCGCCGTCGCGGTGTATGCGATGTCGGTCGCTCCCGCCTTGAGGCGATGCTGCGTGACGACCTTCAATGGATCTGGAATTGGTTCGTGCTTCTTCGCGTCGGCTGGCTTGGCCTCCTCCGCGAACGCGGGAACTGCGAAGGGAGTGATGCCGAAAAGCAGTACAGCAACTATCGCAGCGCGCGTAGTGATCAAGGTAGGAGCCTCCTTCGTTACTCGAGAGCGGACGCCGCGATTATATGAGGGATTCACTCCGCGCAGCGCTCGCAATACCAACGCGCCCTCGCGAAGGCAGGTCGATTCTGCGCCGGACTGCTCCCTCCTCGCCTATGATCGACTCATGAGCCATTGGATGATCTACGGAGCGAACGGCTACACGGGCCAGCTCGTGGCGCGAGAAGCAGTGCGACGAGGCCACAAACCGATACTCGCGGCGCGTTCGGCTCAGTCGATTGAGAGCATCGCTCGCGAGCTCTCACTTCCTTCGCGGGCGTTTTCACTCGGCGACAACGACGCACTCGCTGGCAACCTCGAGGGGGTATCCGCCATCGTTCATTGTGCGGGCCCGTTCGTTCACACCAGCGCACCGATGGTCGACGCATGCGTTCGCTCGAAAACGCACTATCTCGACATCACGGGAGAGATCGCCGTGTTCGAAGCGGTCATCCGTCGCGGCGACGACGCGAAGCAGGCCGGCATCGCACTCGTACCCGGCGTCGGTTTCGACGTCGTCCCCTCGGACTGCCTCGCGGCACTGCTCGCCGAGAAAATGCCGGACGCCACCGATCTCGAGCTCGCGTTCCACTCGAAGGGCGGAGGTCTCAGCCGCGGAACGCTCCTCACGATGATCGAAGGAATTCACGAAGGGGGAGCGATCCGCGCGGAAGGACGCATCGTGCGAGTGCCCGTGGCGTGGCAGGCGAAGGAGATCCCTTTCGACTGCGGAGCGCACCACGCCGTGACGATTCCCTGGGGCGACGTCTCGACCGCCTGGCACACGACGAGAATTCCGAACATTCGTGTCTTCGCCGGCTCGTCACCGCGCGCGACTGCGCGGTTGCGACGACTTCGACCGCTGCTTCCGATCCTCGGATTTACACCCCTTCGCCGCCTCCTGCAGCTGGCCGCCGGCCGCAGGCAAGGGCCCGACGCCGACGTACGGGCGCGCGCCAGCATGCACCTCTGGGGTCAGGTCTCGAAGCCGGGAGCAGAACCGATTGCGATGACGATGCGAACGGCGGAGGGGTATCGATTCACAGCAGAGTCCGCCGTGTCGAGCGTCGAGCGGGTAATCGCCGGCACCGTCCCCCCGGGAGCGTGGACCCCATCGCGAGCGTTCGGCGCCGGCTTCGCGGAATCCGTCGGGGCCACCTTCACGTAAGGTCGCCGAACCATTCGTGCGCGCCTCGCGACAAACCCTCATGAATGATCCTGGCTAGATCGGAAGCCAGTACGAGAACTTCACGAGGAAGACGTCGCGCGACGGGGCGTCGGAGAGCGCGGAAAGATCGCGGCTCGGCTTGAAGTCGCCCACCGGGGCCTCGTCGGCTCGGTTCTCGTTCCAGACGACGTAGACCGAAGAGCCGGGACGGAACTCCCATCGCACGACGGCGCTCCCGCGCACGCTTCGCACGTTGAAATCGCGATCGAACGACTCTTGTGTCGCGACGTACTCGTCGTCTCGCGGCCGTACGAGCTGCTTGAAATCCTCGTAGTCGCCGCTTGCGATGAACGGCTGCACGAAGAGCTGGAACGAGAGCCTCGAACTGACCGTCCATTCCGTCCGGATTCCGATATCGAGGAGCTTCTGGTCGAGAACCGCAAAGATGTAGCTGTTGCCGTATGTCGGCTCGTAGCCGGAGTCGCGGAGCGTCGTGACGTATTGTGTCGCGCTGGTCGAGTCGTTGTACTCGGGTGAGATCTGAAATCGAATCGCAGGGCTCGGTCGCCAGGTGAACGTACCTCCGGTGTAGAAGCCGCTGCCACCATCGTTCGCGCTGGAGCGCTCGACCCAGACGTTGAACGAGAGTGGCTTTCGACTGTCACTCCCGAATCCGCCGCCGACGTAGTGGTTGCCAGGCCCTCGGACCGCCGGGCCTCCCCGCGTCCGCTGGTCGTCGATCACGTCGAGCCGCGCGCCCGCCCACGCCTCGGTCCACCAGTAGTTCGTAAACTCGCGGTAATAGGCCGACGCGACGCCATTCGCAGTTAGGTCGCCGTCGAAGTTCCAGTTCTGATACTTGCCGGCCCACCAATTCAGCATGCGCCGGTTCGCCTTGACGTCGGTGTCGCGGTACTGGATGAGCGCGTGCGACGAGATCGCGTCGACGCGCGGAAGAAACCCGACGTCATTGAGCTCGAGTCCCGGCGAGAGCGCCTGAACCTGAATATTCGGCCGCCACTTGCCGTCCTGCTTCGCAAGCATCGCACGACCCATCCAGCCGCTGAGCGAAGTGCGCGTCGCATCGAGCTCGACGTGCCCCGCGTCGGGACGCTGGTAATAGCGTGCCGCACTCTGCTGCGTTAGAGCGATCGCTTCCTCGGAGCCCTCCACCAGCGAGCCGCCCCCGAGCCACTCGAGGAGCCAGCTCTTGTCGTCGAAGAAGCTGTGCCCGTCGATCCCTCCGAAGTACGCCCCGTCCCGGAGCGTGCTTTCGAGCGGCCCCGAGAGGTCCCGGTTCGTCGCGGAGAAGAACGCCCCGACGCGGGAGCTCTTGCCATACTCCCTCGTGGCCCGCGAGACGTAGTAATTCGTCATCGGCTCAACGACCGTCCCCCACCGCTCGAGCCGTTTCGATCCATCCTCCGCCGTGACGAGCGTGCCAAAGTAGCCAGTCTCCTCGTCGGTCACCGCGTCGAGCACGCCGACCGTCCACTTCTCGCCCGCCTTTCCCGTCACTTTCGCCGCTCCGAGAATCGTCGTCTCCCCGGGAACGTCGGAAAACTCGGCCGGCACGAACCGTTGCGGTGAGCGCCCGATCCGTCGCGAATAGAAAAACGTCGGGAACCACATGTTGAAGCCCCAGCGGCTGTTCGCCGGTCCGTTCCCAAAGTTGAAGATGTTCGCGCCTTCCGTGAAGAAGGGGCGCTTCTCCGGATAAAACGTCTCGAACTGGCTGAGATTCAGGACGGCAGGGTCGACCTCGACCTGACCGAAATCAGGGTTGATCGTTGCCGTCAACCGCAGGCTCGACGTCAGTCCGTACTTCAGGTCGAGACCGCCGTCGAGATTCTGGTCCGACGACTCGAGCAGCGGGTTGTCGAGTTGCGAGCGATGGTCGGAGCGCGCGATGGCATACGGCATCAACTCCAGGCCCTTTCGCGGACTGATCCCCTCGATCCCGTCGAGCTCCGCGAAATGAGACACGAACGCGCTCACGCTCTTCGGGGTAAAGACGAGTCGCGAGTTCTCGAACGTGCGGGCATTCCATCGGCTCACGTTAAAGCCCCACGTGTGCGCGTCCTTCGCAGGGAACCGCAGCTGCGAGTACGGAATGCGGAGCTCCGCGACCCAGCCTCCCGGCACGATCCTCGCCGCCGATTCCCACACCGCGTCCCAGCTTGTGTCACTGTAAATGTCGTTGTAGAGAATCATGTCCATCTGGACGTTCGAGGCATTCACGACGAAAGCGGCGCCGTTTACGCCATCGTGCTGCGAGTCGATGCTGATCCGGACATAGTCGCCATTGTTCAAATCGCTGTCGCGACGCGCGAGCAGCGGCGTCGGCGCTCCGCTGTCCTCCATCGTGAGGCCGAAGTAGATCGCGTCGTCGTCGTACACGACCTTCACCCGCGTCTGATCCTTCGCAGGTTTTCCCTCGTCAGGGTCGATCTGGGTGAACCCCGTGATCTCCGCCGCATCGAGCCACGCACGATCGCCGAGGTCTCCGTCGAGCCGAGGTGGCGCGGCAATCCGCACACTGCGGTACGACGGACGCCTCTTTTCCTGCTCCTCGGCGCCCGACACCGACGGAGAGACGAGCAGGACGCTCGACCCGAGGAAGACGAACATCAGTCTGCGAGCGCAACTCACCATCATTCACCTCGTTCTGATCGCAACACGAATTCCGACCCGGAGGGCGTTCAGGCATTCCGACGCAGCTACGGAGAAAAAGTTAGCGCCAGCAGCCTCGCAGGCTGTCACGGTGTTGTCGCATTACGCGAACAGCCGTCACGATCCTGTCAGCGTTGGACGATTGGAGATCGCGGAAGCCGCAATCCGCAAAGAAGTCGTGTTCAGTCCCGGTAGCGAGGGGTCAGGGACGAGCGACTCGAAGTGAAACCGCAATCCCCGCCGGCGGCTGACGACCGTCGAAGACCGAGGCACACGCGGTGTCATCCCGGCGTGCCTCTATCGCGGGGGCAGGAGTCTGCGCGAACGCAGTCGTCACTCTCGCTCGAAGTAGAGATCGAGCGCCGTGTGCGTCGCCGATCTGCCTGTGCGGAATGCAGCGCGAACACGATCGCCAATCCGGAGCGGCGTCATCTCTCCGACGAGGTAACTCTTCACGATCGAACAGACCCCGGCGATCTTCACGTCGATCTGGTAGTAAGGCGTCGGAATCTCGAGGCCCGCTCCTCCGCGCTCGACGAGCGTATAGGAGTAAACGTAGCCGTGCGGGTCGCGAATCTGCTGCCAGACCATCGGTTGATGACAGTCGGGGCAGTCGGCCCGCGGCGGCAGCCAGAGCTCGCCGTTCCCCTTGCCGATCGGACATCTCTCGAAGACACACCGCGTCGCCATCAACCGCCCCTCCGCAAGCCCTTTGAAATAGGGAGTCAACAGGCCGTAGGTGTGAAAGTGCGTTCCCTCGTCGCCGAAGCGCGGAAGCTCGACGACCCAGGCGTCACCGACGACGTCGATCGACGACGGCGTGATCTTGGGAAGTACCGGCGTATCGACTGCATTGCGGTCGCTCATCGTTCGCCTCCTACCAACCCTTCTCCAGCACCGCGCAGGTCACGTGACTGCCGACGCCCGCGTGGGAGATCGCGAGCCCGCGGCGCGGATCCGAAACCTGCATGCTCGTCCAGTCGGTCGGCTTTTCCTTGCCGTATCTTCGCCAGAGCGCCGGATCACCATGGAACCTGTCGTACTTCCCCTGAATCTGCCACGCGACCTCGGCACACTGGAAAATTCCAGTCGCACCGACCGCGTGCATCGTCCCGAGCAGCCCGCCCGAGAGGTTCGCCGGGCACTTCCCCGGCCTGCCCGTCTTCGGGTTCACGAGGTACGACTCGCCCGAGGTGACGAACTCCTGTTCACGCCCGTAGAGTGCGAGACCAACATCGCCGTACGTCTGAAGATCGGAGATCGTGAATGCGTCGTGCGTCTCGACGAGATCGAGATCCTCGATCGGCTCCCTGATGCCGGCCATGCCGTACGCCATGTACGCGGCAAAACGCGTCGCGCCGAAGCTCTCGAACCCTGGCCAGCGACCGTCCTGCTTCTTCATGTCCTCGTACAGCCATCTGTAGCTTTCTTCGGTCTCGTTAGGCAACAGCGGAATTTCCATCGGTCTCCGGTCGCCCGTGCGAAGCGTGTGCGAGCCGCCGGCGATGTAGAGTCTGACCGGCCTGTCGCTGAGCTGATATGCGACCTCCTCCGAGCAGAGGAGCGCGGCCGCCGAGCCAACGCTCATCGCGCAGCACTCGAGGAAGCGCAGCGGGTCGGACACCACGTCGCCCGACAGCACCTCCTCGATCGTGTGCTTCCCGGGCTGTTGTGAGTACGGCGAGTAGCAGGCGTTGCGGCGGTTACGCACCGCGATCTCAGCGCGGACCTTCTCGTCGACGCCGTAGATCTCCTGGAAGCGGCGCGCCATCGGGGCGTAGTAGCTTGCGTAATTGCGGGCGAGCCGCGTCTCGAAGTCTTTGCACGCAGCCGAAGCGATGTAGTAGTTGCCGGTCCACGTCCTCACCTCGTCCATCCGTTCCCAGCCGAGGACGAGCGTGCAGTCGGAATAGCCGCTCGCGACGGACTGCGCGCCGACGAGAATCGCCGAACCGCCGGTCGCGCCGCCCGTCTTCACACCGACGTTCGGCAAGAGATCGAGTCCCAGATAGTCGTGGACCTTCGCCTCGCAGAGAAGCTGGTCCTGGAAGTGATCCGCGAACTCGCCGTACGAGGCGAAGTTGATCAGCGACTTCACCTCGAGCGGCTCCTTCTTCAGGTCGTTCTCCTCGAGGAGCATCCGAAACGCCATCATGCAAAGCTCCTCGAGCTTCTTCTCCGGATAGCGCTTCCTGAAGTCTGACATGCCCGCCGCGACGAGGTAGACGGGTCGCGTCCATTTTGGAATGCGGAGATTTCCTTTGCCGAACTTGATCACCGTTCACCTCCGGGAGCGAGTGAAGTGACGACATGCGATTGCGGGCTCGATCGCTCGGCCCGTGCTTCGCCGAGGCCTTTCCCTAACCTGTGCTCGCGCCTCCGCGGCCGGTGGAGCGGCGCGGTGCGTACTGTGCGCGAAGCGCTTCGGCACGCGCGAGCATCGGCGCCGTCTCCTGAAACGACTCCGCGAGGAGGAGCTCATGGCCGCAGAGGATGCGGAGCTCGAAACAGGCTTCGCCAGTCTCCTCGACGATGCACTGGACGAAATGCTCCGCGCCGCGGGTACGCCAGAGGACCACAGCAGGAGTGATCTCCACGTTGGCCTCCTTGCATCGGGAACGCAACTTCACGGTGCGTGAAGCGTTCCACATCCGCCATGATTGGAGAGACAACGCTTCGTGACCTATCTCTCACGCGGCGGTGAGAAATGGACATCGGGCCGAGGCAGGAAGACGATCGGAGTGAGGCTCGCCCAGCCCTAATGGCCTGAACTCAGGGACGTAAGCCTCGAAGTTAGGACGTAGAACCATGAATGCTGAACCCTGAAACCCCCGCCCGGGGCCCTTTTCCGGGTTCAAACTTCATCGTTCATCGTTCTAACTTCAACCTCTTCATCCTATGTTCAGGCCATCGCGGCTATCCAGGAGTCTGCGCGGTCGCCCAGGCGACGACCTGGTTCGTCAGGTTTCGCCAACAGGGCAGCCGCCGGCGCAGCTCATCTCGCCGTCGTCGTCAGGGGGCGCAACTTCCTCGCGGATCTCGACGTCGCCAATCGTTTCGCGCATGAGTTTCGCGGCGCTCGCGATGTAGAACGAGTCGTCGTCGTCGAAGCGTTTCGCGAGGCCGGCGGCGATCGCGCCGAGGTGTTCTTTGATGAACATCGCGCTCGCCTCGGCGGAGAGTCGTTCGGCTTCCTCGTCTCCCACGATCCGCGCAAACGCCTGCTTCATTCGAAGGTAGCCGACGAAGCCCGCTTCGACCGAGACGTGGTCAGGACACTCTTCCGATGCCGGCTCGTATGCGAACGCGTGGTAGATCGCCTCGAGCTCTGCGAGAACGTGGCCCGGATCGGCGAAGCCGCGATACGCGACTTCACGCGGTGACACGGCTCCGCCAGGACCGAACACTTCTAGAAAGAGCGCTTCGTCGGCCTGTTCCTGTGCCATCAATGCGATTGCGCGAACGGTGTCGTCGTTCGCGTCGTGGGCGATCGCATCCACGTGGTCGCGCCAACCATTACGCGGCCGCTCGAACGCGAGACTGAACATCCGCCACGCGACCGATTCTTCGATCAGCTCCCTAACGTCGCCCGAAATCGAGATCTCGCTCATGATTTCCTCTGTTCCCTGACGATCGGAACCCAGCCGGTACGCATCTTCCGCGCTCCGACTTCCTGATGGCTCCCTTCCCACACCGCGAATGCCGCCTGCGAGCGAGGCGCGGCCCTGAGAACTTCAGGGAGCGGCCTCGAGATCACGACCGCCCACTTCCCCTTCGCGTACTTGCCGCTGCCATTCGCCTTCAGTGCGGGGTCGGGCGTCAGCGTGCCGGGGCCCGCGGCCACGAGACACTCGACGGGGCGCTCACGCGGACCCGCCATCGTGTTCCCGGTCGCACGCGCAGGCGAGTAGCGCTGCTGCATCTCCTGTTGCTCCGTCGATCCGGGCTGCAGCGACGGCGCCTCGAACGGGTAGTGGTCGACGGATGCGTTAGGCTGGAGATCCTTGATCGTGTCGCCGCGGCCGTCGACGACCGCCTGCCAGCTCGCGCGCCAGAACGCGATCTCCACGAGCCTCCCCGTCTCCCCCATCTGTGGCGCGGGAAGGTCAGGCTCGGCCTTCTTTGGAAGCTGTACCGCGCAGGCATCGGTGAACTTCGCCGGGCCAGGCATGTCGTTCATCGTCGCGTCGTCCCACGAGAGCCGGAACGCGATCTCCTTGCCGTCGGTCATCGCCTGAACGTGCACGACCGCGGTCGACGGCTCCATGAGGCGCGGGTCGACCATGTCCTGCAGGAGCAGCGGGGCGACATGCTCCGGCAGATCCTTCCATGCGCGATCGTTCGGGTCGAGCGTCAGAGCGGGGCGCTCGACGACGACGACGTCGGGGGTGGGCTTGGGAGACTTGGCGCAGGAGGAGAGAAGCCCGACGATAAGAAGCATCCCGAGCACCATCGCCCCGGAGGGGCGACGAAGAGTAGCCGGTGGCAAGCAGCGAAGCCGCGCCGCCACCGGGGTCGGTGGCAAGCAGCGAAGCTGCGCCGCCACCGGATGAGAGCCACCCACCCGTGACGCGCCCCGGAGGGGCGCCGGATCTTCATCGGCCGTGGTCATTCCGGCGCCCCATCGGGGCGCTGAATCAATTCGCGATCGCGACCGGTGGCGGCGCGGCTTCGCCGCTTGCCACCGGCTACTCTCCGCCACCCCTTCGGGGTGGGACGGCGCGGACCGATCGTGTCTCACATTCATCAAACGCCTCATCGCATCCTCCTCAGGGGCAGTTCGTCCGCTGCACGCCGTACTTCGGGTCGAACGCGGCGCGCACGTGCATCGGCTCGCGAAGCGGGACGCGGACGAGCTCCTTGCCTTTCTCGTCGAGGCCGATCACCGAGTCGTTCACGCGCTTCCAGCGCGGCAGCACCTGCTCCGAGCAGCCAAACAGGCCCATGAGCCCCGCGAGGTCGGCGTCGTCCTTCGCCGATTCGTAGGTCCTGATCGCGTCCCACGCGCCGGGGCCGAACATCTGCATGAGGTAGTTCGCGGGCGCGTGCACCGGCGGGATGTAGTACACGTTAGGCTCGAGGCCGAACTGCGGGAAGAGCGGCAGCGCCACCTTCTTGATGTGGACGAGATAGTCGATCGGGTTCTCGGGGTTCGCCTTGTCGGGCGTCGAGATATAGCCCGCCATCCGGATCTTGCCGATGCAGTTGACGAAGCACTGCGGCTGCAGCCCCTGCTCCATCTTCGGGAAGCAGGCGATGCACTTCTCCGAGGTTCCCGTCATCGGGTTGTAGAAGACTTTCTTGTAGGGGCAGGCCTTGACGCACTCCTGATATCCGCGGCAGCGCCCCTGGTCGACGAGCACGATCCCGTCTTCGGGGCGCTTGTAGATCGAGCCGCGCGGGCACGAGGCGAGGCACGCGGGATAGGTGCAGTGATTGCAGATGCGCGCCAGATAGTAGAACCACGACATGTGCGGCACGGCGAGCGCGGCGCCGTTCTCGATCATCGCCCCCGCGCAATCGTCCTCACCCACATTCGGGTGCGCGTAGTCGAGCTCGTCAGGACGCCAACCGAGCACGCGCTCGCCCGCGGGCGCCGATTCGAAGATCGTCTGCCCTTCGTACTTGCCATCCTTCCAGCTCTGCGGCCCGAGCTTCGACAGGATGTTCACGTCCCACGCGAGCGGGTAGAAGCCGTACGGCTTCGACTCGACGTTGTTCCAGAGCATGTACTCCTGTCCCTTGCCCGAGGTCCACGTCGTCTTGCAGGCGAGCGTGCAGGTCTGACAGGCGATGCACTTGTTGACGTCGAAGATCGCGGCGAATTGCTTCTGCGGACGCGACTCCGGGTACCAGTACGACATCTCGCGGCCGATCTGCCAGTTGTTTACGCGTGCCATCGCTTATTTCTCCTTCTTGACTTCGGCCGTGATCGTGACCGCGTCCAGCTTCTCGATGTCCCTGCTTCCCGCTGCCGGCATCCCGTCGACGAACGATCCCGCCAGGTACGCCTTCATGTCCTTCGACTCGTAGCGAGGTCGCAGGCCGAGCTCCGCAGGACGCCACAGCCCCTTCGCGTCGAGCCCGCCCGGCTCCGCCTTCGTGATCTTCACGATCGACTCGCGCGGCGCGCCTGTCGGGCAGTGGACGTCGGGCATGAAGCCCTTCTTCATCTCCTGCCCGAACATCTCCTTGCGGACGAGCGAGTCGGTCATCCAGGTCGGCTTGAGCCAGCCGCGCGTCGCCGACTGGTGCGAGCCGGAACGGAACATCGCCTGGTAGTTCGTGCGCGGGTTCTTCGCGAGGCCGTCGGCGCGCGTCTTCCGCCCTTCGACCGACCCCGGCGTCGCTCCGTACATGTTGAACCACATGCGCGTGACGCCGCGCGGCGTCCCCGGGTAGTAGCGCGCGCGGCAGATGAGGCGCGCGAACTCGTAGTCCTTCTTGTTCTTCTGCCAGCCCCGGAACGGACGATCCGACGGGTCGGAGTCGATCCAGACGTAGTCGCCGTCCTCCACGCCTAACTCGCGCGCATCCTCGGGGTTGATGTCGACGTACCCTTCCGCGACGAACGGCGAACGCTTGTCGTGACGGTAGACGTCGCCGAACGGGCCGAAGAGGATCGCCACCATGTCGGTGTCGATCGGCATCGTGTGCGCGCCGTGGCGGTATTTCGGGGTGTGGAAGACGAACTTGTAGCCGTCCTTCTTGAGCGGGTGCGGCGAGTTCTTCGTCTCGGCCCAGGTCTTCACGACGTTGCGCGCCTGCCGCGCCTCGCACGACTGGTCGTCGCGCTTCATCCCGTACTTCTCGGGGCCGAACGGGCGGAGCGCCTCCATCTTCGGCGCGACGATGACGTTAGGCTCGTAGAAGGTCGAGTCGATCGGCTCGCGGTGAACCGGCAGGTTCTCCCCCGCCTCGATGAACTCGTCCTCTTCGCGGTAGAACTCGAGCCGCCCGCTCTTCGTGTACCAGGGGCGCGAGTCGGTCACCTGCTCGTAGCCGACCGCCTTCGGGTTCGTCCGGTTCTCCATGATCGCCGGGATGCCCTGCGCCGCCTTCGCCTCGAGATCCTCGATCTTGTAGCCCTTCGCGTTCGCCGAGTTGTCGAGGATACGCTGGATGTAGACCCCAGTCTTGTCCTCACGGACGAACTTCCACATGTCGGCGAAGCGCTTGTCCCCGGTCTTCTTCGCCATCGCCTCGCCGACCGTCGCGAAGACCTCGATGTCGCCGATCGTCTCGAAGATCCGCTTGAGCGGCGTGCGCGGGAAGGTACAGAGGAACGGGTTCGTCACGCTCGCGGTGAAGTCGGGGTGCTTGAGCTCGGCCCACGAGTCGACCGCGAAGACGACGTCGGCCCACTCGCACGAGGTCGACCACCACCACTCGTTGACGGCGATCATCTCGATCTTCGGCAACACGTTGACGACCGTGTTGTAGTGCCACTTGACGTTCCCGAGGATCGAGTTCGCGTTGGCGAACCACATGCTCTTCGTCGGGCAGGGCATGTGCGTCTTGCCGGTGTGCATCTTGTTGCCGATCTTGAGCGCATGGTCCTCGTGGTTGTAGTAGTGCGCCGACTCGGCCTTCCAGTACTGCTTCGGGCGCGACATCTTCGCCGGGTCGAGCTCGATGTCGAACGGGTTCTCGTTGATGTAGAACGGCGCGCCGTTGAACATCGCCACGCGGTAGTTGCCCGCGTACGAGCCGACGTTTCCGGTTAGGCGCCCGACGTTGCCCGTCAGCGAAGCCAGAAGGAAGATCCCTCGATCCTTGTTGTCGCTGTTGAAGAACTGATTCGGCCCCATGCCGATCCCGAAGAGCGTCGTCCCGGGCTCCTTCGCGATCCAGCGCGCGAGATCCTCGACCGCCTTCGCGGGAGCCCACGTCAGTTCCTCGATCGTCTTCGGGTCGAAGTGGTCGGTGTACTCGCGCATCAGGTCGAACGACGGCCTGCAGCGGACTTTCTTGCCGTTCGCGAGCGTCACTTCGACGGAGCCGTCGAGCAACGGGTCCTTCACCGGCGACTTCTCGCCAACCTGGTCGCGCGAAATCGCGCGCGGCGCGTTCGCCGTCTTGTCCCACCAGACGAAGTCGCCCCACTCCTTGCGGAGCGTCTCGGTCATCAGCATGTTCGTGTGGCTGCCTGCCGGCCCCGGCTTGTCGTCCTTGCCCATCACGCGCGTCTGATTCGACAGCGTCGCGAGGTTGCCGCCGAACACGTCGGCCGCACGGAGCATCTTGAGGTTGTCCATCCGAACGAGCAGAGGCAGGTCGGTCCAGCGCTCAACGTAGTCGCGGTCCCAGAGCTTCTCCTTGAAGATGACGTGAGCGAGACCGAGCGAAAGAGCAGGCGTCGTGCCAGGACGCACCACGATCGCGTCGTCGGCCTTCGTCGCGGTCGCGGAGTATTCGCAGGCGATGACGACGACCCGGGTCCCCTTGAGTCGCGCCTCGGTCAGCCAGTGCGCGTCGGGCATCTTCGTCGTGATCCAGTTCATCCCCCAGATCACCACCGTGCGTGCGTGCTCGACCGCGTGAAGGTCGAACTCGACCGTCTGCTGGCCGGTGACCATCGGATGCCCCGGCGGCAGATCGGTGTGCCACGAGTAGTTGTCGAAGCCGCGCGCGCCGACCGCCTTGTCGGGCCCGAGCCCGCGGATCTTCGCGTCGAGCAGCGCCATCGAGTTCGCGAGGCGGTACATGCCGAAGACGCGCGTCATGCCTAACAGCGGCATGCCGCCGCGAAACTTCATCGCCTGCGTGCCGGCCCCGCCCATCGCCTCGATCATCTCGGGCATGTAGTGCTGCGCCTCGAGCTTCTTTTTTCCGGCCTCACCCGTGTAGGTCGTCGCGATGTTCGTCAGCGCCGACGCGACGAGCGCCGCCACCTCGGCGTGCGTCATCCGGATCCACTCGTCACGGCCGCGGTTGAAGTACTCGATCGGCGGCTTGCCGTTCTCGTCGCGCGGGAAGCCGGCGTCGACCCACTTCTTCCACCCCGCACGCACCATGCAGTGGCGCAGGCGGCGGTCGCCGTAGAAGCGTCGCGTCAGCGCGAGCCCCTTCTGGCAGACGCGCGGATCCCAGCGATGCGTCGCCTTGTTGCCGCTCAGACCTTCGGCCTCGCCGTACTTCATCGACGGGCCGATGCGCGTGATCACCCCCGAGCGCACGTACGCGTTGAGGATGCAGTTGTGCGTGTCGTTCGGCGCGCAGGTGAAGCAGAACTTCGAGTCGTACTTCCAGAGGTCGCGGTAGACCTTCTCCCATCCACGATCGGGATAGACCGCGAGCGGATTCGTGACGGAGTCGAGGCTCCATCCCGATCGCGCAGAGAGCACGAACGCGCCGAAGCCGGCCGCACTGAGCGCCTCGAGAAACTGTCGCCGGTTCAATTCGGGTGTCTTCATCGAGCTACCTCCCAGCTTCGGATGTGGGCGACGATCGACGCGATCTCGTCAGGTGCGAGCGCCGGCCGTACGGTCGACGCCATTCCAAACGTCGGCATCGACGTTCCGGGCCGCCCGAGCCGGATCGTCTCCGCCATGTACTTGTCCGTTGCCGTCGCGAGGAGCACGCGGTTGTTGAGCGCCGTCCCCTCGCCTCCCTCGCCCGCCTTGCCGTGACAGACCGAGCAGTGCTCGCCGTAGAGCGCGGCGCCTCGCGCCTTGTTTCCGCCGAGCCTCTGCGCGACGTCCTCGGGCTCGACCGGCGCGACGCCGCCGCCCAGCGCGCGAATGTGCGCGACGACCCGTCCGATCTCCTCGTCGGTCATCCCGTTCGCGTGTCCCCACCCCGCCATGCGCCTTCCGGGCCGCCCCTTCCTGATCGTCTCGGCGATGAAGCGATCCGACGCGAGCGATAGGAATCCTTCCGATGCGACCGCGGGGAACGCGGTCATGCCGGCGAAGCGCATTCCCTGCCCCGCGGTTCCGTGACACGACGCGCAGAAGGTGCCGTAGAGCGTCTCTCCGTCGCGCGAGAACTCGCTCGCGCCGAAGCGCACGACCTTGATTCGATCCTTCGGCCAGTAGGCTTCCGGCAGATCGCTGCGCCGCAGCGAGAACATGTAGAGCGTCAGCAGGTCGATCTGCTCCGCGGTTAGGCTGAACTCCGGCATCTTCGAGCCCGGAACGACCGTTGCCGGCGCGCGGAAGTGCTCCTTGAACCAGCCTTCGAGCGAGCGTGGCCCAGGCACGTGCGTGAAGTCGGCAAGCCCCGGATCCTTCTCGCCTTCGCGCGTGAGATCGGGGCCGTCCTCGCCGCCGACGCCGCCGATCTTGTGGCAGCCGCGGCAGCCTAACGTGTGGAAGAGCGCCTTCGCCTCGACGAGGCGCGGCGTGCCGACCCGCGAGTCGAGCAGCACCTTGAGCGCGGCTAGATCGGACTCCGCGATCTCGCCGAACGACGCGTGCCAGGGGCCGTCGGCCGCGGCCGCGCGCCTGGCGATGTGCTTCTCGTACCACTGCGCGTCGTATCCGCGAACCCCGACGTACGTGAGGTCGGGCGACGTGACCGCGGCTGCGCCGAGCGGCCTCAGCGTTCCGCCGCGCCCGTCGAGCGCGTGACACGCGAGGCAGTCGTACCGCTCGACGAGCTTCTCGCCACGCCGCACCAACTCGTAGTTGGGCACCTCGATGTGCGTGTGGCACGTCCCGCACCCCGCCTCGGCGTACTTCGCCGGGATCATCGGCTCCGGCCAGTAATGCCCTTCCTCGCCGTGCGCGTCCTCTCGGTCGGTCGCTCGCCCCTGCCCGCCGTGACAGACCGTGCAGCCGAACTCCGCAGGGTCGTGGACCACCGGCTTGTGCGCGGCCAGCACCTTGTCGCCCGCCACCGCCGGCTCGCCCGGAGCCATGCCGACGTGGCACGAGACGCAACGATCCATCACGTTCAGGCTCGGCACGACGACCTGCCGCAGCTTGATGTCGACGCCCCCCTCGGCCTGTGACGCGGCGCGGAGCTGATGGCGCCGCCATTCCTTGAAGAAATTCTCCTGGACTGCCGCGACCACCAGCAACGCGAGAACTCCGAGGCTCGACCAAAGCAGAAGATGTTTGTTCTTCTTCATCTCAGTGCCCCGGCCATTCCGACGGCGACCAGTAGAAGACCCAGTTAGGCCCGCGGAAGTGCTCGCCGACGATCGTCAGCAGAATGAATCCGCAGAGGAAACAGGTGAAGAGTGCGAGCGCACCGGCTCGCGTCGAGCCCCACTTCTTCACGGCCCAGATCGAGAACCCGGCGTAGAGCGCGGTGAGCACGGTCCCCGGGTTGAGCGCCGTGATCACCAGCTGTGGCACGTCGGGCCACCACTGTCGTATCCACCCGAAGCGGATTGCGAACGCCTCGAGCGCGAGCGCGGTGCCGAAGCCGTAGACGGTCGATAGGATCACGAGCGGCACGCCGCCCGGACCGCCGAACCAGAGCCCCGTCCCTTCCTTCTCGCGATCGAGGTACGGGATCAGCCCGAGGCCGATCAGCACGATCGACGGAATGCCGATCCCGCCCATGAACGCGGAGTAGGCGACGAGCTCCTGAAGCCCGAGGAAGTACCAGGGAGCCTTCGCCGGATTCTCCGGGACGTTCGGGTTCGCGAGCTCCTTGAGCGGCGCGTCGGAGACGAGCGCGAGCGCGACGCAGACGAGCACGGTGAGCATGGCGACGCCCATCTCCGCGTAGAAGAGATGCGGCATCGACGGCACCGTGTTCTCCGGTCCCTTGCCGACCGCCGGCGTCCTCCCCTTCACGATCGTCGCGATCTGATACGTCTTCTGCGGCGCCTCGGTGAATACGGGATACGTATCGGCGGGCGGCGGCCCGAGGCGCGCGTCGGCGTCATCGGGCCGCGCGATGCCGCCATCCTTTCGGACACGCCACATGTGCACGCCGAGCAGCGCGACGAGCGCGAGCGGCAGAATCATCACGTGGAGCAGGAAGAAGCGGATCAGCGCTTCCTCGCCGACGTCGCTCGAGCCGAGCAGCAGCAGCCGCTGCATGCCACCCGGATCGAAGTACTGCGTGATCTTGAGGGCGTCGGTGACCTCCTGCGGCGACTGCGCGATGTTCGCGCCGATCGTGATCGCCCAGTAGGCCAGCTGGTCCCACGGGAGCAGGTAGCCGGTGAACGAGAGGCCTAACGTGATGACGAGAAGCCCCATGCCGACGAGCCAGTTGAACTCGCGCGGTTTCCGGTAGGCGCCGGTGAAGAAGACGCGCGCCATGTGCAGCAGCACCGCCACGACCATCACGTTCGCCGCCCAGCGGTGAATGTTGCGGATGAAGCGCCCCGTCGGGACGACGAAGTGGATGTCCTTGATCGAGACGTACGCCGCGTCGGGATACGGCTTGTAATAGAACATCAGCAGCACGCCGGTGATCAGCGTGATGAGGAATGCCGCGACCGACACGATCCCGAGCCCCGCCGTGGTCGACCAGCGGAGACTCCATCGGTGCGTGCGTACAGCGTGCAGGTGAAGGAAGACGTTTCCGAAGACGAAGCTCGAGCGCGTGCGATCGGTCGTCGGCGCCCCACCGCGCACGAACGATTCGCGGAAGGTTTTCGGGATCTCGCGCAGGTTCGCGAGAAAGCGGCCCATCGCTGGTTCGGTGGTGGCTTCGCTCATGCGAGCCTCGTTCCCGGATCGACGACCTTGCCCTCATCGACCACGAACGCGCCGCCGTCCTTCGTCACCGCGAGCCACGGCAGCGCCTTGGGCGCAGGGCCCTTCTTCACGGTGCCGTCCTTGTTGAACTCGGATCCGTGGCAAGGGCAGGCGAAGCCATCGGCGCTCTGCTTTACGATGCATCCGAGGTGCGTGCAGACGGTCGACACCGCGTAGACGCCTTCCTTGTCCTTGAAGAGCGCCACCGAGCGGCCCGCCGGCACGAACGGCTCGCCGTCCGCGAGCGATTCGGGCAGCGCGACCTTGAACTTCTTCGACGGCGCGGGCAGGACCGCGGCACGCGGGAGCCGCAGCATGCCGAGCAGCGCGAACGCGGCCGACGCCCCCATCGCCCACATGGCGGCGAGTCCGAGGAAGTCGCGGCGGGGCATCGGCTCGGGGTCAAGTCTTGAAGATTTCGACATCGTCGTCATCGTGTCACCTCGATGTTTGGATGGCGGCTTTCGGGTTCGACCAGGATGCGGTGAAGCAGACGCGCTCCATCCCGATCGCGTCGACCGGGCAGCGCATCACGCAGAGAGCGCAGCGGATGCAGCGGTCCTCGTCCTTGAGGATCGCGGAGTTCTCGGAGAGGTTGGCGCCCTCGCCGAGCGCTCCGATGATCGCCGCGTCTACGTCGCCCGTCCGCTCCAGCGCGTCGAGCGAGACGAGCTTGAGCGTCTGCGTCGGGCAGACGTCGGCGCAGCCGCCGCAGAGGACGCAGCGCGTGCCGTCGAACACCGGCGTCACGCCGCAGTCGAGACAGCGCGACGCCTCGCGCATCGCGAGCTCAGCGTCGTATCCGCGCTCGACGACCTTGTCGGGATGGTGAAGCCGTTCCTCCGGCTCGATCGTCGGAACGGGTTGGCGGCGGATCCGCTCGAAACCCTCTTCGCGCCGATAGCGCTCGAGAAGCTCGAACGAGGTCGTGATCTCAGAGTCGAGCGGCCGGCCGGTGAGGTGCCGGTAGATCGAGCGCGCCGCCGCCTTGCCCGAGGCGACGGCGTCGATGATGAGGCGCGTGCCGTGCGCCAGATCGCCCGCCACGAATACGCCCGGAGCGCTCGTCATCAGCGTCTCGCGGTCGACTTTCGGCCAGCCGGGCCGCATCTCTTCGATGTCATCGCCGCCGCTCGCGCGGAACGAGATGTCGGGCGACTGCCCAACTGCCATCAGGACGGTGTTCGCCTCGACGACCTGAACGTCGCTGTCGTCGTAGACGGGCGCGAAACGGCGGTCCGCATCGTAGACGTGGACACAACGGCGGAACTTCACGCCGGTGACGCGACCGTCGACGTTGCGGACGACTTCGAGCGGACCCCAGCCGTTGAGGCGGCGGATTCCTTCTTCGTCTCCTTCGACGATCTCGACCGTGTCGGCCGGCATCTCTTCGAGCGTCTCGAGCGAGACGAGCGTGACGGCGTGCGTCGTCTCGAGGCGTGCCGCGGTGCGCGCGGCGTCGTAGGCGATCTGGCGAAGCACCGTGCGCGCGACGTCGTACGCGACGTTGCCACCGCCGATGACCACGACCTTGTCCCCTAGGTCGAGCGGCTCGCCGAGATTCACCGAGCGGAGGAGGTCGACGCCGCCGAGGACGCCGGGGCCGTTCTCGCCCGGGAGACCGAGGGCGCGGGAGCTCTTTGCGCCGACCGCGATGAGAACGGCGGCGTGGTCGCG
>JACPDH010000024.1 GCA_016184115.1 Acidobacteriota bacterium | reverse complement strand
TTGAAAAATGTACAGTCTCATGGAAGGCCTCCTACTCATTTGATTGCCAAATTCCGGTGCAAAGGGGGATATCAGTGAGGGCTAAGCAGGAGCGATGCCAACTGACGTCGTGTGTAAGGGTACGAGCGGTGCAATCGCGGTTGGGGTTGCAGAAGAGGGCGCGAGTGGAGTCAGGTCCACAGCTTTGTACGCTGCGCCATCCCGCTTCGCGGGATGGCGCGGCGTGGGGGCGCTTATGCTGGAGAATGCGTCGACTCGAACAGGCTTCGCCCCGTCGGGTGATTGCTCCAGGCCTACACCGAGGGTTCAGTGGACGGAGGGAGAGGGCGCCGGCCGGGGGGCGAGGGGCGGGAAGGGCCGGGGCCCGCTCCCTTCGTCGCGCTCCTTGCGGCCGTCTTTGGCGGGTGCGCGAGGATCTCCGTGAACACGCTTCTCTCCGTGATGACCGCGACGACAAGCGCAAGGCCGCGACGAGTACCAAAGTTCCCGCCCGCAAGGCCCTCGCTCACAAACTCGCAGGCGCCGGCGGGCACGTGACGCAGCCAGTAGCGACATTCGACCCCTCCCGAGTCTTCGGTTGAGCCGCGCCGGTGCGGCAGCCAGGAGATGGGGTTGAGACTCGGAGCTCGAAGCTCTGGTTGGACCCGCACCGGCTCCGGCTCGTTGTGCGATCCGCGACGACGGCGTGTACCACATTGGGGTTGGACTCGCGGACATGTCCGCGAGGAACCACGAGAGCTGAGACATACGCCTGGACACGCCCTCGCACCGATCACGTTTCTTGTGCCTCTCACGAGGCGGGGACGAAACAAACGCGGCTCCGGCTGCGGTGCTCGTCTTGACCCCGATGGATGACTGATGCTGATCGACTTCGACGCGATCCGGGTCACACGACTGAAACGAACGGGCCCGGGATCGACCACCGAGCCACCGTCCCTGCCACCAGGGAGAAACTTCCGCGCTTCGCCGAGTCGAGCTGCCTTCGGCCGCTCCTCCGCTTCGCTTCGGCCCGGCGATGCCGGGTGACTCGCCGTACCGATCCGGTTATCCGACTGCTGTAGCCGACGGCGAGTCGTCGGTGCACCGCCGAACGCTTCAAGGTTTGTCACGTCGTCGTACCCGCGGATGCCACCCACGCTGCCAGAGAACTCCCGTTGTACTTGACACGGGGCCCAATGGATGACGCCTCGGGCCTCGCGGAGATTGGGCTGTGGCCGGACTCCCAGTGGAGTCCGGCGTCAACCGCCGCGGGCAGCCCGGAATCACGCGATGCATGACCGCGATGCGCAGACCGCGCGATGGCAGCCAGCTTCGCCATTAATGCCAGCGATCATCTCCGGTGTGGATTAAGGACGCCAGGTCCGGGATCCCCCTCCGTACCGAATACCGGAAATGTCTTGTTCTTCTCGTCGATGTAGTTTTTGATCTTGTTGTAGTCGTCAAGAGACAGTCGCTTTGGATTATACAATCCCGAGTGCGTGGAGGCGAAGTTCTGGCCGTTGTTGAATGCGTCCCTGCCAAAACCCAAGACATACAGAATGTTGTAGCTGGATCTCGCACTATCGAAGCATCCGCCAAGCCCTGGAGAACCTCGAGGCCATAGCTCTTGGCAGATTGTTATCTCATTGAACAATAGAGCGCGGTCGCAATAGTATCGCCAGTCGTCTGCGCTGACATTTTCCGGTGGCAATGTTCCGTACATCAGATCATGTACATTACAAGCAGTCTTCCAGAGTGCCTTGTCATAGTCAGCTCCGGCGCTGCAACCGTCTGGCTGCCAGGCGAGGCGCAGATCCCAACCAGGAAATCCCGCGCCTATCGGAACGTGCTTGGCGCTCGTCGCTTGAGTTTTCGATGCACAACAGTCCAACCCCACAAAGCCACAGTTTTCAAACGGGGTCATTTTGTAGGTGTAAATTTCGCCGAGGTCGGAGTATCCCGGCGATTCGATGAAGTTCAGCTTATCGCAAGCGGCGCTCGTCGAGAAGGGGGAGGGAATGAATAGTAGTACGCCGAGAAACATTAGAACACCGATCCAACGTTTGAACATAAGATGCCTCCTAACATCGAATTTCGACTCTGACTGGGTCAACTCTGTTGTGGAAGCGTCGCGTGCTTCGGTGGGCCCCGGGGCCGTTGGCGTAGCGGTTTCCTGGACGGCATCATCGCGAAGGCTGCAATCGGTCGCCGACCCTCGCATGATCGCCCAGACGGGGTGCAAAGCGCGGGGATGAGATGGCCTTCACGGTCGTGGTCTCCCGCCTGGATCCTCACAAGAAGCAAGGACACGTACTTCGGGCGGGGCATATCCATGGACGAGAACCTCCGCTACAGATGGAGTGGCAGTCGAGCGGGATTTCCCTACCTCCTGACACTCCGGGGATCTGGCGGATTGCGTGCTCCCCACGCTCCTGGGTCGCAACATCTGGAAACATCCTGGTGCGATTGACTCCGTCCTGCTTGCAGCGTATCGTCCAGTAGTCATTCGCGATTCCAATAGTATGGGGAGCGTCATGCGCAAGGCCTTTCTTGCTCTCGCGTGCTTGGTTCTATTCCCAGCTTCGGAAGTCCGCGGCCAGGGGAACCTCACCGTCACGAAAAGCGATTCCGGCCCTGTGATCGCAGGGAACGACGTGACCTACACGATCTCAGTCGTGCTGGGTGGAGCCTTGGCGGTGCCCTACACGGTCTCTGTCACGGACACGGTTCCCACGAACACGACTTTCGTGTCGTTTACGGCGCCCGGAGGGTGGAGCAGCACCACTCCCGCGGCCGGCGGCACGGGTACGGTGACTTCCACCACCACGCAGACCGGTCAGGGGCTGACGGCGACGTTCACGCTCGTCGTAAACGTGAATCCAAGCACGCCGGCCACCACGACATTGAGTAACACCGCCAACGCTAGCTGTGTCGGGGCGCCTGGGTGCCTGGCGGGTTCGGGCACCGACAACGGTCCTGTCGTTTCGACGAATGCCGATCTCAATGTCACGAAGGGCGGTCCGGCTACGATCACGGCCGGCAACGACATCGCCTATAGCGTTACCATCACGAACGACGGGCCGAGCGACGCGCAGAGCGCGACACTGAGCGACACGCTCCCCGCAGGTACGACCTTCGTTTCGGAGACCCAGACCTCCGGCCCAACGTTCAACTGCACGAATCCGCCGGTGGGAGCAGGCGGTACCGTGAGCTGTACAATCGCAACTCTCGCCGCCGGCGCCACGGCGGACTTCACGCTCGTCTTCCACGTGAATGCGAACGTCGCGGACGGCGTGACGATCACGAATACGGCATCGGTTGCGTCCCCGACCACCGACCCGACGCCTGGCAACAACGACGCGCCGACGTCCGCGGCCGTGGGCACCGCAGCGGACCTCGTCGTCACGAAGACCGGTCCTCCGACGGCCGCCGCCGACGGCAACATCACCTACAACGTGACCGTTTCGAACAACGGCCCGAGCGACGCGCAGAACGTGACACTGAGCGACACGTCGCCCGCAGGCACCACGTTCGTCTCGGAGACGCAGAACTCCGGACCGGCGTTCAACTGCACGAATCCTGCGGTTGGCGCGGGTGGCACGGTGAGCTGCGTAATCGCGACTCTCGCTGCCGGCGCGACCTCGGAGTTCACACTCGTCTTCCATGTGGATGCGGGCGTCGCGGCCGGAACGACGATCACGAACACGGCCGTTGTGTCGGCCTCGACCACCGACCCGACGCCTGGCAACAACAGTGCGTCAGCGTCAGCGTTCGGTGGCACACTGATCGTCCCTGCCGTCTCGCCGCTCGGTCTCCTGCTCCTCGTTCTGACTCTCACGATCATTGGCGTGATCCGGCTGCGCTCGTAGAATGCCAGAGACGAAACACGAAGGATGCCGAAAGCTGCTCTGCATCATTCGGGAAGGCGTCGCTAGCCTAATAGCATGGATCGGCGGCTTTTTCCTTAACAGCGTGAGAACTGCGTGCTAGTGACGCGCGTCTTCGGCCGCTCGCCCGCCGATCGTGCAGAGCGAATCGGGTCACAAGCGGGATTGGTCAGGGTTTCCGTTTTCTCTTCGGCCGGGCCCTGGGGAGGGAACGGAGAGGGAAGGGGGACATCGATTTAACGATCGTAGAGGCAGAGAGCCTGAATTGCGCGCTGGCCCGTTGCCCGAGACGAAAAGAGAAGCTCCGGCCCTTGCCCCCCTCCCCAGGCCTGTAGGCAAGGCCTCCGGCCTTGCCCGCTTCGCGCGGGTCGTTCGTTTCGCGCGGCGATGCGAGGGCCGGAGGCCTTCGCTACAGGCCTTGCCCGCTTCGGGCCGCTGGTCCCCCAACGAAAAGCCCTCGGTCTCCCGAGGGCTTCGTGTCGGATCGAGTATGGCGCGATTCGCGTCAGAGGCCGAGCATTCCGTCTTTGAGGTCATCGTCGACCGGATACTGACCAAGCCAGACGGCGAAGAGAGCGTCGGCGAAGTCCTTGCCTTCGATTGCGATCGATTTCGCGCCGCTCTGCAGATTGATTCCCTTGCTGGGGATGTATGTGATGACCAGCTTGTCGCCTTCCTTCAGATCGGTGAGACCGGCGTTGAACTGATCGAGCCTCGCTTTCAGCTCGGGCAGCTTGCTCTTGCTGTTCTTCTCGAAGCCGGAGTTGACCGCTTCGCTGATCTTCCCTTTGTCCAGGTCGCGCATCATGACCATCTCGACGCGACGGATCTGATCGGAGCTGAGAATCGCGTTCGCGTTCTGCGTCGCGTTCTCTAGGTAGAGCCCCGCGACGTAGACTTTGAACGTCAGCTTGGTGCGAAGTCCCATCCCGTTCAGAACCACCTGTTTTCCTTCGACGGTGATGCGGTCGGGCATCGAGATGCCCTTCAGCTCGCGGGCGAGCGCCGGAATCGCGAGAGTGAGAAGTACAAGGGCCATGGCGATTCGTTTCATCGTGGTTCTCCTTATCAGTCGGCGACGATTCTACGCCAACGCCACGATAATGGGCGACGATGATCGAGCTTCCGGTTGACGATTTCGTCCCGCGTATTCGTGCGCTGCTTCGCGCGAGCCGCTATCTCGTCGTGACGGCGCCGCCCGGCGCCGGCAAGACGACGCGGATTCCGCCGGCCCTCGCGGAGGAGGGGAAGACGATCGTGCTGCAACCGCGAAGAGTCGCGGCTCGCTCACTCGTCCGCCGGATCGCCAGCGAGCGAGGCTGGACAGTGGGAGGGGAGGTCGGCTGGCAGATCCGGTTCGAGAGGAACTTCTCCGCGAGGACGAGGCTCCTCGTGGCGACGGAGGGGATTCTCACCGCGCGCCTGCAGGCGGATCCGCTCCTTGGCGAATTCGAGACGGTGGTGCTCGACGAGTTCCACGAACGGAGCATCCACGCCGATCTCGCACTCGCGCTGGCGAAGCAGGCGAGCCTTGCGCGCGACGATTTGCGGATCGTCGTGATGTCGGCGACGCTCGACTCGGTGGCCGTGAGTCGCTATCTCTTCGACTGCCCGATCGTCGCGATTCCAGGTCGTCTATTTCCGGTGGAGATCGAGTACGCGCCGGGAGTGACCGTCGCGGAGGCCGTTAGGCGATCCGAGCACGAGCGCGCGGGTCATCTCCTTTGCTTCCTTCCCGGTGCGCGTGAGATCCGTGAGGCGGGCGACTCGCTGCGTGCGAGAGCTGAGGGGCTCGACGTTGTGGAGCTTCATGGCAACCTCGACGTCGATGCGCAGGAAGCCGCCCTCGCGCCGTCGTCGCGACGCAAGGTGATTCTCGCCACGAACATCGCGGAGACGTCGCTCACGGTCGAGGGGGTGACGACGGTCGTCGACGGCGGACTTCACCGCCTTCTGCGCTACGACGACGCATCGGGGATCGATCACCTCGTCACCGAACGGATCTCGCGCGATTCCGCTGAGCAACGCGCAGGGCGGGCGGGTCGCGTCGCGCCCGGGCGCGCGATCCGGCTCTGGGACGCTCGCGACATTCTTCCGCCTCACCGCGAGCCGGAGATCGCGCGCATCGATCTTGCGTCGGCGCTGCTCGACGTCGTCGCGTGGGGCGACGACCCGCGGGCGTTCGACTGGTTCGAAGCTCCTGCACGAGAGCGGGTCGAGGCGTCGCTGGGCCTGCTCGAGAGACTCGGCGCACTCGATCAAGGAAAGCTCACCAGAATCGGCGGACTCCTTCAGCGCCTCCCGGTACATCCTCGGCTTGGGCGGATCCTCGTCGAGGCAGGAGCCTCGGAGGACGCCGCTCGCGGCTGCGCGATACTCTCCGAAGGGACGCGGTGGGCGACTCGCGCCGAGCGTTCGACCGAGTCCGACTTGCAGACGCTCGTCGATCGGTTTCGCGAAGCTCCGGCGCACGTTCGCCGTGTCGCCGACGAGCTCAGTTCGATCGTACGCCGGGAGCTCGGCGCGAAGCCGGGAGCCACACTCTCTCGGGCGTTGCTCGCAGGCTTTCCCGATCGCGTCGCGATGCGCCGCGAAGCGGGTTCGCCGCGTCTTTTGCTCGCGTCAGGGAGAGGCGCGACCCTCGCGCGCGAGAGCTGCGTCACCGGCGGCGACTTCCTCGTCGCCCTCGACGTGAGCGGAGCAGATCACGGGGCCGCGGGCCAGGCGCTTGTGAGGCTGGCGAGCATCGTCGAGCGAGAGTGGCTCGTGCCGACGCGCGTCGAGCTGACGCATCGATACGATACGCGCTCGCGCAGCGTGAAGGCGTCGTCGATCCGCTGGTACGACGCGATCGCGCTCGGCGAGGTCTCCGTGAAACCTGATCCGTCGGTCGCCGGCGAGGTGCTCGCGAACGGGATCATTGCGGAAGGGCCCGATGATGCGACGAGCCTTCTGCTGCGACGCCTGCGCTTCGCGGGAGTCGAGCTGAACTGGGATGCGGCGGTCCGTGCAGCGTGCGAAGGAGAGGTCGCCGCCCCTCGCCTCGACGCCGACGCGCTCGTGCCGTGGGACGCACGCCGCGAGCTCGAACGCCTCGCGCCCGTCGATCTCGCCGTGCCGAGCGGCAGGCGAGTCAGGCTCGACTACACGGATGACGGGCAGGTCGTCGCTGCCGTGAAGCTGCAGGAGTTGTTCGGCCTGGGTGAGACGCCGCGCCTCGGAGTTTCGCGAATTCCGGTCACCTTCTCGCTCTTGTCGCCTGCGGGACGGCCCGTGCAGACGACGCGCGATCTCCGCAGCTTCTGGCAGAACACCTATCCGGAGGTCCGACGAGAGCTGAGGGCTCGTTATCCGAAGCATCCATGGCCCGAAGACCCCTGGAGTGCGGAACCAACAGCGAGGACGAAGCGGCGTCAGTGACTTCGAGTGGGGATGGCGAATCCGATGTTCTTGTGGCCTGTATTGGAGGAAGTGGTACCGCCGTTGCGGACGCCGCGCGGCCAGATGCGAGCCGGCGCGACGTAGGCGATGCTGGGACATCGTCGAGGAGCGACGGTGAAGCAGATGGCCATGCGCCGCCCGCAACCCAAAGGGCTGGTGGTGGTTGCCGGGGAATCCCGGCGTCTCTCGTCGTCGACGATGCCACCGCATCGCCTCCTCCTTGTTCCTTGATCTTCCCCGGCAAGCACCACCAGCGGCGATACCAATTCCTCCGATACAGGCCACTACTCAGCCCTTTCATCGAGCTTCTCGAGCGCGGAGGCAACCGCGATTGATCCGACAGCCATCACGCCCAGGATGCCCGTGATGAGCGACATGATCCCGAGCACGCCGAAGATCACGAGTGGCAAGGCAAGGGCGTGAAGCCCTCCGACGACGAGTGCCGCAGGGCGGGACCCGCGCATTCGTCGCTCGAGGGCGAAACCGATCGCGCTGCAGACGACGACCGTCGCTGTGTACCAGGCGAAGATCGCGGTTTGGGACTGCGGAGGAAGCGGCGGCGCGTCGCCACCGACGGGAGGGCGCATCGCGGTGAAGAGCGCGAGCAGTTTGACGACTGCCATCAGGTAGAACATCACGGCGGCGGAGCGGAGGCGGCTTTTCGCGCGCTGTGCGCTTGGTTCGAGCGTTTCCATCGGCGGCGATTATGCACGATGCGCGGAGACGCCGGGGTGGCGCGAATCGGCCGGTCGCGATCCGATTTCCGGGAACGAGCCTCGGAACCGTGGAGATCGTACCGAGGCGCCCCGTCGGGCTTCCTGCGTAGAAGACCCTCGCAGATCCGCCTCGTTACAGAAACATAGTCACTCGTTTTGGTATCACTCGTCACACATGTGCGCGGCGTCGAGATGGCTAAATGCGCGTCGTGCGATATTGCGATCGGAGCAGTGGCGGCGCCAACGCCTGCGTGATCAGAGCTTCGGAGATGCTGCAGGCCATCAGTGTTTTCGAGCAGCGTTCGACTGGCTCGAACCTCTTCCAAGAGGGAGACCAGCCCCTTGGTGTTTACTTCATCCGCGGAGGACGGGTCGAGATGACCGTCGCGAATCGCGCAGGGCGCACCCGGCAGGTCTGCTCGGCGTCGGAAGGCGAGGTGCTGGGGCTGAGCTCGGTGATTACCGGGAGGCCGCTTGATTGCCGCGCCGACGTGGTCGAAGACGCGGAGCTGCAGTTCGTGCCGCGCGAGGCGCTCCTCGAGCTCATCCGCACGAATGGCGAGGCGCACCTCGAGATCGTGAAGATCCTGAGCCTCGACATCGGTCGTTGCTACGAAGTCCTGAAGTGCATCGATGCGGAGAATCGTGGCCAGGGGCCCCGAGTCGTTCCTTCGTCGGGAGCATGAGTAACCGACTCGCAGTGAGTGGAGTGAGGCTACGCCCGATCGCCCTTCCGATGGAGCACGGCGGCTGGGGGTTTCTCCTCGAGCCGATCTTGCTCGGCCTCATTCTGGCGTGGAGCGGCCGAGGCCTCGCGCTCTCGCTCGCGGCGATCGCCGGATTTCTCCTTCGCCAACCGCTCAAAGTCTGGTGGTCCGACGTCGTGGCCAGCCGCGCCATCCCTCGCACACGCGTCGCGATCGCGATTGCCGTCGTCTATGGCGTAATCGGAGCTGCGGGAGCCGTTCTAGCGTTCAGAGGCGCTCTCGATGCCGGAGCTCCTCTTCTCTATGCTTCGCCGCTGGTCGCGCTGCTCCTTTGGTTTGACGCGCGCGGAAGGAGTCGCGATCTCGTTCCCGAGCTCGTGGCACCCGTTGCGCTCGCCTCGGTCGCGGCGAGCATTGCGATGCTCGGTGGCTGGCCGCGCACGAGTGCCCTTGCGCTGTCGGCTCTCCTGGCCCTGCGTGCCTTCCCCTCCGTGCTTTACGTCCGCTCGCGTCTCCGGCTCGAGCATGGGCGTGATCCGAATCGATACGTTCCACTTGCTGTCCATGCGGTCGCCGTTGCGATCGTGCTCTGGATCGCGAGAATCGGGCTGGTCCCGGTCTGGGTCCCCCTGCTGTACGCGTTGCTTCTGCTTCGCTGCTGGGCCGGGCTCTCCTCCCTCCGGCGCAGGTTCGGTGCGCGGTCGGTCGGTTTCTCTGAAGTGCGTTGGGGAACGATCGCCGTGATCTGGATCGCCCTCGCGTTCCGGCTCGCCTGAATCCCTCGGTGACAAAGGTCACGGGGCGGGTTGACGCGGCGCATCGTGGGTCGGGTTGCCTGATGCTAGCGTCTGCGACGGTGGAGAGGTAGTTCCCTGACCCGAGGAGGTTTCATGCGTTTTACAGCCAGCCTGGCAGCCGCGGCGTGGTTATCGCTTTGGGGCGCTGCAGCGGCTCAGATGACGAGCTCCGATTGCCTTGATTGCCATTCCGACTCGTCACTCACAAAGGATGTCGGTGGGAAGGCCGTCAGTGTTCATGTTGATCCTGACAAGTTCAAGGGTTCCGTGCACGGGCCGATGGACTGCACGGACTGCCACTCGAGCATCAGCGATTACCCGCACGAGAAGGTGGAGAAGGTCGATTGCTCAGGTTGCCACGACGCATCGATCAAGGGAGTGCACGCCGCGTCAGCTGGTAAGGCCGCCGTTGCGTGTGCCGACTGCCACGGCAATCACGAGATCAAACGTCCGTCGGTCGTGAGCAACATCAACTGCGAGACGTGTCACAAGCAGGTAAGTGACGCGCAGCACCGCAGTCTTCACGGCCGGGCGGCCGCGCGGGGCGACAAGCTTGCGCCGACGTGCAAGTACTGTCATGGCTCCCACACGATCCTTTCGCACAAGGATCCGAACGCAAGGACCAACGTGATGAACGTGCCGCTGCTTTGTGGCGGATGCCATCGCGAGGGCTCGCCCGTGTCGCAGATGCGCGACATCCCGCAGCACCAGATTCTCGAGAACTACGTTGACTCGATCCATGGACAGGGGCTCTACCAGAAGGGGCTGACAGTCACGGCGGTATGTACTTCGTGCCACACATCGCATGAGATCCTGCCTCACACCGATCAGAAGTCGAGCATTGCTCGACGGAACATCGCGAAGACCTGTCAGCAGTGCCATGCCCGGATCGAAGACGTACACAGAAAGGTCGTCGACGGGCAGCTCTGGGAAAAGCAGCCACACATGATTCCGGCGTGCGTCGACTGCCACGAGCCTCACAAGGCGCGGCGCGTCTTCTACGACGCGGGTATGTCGAACAAGGACTGCTTCGCCTGCCACGCGAAACCGGGCGCGACGATGGTCCGCGACGGTCAGAAGTACTCCATCTTCGTCGACCCGGAGAAATACGCGACATCGACGCACGCGAAGACGGCGTGTGCCCAGTGCCACAGCGAGGTCCAACCGTCTCACACCCGTCCGTGCGACGCGATCAAGAACAAACCTGACTGCTCGGTCTGCCACGCGGCGCAGAGCGACCAGTGGAAGAAGAGTACGCATGGGAAGCTCGCGGCGAAAGGCGACACCGATGCGCCCGGTTGTCTCGACTGCCACGACAACCACGCCACGCAGAGCAAGAGGACGCCGACGTCGCCCACATTCGCCCGCAACGTTCCGGCGCTCTGCGCACGCTGTCACCGCAGCGGAGAGCAGGCCGCGATTCGCATCAAGAGCGAGGTTCCCGACATCGTTCAGAGCTATGCCGACTCGATCCACGGCGAAGGGCTGACGAAGGCGGGGCTCGTCGTTTCGGCGACGTGCGTCAACTGCCACTCCTCGCACATGGAGCTTCCACCGTCGGATCCGAATTCATCGGTCAACCCTGCGCATCTCGCAAAGACATGCGGAACCTGCCACAACGGAATCGAAGAGACCTTCGCGACGAGCATTCATGCGACCGCGAAGCCCAAGCCGGGACGCAAGCTTCCGACGTGCAACGACTGCCATACCTCGCACCAGATCTCACGCACCGGGGTCACCGGCTTCCGCGGCCAGATGATGGATCAATGCGGCAAGTGTCACCAGGAGGAGGCGGAGACATTCTTCGAGACCTTCCACGGAAAGGTCTCGAAACTGGGCTCTGAGGGTGCCGCGAAGTGCTCCGATTGCCACGGGAAGCACAACATTCTTCCGGTCGACGATCCGAAGTCGTCGCTCTCCCATGCAAACGTTGTCAAGACCTGTGGTCAGTGCCACGAAGGCTCGCATCGCCAATTCGCGGGCTACCTGACGCACGCGACTCACCATGACCAGGACAAGTATCCCTGGCTCTACTGGTCGTTCCGCTTCATGGTGATGCTGCTCGTCGGTACGCTCGTCTTCTTCTTCGTCCACACGCTCCTCTGGCTATTCCGGCTCTGGCGGACGAGGGAGCATTGGCGGGTTCATCGTGAAGCAGAAGAGGGCGAGGTCTTCTATTCGCGCTTCTCGAAGTTCCAGCGGATGCAGCACTTCGTGATGTTGCTCGCCTTCTTCACGCTCGCGATTACGGGCATGGCGCTGAAGTTCTCGTACACGGGATGGGCGCAGTTGCTGTCGAAGCTGCTCGGCGGTGCGCACTCGATGGGAATCATCCATCGAATCGCCGGTGTCGCCCTGCTGACCATCTTCGTCATCCACCTCGTCTATCTCATCAGGCGCAAGAATGCCGAAGGATGGCGTTGGATCGATCTGGTCACGGGCCCAAACACGCTGATGTTCACGCTGCGTGACCTCCAGGATTTCACCGGATCGATCAAGTGGTTCTTCGGAAGGGGAGAGCGACCGAAGTATGGTCGCTACACCTACTGGGAGAAGTTCGACTACTTTGCGGTGTTCTGGGGAGTGATGGTGATCGGCTCGACCGGAATCGTCCTCTGGTTCCCCGAGGCGCTCACGCGTCTCGTGCCGGGATGGTCGATCAACGTGGCGACGATCGTACACAGCGACGAAGCTCTTCTCGCCGTTGCGTTCATCTTCACGATTCACTTCTTCAACACGCACTTCCGGCCAGACAAGTTCCCGATGGATCCGGTCATCTTCACCGGCCGGGTTCCGCTCGACGAATTCAAGTTCGACAAACCGGGCGAGTACGAGCTGATGGAGCAGACCGGCAAGCTGGATGAGCGGCTCGTCGGACCGGCATCGCCTCGACTCGAGAAGCTGTTCCGCATCTTCGGATTCGCGGCGCTCTTCCTCGGTCTCTCGGTGATCGGGTTGATCATCTACGCGATGGTGTTCGCCTACAAGTAGGCGCAAGGATGGATGGGCCATGCAACCTAACCAGAACGTGAAGCACGCGCTGCTGATCGGGTCGGTCGCCGTGCTGCTCGCGCTGCTCGCCGCTCCGTTCGCGGCCGCGCAGGGTGCGGCGGCCACGGAAGCGGAGGATCAGGATCCCTGCCTCGAATGCCATGCGGCTGCGGCCGACGCGGTCGAGAAGCAGCATCAGATCGACGGCGATACATGGGGCGCTTCGCTTCATGGCCAGGCGGGGATCGGCTGTGCGTCATGCCACGCCGGCCACGACGAGTTTCCTCATAAGGCGAGCGATCCCTGGAAGCCATGCGCTGAGTGCCACGAGGATGCGGTCACAGCGTTCGCGACGAGCGTGCACGCGAAGGCGAAGAACACGCCGGGCGCGCCGAAGATCAACTGCGCGATGTGTCACGGCAATCTCCACGAGGTGAAGTCGTCGAGCGACGAATCGTCGCCGACTCATCCGAAGAAAATGCCGGCGACGTGCGGCGCGTGCCACGCGAATCCCGACCTCGCGGTTCGCGGAGGCATCAAGCTGGTGCAGCCGCTCGCCGCATACCAGGCGAGCGTTCATGCGCGTGCGGTTGCGAAGGGAGAGCACGCCGCCACATGCACGGATTGTCACGGCAGCCACGGCATCCTGCCCGGAGCCGATCCCGCTTCGCAGGTCAACCATCAGCGCGTTCCCGAAACATGCGGGACTTGCCACGCCGAGATAGCCACGCAATACCAGGCGAGCGTTCACGGTGTCGCATCTGCGGCTGGAAAGCGGGAATCGCCCGTCTGCACCGACTGCCACGGCGAGCACAAGATTATCGAACCGGCACGCCCTGACTCGCCGGTCTATGCGAGCAACGTCCCGAAGTTGACGTGCGGCCGTTGCCACGGCGACCTGCGCCTGTCGGAAAAGTTCGGTCTGGACGGTGAGAACGTCGCGGCTTACGAGGACAGTTTCCACGGCCTCGCTTCGCGTTCCGGATCGCAGACCGTTGCGAACTGCGCATCGTGCCACGGCGTTCACGACATTCTGCCTTCGAGCGACAAGCGTTCGCACGTACATAAAGAAAATCTCGCAAAGACGTGCGGTTCATGCCACCCCGGAGCGGGTGACAAGTACGCGCTTGGTCCGGTTCATACGCTCCCCCAGGACAAGGCCGGGGCGCACCCCGTCGTCTACTGGGTCCGCGTGGCCTACATCTGGCTGATCTGGATGACGATCGTCGGAATGCTTCTCCACAACTTCCTCGACCTGCGGCGGAAGGCGCTCTGGCCGATTCCGCGCCCGGTGGTTCAGGTAAGGGACCGCCCGGTGCGCCTCATGTTGCCGTTCCGCATCGCGCACGGCGTGCTTGCGCTCAGCTTCATCACGCTCGTGATCACCGGCTTTGCGCTCAAGTACCCCGAATCGTGGTGGGCTGCGCCGCTACTCGGCCTCGAGGAAAAGGTCGCGCTTCGCGGATGGCTCCATCGGGGAGCAGCCGTCGCGATGCTGCTTGCCTTCGCGTTCCATTTCGCGCATGTGATCGTCGATCGCAAGGCGAGGGCGATCATCATGGGGATGCTCCCGTCGCTTCACGATGTGCACGAGGTGAAGGAGAAGTTCCGCTGGTATTTCGGAAAGCGCGCCGACATGCCGAAGTCGCCTCCGCTCAGTTACGTCGAGAAGATGGAGTATCTGGCGCTGGTGTGGGGAACCATCGTAATGGCCCTAACCGGCTTCATGCTCTGGTTCAACAACTGGACGTTGTCGAATTTCCCGAAGTGGGTGAGCGACCTTTCCACCGTCATCCATTTCTACGAGGCGATACTCGCGACGCTCGCGATCCTCGTGTGGCACTTCTACTTCGTCTTCCTCGATCCGCTGGTCTATCCGCTCGACACCGCCTTCCTGACGGGGCGTGAAGTGCCGGGCAGGTCACTCGAGCGCGAATATCCTCAAGAAGAGAACGACGAAGAGTCGTGCGAGCCTGAAGACGCCGAGGCGTAATTCGTTGTTATGATTGAACGCCGGGGTCGCGGAAGCGATCCCGGCGTTTCTGTAACCGGAACACTGGTGCGAGTGACGTGATGTACCTCACCTCGAATTGTTTGCCTGTCGTGTGAGGATTCGCGCCGGAGGAGAGAAGCATGTCTGAAACGACCGGGAAGAGGGTTCCCTACTACAGGAATGTGATCAGCGGGATCGGCGTACTGATTGCGCTAATCGCGGCACTGAATATCGCGTTCCTCGTGATGGTCGAGATGACCAGCGACCACGAGAATCCATACGTCGGAATCATGGCGTATGCGGTGGTTCCGGGATTCCTCGTTTTCGGGCTCCTCCTGTTCGTCGCTGGGATGATCCGGGAACGGAGGCGCCGGAAGCGAACACCCGAGTTCGACATGGCGTGGTATCCGGTGATCGACTTCAACAACCGGCGCCACCTCAGGAACTTCCTCCTGACCGTCGGGTTCAGTGTGATCTTTTTCTCGATCAGCATCCTCGGTAGCTACAAAGCATTCCACTACACCGAATCAGACGCCTTCTGCGGTACGCTCTGCCACGAGATCATGCATCCCGAGTACACCGCATACAAAGCATCTCCGCACGCCAAAGTCGGCTGCGTCGGGTGCCACGTCGGCGAAGGGGCGAGCTGGTACGTCAGGTCGAAACTGTCGGGTGCCTACCAGCTCTACGCGACCGCGCGCAACATCTACCCGCGCCCGGTACTGTCGCCGGTCGAGAACCTCCGCCCCGCGCAGGAGACGTGCGAGAGCTGCCACTGGCCTGAGAAGTTCTGGGGTGCGCAGCTCAAGGTCTTCAACCATTTCGGCTACGACGAGACGAATACGCCGCGAGAGACTCAGCTCCTCATCAAGGTCGGCGGCGGACGCGCGACCGGTTCGAAATCGGGTGGTATCCACTTTCACATGAACATCGATAACGAGATCACGTATGTTCCGGCCGACCGGCAGCATCAGGTGATCCCGTACGTGAAGGTGCGATCGAAGAAGACGGGAAAGGTCACCGAGTACTACCTGCAAGGTGACGCCGCGATGACGCCGGAACAAGTCGCGGCGGCGAAATCGAAAAAGATGGACTGCGTCGGCTGCCACAACCGGCCGACGCACATCTACTGGTCGCCCGATGAATCGGTCGACAAGGCACTGCTTTCAAACGCGATCGATCGGACGATTCCGTACATCAAGGCACAGGCGGTTGACGTCCTCGATGACGAGTACAAGACCACGCCGGAGGCGCTCGCGGCGATCAAGCAGAAACTCGAGAAGTACTACAGCGAGAACTACCCCGACCTGATGCAAACTGACCGAGGAAAGATCGACCAGGCGGTCAAGGCGACGCAGGCGATCTTCACGCAGACGATCTTTCCCGAGATGAAAGTCAACTGGAAGGTGCACCCAAGCAACCTGGGCCATCTCTACTCGGCCGGGTGCTTCCGCTGTCACGACAATCAGCACGTCGCGAAGGACGGCAGAGTCCTCAGCAAGGACTGCAATCTTTGCCACAACGTGCTCGCACAGCAGGAAGGGGGACGACTCATGGTCGAGACGCCCGACAGCGTCTTCACCCATCCGGTCGACCTCGGCGACATGCAGGATATGAGCTGCATCGACTGCCATTCCGGCTCGTCCATGTAATCCGAAGCTGTAACGGGACGTGACGTTCGTCATAGCGACGGGAAGTGAACGGGGGTATTCTGCGTTCCGGAGATGAGAATTATTCTCAGAACACCATGACGGCAGAACCACTGGCAAAAGAAACGGGATCGAGCACGCGGAGGCTGATCCTCATTGGCAACCCGAACGTCGGGAAATCGGTCCTCTTCGGCGCGATGACCGGTCGCTACGTCACAGTAGCGAATTACCCCGGGACGACGGTCGAGATCACGACGGCCGGCGCAACGCTCGACGGCCATGCGCGCGACGTCATCGACACGCCCGGAACGAACGGCCTCGTGCCGCAGTCGGAGGATGAGCGCGTCGCCCGCGATATTCTGCTCGACTCGCCCGGTGCCGACATCGTGCAGGTTGGAGACCTCAAGAGCCTCCGCCGTGTACTGCTTCTAAGCCTCCAGATTGGCGAGTACGGCCTGCCATTCACGCTCTGCCTGAACATGAGCGACGAGGCGAGCGATCAGGGTGTTCACGTCGATGCCGACGCGCTGTCTCGGTTGCTCGGCATCAACGTCGTCGCGACTTCGGCGCTCCGGCGCTGGAACCTCGATGCGCTGCGCAATGCGGCGATCCGCCCGAAGCTCTCGAGCTTCACGGCTAACTTCGCCCTGCCGATCGAGCGGGGCATCGACAGAATCTGCAAGCTTCTTCCCGAGACAGGCGTCGCACCCCGCGGAATCGCAATCGCGGTTCTCTCGGGTGACGCGACGATCTCCGGCTTTCTGCGCAAACATCTCGGCGAGACGGAGATCGCGCAGCTCGAGCAGATCCGCGACGAAGTGCAGACCCACGTATCCGATCCGCTCGCCTACGCGATCAACCGCGACCGGCTGCTCGTCGTCGACCAGATCGTCGGGCAGGTCTACTCCCGGAGCGCCGTGAAGCTGAGCGGAATACGATCGTGGCTCGGCGCGATGACGATGCACCCGCTCTGGGGTGTGCCGTTCCTCTTCGCCGTGCTCGCCTTCGCCTACTGGTTCGTCGGCGACCTCGGCGCTGGTACGCTCGTCGACTTCGTCGAGAACACGATCTTCAACGCCTACATCAATCCCTGGGCAATCAAGGCATTCGATTTCGTCACGCCATTCCCGCATACGCACATCGTCGAAGAGGGAGTTCTGTCGTCGGCCTACGAGCTCACGGGTGTCGCAACCGGCCTCGGCATCGTCGCGAAATTCATTCACGACCTGCTCGTCGGCCCGTACGGCGTGATCACGATGGCGATTACCTACGCGATCGCGATCGTGCTCCCGGTCGTCGCGACCTTCTTCGTGTTTTTTGGGATGCTCGAGGACTCGGGCTACCTGCCGCGGCTCGCGGTGATGCTCAACCGGGTATTCAGGCGCATGGGGCTCAATGGCAAGGCCGTGCTGCCGATGGTGCTCGGTCTCGGCTGCGACACGATGGCGACGCTCACCACGCGCGTTCTCGAGACCCGGAAAGAAGCGGTCATCGTGACGCTACTGCTCGCGCTCGGCGTGCCCTGCTCCGCACAACTCGGGGTGATCATGGCGATGCTCGGCCCGCTGAGCCTGCTCGCCGTCGCGATCTGGCTCGGGACGATTGGAGGAACGATCTTCATCGTCGGCTGGCTCTCGTCGAAAGTCGTGAAAGGGGCGGCGTCCGACTTCGTCCTCGAAGTGCCTCCGATTCGCGCGCCGAAAGTATCGAACATCCTGATCAAAGTTGCTGCACGCACCGAGTGGTATCTGCGTGAAGCGGTGCCTCTTTTCGTCGTCGGCACGCTCGTGCTTTATCTGCTCGACCTCACCGGAGTGTTGGTGACGCTCCAGCATTGGCTCTCGCCACTCGTTGTTGGCGCGCTCGGCCTGCCGGCGGAAGCGGCGAATTCATTCATCATCGGATTCCTCCGGCGCGACTACGGTGCTGCAGGGCTCTTCATGATGCAGCGCGACGGGCTGCTGAACCCGATCCAGACTGTCGTGTCGCTCACGGTCATCACGCTCTTCATCCCATGCGTCGCCAATTTCCTGATGATCGTCAAGGAGCGCGGAATCAAGGTCGGGCTCGGGATGGCCGGATTCATCGTCGTGTACTCGTTCGGTATTGGCTGGGCGATGAACTCGATTCTCATCGCGCTTCGCCTGAACCTCGGAGGTTGACGCATGCCCGACGTGCACGATCGCGACTACGTATGTCCCCTTTGCAGTCATGCGTTCCATGGCGCGGGCTGCCACGCGTCGTGCGGGATGTCGTCGGGATGCGCGAAAGTGCGCTGTCCTCGTTGCGCCTACGAGTTCGTGGAGGAAGGCTCCCTCGCTGGCCTGCTCCGCAAGATCTTCGGGCTTCGTACGCCGGGCGAGAATGCGCCACATCCTCCTCTCCAGGACTGAACTGACATGCTGATCCACCCAGCCGTAGACGAAGTTCTCGAAACCCTCTGGTACTACCGCGAGGCGGGCAAGACGCTGCATTCGGCTGACGAGATGAAGATGAGTCTCGAGCCGGCGGAGCGGCGCAAGACGATTGACGAGCTCGTTCACGCTGGCCAGGTCACGCTCCTGCCCGCGCTTTCCCTGCTCCCGTCGGGCGAGGAGCGCGCTCGGGCGATCGTGCGGCGTCATCGGCTCGCCGAGGTGCTCTTCACCGAGGTGATGGGATCGGATCTTGCGGAAGCTGAGGAGTCAGCATGCGAGTTCGAGCACACGCTCACGGAGCGGGTCGTCGATCGCGTCTGCACCTTTCTCGGGCATCCACCAAAGTGTCCGCACGGAAAGCCGATCCCTCGTGGAAAGTGCTGCAGCATTTTCGAGAAGCGGGTCGAGCCGTTGATCGCGCGCCTCGTCGACCTTCAGATCGGGGCGGCGGCGCCGATCGTTTTCATCGCGCCGAAGACCGCGGCGCGGCTCAACCGTCTCGCAACCCTGGGTGTCGTCCCCGGCACCAGCGTGAAACTCCTCCAGCGCAGGCCCTCCGTCGTCATTCAGTGCGGCGAGACCGCTTCGCATTCCGCGCTTCGCGTTTCCTTACATCTTCCTCAGTCGGATTCTCTGGACGAGGTGGTTAGGCCCTTTCTCGAGGATCAACTGCGCGCGCTCGCGCGTCGGTTCGATGTTCTCGCGCAGATTCACGAAATTGATCGTTTCCCACACCTTGCGTGCGATCGCGAGCGCTTCCGCCTCAGGCATCTCGGCAAACCTATGAAAGTAGGAACGGGGGTCGAGAAACGCCGTCTCTCGCAGCTTCGCAAAGCGGCTGAGGAACCATTCAATCAGGTCCTCCTCACGCGCATCCACGTAGATCGAAAAATCGAAGAAGTCTGAAACGAACGCCGACTTGCCGGCGCCCGTCTGCAGGACGTTCAACCCCTCGACGATCAGAATGTCGGGAGAGTCGACGACCTGTTCCTCGCGCGGGACGATGTCGTAGGTGAGGTGAGAGTAGACCGGAGCGGACACCGGCGAGCGCCCCGACTTCACGTCGGAGACGAACTGCACGAGCCGCGCCACATCGTAGCTCTCCGGAAAGCCTTTGCGCTGCATGATGCCGCGCTTCTCGAGCTCCGCGTTCGGCATGAGGAATCCGTCAGTTGTCACGAGCGAGACCTTCGGATGTTGCGGCCATCGCGAGAGAAGCGCCTGAAGGATGCGGGAGATCGTGCTCTTGCCTGCGGACACGCTTCCCGCGATTCCAATGACGTAAGGCGTCCGACCCGATAGCCTTCCAAGAAACGCCGAGGTTACCTTGTGCAGATCCTGCGTTGCGGAGATGTGCAGATTGAGGAGTCGTGACAGCGGTAAGTGGATCTGCGCGACCTCGTCGAGTGAAATCGATTCGTTGATTCCGCGGAGGCGAGCGAGATCATCTTCAGTCAGCGTGAGCGGCGTATTCGCGCGGAGCTCGGCCCACTCGTCGCGCGGAATTTCGAGGTAAGGGGAGACGGACGGATCGCTTTTCGTGTGCATTGTGGCGCGGGCTAAATTCCGCGTGCAGAATACGACAGGTCCAACTGCGGCGCGAGAGGCGAAATGAACGAGCGAATCGGCAAGAAGTTCGATCGACTGGAAGGAGTCCGGCGCGGCATCGAGGCGAGGATCGACGGCCTCGAATCCGACGCGCTCAACATGCGGCCGTCACCTGGCAGTTGGTCGGCCGCGCAGGCCATCGGCCACATCGTGCTCGCCGAGGAGCGCACGCTCGAATACATCGGCAAGAAGCTCTCCGATCCGTCGAGACTCCGCCCTGCCGGGCTCAAGGAGCGATTCAAAGGCAGGCTCGTCACACTCGTAATGGGTGTCCCGATTCGCTTTCGTGCGCCGGAGATCGTGGCGCATGTCGCCGATCACCACGAGCCTGCCGACCTTCTCGCCCGCTGGGCGCGAGTCCGCGGTGACCTTGGTGCTCTGCTCGACTCGGTTCCCGTATCCCTCCTCGACACGTGTCTCTACAAACATCCGGCCGCCGGACCGATGACGCTGGCCGATGCACTCGACTTCATGACTGCCCACTCCTCACGCCACGCGAAACAGATCGAGAGGATCCTGCGCGAGGTCGTGAGGCGCTGAACGAGGTCATCAGTATGCGATCCTGCGCGTCGCCTTTCTCGGCTGCGGCTTCTCGACCCTAACGCGAAAGTCGACCGCGACGGCTCCTTTCTCCAGGACCTTGAGCGGATTCACGTCGAGCTCTGCGATCTCGGGACAGGTCTCGATCAGTGCCGACACACGCAGCAACGCGTCTTCGACCGCCGACGCGTCCGCGGGAGCGCTCCCGCGATAGCCGCGCAGCAGTCGCGTCGTCTTCACCTCATCGAGCATGTCCGCCACGTCGACGTCGGTAACAGGGTGGATGCGGAACGCGACGTCCTTGAGCAGCTCGACGAGCGTTCCTCCCGCGCCGTAACTCAGGAGATGGCCGAAAGTCGGATCGTGAACGGCACCGATCATCACTTCGGGACCAGCGGTGATCATGGCCTGCACTACGATGCCGCTGAGCGCTTCGCCGAACTTCGACTCGAGCTCCTCGGCTGCGGAACGAACGGCACCCGCGTCCGCGAGGTTCAGCTTTACGCCTCCGACGTCGGATTTGTGGAGGATCGATGGTCCGGATGCTTTCAGGACGACCGGATATCCGATCCCGTCTGCAATCTCGACTGCCTCCGACGCATCGTGCGCGACCCGGGTTTGAACCAACGGGAGGCCGACAGCGCGGAGCAACGCGTCGGCGTCCGCTGGTTCGAGCCAGCCTCCACCGCCTTCGAGCGATCGGTCGACGATTGCGCGTAGAGCCTCGCGGTCCACATCGCCTAACTCCTGCTCTGTTCCGACCGGCTTGCGGCGCCACTCCGCGTAGCGGCTTGCCATGGCGAGTGCCGAGGACGCGCGCTCGGGGAACGGGAACGAGGGAACCGGATTCAGTTTTCCGCGCCATTCCTGCGCGCCCATGAAATTCGCAACGATCGTCTTGAGGCGCGGAGTCCTCGACGCGCGACGGATCACCGACGCGACCCCTTCGGCATGCTCCGGCATCACAGGAATGTAGATGACCATCACGGAGTCGACGTTGTCGTCGGCGAGGAGGAGCTCGATCGCCCGCTCGTATTGCTCGGCTGTCGCCGATGCGATCATGTCGACCGGGTTCGCAACGCTCGCGGCGGCGGGAAGGAACGAACGTAGCGCCGTCGTCGTCGCCTCACTGAGGGTGGCGAGCGTTAAGCCGCCCGCCTCTGCTGCATCGGCCGCGAGTATCGCGGGACCGCCGGCATTCGTGACGATGCCGAGCCGCTTGCCGGGGGGAAGCGGTTGGAGCGCGAGGAGCTGCGCGACGTCGAACATCTCTTCGAGTGTGTTCGTGCGGATGATGCCGGCCTGGCGAAATAGATCGTTGACGATCGCGTCGCTCGTCGCGAGTGCACCGGTGTGCGACGACGCAGCGCGAGCGCCTGCTTGTGACCGCCCCGACTTGACCGCGATGATCGGCTTTTTGTGCGCGACGCGGCGCGCGATGCGGCCGAACTTGTTCGGGTTTCCGAAGCTCTCGAGGTAAAGGAGCATCACCTGAGTCCGGGAGTCTTCCGCCCAGTACTGAATCAGGTCGTTGCCCGAGACGTCCGCCTTGTTGCCGACGGAGACGAATGTCGAGAACCCGACGCCGATCTGGCGCGCGTAGTCGAGAATCGCGAGGCCGAGCGCGCCGCTCTGCGTCGACATCGCGATGTTCCCCGACGTCGGGAACACCGACGAAAACGTGCCGAGCATGCTGACGGCTGGGTCGGTGTTGAGAACGCCCATGCAGTTAGGTCCGACCATGCGAATGCCGGCCGCGCGCACCTGCTCGACGAGCGCCTCCTCGCGACGTTTTCCGGAGGGGCCGGTCTCGCCGAAGCCCGCGGTGATCATCACGATCGCGCGCACGCCCTTCTCCACGCAGTCGGAGACGACGTCGGTCACGCGCTCGGAAGGGACGACGACGATCGCAAGATCGACGGGGCCAGGTATATCGCTGACGCGCGCGAAGCAGGGGACGTACTCGACCGTCTCGGCGGCGGGGTTTACCGGATAGAGGCGTCCCTTGAATCCGGCGGCGATGAGATTGTGAAAGACTTCGGCGCCGAGTTGCCCGCGCCGCGTGCTCGCCCCGACGACCGCGATCGATCGCGGCTCGAATATCGATTTCATCGACGCGAACGCCGCCTTCTGGTCGCGCTCCGCCGCTTTCTCCTCGAACACTGCGGTCTCTTCGAGGGAGAACTTCACACCCACCGTCCCGCTGACGGCGCGCTTCTCGACTGCGAAGCCGGAGTCGAGGAAGACGTCCATCATCGGACGGTTCGACTCCATCACCTCGGCTGTAAACGTCGTGATCCCCGATGCGCGCGCAACGTCCGCGAGACACTCGAGCAGCCTCGTGCCGACGCCGCAGCCCCGCATCTCCTCGGAGACCGTGAAGGCTGCCTCGGCATGATCGCGGTGCTTCCGACCTCGATACCAGTGCGCGACGGCAACGATGCGCCCGCCGATCTCGCCGACGATGCCGAAGATGTCGTCGTAGTCAACCACCGCGGGCGACGCGAGAAGCGCGTCCTCCGGCGAGCGCATGTCGAAGAATCTCGACTTGATGGCGACGGGGGAGAGACCGCGAAAGAGCTCGAGGAGTCCATCGGCATCGTTCGGACGTACCGCGCGGATGTGCAGCGTCGAGCCGGTTCGCAGAACTACATCCCACGACCACTGCGTAGGGTTGGGGTTGCTCGCTGTGGCCGGCGCGACGTTCGAAAGGTCGGACATGTGGGTCTCCGGTTGGCTCCCACCCCGCATGAACGGGAGGGGGAAGGGCTGAAACGACGTTGCCGACCTTACTGCGCGGCGGCATCGGAGGATATGATCGCCGTCACTCTGCCTCGCGAGCGAATCGGCCGTTCGGGAGCGAACCCTATCGTGTAATATCGATTGTATGCCGTCGTGCCACTGCGGCCATCCCGATAGCGAACACAAACTCCGTCACACGTGCGAGGAAGTGATCGTGTATCCCTCGGAGGAGTACCCGTGCAGCTGCGAGCGCTTCTCCCCGTCGATGTCGGACGACTGCATCAGCTGCGGGCATACGCGAGCGAAGCACGCAGTGATCGTTCGCTGCCGTCCTTCTTCCGGGGAGATCTGCGGCTGTATCAGCCGCATCGGCCAGCCTGGCTGAGACGAATCCTCCACGCGTTGCCATCACAGAACGCCGGGCGTAGACTCAGGACATTCCAGAACATACCGGTCGTCGAGGAGGCTCTGAATGCGCGACAGGTTGGTCGTTGCTGCGATTCTCTTGACAGCAGTGGTCATCGCGGTGGCATTGCCGATGGCTGCCGACGAGGCGGATCCTGCCGAGATGACGCTCGAAGAGCTTCTCTCGATGGAGCTCACGATCGCATCGAAGACCGGTACGACCGCGCGCGAGGCTCCCGGAATCGTCACGCTCGTCACGGCTGACGAGATCGCGGCATCAGGAGCGCGCGACCTGACCGACATCCTGCGCCTCGTCCCCGGATTCGATTTCGGGATCGACGTTCAGGGCGTCATCGGGTTAGGCGCACGCGGCAGCTGGGGACACGAAGGGAAGATCCTCCTGCTGCTCGACGGGCAGGAGATGAACGAGCCCCTCTACTCGACGCTCCAGTTTGGGAACCGCATCGCGGTCAGCCAGATCTCGAAGATCGAGATCATCCGCGGCCCAGGTTCGGCAATCTACGGCGGATATGCCGAGCTCGCCGTGATCAACATCATCACGAAAGGGGCTGACGAGCTTCGCGGCGCTGCCGGGTCATTCATGGCGGGAACGATGTCGGATGCCACGGCGCGGGTTCGCGGAGACCTGTCGTACGGTGCGAACGTCGGGGCGGGAAGCATCACGGTTCACGCTTCGCTGGCAGAAGGGAACCGGAGCGACGCCACCTTTTCCGACTTTCTCGGCAACTCCTATGACATGGAAGATGCATCTGAGCTCGACGACAAGACCATAAACCTGCTCGCGACGTGGAAGAACTACAAGGCGCGTTTGATCGTCGATGAATACCACATGACGCAGCAGGACGAGTTCGGCGAGAACTTGCCCCGTCCGACCGACGTCGACTTCGATTCGCTCTTCTTCGAAGCGACCGCGGTCTACCTCGCGCGTCCGGGTTTGTCGATCACGCCGCGTGTGAACTACAAGAAGCAGGAGCCATGGCAGGAATCGAACGAGTCGTTCTTCTATCAGAAGGAAATCGAGCGGATCACGGGCAACGTCACGATGAACTGGGATGCGAACGAAC
>JACPDH010000040.1 GCA_016184115.1 Acidobacteriota bacterium | reverse complement strand
GCACCTCCACGCCGACTTCGTGAGTGGCCATCGCGAGCTCGCGGAGCGCACCGGGGCCGAGATCGTTTTCGGTGCGCGCGCCGAGGCGGAGTTCCCGCACCGCGCCGTGCGCGACGGCGACGAGCTGCGAGTGGGGCATGTAATCCTTCGAGCGGTGGAAACGCCGGGCCATACGCCTGAGAGCGTCTGCTGGCTCGTCGTCGACGAGGATGTGTCAGCGAAGCCTGTTAAGGTGCTGACCGGCGACACTCTGTTCATCGGCGACGTCGGACGCCCCGACCTTGCGGGTGCGCGCGGCTTCCCGCCTGCCGACATGGCGTCGATGATGTATGACACGATTCACGAAAAGCTGCTCGCGCTCGACGACGCGGTCGAGGTCTGGCCCGCGCATGGCGCCGGTTCGGCGTGCGGGCGGCAGATCTCGCGCGAACGTTTCTCGACGATCGGCGAACAGCGGCGCCTGAACTACGCACTCCGCCCAATGCCGCGCGAGGACTTCGTCGCGATCATGACCGGTGAGCTCGCCCCACCTCCCGTCTACTTCGCGCGCAGCGCCGAGATCAACCGCCGCGGCGCACGCACCATTGGCGAGATACCGGTAACCCCGCTTCTCGCCGCCGACGTGTGGCAAGCGCTCGAAGAGGGTGCGATCGCGCTCGACGTCCGCGATGCCGCGTCGTTCGGATCGGGGCACCTGCCACGCTCGATCAACATCGGCCTGAACGGCGAGCTGGCGTCGTGGGCCGGATGCCTCATCTCCCACGAGGCGCGCATCGTTCTCGTCACGGACGGAGTGCCGCAGGCGGAAGAGGCAACGATCCGACTTGCACGCGTCGGCCTCGAGAACATCGACGGATATCTCGACGGCGGGCTCGCCGCATGGGAGCGCGAGGGACTCGCGATCGAGTCGCTCCCGCAGCTCGACGTGAACGGGCTCCGCGCCCAGCTCTCCGAGTCGCCCGATCTGCAGGTCGTCGACGTTCGGCGCCCTGGCGAATATGCGTCGGGACATGTTCCCGGAGCGCTCGCCATCTCGTTGCAGGAAATCACGGAGCAGCAAATCCTCGTCGATCCCGCACATCCCGCTGCGGTGATCTGTGCCGGCGGCTATCGCTCGTCGATCGGCGCGTCGATCCTCAAGCGCGCAGGTTTCTCCGGAGAGCTCTACAACGTGATCGGCGGCACCGCCGCGTGGATCGGGGCGGGCTTCGAACTGGAGCGATAGCTGAAAGTTAGGCGTATGCAAGAAGCAGGGGGCAGCGGGCAGAGGGCGGAAAGCAGAGGGCAAGACGAAAAGGACAACAGGCATGAATACGCCACCGAATCTCGCGAAGGAAGTATTGACTAGCGTGAGTTTTCCCGTCCTGCCTCCTGCTTTCTGCTGCGAAAGTCGCTGACGGTTCGCCACGCCGGGACCAGATGTCATCCCGACGAGCGGAGCGAGGAGGGATCTCGCAGGTTGGTCGCGTCACGCAACGTGCCACTTCGCCAGCGGCGAACGAATCGCAACCTGAGAGGTCCCTCCTCGCGCTGCTCATCGGGACGACATCTGCCACGCTTTGGTCCTCGGTGGTCATCGACCGCCGGTGGGACATGCCTTCTGCCTTCTGCCTTCTCCAACCTACGGCTGGTGCTCCGGGCGCAGCAGATCGAACACCGTTTTCACCGGCGCGAAGGTCGATCCGGGCACTTCGACGAAGATCGTGTTCCAGTACGCCATCGAGCCGTTCCAGAGCCCTGGCCTTTCGAGTGCGACGAGCTCGCGCCCTCCGTTCGTCTTCTTCGCGCGAAAGACCGCGCGCGGCTCCGCGAACATGTCGAGCGAGTAGCCGTTTCCTCGCCAGTCGCGCAGCCCGAGGACGAGGTCGACCGGATTGAAGTGGGTCGACGACTCCCAGATCGACTTCTGCTCCTGGCTCGTGAGGTCGACCTCGGCAGACTCCACGATTTGCAACCTCGGCGCACCGTCGACGCCGCACGTCCAGAACGGCCCACCCCCGGGCTCCCCTTCGTTGCGCACCATGCCACACACACGCATCGGCCGGTCGAGCATACGTTTCAAGAACGAGCGCTTGGCGCCGACATCCGACTCCTTCACGTCGCGCGCTTCGTGGATTGACAGCTGTTCGAATGCAAAGTCGAGCGCCTGGTTGAGCATCGCGTCGTCGCGTCCATCCTCGTCGATCGTCCGCAGGTAATCGTGCACGGCCTCCTGCAGCGATACGAGGTAGCCGATGAGCACCTTTTTCCAAAAGACGATCGCCCCCATCCGCGCCTCGGGTACGACATTGTCGATGTTCTTCACCACGACGATGTCGCCGTCGATGTCCTGCAGGTTCGTCAGCAGCGCTCCGTGGCCTCCGGGACGGAAGAGCATGCGCCCCTCCGCGTCGCGGAAAATCCCCCCCTCGGGGTTGATCGCAATCGTGTCGGTCGATGGCTTCTGAGTCGAGAACGAAACGTCGAGTGTGCCACCCGCGCGCGCCTCGATCGCTGCGCGGCGCGTTTCGAGAAGCCACTCGAAATCACCGGTCGTCCCGGCAGGAATCGTAAAGTGCACGCGGCAACGCCTGCGGTCATCGGTCGCGTATCGCCCTGCCTCGACGAGCTGTTCCTCGAATGCACTGCGCCATTCTTCTCCGTACGCGTGAAACGCGATGAGTCCCTTCGGCTTCCCCGCATAACCGAGCGCGTCATCGCGAAGGACGCGACCGAGCGCCTCGATCCGGCCGCGGCCGTCGAGACCAGCGTGAACCCCGTTGAACACGAGCTCCCGATGAAACGCGAAGCGTGGAAGCTCCTCGAAGAACCTTTGGACGTCGGGAGAGTCCGCGGCGCAGGCGTCGCCTCGCTCGTACGCCTCGACTGCAGCAGTGAGCTGCTGAAACATCCTTGACGCTGCGCCCGATGCGGGAACGAACTTCGAGACGCGGCCGCCACGCCGAGCCCGTTCGGCAACGTCGACCAGTTCGGTCACAGCGTGGCCGGAGAGCCGGCGGATCCCGTCCCCTACCCGCGCGGGGCGACCGAGGCGCTGCACGATCGGCGACGACTCACGCAGCAGATCGTACTGCCGCGAAGCTTCTTCGAGCGCGATGCCACGTCTCGCAAGCTCTTCGACGTCGTCCTTCCGCACGATCTTCACAAGGGTCTCACTCATCTCGACCAGGGTCCTCCAGGGGGATGATTGCCGCCGCGCTGCGGCGTGGCGCGGTCATGATAGACCAGGGGGCCGAGTGAAATGACATGCCAGTCCGTTCGGTTTCTGGAAGGCGCGCTGCTGCACCGCGCGCGAGGAGGCAATCCATGCGATCGACCATCGTCATCCCCGTTGTGGCCATTCTTCTGACAGCCTGCGGAGGCGAGCACGCCACACACGAGGCAGGTTCCCAGCCAGCCTCGTCCGACACGGCTGCAACCTCATCGGCACCTTCGACGTCGACGGCCGACGCACTTGCGAGCCTTCCCGAGGCGTCGCGCGCTCCGTTCGGTGCCTTAATGGCAGGCTACTCTTCGATTCAGACGTCACTCGCGGGCGACACGACCGACGGAATCGCCGCGGCGGCGTCGGCCGTTGCCGGCGCAGCGCGCATCCTCGGCGATGGCGCCACGGAGCCGTCGAAGACGTTCTTCGCCGCGGTCGCAACCGAAGCCGCCAACCTCGTCACGAACGCTGGCGACATCACGAAGGCACGCGAAAGCTTCGGCGAGCTGAGCAGGGCGATGATCGCTCTTCTCGCGGCGAATCCCGATCTCGCAAAGGGCCGCGTCGTCGTTGAATGCCCGATGACGAAGAACTACAAGAAGTGGCTGCAGACTGACACGAAGGTCAAGAATCCGCACTACGGCAACACGATGCTCGATTGCGGGACGATCTCGACGCTCGAGCCGTAAGGCCACTCAGAGCATGTCGTGAAGAACGCGCAGCAGATCGATATCGCTGACGATCCCGACGAGCACACCGTCAGCGACGACCGGCAGCGCACCATACTTCTTGTCGACGAGGATCTTCGCGACGCTCTTGAGTGAAGCGTCGGGCGGCACCGAAAGCGGATCGCGCGTCATCACCTGGAAGAGACGCGTATCGTTGAGCACACGCTCATAGTCTTCCTGCGAGACGCCGCCATGGAGTGAAGGAGTCGCGCGCTTGATGTCGCGGTCGGTCACGATTCCTTCGAGCTTGCCGTTCTCGACGACCGGGATGTGGCGAATCCTGAACTTCTGAATCACGGCGATCGCCTCGCGCAGATTCGACTCCGGGCGCAGTGCGACCACCTCACGGGTCATGATCTCGCTCACGTTCATCGTCGTCGATACCTGTCTTTCGGAGCCGCAGGGATAGACCCATCGTAGACGAGGCAGCGTCCCCACATCAACTCAACGAAGGAGGGATGCGCTTCGTGTGGCCGGAACAAACGCATCGCACGGTGGAAAAGGAGGCAACCATTCATTCGAGTGCGAGGACGAAACTCCCCGACTCTCCTGCAGCCTCGCATCAGCCTGCGAAATGTTGTGCGATCTCGCGTTCAACCGCGTCGATCCTCACCCGCAGCGAATCCGCCGGCATCAGGTAGGGCCGGCTCACAGGGCGGCGGAACATCGGGAGCCGCTTCGCAGCGATCAGCGCGCTGCGGAACCGATCGATCTGAAGCGAATCAGTCAGGTCGATGCCTGCGAGAAACGGCTGGAGCCCCTGGGTGAACGGCTCGAAGTGATCGTCGACGAAATGAAATCCGAACGCCCCCTGCATGTTCAGCAACGTGAACGCGTTCTCACCCAGCGTCGATGCGAGCAGGAGAAACGTCTTCGAGAAGAGTGCGCGTTCGCGCGCCTCGTCGAACGGCAGCTTTCCGTCAGTCACGGCTTCGACGTACTCGGAAAGGAAGTCGGCGCGATCGCCGCGGTACTCGAAACGCAGGTTTCGGAACGCGAAATACCGCAGCGCAAGTTCCGCGTCATATCTCCGCAGGCGCCGTTCCTCGCCGACGTGCAGGGTGCACATCGAGAACTCGGCCTGCCTTCCAATCGCGGCGACGAGCGGTAGGAACGTGCCACCGAGCAAGCGGTTGGCGCACTCGCGAAGCTCATGCTCGCTTGGCGTCCCCAGCGCGCTGTTGAGCCGTTTGAAGAGGTGATAGTGGATGTGAGGATCGCTCGCCTTTTCGATCACGTCGACGCGAATGGGGGCGCAGCGGAGCCTGTGCTTCAGATCGTCTCCGAGCGATTCGAATGTCGACTGATTGAGCCGAGGCACGATGTCACAGTCGATCAGCCGGAGCTTCTTCGTCGGATCGTCAGGCAAGCCGTCGATGAAGTGCGCAAGCGTGAATAAGCGATTCACGCCGTCGACCAGCGCGTAGGCGGACGACGCGATCAGTTCCACCGCCGCGAGGGGCGGCACAGGAAGCCCGAGCAGAAGCGACTCGATGAATCGCGACTCGCGTCCCGACGACCAGCGGAACAGCTGACGGTAGCCTGGCTCGACCACAAGCCTGCCGTCACGGAACATCTCGAGGAGCCGCTCGACCGGGAGGTCGAGTTGCCGGGACCGAATGGCGATGCTCCGCGCTTCGATCGCTCGATCCAGATCGTCATGCGGCAGTCGCTTGCCTTTCGACATGAGCGCCCTCGATTCCCACTTCTCCGCGATAGAATTCGATGGTACATCAGGGCATACGATGACGATACACGAGCTCGCGCAGCTGATCCTCCGAGAGAAGCACTGGGAGCACGACGAAGGCGAGAGCTGGGTCGACTTCACGGTGATGACCGAGGGCGATCGCAGCCACCGCGTCCGCCTCACCGAATTCCGGCATGAGAACATTGCGTTCGTTCGCTTCACGAGTGTAATCGGATCCGCAGAGGTGATCGATCCTCGCAGGACGCTGAGTGCCCTCGGCTTGAACGCTCATCTCGTGTTCGGGGCGATCGCGATCGTCCAGAACGAGCTCGTCCTCACCGAGAGCCTCCCGCTCGGGATGATCGAACCGCGTGCCGCCATGCTCACGATCTCCTACCTCGCGCAGCAGGCGGACCGCTACGAGAGCGTGATGTTCGGAGACGACACGCAGTAGTGCACGGCGCCGCCAGGGGCTGACGTGGAAGAGATTTCGATCGCTCGTCGTTGGCGACCGTGACCGATGAGCGATTCCCCGACAGTGCACCGAAAACCACGACGTCGTGCGGCACTCCTGTTCGCGGCGCTTGGCGCGCTCATTCTTGCCGGTGCCTTTGTGTACTGGCGCGTCCACTCGTTCAACCTCCGCGACGTGATTCCGGGCGAGGTCTACCGCGTCGCACAGCCAGGCATTGACGACATCGAACGTGCGGTGACGTCGATGGGCCTCCGCTCCATCGTCAATCTCCGCGGGCCGAACATGAGGAGCGCGTGGTATCGGGACGAGGTCGAAGTCTCGAGGCGTCTCGACGTCGAGCTCGTCAGTCTCCGCTTCGAGACGTTCGACTGGCCTCCACGCCTCGAGACGCTCCAGTTCGTCGACGCGATCGATCGCGTTCCGCGTCCCCTGCTCATTCATTGCCACAGCGGTCTCGACCGCAGCGGATGGGCGGCAGGCGTCGTTAGGTTGCTTCGTGGCGACTCGGTCGATGCAGCGCGAGGTGAGCTCTCGCTGCTCGAGGGGCACTTCTGCGATCGCGACGAATGCGCCCTTCATCGGTTTTTCGACCTGTATGACGAATGGCTCGCGCGGAAGGGACGGGCACACTCCCCCGCCGCGTTTCGCGAGTGGCTCGAAGGCTCGTACTATCCGCCGCCTTACGCCGCTGCGATCTCCTCGCGTGGCGCCGTGCCGGTGTCGGCGATAGCCGGCACGCCCGTCTCGTTCGTCGTCGACGTCACCAACCGCTCTGGCTCCGGCTGGGTCGCCACCTCCGACAAACAGCACGGTATTCGCCTAGGGGCGCGCATCCTCGGGCCGTTCGATCCCGCACCGGCCGATCCCATCGAGCTCTTCCGCGTGCCGCATACACCCGCGCGCGACCTCTTCCGCGATGGAAAGTCGGACGGAGTCTGGAGCGCGGGATCGTCGAAGGAGATCGAAGTCGGGCTCACAGCTCCCGATACGCCTGGCCTTTACTTCATCCAGGTCGACATGGTCGACGAGATGGTCCACTGGTTCAGCGATCTCGGCGATGCCGGACTGATTCTGCCACTCCGCGTCGAGCCGGCGCCGGCGGAGTCGAGAATCCAGAATTGAGAATTGAGCGAAGTCGGCGGGCGTGGGCCACGGTATTCTCGAAATCTCGATGGAGATGACATCCACAAGTTCCACCGACGGGCGCGACGATGGGCGCGAGGCCGCGCGTCCGCCATCCAGCCCTCAATCCCCACTCCCCGATTCGCAATCGCGCTACGTCTGGCTCGTGATCGCGCTGACAGTCGCCAAGATCGTGCTCGCCATCGCGTTGCCGATCTCGGGCGACGAGGCGGAGTACTGGGACTGTTCCCGGCACTTGGATTGGAGCTATCTCGACCACACCCCACTGCTCTTCTGGTCGATGATCCCCTTCCGCGCGATCTTCGGCGAGACCTCGCTCGCGATCCGATTCCCATCGATCCTCGCCGGCCTCGTCGTCGCCCTCGCGTTGCCGTCACTGGTACGCCGCCTGGGCGGGCCACCCGACGGCGCGTCGCGCGCATGGATTGCTCTCAACGCGATGCCGGTCTTCTTTCTCGGATCGTTCTACGGCTGGACTGACAGCCTGATGCTGGCAGCGTACGTCGTGGCGATCCTCGGTGCCGTCACCGTTGCGCGCGGCAATGCGCGCGGCTGGTGGATATTCGGCGCAGCGATCGGGTTAGGTTTTCTGACGAAAATCACCATCGTGCTCGTGCTCGCGGCGATCATCCCGCTCGGCTTCGTCCGTGAGGCACGAGCGACGCTCCGGACGAACCAGCCGTGGCTCGCAGCAGTGCTCGCGTTCGCGCTGACCGCGCCGTTCTGGATCTGGGGTGCGCGCTACGACTGGGCCAACGTCACATTCCAGCTGCAGCAACGCCATACGCGGGGCGGGGCGGTCGATGCACGGGGTGCGCTCGAGTTCATTGGGACGAACATGCTCCTCGCCACGCCGTTCATGTTCGTCGCGGGGCTCGCCGCACTCGTGCGGCTCCGGAAATCACGCGAAGCATGGCCACTTCTCGCGGCGGCGATCACGCCATTCGCCGTCTTCACGATCGTCGCACTTCAACACCGGCCCGGCGCGCATTGGGCGGCTCCGCTCCTGCTTCTCGGCGCGATCGCGACGGGCGCCGTCGAATTCCGAGGGCGTCGCGCGCTCGCCATCGCATCGGCTGGAGTCACCGCGGTCCTCACGATCACAATCTGTGCGATCGCGCTCCGGCCGGAGCGCCTCCTGAATGTCGAGTGGGCTTACTCTCGCAGCCCCGTGCGGATCTCGCCGAAGTATCTCGTCTACGCGATTGGCAACGAGGAGATCGCCGCCGAGGCGATGCGGCGTTTGCGCCCCGGCGAGATGGTGGCGTCGGAGAACTACACGCACGTTCACCTTCTCGCGTTTCTCTCCGGAGGCGACATGCCGACGCGTCTCGCGTGGATGAAGAAGAACGCGGTCTCCGGGCTGCCATCGCTCTACTGGTACCGACCGTCGGAGCTGACGGGAGCGAGTTTTCTATTCATCACGGAAAAGAGCGGCTTCGACGCCAGCCTGCGCGGCATCTTCGAGAAGGTCGAGGAAGAAGAACCCATCGAGATTCGCCGAGATGGCGCGGTCGTGCGCAGAGTCCGCGTCCTCCGCTGCAAAAACCTCCTCGAGCCGCACGGTACGTTTACGCTTCTCGAGGATTGAGCCGGGACGCGCGGCGGCCGGCCGGCCGAGGCGCGAATTCGTCAGCCTCCGAGCTCCTCGAACACGACGACGCAGTTGCGTCCCCGTTTCTTCGCAACGTAGAGGGCCTCGTCCGCACGCGCTGGAAGCGAGTGTTCTGTCCGTGAATTGGGTGCCGTTTCGTGTTCCGGTTTCGTTTCCTTCATCTGCCGTGTCGAACTGTGCAGGAGGAGACGAGCATGTTCGAGACCGTTGCCGTCGAGTCGAAGCCTCACCCCATCCGCAAAGGGCGCGTTGCCACCCTTCCCGTTTCAATCGCGCTGCATGCGCTGGCGATCAGCGGCGTGATCGCCTCGAACGTCTGGTCCGTCTCGTTTCCAACCAATTCACCCGCCCAGTACGAGTCGTTCCACGGAGCGCAAGCCGTTCCCGTTCCGCCCGAACAAGAACAGCCGCGGCGCGTTGAGCCTCCGCAGCCGAAGCCGGAGCAGAGATCGCAGGAGTCGATCTTCACCGAGCGGCCTGCGCAGAACCCGACGACCGCGACGCCGATCGGAATTCCCGATACGATTCCGGACGTCGAGGCGGGGGGCGGCGGGCTGCCTGAGATCGCCGTCGGCGATCCCTCGCTCGCCGGCCCGGGAGGTGGCGAAAGCCAGGTCGGCAGCGGAGGCGAGCCCGTCGCGGTGGGACCCGGCCGCGCGACCATGCCGGTCATCCTCAAGCGTGTGCAGCCAATCTACCCGAAGATGCTCGTCGCGGTTGGACTCAAAGGCTCCGCGGTAGTCGAGTGCGTCGTCGGACGCGACGGCGCAATCGAGAGCGCGCGTGTCGTCCGCGCGACGCACCCGCTCTTCGGCGATGCAGCCCGCGATGCCGTGCTGCAATGGAAGTTCCTTCCGGGCCGGCTGAGCAACCAGCCCGTCGCAACGATCTTCCAGTTGACGGTGAACTTCGAAGTGAAGCGTTAGGCGATATGGACCAAATCGCCTAACGGACGGAACACTAGTGGCCCGTATTGGAGGGACCGGTATCAATTCCTCTGATACGGGCCACCGCCACGAGCGCCCGCAGGTCGGCGAAGAGCACCTCGAAGTCGGCACGGAATTCTGAATACCGCACGCGCGCGATCTCCGCGCCTCCGGCGAGCATGGCTCCTCGGCCGATTCGTCGTTCCATGTTTCGCAGCGCCGTCGCGATTCCATCGATCTCGCGGTATGACGTCAGCCAATCGCCCGATGCCATCGCCGCCGCGAGCCGCTGCCCGCGCGGCGGCAGATCGAAGCTCCTCGCCGCGAGCGTCCGGTAGATGCGCACGGCAAACTCCTCGAGCGGCTCCCGGGAGTAGTCACTCCACTCGCGCGCCAGCACGTGGTCGAAGACGACGTCGGCCGCCACTGAAGCCCATCTCCCGCAGGCGTCACGCAGCCGCGCAACCGAGCGCCGCGTCGCGTCGTGAGCGTCGGTCGTCGCGTCGATGCGGCGATGCAGCGCGACGCCCGCCCGGTAGCGCTGATCGACCTTGTCGACGCTGCCCCGCGCGAAATCGGCGATGAGGTTCCCCACCACGAGGTCGTCGTGCGCGCTGGCGAGCAGGAAGTGAGCCAGAAAATTCACGCGATGACGAATCAGACGCGAGGATACGAATCGTAGAAACTGCGACCACCGCTCTGAACGCGCAGCAGCGCCTCACTCGGAGCGAAACGCGCCCCATGCTTTGCCTCGAGCGCTCGAAGCGCGTCTACGACTGTCGCGATACCGAGGTCGTCGGCATAGCGGAGCAGTCCGCCGCGGAACGGCGGGAATCCGGTCCCCATGATCATCGCCAGGTCGAGATCGGCGGCACACGACGCGATCCCTTCGTCGAGGATCATCGCCGCCTCGTTGACCATGCCGACGATCATCCGCATTGCGATCTCCTCGGCGTTCGCGTCGACGCTTCCGGTCGTCCCGAGAAGCTTGTAGACCGCGGAGTCGGGTCCTGTCTTCTTACCGTTCACCCACTTGTACACGCCGCGGCCATTCTTCTTGCCGAAGCGCTGGTCGCCGACCAGGAGGTCGACGAGTTTCGACGCCCGCGCGCGGTCGCCGAATGATTCCGAGAGAACCTGTCCTGCCTTTTGCACGACGTCGATTCCGACTTCGTCGAGAAGGTTGAGCGGCCCGAGCGGCATGCCGAACTTCACGAGCGCCTTGTCGATCGCATCGATCGAGAAGCCCGCCTCGAGCAGGAAGCCCGCCTCGTTCATGTACGGGCCGAGGATCCGATTCACGATGAAGCCTGGGCCGTCCTTGCAGACGACGACCGTCTTTCCGAGCTTTCGGCCAAACGCCACCGCGGTCGCGATCGTCTCGGGCGACGTCTTTTCTCCCGCGATGATCTCGAGGAGAGGCATCTTGTCGACGGGGCTGAAGAAGTGCATGCCGATCACCCGATCGGGATGCTTCGCGTCCTCGGCGATCTTCGTGATCGGGATCGTCGACGTATTCGTGGCGAAGATCGCTCCATCCTTCGCAATCGCCTCGAGCTCGCGGAGCACCTGCTTCTTGAGCTCGAGCTTCTCGAGCACCGCCTCGACGACGACATCGGCGTGGCGAAACCCGCTCCAATCGACTGACGTCGTGATCTTCGCGAGCTTGCGCGACATCTCGCCGCGCGTAATTCGCCCCCGATCCGCCTTCTTCTTCCAGACCCGCGACGCCGCCTTCATACCGGCGGCGAGCGCCTGCCAGTTCACATCCTTCATCCGGACATTGATGTCGGCCTTGTCGGCGATCACCTGTGCAATGCCCGAGCCCATCAGTCCGGCACCTAACACGCCCGCCGCACCGATCGGCGCGGGAGCCGGGCCGCGCTCCTTCTTCGCCTCCTCGATGAGGAAAAAGAGAGACACGAGGTTCTTCGCGACGGGGTCACCGAAGAGTCCCGCGGCCTCGCGCGCTTCCGCCTTGAGCCCTTCCGCGATCCCGCGTGCGAAGCCGATGTCCATCACCTCGATCGCCTTCAGCGGCGCCGGGTAGTGACCGCCCGACTTCGCGAGCACCGCGGCCCTGGCCTTGTTGAAGATCACACGGCGCGCCAGCGGGTTCCCTTCGATGTAGAAGTGGGTGTTCCTGTTGTTGCTCCGCCGCTTGCCGGTGATTGCGGCACCCCATATTCGCGCTGCTGCAAGGGCCGTCGACGCTGGAATCACTTCGTCGACGAGACCGATCCGTTTGCCGCGCCGGCCATTGATCGACTTGCCAGTCAAAATCATGTCGAGTGCGGCCGGAATCCCGACGAGCCGCGAGAGGTACGTCGTGCCGCCCCATGCGGGGAAAATACCGAGATTGACTTCCGGAAGCGCCATCGCGGCCTTCGGCAGGTCGCTGACGAGACGGTAGTCGCAGGCGAGCGCGAGCTCGGTGCCGCCACCCATGCAGGCGCCGTTGATGACCGCGATCGTCGCCTGCGGCAGCTTGCGGAAATTCGCGAAGACGCGCTGACCGCGCTCGACGATTGCGCGCGCCTCGTCCTCGGAGGTCACCCTCGTGAATTCCTCGACGTCGGCGCCCGCAATGAAGATGCCTGCCTTCGATGAGGCGATGTAAACACGCTTAACGTCAGCCATCGACGCGAGCGTCGCGATCTGACCGTCGAGCTCCTCGAGTACCCATCCGGCGAGCTTGTTGACCTTCTCGCCGGGGAGATCAAACCAGAGAATCGCGTCCGGCCCGTCGATCTCGAGCCGGAACGCATTGCCGCGCGCGAGGGTCGTCGTCGGCTGTTCGACTGCTACGGTCATGCAATCTCCTGTCGTCCGGACAGACCGGAGTCGGGCCGGATCGGCCGGTCCACACGCGCCAGGAGGACGCGGGCGAAGGCACCATCAGGCCATCGTTTCTTCGTCTACGTACATTGCGTCGATGAGCGATTTGTACTTCTCGTCGACGACGCGCCTCTTCACTTTCAGCGACGGCGTAATCTCTCCTCCCTCGATCGTGAAATCCTGAGGGAGCATCGTGAATCTTCGGATCTTCTCCTGTTTGTCGAGCGTCGCGTTGAAGCGGTCGATCTCCTTCTGAACCGATGCGACGATCTTCGGGTCGGCAACGAGTGCGGCATTCGAGCTCGCGCTGACGCCGAGCGCCTTCGCCTCGCGCTGAAGCGCTTCGAAATTCGGTACGAAGAGCAGCGAGACGAACTTGCGACGATCGCCGATCAGCACCGGCGTCGCCACGAAAGGCGACGTCTTGAGGAGGTTCTCGATCGGTTGCGGCGCGATGTTCTTGCCGTACGCGTTGATGATGAGGTCTTTCTTGCGGTCGGTGATGTGCAGGAACCCATCGCCATCGACGTGTCCGATGTCGCCCGTGTGGAACCACCCCTCGGGGTCGATCGCCGCCGCGGTCGCGTCAGGGGCGTTGAAGTAGCCCTTCATCACGTTAGGCCCGCGCGTGAGGATCTCGCCGTCGGCCGCGATCTGCACTTCGACCCCCGCGATGATCCGTCCCACCGTGCCAAGGCGGCGATGATCGAGCGTGTTGAACGCGATGACCGGCGAGGTCTCCGTGAGCCCGTAGCCTTCGAGGATGTCGAGTCCGGCACCGGTGAAGAACGCGGCGAGCTCCGCGGAGAGCGGCGCCCCGCCCGACACCGCGAACCGAACGCGGCCACCGAGGCGCGCGAGAATCTTGGAAAACACGAGCTTTTGCGCGATGGCCGACTTGATCGCGAGGAACCCGGGTAGTGGCTTCCGCTCGATCATGTACGGGAGGCGCTCCGCGCCGACCCCGAGCGCCCAGTGAAAGATCTTCTGACGGATCGGGGGTGCCTCGGCGACATTGTTGAGGATGCGCTCCTTCATCTTCTCGAAGAGTCGGGGAACCGCCGCGAAGACCTCCGGATGGAGCTCCTGCATGTTGTCGGCGACCTTCAGCACGCTCTCGGCGTATGCGATCGTCGCACCCTGCAGCATGTAGCAGAAGTCGACCATCCGCTCGAGGATGTGGGAGAGCGGCAGGATGTTCAACACGACGTCCGCGGTCTTCAGCGGGATCAGCGGAACGCAGGTCACGACGTTACTCGTCACGTTTCCATGCGTGAGCATCGCCCCCTTAGGATTCCCCGTCGTCCCCGAGGTGTAGACGATCGTCGCGAGGTCGTTCGCCGTTCGAGAGCGGAGCGTCTCGGTAAACTTCGCGGGGCCGTCTTCGCGCTCTTGTTCCGCCCCGCTCCGAAGCGCATCGTCCCACGCCGTCACTCCCTCGGGGAGCGACGGCAACGGGTCGAATACGACGATCCGCCTTAACGATGGGATCAGTTTCCGGACGCTCTCGATCTTGTCGAGCTGCTCCTTGTTCGACACGAAGAGCACGACCGTACCTGAGTCGTTGAGGATGTACTGAATCGAGCTCGGCGTCAGCGTTGGATAGATCGGCACCGACACGGCGCCCGTTGCGAGAACCGCGACGTCGGTCATCGCCCATTCGGGGCGGTTCTCCGAGAGGATCGCGACGCGGTCGTCGGTCTTGACTCCCATCCAACGAAGCGCGCCCGCGATGTTGCGCACCGTCGCTTCGAATTCAGGAACGGTGATGTCGCGCCAGGATCCGTCCTTCTTGTACTTGAAAGCCGCTGCGCGCGGTTTCTTGAGGGTTTCCAGGTAAATGTCGTTGAGCGTTTGAACCGCCATCGCAAACCCTCCCTTAGAAGCCTGCGGCACGAGCCGACGATGATTCGCATCGCGGTCCGTCAATCGCAGATTTGCGACGAATCATAGTTGAAACGCCTAAAGGAGGCCATTGAGGACGAAGTCGCAGACCGGATCCGCGCTGTCAGAAAGGCGAATGTCCTTCTCCGAGAGAATCCACGAAGTGACCATTTCGTCGAGGATCCCGAACACCGCCTTGGCGGTCACCTGCGGCTGCAACGACGCACGGAAAAGCCCTGCCTGCTGGCCTTCCTCGATCGTGCGGCGGAGGATGTTGAGGTAGTCAGCCACCTCCTGGTGGGAGAAGAGGCTCATGAATTTCAGGCTCTGGCGGAGCTCGACCTGAAAGACGATCGCGAGCGCGCGATCGTTGCCGATCGAATCGAGATGGAAGCGGATGACTTTCCGGATTCGCGCCTGCGGATCGCGTTCGCCAGCGATTACCTGACCGACTCCCTCCAGATACGCGCGCATGTGCTCGCGGAAGATCGAGATCAGCAAATCCTCTTTGCCGAGGAAATAGAGGTAAATCGTGCCATCGGCAACCCCCGCCTCTTTCGCGATCTCGGAGACCTTCGAATTGAAGTATCCGGTTCTCGCGAACACTTCGATCGCAGCACGCAGAATACGCTCGCGCTTTCCCGTGCCTTTCGCCGGATCCGTTTCGACGGACCTCGTTGCCATCGTTGTTCCTCCTGCGATCCGAATCCTGAATGAATACTCATTCAGATTACCAGAAATGCTACCGCCGGAACAACGCCTGCGCCGACCGGCTGCGTAAGGCGGCAAGCATTGTGCGGGTGCGAGTCACCTCGTTCGCGAACGCAGCGCTGCGGGATCCGCGATCGCCATCGTACGATTCTCGCGTTCAACCGCGCTCGCGATGAAATCGCCTCGGTCCCGCCGCCCCAACGGGCGGAGCGGCGCTTTGATGAAACGGCGGCCCAGTTCGATTACCGTATTGCGCATGTCTTCGGAACCGAACGCGGGGCTGGAGCGGTTCAGCCGCTCGGACTGGCGGTTTCTTCTCGTCTGCGCGGCGGTCTTCGCAGTAACGACGACCTTCAGCGTGGCGTTCTTCGATCGCGCGTTTCCCGAGGCCTCGATCGAGTTCAAAGTCGATCAGCGCACGTCGCGCGCGGCAGCCGAATCGCTTCTCCACGAGCTCGGCTATTCGCAAGGATCGCGAACGCACGCGGTGCAGTTCGACCACGACGAACAGGCGAAGATATTCCTCGAGCGCTCGCTCGGGCTCGAGCGCGCCTCCGGCCTGATGCGGGACGACGTCGAGATCTGGTGGTGGAGTCATCGCTGGTTCACGCCACTGGAGACCGAGGAGCTGCGCGTTCGCGTTTCTCCGAACGGCTCGATCGTCGGATTCGAGCGACTGCTGGAAGAGACGCGTGCGACGCGCGGAATCGACCCCGAAAAGCGCGTTTCCACCGCCATCGCATTTCTCCAAAAGGCGGAGATCGAAACCTCCGACCTCCAGCTCGCGTCGATGAGTGAGAAGAAGCTCGCGAAACGGATCGACACCACGGTCACGTTCGAGAGGCGGAGCGTGAGGCCGGGCGGGGCTCCGTATCAGTACGTCGTCACGCTGCAGGGCGGTGAGTTAGGCGCGATCAACCAACAGTTGCGCGTTCCCGAGAAATGGACGCGCGAGTACGCCAGCCTCCGCTCGAAGAACGGCGCGGCGAACGACGTCGCCTCGGTTCTGATGTCGCTCACCGCGTTCGCGGCGCTCGTCGTCTTCGTGATGCGGGCGAAGCGCGGCGAGGTGCAACTCCGCTTCTCTCTCTGGACCGCCGGAGTCTGCGCGGTTCTCGTCGTGCTCGTCTCGCTCAATTCGTTCCCTGCCGCACTCGCGAACTACGACACGAAGAGCTCGTTCGCAGCGTTCGTCGCCGGCGAGATCGGAATCGCGCTCGTCGCCGGCATCGCGTTAGGGTTCTTCCTGATGGTCGTCGCAGGCGCGGGCGACGCGCTCCAGCGTGAGCGGCTACCGCACCAGCTTGCCATTCCGAGACTGTTCAGCAAGACGAGCTTCCGCTCGCGCAGGGTCTTCCTCGGATTCACTCTCGGATTCACCCTCGTCGCTTTGTTTCTCGCCTATCAGGTTGCCTTCTATCTGATCGCGGACAGCCTCGGCGCCTGGGCGCCGGCGGAGATTCCGTACGACGACACGCTCAACTCTCTCTTTCCGCTCGCCGCGGTTCTCTTCATCGGCTTCTTTCCCGGGCTCTCCGAGGAGTACATGTCGCGCGCCTTCTCGATTCCGTTCCTCGAGAAACTGCTCCGATCGCGGCTCGCGGCGATCGTCATCAGCGCCTTCGTCTGGGGATTCGCTCACTCCGCCTATCCGAATCAGCCCTTCTTCATCCGCGGGCTAGAGGTCGGTTTCGCCGGAGTCATTCTCGGCTTCGTCCTCTACCGATTCGGACTCCTTCCTCTTCTCGTCTGGCACTACACCGTCGACGCGCTCTACACGTCACTCCTCCTCTTTCGCTCGGGGAATGCCTACTACGTCGCATCGGCTGCGTTAGGCACACTGATCTTCGCGATTCCGCTTCTGGTCTCACTCGTCCTCTACATCCGGCGCGGCGGATTCGTGCCTGATGGCGAGCTGGAGAACGGGGCGATCGGGACGCCCATGCCTCTCGAAACGCACCCGGAGGAGCTCCCGCGGGAGAGGGAGCGGGATCGCGCGCCGGTATCGCGCATCGCGCTCACCGTTGCGGCGGTCTGCGCGGCCGTCGGCATCGCGATCGCGCTCTCGCTCCCCTCTCCAGTGATGCGCCTTGCAGCGAACGCACTGACTCCCGCCGAGGCGACGACGATCGCACGCGCCTGGCTCGAGGCCGGAGGCGTCCACGATCTTCCCGAACGCTCGGCAGCGTTCCCATCCGCCGGATTCAGGTCATGGGACGACGCGAAAGGTCGTGGCGGATCGCCTGGGGCGTACGACGACGTCGCGGCCGAACACGTCGTCCGCGGCTCGCGACTCACGACCGGCGAGCTTTCCCGCGTCATGCGCGACGACGTCGCCGGGGCAACATGGAAGGTCCGCTTCTTCACTCCACTGCAGAAAGAAGAGTATCTGATCGAGATCGATCCGCGAAGGCGCGAGGTCATTGCGGCGACTCACGTGATCGACGACGACGCACCCGGGCCCTCGCTCGAACGTGAGCGCGCTCTCGAGATCGCGACTGTCGAGCTTCGGCGGCACGGCATCGACGAAGGGAGCGTCGAACTGAAAGACGCGGTCGCAATTCCGCAGGCCTCACGACGCGACTGGCTCTTCCACTTCGAGCGGAAGAAGCCGATCGCCGACGACGTCTTCGCGAGGACCGACGTGCGCGTATCGGGAAACGAGATCACGCACGTCGGCACGACGGTTCGCCTAACGGAACAAGCGCGGCGCGCGGCAACTGAGACGTTCGGCGTCAACACGATTCTCTTCTTCGCGAGGGTCGCGGCCGCCCTGATCCTCTTTTCGCTCGCTGTGTCGGGCGCCGTGATCTCGATGCGCGGTGCGACACCCGCGTGGAAGACGATCATCCGCGTCACCGCACTGCTCGCCGTGCCGGCGCTTGCGGCGGAATCGCTCCGCCTGACGCTCGCGGGACGCGACTACGAAACATCGATCGCCTGGGAGACGTTCCTCACGCGGCAAATCCTCTCGATGCTCCAGGGCTACGCGCTCGAGCTTTTTCTCGTCTTCCTTTGCGTCCTCGTGATCGCGTCGCGAGAGCGTGGAGTGCCCGGACTCCTGACTCTCGAGCACCGCGCTCGCGCCGGACGCGACGCCGTGGTGCGCGCGATCGCCGCGGTCGCTGCGATGCTCGCCATCATCGAGATCGATCGCGCACTCGGAGCAATCTCTCGCGTCGGGATCGACGTCGCGGCACCGGTCAGCCCGCTCTTCGCAATCCCGTTTCCGGCGATCGATGTCTCTTGGCGCGGCATCGTCATCGCTGCATGGCTCTCGGCGCTCAGCGGGGGCTATGCCTCGTTTGTCGCTTCGCTCCGCCTGTCGAAACGTTGGCTCGCGCATGCCGCGATCGTGCTCTGCATCGCCTTGATCGTGTTCGACCACGCGTCGCGCCCTTCGGGAATGGGATGGGCGGCCCTGCAAGCCCTCGTCGCGGGCGCAGGCATCTTCGCGATCGTCTGGTTCCTGCTCGTCGACAACCCGCTCGCAGCACTCCTCGCGGGACTTCCGTGGGCGGCGAGCGACGACCTGGTTCTCTGGTTCGCGAGCGGACGAACGGACCTCCTTGCGAACGGCGTCGCCCTATCCGTCATCATTGCCGCGGCCTTTGCGTGGTGCTGGACGGCTGCACGGCGGACGGTGAAGGTTGAGGCTTTAGACTGAACGCAGAACGCGGAACGCGAAACGCGAAGTGTGATCGTCGCTGACACTTCGCCAAGCTAGGACCTGATGTCGTCCCGGCGAGCAGGGCGAGGAGGGACCTCTCAGGCTGCGGCTCATGCTCCGCGGGCGACGTGGCACGTTACACGAGGGTACGAACCTGCGAGATCCCTCCTCGCGGAGCCTGCCCTGAGCGAGCGAAGCGAGTCGAATGG
>JACPDH010000037.1 GCA_016184115.1 Acidobacteriota bacterium | reverse complement strand
GCCCGCAATGGAAGGGCGTAACCGAGCCGTTGGTCCGCAAGGCGCTCGCCGCAATGGGTCGCCAGGCACTCCACGCAACCAGGCTCGCCTTTCCGCATCCCCGAACCGGTGAGGCGGTCGAGCTCGAATCGCCCATGCCGGAAGACATGGCGACCGCGATCGGGGTGTTGCGGGGGAACCCGTAGTTGTTAGTTGTCAGGCGTTAGAAATTTTAGGCCAACGAGAAAAGGCGGCTCACGAGAGTCGCCTTTCGAGCTTTCAATAATGAAACCGACTCAGCCGGGTCGCGCTGCATGTCTAACAACTAACAACGAACAACTAACAACCCGGTCAGAGCAGCATTCCCGCGATCGTCGCCGTGAGGAAGTTCGCGAGAGTCCCTGCTAGCATCGCGCGAAGGCCTAACCTCGCGAGGTCGTGGCGGCGCGTCGGCGCGAGCGCCCCGATGCCACCAATCTGGATCGCGATCGACGAGAAGTTTGCAAAGCCCCAGAGCGCGTACGTCGTAATGACGAAGGCGCGCGGGCTCAGCTGATCGGCAATCGGTCCGAGTTTCACGAATGCGACGAACTCGTTGAGCACCATGCGCGTTCCAAGCAGGTTCCCGACGAGGGCGCTCTCCGACCACGGCACACCCATCGCCCACGCAACCGGCCTGAAGATCACACCGAGCAGCACGTCGAGACTCGACGGGAAGATCGGAAGGATCGCGGCGAACAGGCTTCCGAATGGATCGATCAGCCTAACGCTCGCCATCTCGACGAGCGAGTGCGCCCAGCCGAAGACACCGTTGACGAGCGCAACGAGCGCGATGAACGCAATCAACATGCCGCCGACGTTGAGCGCCAGGTGGAGCCCCTCGATTGCACCACGACCCGCGGCATCGATGATGTTCACGTCCTGCTTCGGCACGACGACTTCGACGTCGCCACCCGTCTCGGGCTTTTCGGTCTCCGGCACGATGATCTTCGCCATCATGATCGCGCCTGGCGCCGTCATGATGACCGCCGTCAACAGGTGGATGACATCGACCTTCGCCACCATGACGTACGCCGCCATGATGCCGCCCGAAATGTGCGCCATTCCGGCAGTCATGATCGTCATCAGCTCCGAGTTCGTCATCGTCGGGAGGAACGGACGGATCGTCAGCGGCGCTTCAGTCTGTCCCATGAAGATCGATGCGGCGACCGAGGTCGACTCTGCACCCGACGCCCCCATGAAGCGCGTCATGATCTTCGCGAAGAACTTGACGACGAGCTGCATCACGCCGACGTAGTAGAGGACCGCGAAAATCGACGCGATGAAGATGATCGTCGGGAGAACCTGAAAGGCGAAGATGAACCCAGTGTTGTTCGTCGAGGCTCCGAGCTGGCCGAAGACGAACGTTGCTCCTTCCGTCGTGTAGCCGATCAGCTTGTTGACGATCTCCTTCAAAGTCTCGAAGAGAAAGGCGAGCAGGTTGAATCGGAGGAAAGTGATGGCGAGGAGAGCGCCGAACGAGCTCCAGACCACGACTTTCTTCGCCGGCATCAACCGGGCAAGCCACGGCGCGACGAGGAAGATCGCGATCACGATCGCGACCCCCACTCCCCTGCCGAGCCCAGGCCCCAGGAACGAGAGCGCTTCCGCGATCGGCTCGCCCTTGAGCACCGCGACTGCCGTGACGAACTGCAGCAACAGACCCCAGAACACCGTCTTCCCCCGGATCGCCTTGCGATCGGTCGAAATGGCGTACGCGATGCCCAGAATGACGAAGAACCCGATCAGTCCCACGAAACGCATAGTGGCTCCTTAGGAGTATTGAGGATTGGGATTCGAGGCCTGAAGTCTCAGTTCGTATGACTGCCCAGCCGCTCGAGCAGCGCCAACATCAGCGCCGCGAATTCCTTTTGCACTCTCGTCGTCGTCTCGAGGACTTCCACGTGGTCGAGCTTCTGGTCGAGGATCCCCGCCGCCATGTTCGTGATGCACGAGATTCCTATGACCTTCACACCCATGTGCGCATAGGCAATCGCCTCGGGAACGGTCGACATACCAACCGCGTCTGCGCCCATCACGCGAAACGTGCGGATCTCCGCCGGCGTCTCGTAGCTCGGGCCACTCGTCGCGAGGTACACCCCTTCACGCAAGGCGACCCCGGTCGCAGCGGCAACGTCGCGCGCAACGCCGCGCAGTTGCTTCGAGTAGATGTCCGACATGTCGGGAAAACGGGGACCGAGCTCGTCGTCGTTCGCGCCGCGAAGCGGGTTCGTGCCGAGGTAATTGATGTGATCGCTGATCAGCATCAGATCGCCCGCATGGAACTCGGCGTTGATCCCTCCCGCCGCATTCGTGATCGCGACGACGCGCGCGCCGAGCTTCGCAAGCAGGCGTGGAATGAAGACGACGTCTTCGAGCGAATGGCCCTCGTAGAAGTGGTTGCGTCCCTGCATCATGACAACCGGCGTCTCGCCGATCCTCGCGAAGACGAGGCGCCCCGAATGCCCGATTACCGTGGATGCGAGGGCACCTGGAATCTCCGCGTACGGAATCGCCGCAACGACATCGACGGAATCGACGAGATTTCCGAGTCCCGAGCCGAGAATCACGCCGACCGTCGGCTCCATGTTCACCAGCGAGCGAACGTGTGCAGCTGCACGATTGAGCTTTTCCGACATGGCGCCGCATTATACGCGGCGCAACCGCTGCGGCAATCGGCCGTTGCGCCCTGGGCGCGGCGCGCCTCCGACCGAATCTTCCCGTCGCTCCGCCATGCTGCTGATACACTCTCGCAATGATCGACTTCTATCACGTGACGAAGAGGTTCGATCGCTACTCGGTGGCGCTCCAGGACGTCAGCCTCCACGCCGACAAGGGGGAGTTCGTCTTCCTCACCGGTCCATCCGGCGCGGGCAAATCGACGATCCTCAAACTCATCCTCCGACAGCTCCTGCCGACCGAAGGACAGATCGTCGTCAACGGACGAAACCTGGCGACCCTCAAGCGGTCGCAGCTCCCGATGTTCCGCCGCGAGATCGGCATGGTCTTCCAGGACTTCAAGCTCATCGAGCGGATGACCGTCTTCGAGAACCTCTCATTTGTGATGACCGTGCTCGGCGTTCCGCCGCGCGACCACAAGAAGAAGGCGTACGCGGTGCTGCGCGCCGTCAACCTCCACCACAGGCTCAACGCATATCCGCCACAGCTTTCGGGCGGCGAACAGCAGCGCGTCGCCATCGCCCGCGCGCTTATCAATGACCCGTTCCTCATCATCGCCGACGAGCCGACCGGGAATCTCGACCCCGATCTCTCGGCCGACGTGATGCAGATCTTCATCGAGGCAAACCTCCGCGGTTCGACGGTCCTCCTCGCAACGCACGATCGGGAGTTGATCCGCCGGACGGGGCGACGCGTCATCTACCTGGAAAAGGGACGACTCGGGGAGGAGCGGGCACAGCAGCCCGCCGAGCTTCCGGAAACGCCGTCGACGTTCATGCAATGGGGGTCGCTCTAGGCGAGACGGCATGGCAGGATTCACTCGTCGACGCGAAATGACGGCGGATTCAGGCGAGCGTCCGCTCGGCGTATTCGGCTACTTCGTCCACGAAGCGGTTCGGCGTCTGTGGGTTTACAAGCGAACGTCGATGGTCGCAATCGGGATGATTGCGATCGCCTTGATGACGCTCGGCTCGTTCCTCCTCATCTCCGAGAATCTCAATCGCGCCGTCGATCGGTGGCAGGGGCAGTCGCAGATCACCGTCTTCCTTACGCGCGACGCGACGCCCGCACAGATTGACGCCGCGCGGAGCTTTCTCACGAGAGAGCCGGAGCTCTCGAAATTCACGTTTGTGTCGCGTGAGGCCGCGTATGCCAAGTTCAGGAAGCACTTTACGCAGCTCGCGCCCGTGCTCGACGATCTCGATCAGAACCCGTTCCCTCCTTCGTTCGAAGTGCAGCTCGACGAGGTCAAGGTGAACGATCCTCCCTTCGCGAAGCTCGTCGCCGGGTTGAGGCGAGTCGATGGCGTCGACGACGTTCAACTCGACTGGCAGTGGGTCTCGCGGCTGCGTCGCATCGCGAGTGTGCTCAGCCTCGTCGGGCTCATCGCAGGAGGTGTGTTGGCGGTCGCGGCGGCGTTCACGATTGCGAACGTGATCAGGCTGACGATGTTCCTCTACCGTGAGGAGATTGACATCATGCGGCTGGTCGGCGCCACCGAGGCGACAATCCGCGGCCCGTTCCTGCTCGAAGGGATTTTTCAGGGGATGTGTGGCGGCGTCCTCGCCGTCGCACTCCTATACGGACTCTTCCGCGGAGTCCACGCACTCGCCACAGGGCCGGCATCGGCACTGCTCTGGGAGTTTCTCTTTTCGGAGTTCATCCCCTGGCCGACCGCGCTCGCCCTCATCGGTGGCGGTGTCGCCGCCGGCTTCTTCGGCAGCTGGATCTCCGTGCGCGAGGCACGGGAAGAGAAGGCGGGATGAACGCGAAACGCGAGGTCTACTTGTTGAACTCCCACGCGAGCTTCTTGAATACACGGTCGATCCGTTCGCCGAGCTGCTGAATGTCCTTCTTGGCGTGCGCCGCGGAGAAGAATGCAGCTTCCCACTGCGACGGCGGAAGGTAGACCCCTTCGCCGAGCATCAGGTGAAAGAAGCGATTGAAGAGGTCGGACTTCGCTGTCTTTGCCGTGTCGTAGTCGACGACCTCCGTGCCGGTAAAAAAGAGTGTCCACATCGATCCGACGCGATTGAGTCGCGTCGCCAGCTTATGCGCGCGGGTGAGCTTCTCGACGCTTGCCTGGAACTCGGTGCCGCGCTCTTCGAGATCCTTGTAGATCCCCTCGTTCTTCAGGACGCTGAGCGTCGCCTTCCCTGCCGCCACAGCGACAGGGTTCCCCGAGAGCGTACCCGCCTGGTACATCGGTCCTAGCGGCGACACGAGCTTCATCAACTCTTTCGAGCCGCCGTACGCGCCGATCGGCATACCGCCGCCGATCACTTTGCCGAGCGTCGTGATGTCGGGCTTGACGTTGTAGAGCACCTGCGCGCCACCCCACGCGACGCGGAAGCCGGTCATGACTTCGTCGAGGATCAGCAGCGTTCCATGCTCGTTGCAGAGCTTGCGCAGTCCCTGCAGGAATCCGTTCGCCGGTGGCACGCAACCCATGTTTCCGGCCACCGGCTCGACGATGATCGCTGCGTACTGGTCCTTGTGCTTCTCGAGCAGCTTCTTCACCGAGTCGAGGTCGTTGTATCGCGCGCTCGACGTGAGCTTCGCCAACTCCTTCGGAACGCCGGCCGAGTCGGGAACGCCGAATGTCGCGCCGCCCGAGCCCGCCTTGATCAGCAACGTGTCGACGTGGCCGTGATAGCCGCCGTCGAACTTCATGACGCGGCTGCGCCCGGTCGCCGCCCGCGCCAGCCTGATCGCGCTCATCGTCGCCTCGGTGCCGGAACTGACGAGCCGGACCATGTCCATCCCCGGCAGCGCGTCGCAGATCATTTCCGCGAGCTCGACCTCGCCCTGCGTCGGCGCGCCGAAGGAGAATCCTTTCGTCGCCGCTTTCTTCACCGCCTCGACGACATATCGGTGCGTGTGACCGAGGATCATCGGCCCCCATGAGCCAACGCAGTCGATGTACTGAATCTTATCGACGTCGAAAATTCGGGATCCCTGCCCCTGCTCGATGAAGAGCGGAGTCCCACCGACTGCCCGAAATGCACGGACGGGCGAGTTCACGCCCCCGGGAATGACCTTCTGCGCGCGATCGAAAAGTGTGCTCGAGTTCTTCGCCATGGCGCGCGGATTATACGATTTGCCTCACATGCGCAAGGTGACGATTCGCACGGCAGGTAATAGGTCAAAGGTCAAAGCTCAAAGCAGGCAGCGGGCAACGACGCAGACCAAGAGGACAAGGCAGGCAAACCGCACAGAATCGCCATGCTCGGTGGGCCTGCTTTGACCTCTGACGTTTGAGCTGCCTCTTAGTACTCCGACCTCAGTCCTTTCACGAGCGTGAGGACCATGATCTTGATGTCGAGGAGGAGAGACCAATTCTCGACGTAGTAGAGGTCGTGCTCGATCCGCATTCTGATCGAGGTATTGCCGCGCCAGCCATGCACCTGAGCCCAGCCGGTCATCCCTGCACGAACGCGGTGCCGGAGCATGTAGTGAGGGAACTGTTCGCGAAACTGCTCGACGAACTCCGGCCTCTCGGGTCGCGGTCCGACCAGGCTCATCTCGCCTCGCAGCACGTTGAGCAGTTGCGGCAGCTCATCGAGCGACCACTTCCGGATGAATGTGCCGATCTTCGTCCGCCGAGGATCGTCCTTCTCGGCCCAGACCGCGCCGGTGGCCCGTTCGGCATCGACACGCATCGAACGGAACTTGACGATCTCGAACGGAATCCCGTCGAGACCCATCCTGACCTGCTTATAGAACACCGGACCGCGGTCGTCGAGCCAGACGAGCAACGCGACGAGAAGCATCAACGGAGAGAGCAACAGAAGCGCGATCGATCCGGCAATGAGGTCGAACAGCCGCTTCGCAACCGTGTTCCACCCACGCAGTGGAGTCTCGGAAAGATTGATCGTCGGCAACCCGTCGAGATCTTCGACACGCGAACGGAGCGCCATGTATTGGAGCAGATCAGGGACGACGTGGATCGACACGACCTGCCGCACGAGCCGGTCGAGCAACGCCATCATGTCGCCGGTCGATTCCTTCGGCAGTGCGACGTAGACGTGATCGATTCGCTCCCTCGCAATCAACGAACCGACGTCGTCGAGATCGCCGAGACGGCGCAGCCCCTCGATCTCGCCCGGCGTGCCGTTCGCGACGTAGCCGACGATCTCCAACCCGAGCTCGCGATGCGATGCGATCCGCTGCGCGACGGCGCGCGCCAGATCGCCGTTTCCGGCGATCAGCACCCGATCGAGATTGTGCCCCGCGCGATGCGCGCGTCCAACCAGCGCGCGGACGAGCGAGCGCCCCGCAATCACGACCACAACCTCACAGCCGACGAAGAGAAGGAGCGTCGCGCGCGAGTATCCATGTTCGACGTTGTCGAGGCGAAGCCAGAGAAGCAACCCCGAGAGAAGGACGGTACCGAGGACCGTCGCGGATGCGATGCTCAGCCACTCTTCGACGCGGCGGCGAGCCGGTGTCATGCGGTAGAGCCCTTGCGACGCGAACGCGAGCGGGAAGAGGATCGCAACGATCGGCAGAAGGTGCGTGTAGACCTCGACCGCCTGCGTCCCCTTCGTCACCGGGATCACTTCCACCGCGAACCGGAGGTAATACGCCGCGAACATCGCGACGCACGATCCGAGGGCGTCCATGACGACATGGAGCGTCCGGAGCACCTGGTGCTTGCTGCGGATCACGCGGCAACCTCCGCCGCGAGCTCGAGCTCGCGGCGCATCTCTCCCTTGAAGCGCGCGCGGGCGAAGCGAGTCGCGTGGGCGCGGATCGCCGCACGGTCCCACGCGATGTCCTCGGAGCGGAGCATCGCCCGCGCAAGGGCGCGAGCGTCCTCGCCTCGCGAAAGCACACCAGTCACGCCGTCGACCACGCTGTCGAGCGCGCCACCTTCGGCACGCGCGACGACGGGGGTCCCGCAAGCCATCGCCTCGATCGCCGTGATCCCGAAGTCCTCGACGCCTGGGTAGAGAAGACTGCGCGCCCTTCCCATCCGCGCGCGCAGCTCATCGTCAG
>JACPDH010000039.1 GCA_016184115.1 Acidobacteriota bacterium | reverse complement strand
CGCGACGAGCGCCACGAGGCTGAGGATCAAAACCATCCGAGTCTTCATGGAGGAACCTCCTGGAAACACAAAAGGGGCGTTACGCCCCTTGTTCGCTTCGTTCAACGCGGTCCCCTGCCGGGCCTGCGCGACGTTGTTTTTACTGTCGACTAAAGATAGTACCCGCTGGCCCGATTTCTGTGAGCCGTCTCACAGAATTTACACAAACTGGAACAGCTCCTCCGCCTTTCGGGCTCGCCGGTCCCGGTTTCGACGCCGCCGGATCGGCCGAGCCGCTTCGCCTCAGGGCTGCTTCGGTAGTGCCTCGGGTATGAACGTGCGGACGAGGATACGCAAGTGTTCGGCACCTCTGCGATCGCGAACTTCCCACGCCTTGCCGAGAAGTTCCGGTTCGGCTGCGCCACTGAATGCCCGCGGCACAGGCGTCTGGAAGCGCTGCAACGTAGCAAAGTTCCTGATCCAGCTTCCCTCTCGGTCAATCAGGCGCCCACTCTCGTACTCGACCGCCGGCAGGTCGTCGATGTGCGGCGGTATGCCTCGGACGAGCACCTCGACGCCGGCGGCGTCGAGCATCAGAGCGCTCGCCATCTCATAAACATTCGCAATGTCGACCGACTCGAGGTCGGCGCGGACGGCAGGCGAGAGGCGCGACTCGATTCGATCGAGCGGGACCGGCCCCTCTTCCATCCGGCCAATCACGATCGTGAAGGAATTCGGCACGTTTGGCACGTACCAGATCGTCGTATTGGGAAACACATCGTGGAACGCACGCACGATCTGCACGTAGTTCCTCGTCGTCAATGAGTACGTCGGAAGCCACATCGAGACGACGCCACCGGGATTGAGCTTTTCGCGGCAGAGCCGAAAGTAGTCGAGCGTATAGAGCGATCCGTTCCCGGCGTAACGCGGGTGGATCGAATCGGAGAGGATGACGTCGAACTTCTCCGGCGTCGCGAGCACGAAATTGCGCCCATCGTTGATCTCCGTCACGACGCGGGGATCTTCGAGCACGCCACGATTCTCCGAGCGCAGTTCGCGGTCGGAGACTTCGAGAACCTCGGGGGAGATCTCCGCGATTCTGATCTGTTCGACGGGATGAAGCGAAACCGAGTATGCAGTGCCGCCGCTACCAAATCCGATGTGCAGGACCTTCTTCGGGTTAGGGTGAAGCAGCAACGGCAAATGTCCCTGCAGCTTCTGCGTTCCGCGTAGATCACCGGCGCTGCCGGCGACGTTGACGCCGTTGAGCTCGAGCGACAAGTGACCATTCCCCATCCTCCGGAGTGTCACCGTGGCGGTTACGTCTTCTCGAAACAACAGAATCGGGGCCTTCGCATCGACGAAGATGCCCGCGGAGAGAATGACCTGGTCAGGCTTTGCGGCGGCGAAGGCAACGCCGAGCACTGCTGCGCCGGTCGCAAGCGCTGCCCAGTCGCGCTTCGCATTGGCTGAGCGCATCAGCAGCAACAGTGCGACGGCGAGATTCGTCGCCGCCATCGCGAAAAGCCCATTCTGCGAACCGAGCAACCGCACCAGGATGAAACCAGCGCCGAGCGATCCGAGAACGCTGCCGACCGTGTTCCAGAAGTAGACCGTTCCAACGCCGCGGCTCTCGCTCTCGCCACGCAGGCGGCTGTAGAGCTTTACAACGACCGGAAACGTTGCGCCCATCAGCGCCGTCGGTGGCACGATCGCGAGCAGCACGCTTCCGAGAAATGCGAGTAAGCGCTGCTCGTAGGTCTCTACACCTGCCACCCCTCCGAACCACTCGAGGATGTCGGGGAACTGGACGAACAAATGAATCTGAATCGCGAGCACGACCGCGAGCGCGACCTGGAGGCGCATGAGCAGCTTTGCGAGATCGACTCGCTCGATCACCGTCGACACCGCCGCGCTACCCGCCGCAAGGCCGATGAGAAACGAGAAAAGCATCAGCGAGTAGGAGTAGACGCTGCTTCCGAGGTGCAGCACGAGGATGCGCGACCAAAAGACCTCGTCGGCAATCGCCGTGAGTCCCATGAGGAAACTCGCAAGCAGGATCAGCCGCGCGGGCGCAGGCGAGCCCGCTGCACCAGCCGCGTCGCACTGAGGAACTGACGTTCCATTCGCTGCGATCACGTCGTCGTCGTCTCCGCTGTGCCGCCATGCGAGAAGGAGCGAGACGGTCGCGAGCACGAAGTTGAGCGCAACCGCGAGCGAGAGCGTCAGTAGGAGGCCAATTGCAGGGATCGTGAAAAAACCCGCGAGCGCGACGCCGGCAGTCGCGCCAAACGTGTTGACCGCGTAAAGCGCGGCGACCGCGCGTCCGCCGTCGAGACGCTCGCGCGTCACCCATCGAACGAGTACCGGTAGCGTCCCCCCCATGAGAATCGTTGGTGGCAACAGAAAGAGAGCGGCCATCGCGGCACGCGTAATCGCAAGGATCAGCGGAGAGTCATCGATCGACGGGTACGCCGTGACGTAGAGCGCATCGAGCCACTGGAAGAAGTGGGGCGACAGCGAACCGAGAAGCCCGATGGCCCCTTCGAGCACCGCGTAGACGAGGAGTGGATGCCTCCGGCGAAGCGCCCCCGCGAACAGGTATCCGCCAAAGCCGAGTCCCGCGAGATAGACCGCGATCAGCGTCGCAGCGGCATAGACCGAGTTGCCAAAGACGAATCCGAGATGTTTGAGCCAGACGATTTGATAAACCAGTGCGCTGACGCCCGAGACGAAGAAGATCGCGAGGAGGGGCGCGCCTGGCCGATTCGAACGTGTATCCATCGCGGCGCAATCTTAGCAGTCTGTCGTGGCTCGTCCGAATCAGCTATCGTTCCCGCGTGAGACCGCGATTCCTCGCCCGCGGGCCCTTCGTTGCCGGATCGATCGTCGAGCTCGACGATGACGAGTTGCATCACGCCGCACGCGTCTCCCGGGTGCGCGAAGGCGAGCTCGTCGAGGTGATCGATGGCAAGGGCGCCACGGCAGGAGCCGTCGTTCGCACTGTCACAAAGTCGGCCGTTTCGATCGAGATCCTCGAGCCGTCGCTCACCCCGCGCGAGTCACCGCTCGCGATCGAGCTTGCGCAGGCGCTGATCCAGCCCGAGAAGTTCGAGCTCGTACTCCAGAAGGCGTGCGAGCTCGGCGTCTCTCGCGTCACGCCGCTGATAAGCGACCGAATCGACACTCGGCCAGAGAGGATCGCCGGGCGCACCGCGCGATGGCAGCGCATCCTCATCGAAGCCACGAAACAATCGGGACGGGCGCTCGTTCCGGAGCTCGCCGCACCCGAGTCGTTCCGATCCGTTCTCGATCGCGATTGCGCGCGCGTACTGTTCGACGCCGACGCGGCAGAAACACGAACCGTCGGCTCTCAGCCGAGACGACTCGTCGTGCTCATCGGTCCTGAAGGGGGTTGGAGCGAGGCGGAAACAGCTCTCGCGATGGAGCACGGCTGCGAGATCCGCAGGCTCGGTCCGAGGCGGCTGCGTGCTGAGACCGCGGCGATCGCGGCACTCGTCGTCGCCGGTTCACTCTGGGGCGATCTGCGGCAGCACGACTGAGTCTGCAAACCGAACGAGGACGTGGCGCCAGCGCCCGGAACCACAGGCCCTTCGTGATAGATTACGAGCCGACGACACGAGGAGTGGAGGAAGTAAACATGTCCCGGGACACGCTGACGATTACTGACAATCGCACGGGTAAGGTGTACGAAGTTCCGATCGCCGAAGGCACGATCAAGGCCACCGATCTGCGCAAGATCAAGGCGGACGACGCGGACTTCGGGTTGATGACCTACGACCCGGCGTTCATGAACACGGCGTCGTGCCGCAGCTCGATCACCTACATCGACGGAGACAAGGGAGTTCTCGAGTACCGCGGTTATCCGATCGAACAGCTTGCCGAGAAAGCGACCTACCTGGAAGTCGCCTATCTTCTCCTGCATGGCGAGCTCCCGACTGCGCCAGAGCTCGAAGGCTGGGTTCACGACATCACGCATCACACGATCGTCCACGAGAACATCAGAAAATTCATCGACGGTTTTCGCTACAACGCATCGACGATGGGCATGCTCATCTCCACCGTCGCGGCGCTCTCGACGTTCTACCCCGAGGCGAAGAACATCGGGGATGCGGAAAACCGGCGGCGTCAGATTCACCGGCTCATCGCGAAGATGCCGACGCTCGCCGCCTTTTCCTACCGCCACATCGTCGGCATGCCGTTCGCCTATCCCGACAACGATCTCACCTACACCGGTAACTTCCTCAACATGATGTTCCGGATGACGGAACTGAAGTACTCGCCTAACCCGGCGCTCGAGCGCGCACTCGAAGTACTCTTCATCCTCCACGCGGACCATGAACAGAACTGTTCGACGAGCGCGATGCGGAGCATTGGCAGCTCACGCGTCGATCCGTATTCGGCAGTCGCCGGTGCCGCAGCGGCCCTCTACGGCCCGCTCCACGGCGGCGCAAACGAGGCCGTTCTGCGCATGCTGCAGGAGATCGGCTCGAAGAGCGCGATCCCCGAGTTCATCAAGAAGGTCAAAGGAGGCGATGGCACACGCCTCATGGGCTTCGGCCATCGCGTCTACAAAAACTACGACCCGCGCGCGACGATCATCAAGAAGATCGCCTACGACGTCTTCGACGTCACGGGCCGCAATCCGCTGCTCGACATTGCACTCGAGCTCGAACGGATCGCTCTCGAAGACGATTACTTCGTCACGCGCAAGCTCTACCCGAACGTCGACTTCTACTCGGGCCTCATTTACCAGGCGATGAAGTTCCCGGTCGACATGTTCCCGGTGCTCTTTGCGATCCCGCGAGTCTCGGGCTGGCTCTCGCAGTGGGCCGAGATGCTCGAGGACGACGACCAGAAGATCGCGCGTCCCCGGCAGATCTACACCGGACCCTCGCGACGCGACTACGTCGCCATCGACCAGCGGTCGTGAGCGAACGACGAAACGACGTTCCTCCCAGCGCGCCGGACGCTCCGGCGCCTCAGGCGTCCGATCCGGTACTCGAGATTGCAGTTCCGGGTGACGACGAGGAGCGCCTCGACGCCGTTGCGGCCCACCTCTACGCGGCGGGGTCGACCGGCAGCGCGCACGAACTGACGGGCGACGGCACGCTCGTCGTCGCTTGGTTTCCCGAGGAGGCGTCGATCGCGCCGGCCGCGGAGATGCTCGCGGCGCTCGATGGCGTGATCGTGCGCCGCTCGACGCGTCCCCGCGTCGACTGGCTCGCGCACTATGAAGATTCGCTCGTCGCGATGGAGATCGGCGAGCGATTCGTCGTCGCGCCGCGCTCCGATCTGATCGAGCCGGGCTCCCGCTTGCCAATCGTCATACCGCAGGAGCAGGCATTCGGCACCGGCTCACACGAGACGACCTGGATGTGCATCGAGCTCCTCGAGCGAATGTCGATCGACGGGACGACCGCGCTCGACGTAGGGACCGGGAGCGGAATCCTCGCAATCGCGATGTCGCTGCTCGGAGCACGCCGCGCGTTCGCCTTCGACAACGACCTCGCAGACACATGGGGCGTCGTTGCGAAGAATCTCGCTCGGAACGGAGTGCCGGCCGACCGGGTTTCGTACTTCTTCGCGTCCGCGGAGGCGCTCGCGCCTTCGCGGCATTTCGATGTCGTCACGATGAACATCCTGCCGCACGTCATCATCGAGCTCATGCCGCACGTCGTCCCTTCCCTCGCTCCAGGCGGCCGGCTTGTCGCGAGCGGAATCCTCTTCACGCAGAAAGACGCGGTGATCGTCGCGGCCGAATCGCAAAACCTAACACTCGCCGACGAGCGAACGCGCGGAGAGTGGTGGGCGGGGACGTTCGAAACCGCAGATACGAGGTCATAGGTCAAACGTCAACGGTCATAGGTCAAACGTCAAAGCAGTATGACCTCTCGCCTGTCCTAGCTGAAGAACTCCTTCACCTTGTCGAGCATGCCGCGCTCTTTGACGTCGTCGCCTTCGAGCTCCGCGTACTCCTCGAGCAGTTTCCGCTGCGCGTCGGTGAGTTTCTTCGGCACCCGCACGTTGACGTGCACCCAATGATCGCCCTTGCCATTGCCATCGACGAACGGGACGCCCTTGCCGCGAAGCCGGATCGTCTCCTGCGGCTGCGTACCGGGAGGGATCACGAGCGTCTCCTCGCCCCAGACCGTCTTCACCTTCAGTTCGGCGCCTAACGCTGCCTGCGTGAACCCGAGCTCCTCTTCGGAATGCACATCGTAGTCCTTGCGAACGAACCGCTCGTGGTCGGCGACATCGATGAACACATAGAGATCGCCCGCGGGCCCGCCGTTGATCCCCCCCTCTCCCTCGCCACCTACGCGAAGACGCGAACCTTCGTCGACGCCCTGGGGAATCCTGATCGTCAGCTTCCGTGTCTCGCGGACGCGTGCCGCGCCATTGCACGTCGCGCACTTGTCTTTGATCACCTGACCCGAGCCGCCGCACTGCGGGCAGGTGCGCGAAACTGCGAAGAAGCCTTGCTGGAACCGCACCTGGCCTCGGCCGCCGCAACCAGTGCAGCTCACGGGCGAGCTCCCCGCCTTCGCTCCGCTGCCCTTACACGTCCCGCATGTGACGCTACGCGGAATCTCGATCTCGAGCTCCTTGCCGAAGACCGCTTCCTCGAACGAGATCGACACGTCGTAACGGAGATCGGCGCCGCGCACCGGCCGGTTGCCGCGCCGGCGTCCGCCGCCAAAGAGGTCCCCGAATCCGAACAAGTCGCCGAGGATGTCGGAGAAATCTACGAAGTCGGCGGCGTCGAAAGGCTGACTGCCGACTCCCTGGTGTCCGAACCGGTCGTACCTCGCGCGCTTGTCCTGGTCGGAAAGTACGCTGTATGCCTCTGACGCTTCCTTGAACTTCTCGTCTGCGTCTGGATGATCGGGGTTCTTGTCGGGGTGGTACTTCACCGCAAGGCGGCGATACGCCTTCTTGATCTCCTCGAGGCTCGCGTCGCGGTTTACCCCGAGAACTTCGTAGTAGTCACGTTTCTGCGTAGAGCTCATCGTCGGCATTGGGATCGTGCTCGGGAATCGTGCGAGACGCGCAGCGCGCGCTTAGCGCGGCGGATCTTCCGTCCCGAGAGAGGACTTCGTCGGGTTGTAGAGCATGACGCTCGTGAGAATCTTGGACGCGAGCTGCAATTCGAACATCGCGTCGTTGAGCGCCTGCTTCGATTCGCTGTTGATCGCATCCTTGCACCTGGCGATCACCTTCTGGACCTTATCCCGGTCGGCGTCATTCAACAGTTTGCTGAATTCCCGGAAGACCTTCTCGTTGGTGTAGATCATCCCCTCGAGCCGGTTCATGAGTGCGCGCTGCTCTCTGCGCGCAGCATCGCTTCGCGCGTGCTCCTGGGCGTCCTTGACGAGACGGTCGATTTCGTCCTTGGAAAGCCCGCCTGCGGGGTTGATCTGCACGCCGGTCGACTGCCCTGTCGCCTGGTCGACCGCGGTGACGTTGACGATGCCGTTCGAGTCGATGCTGAACGTGACCTCGATCTGCGGCACTCCGCGCGGCGCGGCGGGAATCCCGACGAGATCGAACTTCCCGAGGCTCTTGTTCTCCTTGGCAAACTCGCGCTCGCCCTGGAGTACGTGCACCTGCACCTTCGTCTGGTTGTCTGAGACCGTCGTGAAGATCATCGAGTTCTTCGTCGGGATCGTCGAGTTGCGCTCGATGATCTTTGTGAAGAGCGAGCCATTCGTCTCGACCCCCAGCGACAGAGGCGTCACGTCGAGCAGGACCATGTCCTTGATGTCGCCGCGCATGATGCCGCCCTGGATCGCAGCGCCGATCGCGACGACTTCGTCGGGATTGATATTCCGGTCAGGCTCGCGATCGAAGACCTGGCGCACCGCCTCGACGACACGCGGCATACGCGTCTGGCCACCGACGAGCACGACCTCGTCAATCTTCTCGGCCGTGAGTCCCGCCTGCGACAGTGCATCGTTGACCGGGTCGATCGTTTTCTGGATGAGATCTTCGACCATCGCCTCGAAATCAGGACGCGTGAGCACGCGATTGAGGTGCTTAGGCCCCGAGGAGTCAGCAGAGATGAACGGCAGTGTGATGCGAGTCTCCTCGTTCGTCGAGAGCTCGCACTTCGCCTTCTCGGATGCCTCCTTGAGACGCTGGAGCGCCATGCGGTCTTCGCGCAGGTCGATCCCGGCATCCTTGATAAAGCCTTCGATGAGCCAGTCGGTGATCCGCTTGTCGAAATCTTCGCCGCCGAGATATGTGTCACCCGACGTGGCGAGGACCTCGAACAGTCCATCCTCGAGCTTGAGGATCGACACATCGAACGTGCCACCACCGAGGTCGTACACGGCGATGTTTCTGGAGCCCTTGGTGTCGAGACCGTACGCGAGCGCGGCCGCCGTAGGCTCGTTGATGATGCGGAGCACTTCGAGCCCCGCGATGCGCCCCGCATCGCGTGTCGCCTGGCGTTGTGCGTCGTTGAAGTGCGCAGGAACGGTGATGATCGCCTCGGTGACTTCCTCGCTGAGAAACTCCTCCGCGAAGACCTTGATCTCCATCAAGATGAACGCGGAGATCTCCTCGGGGGAGAACTCGCGATCGCGAATCTTCACCTTGACGTCGCCGTTCGATGCCTCGACGAACTGATACGGCAGCACCTTCTTGGCATGCGCGACTTCGTCGGAAACGAACTTGCGGCCGATGACGCGCTTGATTGCGTAGACGGTGTTGAACGGGTTGGTGATGGCCTGCCGTTTCGCAATCTGTCCGACCAGCCGTTCCGCGTCCTCGGTGAAGCCGACGACCGACGGCGTGGTCCGGCTCCCTTCCCGGTTCGGAATCACCTGAGGTGTCGCAACGTCGACGACCGCGACGCAGGAGTTCGTCGTCCCGAGATCGATGCCGAGAATCTTCGCCATCGCCTAACTTTCCGCCTCGCCGTCGTTGTCCTCGGCCGATGACGCGGTCTCGGGAGCGGCACTTCCGGTCGATACGCGAACCATTGCCGGACGGACGAGGCGCTCGTTGAGCATGTAGCCCTTTTGAAGAATCGTCGCGACGCTGTGCGCCGGAAGCGGCGATTCTTCGTCGCGGGCGACCGCTTCGTGAATGCTTGGATCGAACGGAACGCCTTCTTCGTCGACCGGCCTGAGCCCCGCCTTACCAAGGACGTCGGATAGTTGCTTGTAGATCAAGTCGACGCCGACGAGGATGTCCTGGGCCGACTGTGCGCTCGCAGCGAGGGCGCGTTCGAAGTTGTCGAGCACGGGAAGCAGTTCGCGCATGATGTCGGCAAGCGCATAACGATAGAAATCCTGCTTCTCGCGCTCGGTGCGCTTGCGGAAATTGTCGATGTCGGCGCGCGAGCGGAGCAGGCGATCGCGGAGCTCCTTGTTCTCTCGCCGGAGCTCCTCGACCTGCGCGCTTTCGGCAACAGGCGCGATGCCAGTCGCCTCCTCGGCAGGTTGCGCGGACCTCTCCTCCGCCTCGAGATCGAACGACTCCAGCGTCTCACCGCTGTCTTCGATCACGTAGGCGTCGTCATCCAGGTTCTTCTTGGGATCGTCCCGCTCCGTCAAGACTCGTTCTCCTGCTCAGTCTCCTCGATCTTCCGACTGAGCGCCCTCGCAAGATAATCGGCCAGAGGTGCCATTCTCGCATATTCCATGCGGGTGGGTCCCAGGATGCCGACGAGGCCGAGGGGACGTCCCGCGGGGCCATAACGCGTCACCACGAGGCTCGCGTTGTGTGCCCGGGTAAAGCTGCTTTCGGAGCCGACGAGAATTTGCGTTCCACCGCCGAGCAGGAGCTCACCAAGGATCGCGGCGAGCTCGCGCTTGTGCTCGAGAACGACGGCGATCTTGTTGAGCGCCCGCCCCTCGGCGAACTCCGGCTTCCGGATCACCGAGATTGCGCCTTCGACGCAAAGCTCCTCGTCGACCGGAACGACTTCCTCGACGGCGTTCATGCTGAACTCGATCGACTCCCGCCAGTCGCGGTCCTCGCGGGCGCGCTCGCCCGACACGACGAGCCGAAGCGCTTCGAGGAAACTCTCGAGCGCGGATCCCGCGAACTCGGCCGTAAGGTAGCGGCTGATCCGCTCGAGCTCCTCGCGGCCCCGCACCGCTGGCACCTCGAGTATCCGGTTCACGACGACGCCATTCGTTCCGACGATGACGCACATGACTTTCGTCTCGGAGACCGGGATGAAGTCGATGCTCCGCATGACGAGTTGATTCAATTTCGGCATGAAGACCATGCCGACCTGGTCACTCAAACGCGAGAGGAGGCGCGACGCGTGCTGCATCATCTCGTCGACCTCGTCCGTGCGACTCACCTCGTCGTCGATCTGCTCTCGCTCGAGCTGGGAGAGGCGGCGCGATCGCATCAGGTAATCGATGAAATAGCGGTATCCGCGATCGGTCGGAATCCGGCCCGCCGACGTGTGCGGTTGATGGAGGAACCCGAGATCCTCGAGGTCGGCCATCACGTTCCGCAGCGTCGCTGGAGAGAGCCCGAAACGTCCGCTCTTCGCCAGCGAGCGCGAGCTGATCGGCTCGCCGCTCGAGACGTATTCGAGCACGATCTCGCGAAGAACGTCGCGGAATCGCGGCTCGAGATCCTCGATCCTGAGCGCGCTTTTCTGGGGCAGCTGTCCCGTCCGGATGGCCATCGTTAGCACTCTCCGCTCGCGAGTGCCAATGTAGAAAGCGCGAGCGGAAGTGTCAAGGCCAACGGAACGAGACAGTTGACGATTCCCGGCCGGAGGGGCAAAGTGCGCGTAATCGAATGCTACGCGCTGCCCCACGGATCAGCATCGTGCTTGCTCTCGCGTTCGGCCTCCTTGGCGGAACGACGATCGCACACGCGGAGATCATCGACCGCATTGCGGCAGTGGTCGATGGTGCGGTCATCACGACGAGCGACGTCGAGCGCCTGATTCGCGCCGACCTCGTCCGGCGACTCGAGAACGAGTCGGATGCCGATTACCGCCGCCGCGTCCTCGGCACCGCGATCAACTTCATCCTCCAGCGTCGTGACGCCGAGCGGTTCGGGCTTCGCGACGTCCTGGACGAAGACGTCGACCTGCGCGTCGAGCGGCTCGCGCGCGCCGACGGCTCGAAGGAGCGGATGTTCGAGCGACTCGCCGCAGTCGGCATCGACGAAGCAGAGCTCCGCCGCATCATCGAGCAGAGGATCCAGGTCGAAACATATATCGAGGAACGCTTCGCGCCACTGATCTTCGTATCGCTGGACGAAATTGAGCGCTACTATCAGGGGGCCTGGAGTCAGGAACGACGGGACCGGGGAGAACCCGTTCCGCCGCTCGCCGACGTGCGCGAGCAACTCCGGGAATCGCTGCGCGCCGAACGACTGGGGCAGGAGGTGGGACGCTGGACCGAGCAGTTGCGTAACCGGGCCAACGTCGACATCTACGCATTCCAGTAATGAGGATTGCCGATTGACCCTGGCCAGATTCGAGCTCACGCCGCTGAGCGAGATCATCGCGCCGATCATCGCCGACCGCGAAAGCGGGAGGTTGACGATCGTTTCGCGCGACGAGCGCGCAGGCCTATGGTGGGTTCAGGGCGACCTTGTGCTCGCATCGACGACGACGCCGGGACGCTCACTCGGGTCGTTTCTCGAGAACGGGGGTCACGTCACTGCCGGGGCTGCCGCTTCGCTCCACGATGCAGATCCAGCCGACGTCGCCCACCGCTTTTTCGAGCTCGCGCTCGTCAGCTCGGATCGAGCATGGCCGCTACTGCGCGAATGGACCGAGTCGGTGGTTCTTCCTCTCTTTTCCCTCGAGGAAGGAACGTGCGCGTGGGAGTCGGGCACGGCGCTCGAGCCGGAACGACGCGTCTTCATCCCCTCGACTGCTTCGCTCGTGCTCGCGGGCATCCGCGCCATATCGAGCGGGCTGGCGCTGAAGCGCTCTGTCGGCGACCTCTCGCGCCGCATCCGATTCTCGCGCGAGCCGCGCTTCGCGCTCGATGTGTTACCGGTCAACGACGACGAGCGAAGGATTGCCGAATCTCTGGGCGAGCCCACGACTATCGCCGAATTCGTCAAGCGCGCGGGGCGCGAATCGGTGCTGGCGGTCCGCGTCACGATTGAGATGCTCACGCTTGGCGTGTTCGAGGTCGAAGGCCCCGAACCTGAGCAAGACGATCGCGAGCTGGTGGAGCGCTCGGAGCGCGATCTCGCGATCATGTCGGCGCTCGGAACTACCGACGAACGATCCCTCCGCGCCTTCGCCTTCGCTCGGCACGCCGAACGGAGCGACTACTACACGCTCCTCGACCTTCCCAAGGGAGCGACTCGTTCCAACATCGTCAGCAACTACGAAAAGCTGCGAAAGATGTTCGATCCGGTCAGCTTCCCGCTGATCCTCCGCCCCCTGCTCAACGAAACGGTTCATACCCTCGACCGCGCTCATGACGTGTTGACGAACACGGCAAAACGCGCTGAGTACGACCGCCTGATGGCGCAGGGACGCGGGAGCGACGTCCGCGCAGTGCACAAGATGCTCGCCCGCCGTAACATCGCCGAGTCGAACTTCGCGAAGGCGCGGGAGCTCGTCGTTGCTGGCGACTACCACGGAGCCATGATGCTTCTGCGTCAGACGGTCACCTATGTTCCCGACCACGCCGACGCCTGGTTCCTGCTATCGACTTGCCAGCAGAAGAACCCCCACTGGAAGCGCGAGGCGATGGAGAGCCTGCAGCGGGCGATCTCGGCGAACCCCAACTTCACCGAGGCGATTCTCACGCTCGGCGACCTCTATCGGAACGCGGGACTGAGTGCGCGAGCCCGCGCCTGCTACGAGGACGTCATCGCGATCGAGCCGGAAAACGGTGAAGCGAAGACGAGGCTGAAATCGCTTAAGTAAGTCCTCAGTCCTAGGTCCTCAGTCCTAAGTCCTAAGTCCCTAGTCCTTAGTTCTTAGTTCTTAGTTCTTAGTCCTTAGTCCTCAGTCCTAAGCCCTAAGTCCTCAGTCCTAAGTCCTAAGTCCTAAGTCCTCAATGCCGAGAAAAATCTGTGCCAGCAGGCAACGAGGAGCAGGGCGGACCAGACCCTGGGACGGGAGTCCGTTCCTCTTGTTCCGCTCTCCCTGCCACTCGGCAAACTCCCGACTCAGGATCCCGGGCGGAGGACTCGGGACTCTGAACGCAGGATTCAAGACTCAGGACCTAGGACTCAGGACCCAGGACTCGGGACTCAGGACTCAGGACTCAGGACTACTTCTTCCCTAACACTTCCCCGATCCACTCGGAGACCGTCTCTTCGACAATCTCCACCTGGTTCTTGAAGAAGTGGTCGGCGCCGTTGACGACGATGAGCTCGGCGTTGCGGCACCCCTCGACGATCTTCGCCAGTTTGTCGACGTCGCCATGCTCGTCGTCCGAACCATGCAGGAAGAGGATCGGCTGCGGCGCGTGACGAATGTAGCTCATGTCGTACTTGTTTACCGGCGAACCGATGAGGACCATCGCGGCGACATCGTCACGCGACCAGGCAACACGGCTCGCAACCCAGGCACCAAAGGAGAAGCCCGCGAGAAAGAGCTTCGCCCCCTTATGGCGTGACTGCATCCAATCGATCGCTGCCTCCACGTCCTGTTGCTCGCCCTGACCGTTGTCATGCCGTCCCTGGCTCGCTCCGGCGCCGCGGAAGTTGAATCGCAACGTGGCCACGTTCTGCCGCTCGAGTCCGCGGCTCGCGCGGAAAACGACTTTGTTGTGAAGAGTCCCGCCGTGCAATGGGTGAGGATGGCAAACGACGGCGACTCCGCGCGGTTCGTCGATCTGACGGTAGAGCGCCTCGAGGCGCCCCGCCTGGGAGTGCAGATCGATGTGCTTCAGAGGCTTCGGATTCACGGGTGTTCCTCTCTCGTTAGGCGAACCAGGATCGCGTCACCCTCGATGCGCACTTCGTGTGTACGTACACGAATCTCGTTCCCGGGCAGGCTGCAGGGGTTCACCCCGGTGTCGAGGCGAAACGACCAGAGGTGCCATGGGCAGACGATCTCGTCGCCGAGAATGTCTCCTTCACTCAGCGGACCGCCTCGGTGGGGACACGCATCGTCCGTTGCGAAGAATCCGCGGACCGTGTGGCAGACTGCCAGCTTTCGGCCCGCGACGACGTACGCCTTCACGCTCCCAACCGGGAGCTCGGCAACATCAGCAACCTTCTCAAACTCGCTCATGCGGTGACCGCGGAGCGCATGGTAGCCGCGGCGGAGGGAAAACTCCAGCCACACGGCAGGTCAAAGGTCAAAGGCAGATCTTCTGTCACCTTTGCGCAGTAGTGGAGAACGGAGGATCGGCCGGGCAGAATCACTGCCTGCGATGACCTTTGACCTATGACCTTTGACCTGCTTTTGCGATAACGTCCCCAATCCGAGGTATTCACGTCATGCAGATCGGCATCGTCGGACTCCCTTTCTCCGGAAAATCGACCCTTTTTCAAGCCGTCACGAAGACGCAGATCGACGCGGCGACGCTCGCGAAAGGCGATCCACACCACGGCATTGTCAAGATCCCCGACGCGCGCCTCGAGAAGAGCGTGGAGATCTTCAAACCGAAAAGTACCGTTCACGCGACGATCGACTTCGTCGATGTCGTCGGTCTGAAAAAGGGTTCGACAGGAACGACGCAATTCACGACGAGCTTCTTCTCCGCGGTCAAGACGAACGACGCCATGATCCACGTCGTCCGGCTCTTCCAGGACGACACGGTTCCGCATCCCGACAAGACGGTCGACCCATTGCGTGACGTCGCGACCCTCGACACCGAGTTCATCATCGCCGACATGGCGGTGCTCGAGCCACGCATCGAAAAGATTCACAAGCAACTCGGCCGCGCGCAGGACGAGCTCCTGAAGAAGGAGCTTCCTGTCCTCGAGAAGTGCCTCGCCGCGCTCCAGCAGGAAAGACCACTGCGCAACGAGGATCTGAGCAGGGACGAACTGCATCTTCTCAAGACCTATCAGCTTCTCTCGCTCAAACCGATGCTCATCGCGCTGAACCTCGACGAGACCCAGCAAGCGATACGGGACGAGGAGGTCTCGCGGATCGCGGCATCGAAAGCTGGACTTCACACCCGAGTCCTCGGATTTTTCGGTAAGATCGATATGGAGATCTCGGCGCTCTCGCCCGACGAGGCGCGCGTCTTCATGGACGAGTACGGAATCGAGGAGTCGGCGCTCGACACGCTGATCCGCGAGGCGTACGCCCTGTTGGGTCTGCAATCGTTCCTGACTGTCGGCGAGGACGAGTGCCGCGCCTGGACGATCCGCGTGGGGATGACGGCGCAAGATGCCGCCGGCGTGATCCACTCCGACTTCTACGCGAAGTTCATCCGCGCCGAGGTCGTCCATTACGACGACTTCATCGCCGCGGGCGGCTCGTTCGCGAAGGCGAAAGATGCGGGACATTGGCGCCTCGAAGGAAAAAGCTACATCGTCGCCGACGGCGACATCATGAACATCCGGCACGGGTAGCCCATGTGGAGTGCGCAAGCGCGAGCTTGCGCCCTTCCACGCGGAAGCGCAGCTTCCGCGCCGCGCTGACCGAACTCGATAGCTTGACGTTTCCGCTTCACGGACGCATGTTAGGTTCATGAACGGCACCTCTCATCTCGTTCACACCCCCCGCTTGCACTCCCAGCACCGCCGGTTCTGGCGCGCTTAGCCTTCGGGCTCTCGCTCCCTTCTGAGCACTGCTCCAACGTCGCGTGACCTGCGCGCGGCAGTCTCGCGCGCACCCGTCGTGGAGCAGAGCCCAGCCTGCATCCAACCCTTCGGGAAGACGGATGTCTGCAGGCATGGAGAAAGGAAGAGCCATGACTCTTCTCAGCCTCATCCTCACGACATTGCTCGTCGCGGCGCTCGTCGGCGCGACGTTGCTGACTCTCGCGTCGCTTCATCGCATCGGACCTAACGAGGTCGGCCTCGTTACGAAGCGGCTGTCGTTTCGCAAACTGCATGACGACAACCCGATCGCCTTCAGTGGAGAGGCCGGGTACGAAGCCGACCTCCTCATGCCGGGACTCCGTTGGAAGCTCGCGATCCTCTACCGCGTCGACAAGTTCCCCTGGGTCCAGGTCCCCGCGGGCGAGATCGGCGTGGTCATCGCACAGGTTGGCGCACCGCTTCCGATCGGCGCGAAATCGGCCGCGTTCAAGAGTGTCTTCGCCAACTTCAGCGACGTCCGCTCGTTCGTCGGCCACGGGGGCCAAAAAGGTGTACAGCGCCCGGTACTCCCTCCGGGAACGCTCGTTCCGATCCATCCCGTTGGCTTCCTGGTCATTACCAAGAGCCAGGTCTACGGTCTCCCCGTCTCGACCGAGCTGCAGCTGCGCAACGGCCGCAACGACAGGCTCAGCTGCAAATCGTTCGGGCTCGATCCCAAGCAGCTCGAGGTCGTGCGCGTCGAGCCGCAGGTGCTCTCGAGCGCATTCGACACCGACGTCACTGGCGATACCGTCGACATGGTCGGCATCGTCACGACGTATGAAGGTGACCCGCTGCCGGCAGGAGACATCGCCAGCCGGATTGGCGCGTTTCGCGACGTCGGGGAAATCGAGCTCGCCGGCGAGCCGGACGCGAAGCTGATCGAGTCGATCCTCGGCTCGAAGAACGAGCTTCACAACAACTATCAGGACTTCCAGAAGTTCCTCGACGCGGGGGGCCGGATCGGATTGCAGCACGACCCGCTTCTCTACGGCGGCTACACGCTGAATCCGTTCCTCGTCAGCGTCGAGAAGGTACCGATGCTCGTCGTGCAGCAGGGCCAGGTCGCGGTGATGAAGTCGTTCGTCGGACTTCCGACCAAGGACACATCGGGCGTCGAGTTCCAGCACGGTAGCCTCGTCAGGCCGGGACACCGCGGCATCTGGCAGGAGCCGCTGCGCACGGGCAAGTACGCGATCAACCCGCGCTGCTACCAGCCGGAGATCGTCCCGACATCGATCCTCACGCTCAATTGGGCGAATGCCGTTTCCATGGCGCACAAGCTCGACGAGCGTCTGCAGCAGATCGAGGCAAAGAGCCGCGAAGGATTCGTCTTCAAGATCGATCTGCAGGTGCAGATCCACGTTCCCGACACCGAGGCGCCGTACGTGATCTCGATCGTCGGAACGATCAAGAACCTCGTGAATGAGGTGCTTCAGGCCGCGGTCGGCAACCACTTCCGCGACAAACTGCAGAGTATGCCGGCGATCAGTTTCATCGAGACCCGTCAGGAGGTGCAGCAACAGGCACTCGCGCACATCCGCCAGCAGCTCTCGCAGTACCGCGTGGCGACGAAGGGCGTCTACATTCAGGACGTCGTTCTGCCGGCTGAGCTCGTGAAGGTACTGACCGAGCGCGAGATTGCGACGCAGGAGATCCAGACCTACCAGCGCCAGCAGGAGGCCGAGCGCGTGCGGATCGAGACCGAGAAGGCGCGAGGAACGGCCGACATGCAGGCACGGCTTGCGCAAGCGCAGGTCGGCGTCGAGATCAAGAACAACGAGGCGTCCGCGCGCAAGCTCGAAGCCGACGGCGAGGCGACGTACATCCGCGAAACGGGCCGCGCGAAGAGCGCGGAGATCGAAGCGGTCGGGCTCGCGCGCGCGAAGGGCTACGAAGCGCAGCGTGACGCGGTAGGTCGTGAGGCCACGGCCATCGTCAATGCCATCGAAGCGTTAGGCCGATTCCAGCAGAGAATCGTTCCCGAGGTGCTGACAGTGAGCACGAACGGCGGAGGTGGTGGCTTCGAAGGGCTCGCGGCGACGCTGATGGCTCACCTTCGCGGCGCCGGGGGCGACAAAAAGACCGCGTGACATCCGGACGGCGAGCGACGCGAGATCGCCGCGCGGTGACGACTGCGGGCGGGCCGGCGCGGCCCGCCCGCGTCGCGATCATCCGGATCATTCCTCAGGAAGGAGAAACTTCCAGCGCGCAGGCGCTACTTCCATGCCACCGGTCACAGCACGGAGATCGGCCGTCCGCTGTTCCCACCCGGCTCCGACCAGCGGCCGGGAATGCGCTCTCCGCAATCGGGGCAGCAGCCATCGCGAAGCCGATAGCTCGTGACGCGGAATCCGGTGCGGCCGACGACGAGCTTCGCGCACGAGGGACAGTGCGTCCCTTCGAGATCGCCGAACGATCCCGGCAGATTTCCCGGATAGACGAAGTGCAGCCCGGCCGCGCGACCGATCCGCCACGCACGCATCAGCGTACCGGGATCGGTGTTGTCGTTCTCCGTCATCCGGTAATCCTGGTGAAACGCGGTGACGTGCCACGGGATGCGCGGATCGACACTCGCGATGAACTCGGCAATCTGCGTGAGCTCCTCGTCCGACGAATTGAATCCAGGCACGACGAGGGTGAGGAGCTCGAGCCAGATACCACGCGCGTGAATCTCGCGAATCGTCTCGAGCACCGGGCCGAGTCTACCGCCTAACTTGCGATAACTCGCGTCGTTATACGCCTTGAGGTCGATTTTGTAGAGGTCGACCCATGGAGCGATGTACTCGACGACTTCTGGTGTGCCATTGCCGTTCGACACGTAGGAGCAGGCGAGGCCCGCCGCCTTACCGAGTCGAAAGACCTCGACGGCCCACTCGGAAGTGATCAGCGGCTCGTTGTAGGTCGACGTGAGGACGCGCGCATTGTGGCACTTTGCGAGGCGGACGATCTCGTCCGGTTCGATTCCGCGCGGATCGGCGCCCGCGACCGGATCGCGCAGCGATTGCGATGTGATCCAGTTCTGGCAGTATCCGCACTTGTAGTCGCAGCCGAGCATGCCGAAGGAAAGCGCGTTCGCACCCGGGTAGGCGTGGAAAAACGGCTTCTTCTCGATCGGGTCGACGGCGATCCCGGCAACGTAGCCGCGCGGAACCATGAGCTTTCCGCGATCGTTGAAGCGAACTTTGCAGACACCCGCATGCCCCGGCTGAATCCGACAGCGATGGCCACATGCGACGCAACGAATCGTGTCGCCTTCGAGCCGCTCCACGAGATCGCGACTTTCGACAGTGCGGTCGCGGAGCGTCTCCTCGAGAGTCGCGGCCTGAATGGCCATGGTCACATTGTCCAACCAGCGCGTCCGATTGCGAAATTCTCCGGGGAAGGCGAGAGGCGACAGGCGAGAGGCGATAAGCAGAATCGGGCTTGCGGGATCGGTGGGAGGACGAAAGGCCGGGCTCGGGCGCGGGCTCGTTCACGTTCACGGGAAGAGCCTGGCGCCACAGCACGGACTCGGCAAAAAGGAACTGCGAGCCTCGCAGCGAGCGAAGGCGCTTCCCGCCGCGACGTCTCCAATGAACGTGAACGACCCCGTGCCCGCACCCGCGCCCGGTCGTTGACTCTCGCTGGCCGAGGCATGAACTCCGCAGGCATCCACGCCGAGGGCCTGTACATCGCCTCTCGCCTCTCGCCTCTCGCCTCTCGCCTCTCGCCTCCCTTCATGGATACACTCCCGCCAGGAGCCCAACATGAACGAGATCCTTCTCGAACGCGCGTCGGGGATCGCGACGATCACCCTCAACCGCCCTGACAAGCTGAACTCCTTCGCCGGAACGATGCGCGAGGAGCTCATTGCCGTTCTCGATGAGGTGGCTGACGACGAAACACTTCGCGTCGTCGTGATCACCGGCGCCGGACGCGCATTCTGTGCGGGAGGCGACGTCGAATACATGAGCGGACTGCAGAAGTCGGGCGACGTCGCGACGTTTCGCGGACTGCTCGAGGCGGGCGGCGAGATCGTCGGGAGGCTCCGAGCGATGCGCCACCTCGTCATCGCTTCCGTGAACGGAACCGCCGCCGGCGCGGGCTGCAATCTCGCACTCGCAAGCGACTACCGCATCGCGTCGGATGGCGCGAAGTTCGCCCAGTCGTTCACGAAAATCGGCCTTCATCCCGATTGGGGTGGGACCTGGTTTCTTCCTCGCCTCGTCGGCCGAGGGCGCGCGATGGAGTTGATGATGACGGGACGTGCTGTCGACGCGCGCGAAGCGCTGGAGCTCGGGATGGTCGACCGCGTCGTCCCTCACGAGAGCCTCGCGAGCGAGACCGCGGCATTTGCGCGAACCATTGCGAATGGGCCTCGCATCGCCATCGAGGGGATCAAGCGCGCCGTGCACGCCTCGGAGTGGCAATCGCTCGCAGACCAGCTCTCGATGGAGATCGAGCACCAGCTCGCCTCCTTCACCTCGGACGAAGCAGCCGAAGGAATCGCCGCGTTTTTCGAGAAGAGGCCGCAGAAGTTCGAGTCGTGAGGCAGGCGAAGGGAACAAGGAGGAAGGAAACCGGTGCGTGTGGTTTCCTTTCTCCTTTCTCCTTGTTCCCTTCGCCTGCCTTACGCGCTCGTCCTGACCAGCACGACCGTCTGGTCATCGTACTGAGGCGCCTCTCCGGCGAATTCGTGCACCGCGTCGCGGATGGTGTCGCGGATCTCGGCGCAGCTCCTCGTCTCGTTCGTCGTGAGAATGTCGGTGAGGCGCGCGGGGCCGAACTCCTCCTCCTCCACGTTATTCGCCTCGGTGATGCCGTCGCTGTAGAGCGCGAGCAGCGAACCGGCAGGGAATGGGCGCGTCTGCGCCTCGTAGCGGCTCGCCCCGAGGATTCCGATCGGAAGGCCGTGTGAGTGAAGCGTTTCGACCTTGCCGCCCAGCACGATGAAGGCGGGGTTGTGCCCGGCGTTCACGTAGCGAATCTCGCCGGCGCGCCGATCGATCGTCGCGAGAATGAAGGTGATGAACTTCGACTCCGACGACCAGCGATGAATGTGACGATTGAGCTCTTCCGCGATCTCTCCGAGCGGTCGTCGCTCGTGGAAGAGGAGCTGCAGCGCCGCGTGAAGCGCGGAGACGAGGATCGCCGCGGGAACGGACTTCCCGGAAACGTCTGCGACGCAGGCCGAAATGATCCCGTCCCGCTCGAAAAAAGTGTGATAGTCGCCGCCTAACTGCCGTGCCGGGTTGTGTAATACAGCGATCTCGTAGCCGTCGGTATCCGGCAAACCGCGCGGAAGAATGTTGCTCTGAATCGAGCCGGCAAGCTCGAGATCGCGCTCGATCGCCTGCTTGTCGAGCGCGTCGCGGTGGAGGCGCGCGTTCTGCAGTGCAATCGAGACCTGATTTGCGAACCGGTTCAGCAGCCGGAGCTCACCTTCCTCGAACGGCCCGACCGAGCCGTCACGGAACTCGCGATCGGCCGCAGCGAGGACGCCGATCACCTCGCCGCTCGACGAGCGGATCGGCATCGCCACGAGCGTCTCGCAGCCCGGGAAGATGCAGTCGGCTCCCTTCTCGAAGGCGACCGGCTCGCCCGCCTCGAGGATCGCTCTGACGCTGTCGGCGCTCAGCTCGTCGTCGAGGAACTGCGCGCGCGCCCCCCCGAGTGCCTGGTGCAGGCCAAAGCGCTGTCCCTGACGGAGGTAAAGCGCGGCGCGGCGGGCGTTGACGAGCGACATCGTGCGCACGAGGATCTCGTCGCCGAGTTGACCCATGTCGAGCATCGATGCAATCGAAAGCCCGATGTCATAAAGCGACTCGAGCTCCCACATCTGGAGCCGCATCTGAAAATCGCCGTCGCGCACCTCACTCGCGAGGCGACTCGCCGCGAGCAACGCAGATAGGTAGGCGCCAAGTGCGCGAAGGCTCGAGCGGCCACTCTCGTCGAGAACCTCTTGTCCTCCTCCGCCGAGAATCAACGCGCCGAGTACTTCCTTCGACGAGGCGAGCGGCACGACGTGCGCAGCCGGGGGGTCGCACTGTTCCAGAACCGATTCCGGCTCGCGCACGACGCAAAGTCGCTCGAGCGCTTCAGGCATTCCGGACTTGTTGGTCGCTGCCGCGAGCACGAGCTCGCCGCGCTGCGCGTCGTCGAGGTAGACGGCGATGCGCTTGAACGACAGGTGGCGCGCCAGCACGTCGCGAATCGTCTCGGCGCGCCGCCGCGACGCTGACGCCGCGCGCGGCGCGATCTTCTCGATCGCCTGAAGCTCGTCGAACAACGTTGCCGTCAGCTGCATCCAGGTTCCCGTCCGTCGTCGGTCGGTTCCGATCTTACGCCACTCCGCCGGCTCGAAAGGCAATGACATCGTGCTATTGGATACGGGAAGGCGGGGCGAAGGGTTCTGGTGCGCCCCTTCGTGCGTAGCGTGCTGCGTCCGCCGTGCGTAGCGTGCTGCGTCCGCTGCGACGCCGGGGAGACGGGATCGCGGCGAGAAGCCGGGCGCGGGCTCGGGAGCGTTCACGTTCACGGGACAGCTTGGGCACGGGCAGCATCGTTTAGTGCAGCGGATCGGGGAGTGCGGCTCCCGTGAACGTGAACGAGCCCGGGCCCGCGCCCGGCCTTTTCGTTCCTGCGGTTGGAGGGAACGCGTGAATGATGGATCGCTACGACGCGGCGGGAAGCCCGAGCTCCTGAGAGGCGCTCGCTTCGTCGGGGAAAATCTTGGCGTACTGCGCGAGTCCCATGATTTGAAACGTCTTCTGGATGACGGGTGTAAGGCAGCAGAAGGCGATGCGCCCTTCCTTCTCAGTCATCTTTTCGATGACTTCGATGAGGATGCTGATGCCGATGGAGTTGACGATCTTCGTCTCCTGAAGGTTGAGGATGAGGACGCGGATGCCGTCGTCCATGAGCTCGTACGCGCGCGAAGCGATCTCCTCACCGCCGAGGTTATTGATGTAGCCGCGTGTGTAGAGGACCGCCGCATCGCCTTTGCGCTGGACCGTCACTTTCAAATCGTCAGTCATCGCGTCGTCTCTCGGAGAATTTGACCATATGAATGGTGGTGCCGTCGGCCCCAGAGTTGATCTCGAGGTCGTCGACATGGGCGCGCATGATCTGGAGCCCCCAGCCCCGCTTGCGAGGAGCATCGGTCTTGCCGGGCTCGCGGGGCTTCACCTTCGAAGGGTCGAACCCGACGCCACGGTCTTTGATCCAGACCTCGAGCTTCGCCCGACCGTCGGTTGTAATCCCTCCGAGGAATCTTAGATAGATGCGTTCATCGGCGCAACACGCGTGTTCACGAGCGTTGATACAGGCTTCGATGATCGCATGGGAGACTTCGTCGATTTCGACACTGCCCATGCCGACCTTCCGGGCGAGGTCGGCGGCAGTCTTGATGACCGCGAGCTCGATATCCTCGACCATGGGTAGAGTGAGCTCGACCTGTCGATCGACGGCGTCAGTCATCAGTTCGGACCTGGAGCCACGTTCGCTTTAGAACTGGAGAAACAGCGTCGCCGCGACTTTGATCCAGCTGGGGATTCCGAGCAGGCTGTCGTACGCGAACAGAAGCAGTGTATTCGTCGCGAGCACTACGGGCAACACGTACCGTGCATTCACGGCAACTTCGAGCTTCCGGCGTACGAGTGCAGTCATTGTCATCCCTCTCAACTGGCGGTGGGTTTGGATCCCGCACAGTGGGAGAGCAAAGGAACTGCCAACTTTGGCCGCACGCGCACAAACTACACAACCCGTTTGCTTTCTAACATTTAACTGAAACCAGAGACGAGCTTATCTCGCCACAATAGTGTCCCAATTTTCCCCGTATGGCAGAGACAGGACCATAGCGCACGCGCAACACATTGTAAACAAATAACTTTCAGTTTATGTCCACAAATTCACCAATTGTACTATTTTGGGACAACGCATCGCGTAACCGATACACCGTCTTCCGATCGACCCCCAGGATCCTCGATGCGTGCGACATGTTCCCCTTCGTCTCGGTGAGGACTTTCGCGACATAGCGAAGTTCCAACTCGCGAAGTGTGGGGAGATCTGTCCCGAGCCTGTCCACCGTCCCTCCGCTCGCCTCGGTCAGGCTCCCCAGATGCAAGTCAGCGGAACCGATCACTGGATCGACCGCGAGCGCGACTGCGCCTTCGATCAGATTCTCGAGCTCGCGCACATTCCCCGGGAACGGGTACGTGAGAATCTTGTCGAGTGCCTCCGGCGCGAGCCGGATGTCAGGCCTGCCTTCGCGCCTGCCGTATTTGTCGAGGAAATAGCGGACGAGCTTCGGGATGTCCTGCCGTCGCTCACGTAGCGGCGGAAGCTTGATCTCGACAACCTTCAGCCGATAGTAGAGATCCTGGCGGAACTCGCCTCTTTCGATCATCGTCTCGAGAGGTCGATGGGTCGCCGCGAGAATTCGCACGTCGACTTTGATCTTCTTCCGGCCGCCGAGTTTCTCGATCTCCCTCTCCTGCAGCACACGAAGGAGCTTCGCCTGCAGGGTGAGCGGAATGTCGCCGATCTCGTCGAGAAACACCGTTCCTCCCTGTGCAAGCTCGAACTTGCCCGGGCGGGCTTCGACTCCCGTCGCGACGCCGCGCTCGATGCCAAAGAGCTCCGATTCGAGCAGCGTTTCGGGAAGCGCCGCGCAGTTGAGCGCGATGAACGGCTTCTCGCGTCGAGGTGAATTGCCGTGCACGAGGCGCGCAATCATTTCCTTGCCGGTCCCCGACTCGCCTCGGATCAGTACGTTTGCATGACTGTCGGCGACGCGCGCGACGAGGTCGATCACCCGCTGCATCTGCGGTGAGTCTCCGATCATGAGGCGATCGCTGAACTCGCGCAGCATCCTCTCTCGAAGTGAGCGGTTCTCGCTCTCGAGCGACTCGCGCATCCGGTTGAGCCGTGCGAAGTTTCTCGAGTTGTCGATCGCGGCTGCACCGATCGTCGCCAACGACGCGAGGAATCGAAGGTCGTCTTCGACGAAGCTGCCGGGGGCCGCGCCGCGCTCTTCCTTCCCAACGACGCCGACGGCGCCGAGCAGCACGTCACCGGCGAGAAGCGGCGCCACCAGAACAGCGCCTCCAGGCTCGCCGAGAAACTCGCTCACTGTCGTCGAGAGCGGCGTCCGCATCGCAAGCACGCGCCTCACCGGCTCGGTCGCCATCACCCGCTCGGCCGACTCACCCTCGCGGAGGCCGAGCGCGTAGAGATGCTGGAGCTGCGATTCCGCATCGAGCGACACCGCGAATCCGATCGTCGCATCGAGCACGGCGACCGCCCGTTGCATCAGCTCCTCGAGAAGGTCCCCTTCCGGGCGCAGTGAGCTCAGTGCTCTGCCGATGTCGTAGAGCGCCTCGAGCTGGAGCAGCTTGCGCCGCAGTTCGAAAGGGACCAGCATGTCGTGCGACGAGAGGCCGCCGCGAGGGGCGCCGATCTCCGTCGCCGTCCAGTGTCGGCTCTCGCCGCCGATTTCGCAACGCCGAACGCCGTTAGACTATCTCCATGCGACTCGGAATCATCGGTGGCGGCCGCGCCGCCTGGGCTTTTGGAAGCGCCTGGCTCACTGCTGACGCCCCGATCGCCGGCGTTGCGCTGCGCGACGGTTCGGCGAGTACGCTTCCCGAACGTCTTTCCGCTCCGCGCCTCGCGATCGACTCGCTCCTCGCTGGCGCCGACCTCGTCGTGGTCGCGGTGAGCGACGACGCACTCCCCGAGCTATGTGGCAGTCTCGCCCTGCACGCGCCCGAAACGCTCTGGCTCGTCCATGCGAGCGGTGCGCTCCCGGCTTCACTCTTCGCGCCTCACGCGCGCGCGTTCAGCCTCCATCCTCTGCGATCGCTCCCGCCGCCCGGTGCTGAAGGGGCGCTCGACGGCGCGCTTCTCGTCGCCGAGGGTCCGGAGGATGCGCTCGAGGTCGCGGAGGAGATCGCGAGACGAGCCCGCGCTCGCCTCGCGCGCGTCACCGCCTCCGCAAAGCCAACCTACCACGCGGCCGCGGTAATGGCGGCCGCCGGCCCCGCGACACTCCTCTCCATGAGCGAGCGACTGCTCGCGGGCGTGGGCGTCGACGGAGTCACGGCCGACGACATCGCCGCCCTCGCGATCTCGGCCATCGAAAACTGGCGGCGCAACAACGGAACGGCCCGCTTTACGGGCCCCGTAGTTCGCGGTGACACCGCCGTCGTTCGAAAACACTTGGATCTTCTCGCGGCTGAGCCGACAATGAGGGCGGCGTACGCGAGCCTTGCGCTCGCGCTTTGCGAGATCGTTCTCGAACGTGAGCCTGACGACACCCGCGTGAGAAGCGTGCAGGAGGCTCTTCACGCATTCCCGCTTCCTTGATTCGTTTTGGAAGCGGGTGCTACCATCGACCCCTACCTCGGAGCAGGAGCGGATGGTCTTCTTCAACTACGCGACAATGCAGATGGCCGCGAAGATCGTGTACTACGGTCCGGGCCTCTGCGGCAAGACCACGAACCTCCACTACATCTATCAGAAGACTTCGCCGGGAAGCCGCGGCGAAATGGTCAGCCTCGAAACCGAGACTGACCGGACCCTCTTCTTCGACCTCCTCCCGATCGACGTCGGCGTAATCGGCGGATTCAAGACCCGTCTTCAGCTCTACACGGTACCGGGCCAGGTCTTCTACAACACGACGCGCAAGCTCGTTCTCAAGGGAGCCGACGGGATCGTCTTCGTTGCCGACTCGCAGAAGGCGATGGTCGACGCCAACATGGAGAGCCTCGGGAACCTCCGCGAGAATCTGGCGGAAATCGGCCTCGAGCTCGACGAGATCCCGGTCGTCGTGCAGCTCAACAAGCGCGACCTCTCGACGATCCTCCCCGCGGAGGAGCTGCAGCGGATCCTCGACCCGGACGGGAAATACGAGTTCACCGAGTCGTCAGCCGTCACCGGACAGGGAGTCTTTGAGACGCTGAAGCTGATCTCGAAGCTCACGCTGAAGAACCTGCGCAAGCGGATGATGGGCGACGAGCCCGCGACTAAGGTGGCGCCGATCGTTCGCGATCGGGGACTGCCGGTCGCCGTTCCCGAAGCGGCCAAGCCGATTCCGAAGGCCCCCACTCCGCAGGTGCCGCCGCCAGCCGCCGCGAAACCTGCCGCGCCCGCGCCAGCCGCTCCTCCCGCGGCGAAGCTCGCTCCGGTCATTGAAGCGCCACCAGTGCCTGCGCCCAGACCTTCCCCCCCCGAGCACATTGTCGCTCCCGCTGCAGCAGCGGTGGCTGCAGCTGCGCCAGCTGCCGTCGAGGAGACACCCGAGGTCAAGCATGTAAAGGTGCGCTCGTCGGTCGACGTGATGGCAGAGCTCGACGCATTGCGGAAGAAGGCGACGCAGGGGACGAAGAAGAGTGCGTCATCAGCGCTCGACGCGTTGAGCGCGCTCGGCGCATCCGCCAAGAGGTCGCCGAAGACGATCGGACTGAAGGCAGAGGGAGCCGCGCGGGCAAACACGAAGCGGGTTCGGATCACAGTCCAGATGGAGGACGGTGACCGGAACGCACTCCAGGTCGAAGAGCAGATCGTCGAGTTGCAGGACACGGCAGAGACTTATCAGGTAAACTTAAAGATCGATTTCGGGACGGCGCGCTAGAGCGCCCGACCGCCGGGGTGGTGAGGGCGAGAACGACGATGATCGTGAGGAAACTGACCATCGCGGGGGTTTCGCTGCTGCTCGCCGCTTGCGCCTCGAACAGCACGACGCCTGCACCCCGGCCTGCAACCGTGCCAGTTGCGGTCGCGCCTCCCGTTGCGATGCTCCACGGAGACGTCGCCCAGTTCAACGAAGCGCTCGTGCTCGTTCACGACTTCATCGTCGAGCGTGAGGCGGAATCGGCGGCGGGTATCATCGACGACTATGAAGCTGCGACGTCGATCGAGATTCCCGACCATCCTTCGATCTTTGGCGCGCTGAACCTTTTTTCGACCGATCTCAAACCGAGGATCCAGGCCTCACTCGACCGGTCGACGCGCTACCGCGCAATGATCGACGCGATCCTCGACGAGCACGAGCTGCCTAGGGCCCTCGCCTATCTCCCCGTGATCGAGAGCGGCTACATCACCTCGAACGTCTCTCGTGTCGGCGCGTACGGAATGTGGCAATTCATGCCCGCCACCGCGCGGGAGTACGGCCTTCGCGTCGACTGGTGGGTCGACGAGCGCGCCGACCCTGAGCGCTCCACGCGGGCGGCAGCACGCTATCTCAAGGACCTTCACGCGAAGTTCGAGGATTGGCCACTTGCGCTCGCCTCCTACAACGCGGGACCTGGACGCGTCAGGCGCAGTCTCGCGGCCAACGCCGCAGAGAATTTCTGGGACCTTTCGAGCAAAGCAGCACTCCCTCGTGAAACGCGCGGCTACGTGCCAACCTTCTTCGCGACGCTCATGATCGTTAGCCAGCCGGAAGCGCACGGGTTTCTGCTGTGCGAGCCGGTGAAGGAGCTCGACGACGCCGTCGAGGTCGCAATCTCCGGCCCCGTATCGCTCAAGTTCATCGCGGAGACGGCCGGCATCGAGGAACGCCTTCTCCGTGAGCTCAACCCAATGCTGCGCCGAGGAGTCACGCCTCCGGGAACGATCCGAGTGCGACTCCCAAAGTTCGCATCCTCCCGCGTCGCCGACTCAGCCGGCTCGTTGCGTGGGGACGACCCGTACCTGCAGGTCGCGCGCTACACCGTCCGCAAGGGCGACAATCTCAAATCACTCGCGAGGAAGCTGGGCGCCGAGTCGCGGACAATCTCCGCCATGAACGGCGGTGTTGGCAAGCTGCGCACGGGCGCCGCGATTTGGGTGCCCGTCAGCCAGACTGAGCTTTCAAGGAGCCTCGCGCAGAAGCCAAAGTCGAAGTACCACACGGTAAAGAAGGGCGAAACCCTCTTCGCAATCGCGAAACGGCATGGCCTCTCGGTCGACGAGCTTCGCTCGCTGAACAACATCCCGCGAAAGAGCGTTCTCAAGACGGGCCAGAAGCTGCGAGTCTCGGTGACACACGCGGTCACGGCCGGCGGGCTCTAGGCTCAATGCGGAATTCGGATCGCGGATCGCGGAATGGCGTTCCGGTTCCCCGCTGACTCTTCCGCGACGTCTCTCTCGTATCAGACGAGCAACATCTGCAGCCGGCGTCATCGCACGCGAACCGGCAGCCCGATTCCGCTCTCCACATTCCGCGTTCCGCATTTCGCATTTCGCGAAGCGCTTCGCCTTGAAATTCAATACGTTGCGGTGTTAGTTTCGCCCACTTGTCACGGAAGGACTCCCCATGGCCGACAAAGAGGATCTGAAGAAAACGCTCAACCTCCCGAAAACCGGGCTCGCGATGAAGGCGAATCTCCCCCAGAACGAGCCCGCACGGCTCGCGAAGTGGAGCTCGATCGATCTCTACGGCCAGATCCGGCGCAAGTCGGAAGGGAGGACGAAGTTCGTACTGCATGACGGTCCCCCGTACGCGAACGGCCACATCCACATCGGCCACGCGCTCAACAAGATTCTGAAAGACCTCGTCGTGAAATCGCGGACGATGATGGGCTACGACTCTCCTTACGTTCCGGGATGGGATTGCCATGGCCTTCCGATCGAGCACCGCGTCGACAAGGAGCTCGGCCCGAAAAAGAGAGAGCTCTCGGCTGCGGAGTTTCGCAAAGAGTGCCGCGAATTCGCTCGCAAGTACGTCGACATCCAGCGCGAGGACTTCAAACGCCTCGGCGTCCTGGGCGACTGGCCTAACCCGTACATGACGATGGCGTTCGACTACGAGGCGGACATCGCCGACGCTCTCGGCCGCTTCTTCAAGGAGGGACTCGTCTACAAGGGGCTCAAGCCGGTGCATTGGTGCACGCACTGCCAGACCGCACTCGCAGAGGCCGAAGTCGAGTACGAGGACCACACCTCGCCATCGGTCTACGTCCGCTTCCGCGCGAGCGACGCTGTCGTCGCCAGGCTTGGCCTTCCCGCAACTGAGCCGCTGTTCGCCGTCATCTGGACGACGACTCCGTGGACGCTTCCCGCGAATCTCGCGATCGCGCTCCATCCCACCCACGACTACGCGGTCGTCAACGTCGACGGTGCGAACCACATCGTGGCGAAAGAGCTCGTCGAAAGTGTCGCTAAGGCGGCGGGCTGGAACGACTACGCGATCGTGAAAACGTTCAAGGGAACGGAGCTCGACCGCGAGTCGTATCGCCACGCGTTCCTCGATCGCGATGGAATGTTCGTCGTCGGCGATCACGTGACCCTCGACGCCGGGACGGGGCTCGTCCACACCGCGCCGGGGCACGGCGCCGACGACTACCGGCTCGGCATGGAGTACGGTCTGCCGGTGTACACGCCGGTGAACCATCGCGGCGAGTTCATCGACGAAGTATCGATGTGGGCTGGCCGCCACGTCTTCAAGGCGAATCCCGAGATCGTCGCCCACATGAAGGCGAACGGCTCGCTCGTCGCGGGAACGTCGCTCGGCCACAGCTATCCGCACTGCTGGCGCTGCAAGAACCCGATCATCTTCCGCGCGACGGAGCAGTGGTTCATCGCGATGGACCGTCCCTCGACGAGCTCTGAATCAACGCTTCGCCAGCGCGCGATCGAGGAGGTCGCGAAGGTCGAGTGGTCACCGAAGTGGGGTGAGGAACGAATCCGCGGAATGATCGAGAACCGGCCCGACTGGTGCATTTCCCGCCAACGGCTCTGGGGCGTGCCGATCACGGTTCTCTTCTGCGAAAAGTGCGGCGAAGCGATCACGTCGCCCGAGTTCTTCGCAAACGTCGTCGCGGCGTTCCGGGAAGAAGGTGCCGACGCGTGGTACACGCGCCCGGCCGAGGCGTTCCTGCCTGAAGGACACAGCTGCGCGTGTGGCGCGCACGCGTTCCGCAAGGAGAACGACATTCTCGACGTCTGGTTCGACTCGGGATGCTCGCATGTCGCGGTCATGAAGCCGCGCCCCGAGTTGACCTGGCCGTGCGACATCTACCTCGAGGGACACGACCAGCATCGAGGCTGGTTCCAGTCGTCACTCCTGGTCGGCACCGGCATCGAAGGAAGCGCGCCTTACCGCCACGTCGTGACGTGCGGGTTCGTCGTCGACGAGAAGGGGCGGAAGATGTCGAAATCGCTCGGGAACGTCGTGGCGCCCGAGGACGTGATCAAGAAGCACGGCAGCGACATCCTGCGCATGTGGGTTGCGATGATCGACTATCGCGACGACATGGGCATCGGCAACGAGATCCTCGCCCGGCTCGCCGAGGCATATCTCAAGATCCGCAACACTGCTCGATTCATGCTCGGCAACCTCGCCGACTACGACGGCTTCGACCCGGCGACTGACGCGTTGCCGTTCGATGCGCTCGACCCGCTCGACCGCTGGGCGGTCGGGCGCGCGTACGAGACGTTCTCGCGCTGCATCCAGGCCTACGAGGAGCTGGAGTTCCACATCATCTACCATCGGATTCTCGAGCTGAGCACGGTGTCGCTCTCCGCGCTCTACTTCGACATCATCAAGGACACGCTCTACATCGAAGCGCCCGATTCGAAGCTTCGACGCTCGGCGCAAACCGCACTCCACATGATCCTCTCGGGGTTCGTACGCGTCATCGCGCCGGTCCTTTCCTTTACTGCTGACGAGATCTGGGAGCGGATCAAAGGAGAGAGCGAGGCGTCGGTCCACCTCGCGCAGTTCCCCGACTTCTCCGCCTATCGGATCGGCGCAGAAGAAGCGGCTGCGTGGGATCGAGTCTTTGCGCTTCGCGAGGCTGCGAACAAGGTGCTCGAGCCAGCGCGGGCCGCGCAGAAGATCGGCAAGTCGCTCGAGGCCGACATCGTCCTCACCGGCGACTTCGCGCCCGAGACGCTCACTGGCGGAATCCCGATCGACGATCTCGCGCGCGTTCTGATCGTTTCGCACGTCGACTTCGACAGAACGTCGACGGCGAGCGATGCGGAGCCGCTCGTATTCGACGGAGTCGGTACCGTAGGAATCGTGATGAAGCCGGCGCGCGGCGCGAAGTGCGTGCGCTGCTGGCAGTACCGCGAAGAGGTCACGGATGCTCGCGGCACGTGCGACCGATGCGAGGCAATCGTCTCGCACTCGTGACGGAGCGCGCTCGATTCGTTTACACTGGGTGCATTCCGGCAGCAGACGAAAAGGAGGCACCTCGAGTCATGGTGACCAAAAAGCAGATCAAGAAGAAGGTCAACAAGGTGACGGCCACTGCCAAGAAGAAGACCGCGAGTGCGGTGAAGGCGGTGAAGAAGGCTGCGGCGCCGAAGATCAAGGCGGCGAAGAAGACGACGGCCAGGGTCGCTGCAAAGGTCAAAAAGACTGCAGTGCGGATGGCCGAGGACGCGAAGGTCGCGGCCGCTCCGGTCGTGAAGAAGGCGCGCCGCGCAACCGGCAACGCCCTCATCAGCGCGGGCAAGGCGATCCGGTAGAAACGCGAAACGCATAACGCGAAACCGCGAAAAGGAGAGAGCAGCGAAGCCAGCGATGGCTTGCTCTCTCCTTTTTGTTTTCGTGTGCCTTGCTTCCAGCGACGATTCCGGCACATTCTGCGCTTCGCATTCCGAGTTCCGCGTTCCGAGTTCCGCGTTCCGCGTTTGGCCTGCTATCCTGCCGAGATGGAGCGAGTCGCCGACCTTCACACGCACACCCGCCATTCCGACGGTCTCTACGATCCGCGCGATCTCGTTGATCGGGCCGTCGCCGCCGGCATCTCGATCCTCTGCATCAGCGACCACGACAATCTCGCCGCGTCTCGCGAGATGGTGGCGTTCGCGCGCGCGGCAGGCATTCTCCTCATCTCCGGGACCGAGCTCTCCTGCCAGCACGATGGCGTCGACGTGCACGTGCTCGCCTACGGTGTCGACGTCGACGATCCTGAGCTCGAGACGCGTCTTTCGTCATTCCGCCGGACGCGCGACACGCGAGGCGAGATGATGGTTGATCGCCTGCGCGAGCTCGGCTACCCGGTGAGCATCGATCGCGTGCGTGAGATCGCTGGCAATGGCGCACTCGGAAGGCCGCATGTCGCGCGCGCGCTCGTCGAAATGGGTGCGGTCGATTCGCTCGACACTGCGTTTCGCAAATTCCTCGGTGACGGACGCCCTGCCTTCGTCGACAAACAACGATTCCGCATCGACGAGGTCGTCGAGCTCGTCCACAACGCCGGCGGCATCACCTCCGTCGCTCACCCATCGGTCTACCGCGACCACCGCCGCATCGTGAATGAGTTGATCGAGGCGGGCATCGACGGAATCGAGACGCGACATCCCGACGTCGACGAGCCTCAACGCGACTACTACGAGAAACTCGCTCGCGATCGAGGACTGTTCACGACTGGCGGCTCCGACGATCACGGCAACGGCGGCCCGAAGACGATCGGACAGATTCTCGTGCCCGAGTCTCAGATTGCGAAACTGCTCGACCGGATTGACGCGTAGTGCATGGTGGCGACGGCCTCCGGCCGTCGCGCGGAGGCCGAAGGCCTCCGCCACATGTCATGAATCGTGCCGCCACGACCCTCAGCTCCGTCTGGAACGACCTCCAGCACGAAGCGCTGCGCCTGGGAGCGATCCGCGCGGGAGCCACTCCGCTCGTTGACCGCAACGTCGAACGGTTCGCCGAGTGGCTGAGTCGCGGAAGCGAAGCCGGAATGGCTTATCTCCGGCGAAACCTCGCGACACGGCACAATCCGCTTCAGCGATTCCCCTGGGGGCGGTCGGTCGTCGTCATCCTCGTTCCGTACTTCCCCGAGCGCGAGCATGCTCCCACGGGATCGCTGTCAAATGGCCTCGCGCGCTACGCTCAAGGCGACGACTATCACGACGTCGTCGACGCGATGCTCCGCCGGCTCGAGATGTTGCTGACGACCCTTGCCGAGGGAACGAAGAGCTGGCGTTACGTCGACACCGGGCCTTTCTCCGACCGTTCGTTGGCCGCGCAAGCGGGACTCGGCTGGATCGGAAAGAACGGAATGCTGATTGACCCGGAGATCGGCTCGTACTTCTTCATCGGAACGCTCGTCACGTCGCTAGTGCACGATCTCGACGTTGCGGAAGTCACCGACCGCTGTGGCGACTGCACGCGTTGCATCGACGCGTGCCCTACCGGCGCGATCGATCGCGCGCGCTTCGTCGACTCGAATCGTTGCATCAGTTACCTGACGATCGAGCATCGCGGTGCCATCGATCCGGAGCTCTCGAACCATCTCGCCGGAAACGGATTCGGCTGCGACATCTGCCAGGAAGTTTGTCCGTGGAACGCGCATGCGCCAGAGGGACACGAGGCGTTCCGTACGCGAGCGGGATACTCCGGCCACCCGATCACCGATCTCATCGCGCTGACCCAGGCTGACTTTTCCTCGTTGTTCAAAGGGAGTGCGGTCAAACGTGCGAAACGAGCGGGGATGATACGCAACGCCATTCTCGCCGCGGGCACTGTGGACGCAGAGACCCTTGCAGCCGCCGGAAGCGAAGCGGACGAAGGCATCCGTGCGGCGGTCGCGACGCGCAAGCGCGATTCTCTGAGACAATGAGTCGGGCTGATGCAACGAGGAGGACGCCGTGACTGCTGCGGGTATCGCCACATCGAAGGGGACGATTCTGAAGAGTCTCGTGAAGTTCCTCGAGAAGGACCTCACGCACGAGCAGTTCGAGAGTGCCCTCGCGACGCTGCCGCCTGAAGATGTGGCGCTGGTGCGCGGAAAGATCCTCGTGTCGCTCGCCGTACCGGAGGCGATGCTCAACCGCCTAACCGAGGCAGGCGCGAGAGCAAAGCACGAAGACCTCGAAAAGTTCGGCATACGTGCGGGGCTCGCGGAGCTCGCCGACTCCGTTGGCATGTACCGCGTCTTCCTGATGGCACTCACGCCGCCATCGCTCCTCTCGAAGGTCTCCACGTTCTGGAGCTCGATTCACAATACCGGCAAGCTCGTCATACTCGACCAGTCGAAGACGCGTGTCCGCTTTCAGCTCAAAGACTTTCCTTCGGAGCGCGCGCACTGCGTGAGGCTGACGGGTTGGTGTCAGGGGCTGGCGGAGATGACGAAGGTGAAAAACGTTCGGATCGCCCACGACACGTGCATGACGCGCGGCGCTGCTCACTGCGAGTGGGAACTGACGTGGGACGAGTAGCGCGTCGTTAGTTGCTTGTTGCTAGCTGTTAGTTGTTGGACAACCAGCGCTGGTTGGCAAGATCCGGTTTCATTCTGTCTCGCGAACGAGAGAATCGAGCCGGTCTCAGCGGGCTACGCTGACTGCCTAACAACTAACAACCAACAACTAACAACTTCCTCTGTCAGTGCGTGTGACCATGGTCGTGACCGTGCTCGTGGTCATGATCATGATCGTGTCCGCCGAAGTCCGCGGGGGGACGGAAGCGCACGGCGTCGCTCACGAGTCCTGCGAGGGTGATGAACGCGGCCGTCGCCGGCGATTCGGGGTCGAGGCTGACGATCGGTTCGCCCGAGTCGCCTCCGACGACGACCTTCGGGTCGATCGGGACCTCCCCCAGGAACGGCACGCCGAGACGGTCGGCAGTCTTCCTGCCGCCTCCGTGCCCGAAGATCTCCTCGCGCTCGCCGCAGTGCTTGCAGATGAAGTAGCTCATGTTCTCGATGATGCCGAGGACCGGCACGTTGACTTTGCGAAACATCGCAAGGCCCTTTCGTGCGTCAATCAGGGCGACATCCTGCGGCGTCGTCACGATGACCGCGCCCGTCAACGGCACTTTTTGCGTCAACGTGAGCTGCGCGTCACCCGTTCCCGGGGGCAGGTCGATCACGAGAAAGTCGAGCTCGCCCCACTTCACATCGACGAGGAACTGTTCGAGGGCCTTCATGACCATCGGCCCTCGCCAGATGACAGGAGTATCGGGTTCGGTGATGAGCCCGAGCGACATCGTCTTGACCCCATGCCGCTCCATCGGAATGATCTTCTCGTCTGTCTCGTCGATCTGCGGGCGCCCTTCGATTCCAAGCATCATCTGCTGCGACGGTCCGTAGATGTCGGCGTCGAGAAGGCCGACTTTGTGCCCGAGCTTCGTGAGCGCGAGGGCGAGATTCGTCGAGACGGTCGACTTACCGACACCGCCTTTACCCGACGCCACGGCGATGAGGTACTTCACTCGCTCGAGGGAGCGCATGGGGCCGGCGGCGACCGTCGCGCTTCCGGCGCGCGAACCGACCTCGACGTTTACGTCGACGCTCGTCACTCCCGCGAGACGTTCTACCGCCTCGCGCGCCTGCGCCTCAACTTGATCCGCAATCTGCGGGTGCTCGGTGGAGAACTTGACTGTGAACGCGACCGCGCCGCCGTCGACGCGCACATCGCGCACGAAGCCGAACGACACGATGTCGCGGCTCAGACCCGGGAACTTAACCTCGCGCAGGGCGTCGAGTACCTGCTGCTCGCTGATCATTGCTGTGCTTTTCCTTCCTGAATTCTTCGAACGCCGAGAGGATGACAGGGATGGCGTCGTCCGCGGCCCCAGCCATTGTGACCAGGTCGAGATCGTTCGGCCCTACTAAACCGCGCCTGCCCATCGTCTCTTTCATCCACTCCAATAATCCCGGCCACATGTCGCCAACCAGGATGAACGGATGCGCCTTCATGTGCCTGACCTGCAGGAGCTGCCAGACCATGAACGCCTCGAGACAGGTCCCGATACCTCCCGAAAACACGACGAATGCCGAAGAAAGACGCACGAAATGGTGCAGCCGGGAAAAGAACGTTTTGTGCCGGAACACCCTGTCGACGAACGGGTTCATCTGTTCTTCGCTCGGCATGTGGATCGGAAGGCCGAACGAGCGTGCCTTGCTGTCGATCTGACCCTCGACCGCGCCGGCGTTTGCGGCCTCCATCAGGCCAGGGCCTCCGCCCGTGACGATGTCGATTCCAGCGTGCGCCAGCTCGTAGCTCAGTTTCTTGACGTCGGCGTAGACGGGATCGCCGCGACGGATGCGCGAGCTTCCGAAAATCGAGACACGGAAATGCTCGACTCGGTCGGGCTGGATCTCCTCGAGGTCGTTGATCGTTTCCCAGAGGTGATAGATCGCCTTGTCGAGAACCTCGGCAGGATCGGCAGCCGACTTCTTCTTCTGCTGCGATCTTCGCAGTGTTTCGATCTGCGGCGTGGTCGTGCGCCCTTTTTTCTGCATGGCGACTCTCCTCCCGCGGCAGCGGCAGTGCCGCCGCCACGCCCGGCGCCCGAACGGCTCGACTCTACTTCGTCGTCACGAGCACCTTTTCCGTCGTGTAAGGCTGGAGCTTAGGAACTGCTGCACGCGCCTCGGCCTCGTTCTTGAATCGAACTCGGACGCGATGAATCGTCCCCTTGTCACCTTTGATTCGATCGACAAATGCAGAGGTGAATCCGCCATCGATGAGCTTCGCCGCGAGCGCTTCGGCACGCTTCGCGTCGCTGGTCGCCAGAAGCTGCGCCCACGCGGGACCGATGCCGGGCGAAGAAACTGTCGCCGTTGCGGTTGGAGCCGGCGTCGTTGCAGCTGGTTCCGGAGTCGGCGTCGCGGCTCGAGGAGGCGCCTGCGTCGCGGTTGCCGGAGCCGATTCGATGATCTCACCGGCACCGGTGTCGGACGACTCGGGTTGCGCCTCGGCCACGGTCTCAGTCGCCGGGGTTTCGGTCGCCGCCGGCATTGGCCGCTCGGTGATGGCCGTCGCCTCCTCACCTGGCTTCTTTCCGGCGGAAGGATCGAGCTGGCCGCGCCCGACCATTACGCCGAATGCAAAGGAGGCGGCAAGGGATAACAACAGCAGTACGAAGGCGATGAACGCCTGCGTCGCGGTCAATGAGATTTCGTAATGCGAGTCGTCGTTAAGCTGCTGGTCTTCCATCGCTCACGCCCTCCCGTCAGTCAGCTTCACCCTTCTCGTGCACCGGTGCAGGTGCCGGCGCGGCGTCCCAATTCGTATGGTAGACGACACCGCGCTCAAAGTAGACGGCGGCGGCCCCTCCGTCACGGCGCGGATAGATCCAAACAGAGAAAACGCGAGATCCTTCGATTTTCTGCCGGATCCAGTCTTCGCGCGGATCGCCGACGAGGGCCTGGACCTCCGATTCCCGCATTCCCGACTGCACTTTCGCAAACTTGTCGGGGACGACGTAGCGCCGCGACTCCGCCAGCTCGAGCTTCGACTTCGCTTCGGCGTTGTTCGGATCGATGTAGAGGGCGGAGCGGTACATGTTGATCGCACGGTCGTACCGCGCGAGGATCTCCATGTAGCCGTCGCCAATCCGGATCTTCTCTTTCGCGAAGAGTTGAGCCGCGCGCGGATCGCCACTCTGCTGGTAGTAGCTCTCGAGCTTCTCGATGAAGCGTGCGTAGACCGGCTCGACCTTGCGCTCGTTCTGCAGGTAGAGCTCGATGCGTTGCTTGCGCGGCGTTGCGGGGTCGATGGCGGGTGCCGAGGCGCGCAGCGTCTCGAGCCACTTGTAGTCGTCCTGGATCGACTCCCACGTACCTTTTGCAGCTGACGCGGCCCTCGCGGCCGCGGGGAGGAAGAGCAGAACGACGAAAAGCGCGGCGGACAACCGTTTCATTGGGATTTGGCTCCCGGCATTCGGCCGCGGATCTTCTCCTGGCCGGCGGTGATCACTGCGTCGAACTGGTCGCCGAACTCGGTACGGAGCTCGAGCACCCAGCCGTAGAACATCTCGTTCATCATGTCCTGCACGATCTGTCGCTTCTCGTGCGCGCTGGTTGGGCCGAGATTCGTGAGCAGCTGGTCGACGTCGATCCTTCCCTCGTTAACCATGCTCATCCCCGCCAGATATTTCAGATTCGTCGCGGAGACACGGGTCACGACGCGATCGACGAAATCGTACGCGTAGTCGCCGATTCGCTGGAACACGGTCGCGAAGAAGCTCTGAAAAACGGTGTTGTAACGCTCCACTTCCCCTTCGAGCTCGTACTCGGTCGCAATGAGCTCGCGGCGTTCCCAGCCCGATTCGTCCGTCGATTCCCGCACGTCGTCGACGAGGCCGGCGACGAGAAGCGCCCAGATCGTCCGGCAGACGATGAAGTTAGGCAGGTAGCTCCGCTCACACGCGGCCGAGATCGTCATCGGCTCGGAAAGGAGTCCAAAGACCTGGTTCTCCCCCTCGGAGAGCTCGAGCGCGAAGGCGCGCGCATCCGCGCCTTCCGCCTGACGCACGACTCGCTCGAGGCTGCTGATGCCTCGTTCGACGAGACTCCATCGATCGACCGCTCCAATCGCGGAGAGGATGAGCTTGTCGGACTCGAGTGCAACGACAGTCAGCTCGGAGGGAAAATCGGAGATGAACTCGATCGTATAGTCGCCGTCGCCCAGGGAGATTGCGTCATTGACGATCCGGGTGATCTGGAGCTCGTAGGCGCGCGGGAGGTCCTCGATGCCGAGCGCTCCTGTCTCGACCAGCACATCCGCGATCCGCCGCGACACACCCGCCCGGCCGATCGCGGTCTCGTACTGCGCGATGGAGATCTCGCCGGCGGTGAGGAGCACGTCAGCGAGCCCGAGATCGCGAGAGCTGCTCGAGGCGTACGCGAGCCGCCCTTCGAGGAAGTAGTACGAATCCTGCCGCGACTCCGAAGCGATCGAAACGGCGGCCGTCTCGCGGCTCCGAATGACCGTACGAAACAGATCGGGTACGGTCGTCTCGGAAAGGGATCCTTGTATCGTCAGCTCTTCAGACATGGTGTTGAGAAGGAGCGGTCAGGAGTGACGACGCTTCGCCCGGTCACACTCCGGTTCCCGCGCGACTCGCACTATTGAGCTCGCCCGCCACGCCGATCGCGTTCTTCGTGGTCGACTTCACGCGGTACATCGCCTCGTCGGCCTGGCGGATCAGTCCATCCTTGCTGAGCGCGTGGATCGGATAGGTGGCGATCCCGAAACTCGCCGTAATCCGAACCTCGAGAGTGTCGTCGATCTCGAAGGGACTGGCCGACATCGCTTTGCGAACGCGCATCGCCACGCTCATCGCCTGATCTTTGTCGGTCTCCGGAAGGATGATGCAGAACTCGTCGCCGCCGAATCGGACGACCTTGTCGATCGTGCGCACCGCCGACAGGACGCGCTTCGCGACTTCCTGCAGCACGCGGGAACCGGTGAGATGCCCATGCGAGCTGTTGATGTTCTTCAGGTCATCGAGGTCGAGAAAGATGATGCTGAAGACCGACCCGTACCGGCGCGTCCTCTCGATCTCTTCGTCCAAATAGCTCTCGAAGAAGCGCCGGTTGTACGCCTTGGTTAGGTCGTCGCGCATCGCGAGCTCGCGGCTCTGGCTGAACTGTCGTGCATTCACGATCAGTGGAATGATCGACGCGATGTAGCGCGTCGCCGCATCGAGCGCGCCATCGCTGAGGCGAATGCCGCGCTCCATCCGGCCAACGAACACGCCGATCAAATCCTCGTTCGCGAGGATCGGAAGCGCGAGTCTGACCTTTCCGTCGAGCGTCTCGAGCAACACGTGAGGGTGCTTCGCTCCGACTGCATTGTGCAGCTTCTCGAGCACTTCGCTCGCGAGCTGGTCGTCGCTGAGCGGCTCCTCTTCGGCGCTCCAGGCGCGAATGAAGCTCTCGCGGAGAGGATCGTGAAAGTAGAAACTCGCGGTGGTGAACGGGAGATGGAGCGAAAGCGACTCGGAGACGCGCCGGCAAAAGGTCTCGAGGTCGGGCTCCGCGAGAAGGCTGCGGACTTCCGCATCCGCTGCCGCCGTCTCTTCGAGATCGAGCAGACGACGACGCAACGAAACCAATCGTTCAGCCGCGCCGAGCACCGCGCGCGGGTGCTCGACGATCTCGTGCTCGGTAACCCACACTTCGTTCGGGCCGCTCTGGCAGAGCTCGCTGTCACCGACGTGCACGGTGAAGAGTGACTCGCCACTCGGTATCGCGGCAATCGTGATGTGATCGACGATCAGGAGCTCGGCGTCCGCGCGTTCACCGCACCGACGGAACGAGTGTTCCGGGCATTTCCCCGAGAGATTCCCGAGAAGCTCGTCACGATCGGTGCATACGCCAATATCCATCCGGAGTTACCAGCAGTCGCGATTCTACTGTAAGTCGAACGCTTTCCGTAATATGGACTCCAGGCCAGAACCGGCTCTCGCTGCCCCGCGCGGCGCCCCCTCTCTCTCGATTGGGGCTACCATGACCTCGATGCGCGTCGCCCGCCTGTTGCTCGCCTCCGCCTCTCCGTTCGACACCAAGTGCTTCCGGTTCGACCGGTATCCCTCGTCGGATGGCACGGAGCGCGCGTGGAGCTTGACGGGAGCGCCCGACACCGGCACGGAAATGCGCTCGGAGGGCGACCTCGCGCGCGAGTTGCGCAACTTCACTCCCGACATCCTGCACGTGTACGGCTTCGGCGCCGTGCCTCATCGGCTCATCCGGGCGGCGGGATCGCCGTGGCTGGCCGACCGCCGGCTTTCGCCGTCTCGCCCGCTTCTCGGCAGGCGCCCTCCTGCGCAGGCGCGAGCGCTGATCGACGAGATCGCGGAGCCGGTCGGCGAAGAGTACTTCGTGCCACCGCGGCCTCGCTCGACTGGCGCAAACCCTCGCGTCGGCGCGTATATCCAGTCTGCTCGAACCGCATCGACGCGCGACCTCGTCGATGCGCGTATCCGCCGATTCCGCGACGACGTGCGCTGGTCGCTCTTCGACACGCCTCCCTCCGTCAGTCAAATGCGGGAGCTCGACCTCTGGATCGATCTCGCGGGGGACGAAAACGAGCTCGACGGTCAGCTCTGTGAGGCGCTCGCGCTCGGCCTTCCCGTCGTCGCCGCGAGGACGGCCGCAAACCGCCTTCGCACGGACGACGGGCGCGCTGCGGCGCTCTGTCCGCAAGGCGACCACAATGAGCTGGCTCACGCAATCGTGACGATGCTCTTCAAACCGGAGCGTGCGGAGCCCATCCTTGCCGCGGCCACATCGCGTCGCGAGATGTTTCGGCCGGAGCGGCGCAGGGAGGCACTCGCTGCCGCCTACAGGGAGGTCTGCAAATGAACGCGGCCGTCGAGCGACCAGGAGGTAACGTTGGACGCGCGATCGACGTCATCGAAGGCGCCGCGCGGGCCGCGGGCGCGCGTGCGTTTCTCGTCGGCGGCCCGGTACGCGACATGCTTCGCGGCATGCCGCCGCGCGACCTCGACATCGCGATCGAGGGGGACGCCGAGAAAATCGCGCGCGAGCTTGCCACCCTGACTGACGGCGAGATCCGGCAACCTGGACCGTTCCTGACGTTCAAGGTCGTACCGCGCGATGCGGCGGAAATCGACATCGCGACAGCGCGACGCGAGCGCTACCCACATCCGGGCGCCTTACCGATCGTGGAGCCTGCATCAATCGAGGAAGACCTGCAGCGGCGCGATTTTTCGATCAACGCGATCGCGCTCGAGATCTTCACCTGGACGCTCGTCGATCCGATGGGAGGCGTCGACGACCTTCGACGCGGCTTGCTGCGCGTCCTCCATGACCGGAGCTTCGTCGACGATCCAACACGCATCCTCCGCGGGCTCCGCTTCACCTCGCGCCTGGGACTCCGATGGGAAGCGAAGACCGCCAACCTGCTCGCAGACGCGATCGCGCACGACGCACTCGCCACCGTGTCGAGGGAACGAGTCTGGCGTGAGCTGATTCACGCCAGCAACGAAATCGGCGGCGGCGCCGCGGCCTTGCTCGCAATCGCGCGCAGCGGAGCGCTCGAGGCGATCCTCGGAATTCCGACCGACCCCGCTGAGGCTGCGGCGCTCGAGCGGTTCGAGCGCGAACGTGAATCGTTCTCCGGCCGAGGAGCCGATGCCACACTGGTTAGGCTCGCGCTCACATTCGCGGGCGCCACGCTCGAACCTGGCGCGATCTCCATGGCGCCGATGCGCGAGCGCGCGCGCGAGCAGCTGGCATCGATCGCCCGCGATCCGCGGCGAAACGCACGCGCACTCGAAGCGCTGACTGAAGATGATGGGATCTTCGACATACTCTCGGCGATGACGGCCGAGGAACGGGTTGTTACGGCACTGGTGGCGCCGGCGGTACGACCGCTCGTGGAGCGCTTCGAGCGGGCTGCCGCGACAAGAATCGTCTCGAGCGCGACCGAGCTCGCCGTGCCGCCAGGTCCCTGGATCGGCAGGGCGATCCGCGCCACGATCCGCGCACTTTTCGTCCGTGCCATCGCTCCCGGCGAAGCGGCTGCTTTTGCACGCCGAGCCGCGCTGGATTATCTTAGAGGGCAAGACCGGAAGGAATGACGGCCCACCGCATCAGAAGGCTCCTGCTCGCCGCCGCAGTCGTGGCGACTGCGGCAGTCGCTTCCGCGTCGCCCACCGCTGCCCAGCAGAGCCCGGTCCCGACCGAGCTTGGCACGGCAATCTCGATTCCGACTCCTGACGAGCACAAGCTCGACACGCGAAACTACAACACCGCCGAGCTCAATGGCGCCGCGCCGGCGATTGGCTCACAACTGATCGACGGACGACTCCCTCGCCCCCTGCTCGACTACGGCTCGGCCTCCTCGGGCTCGCTTCAGAGAATCTCCTTCTTCGAGGGAGGACTCGTCGTCGTACACGTACAAGCGGGAGGTGCGCGCCTTCGAAAGCGCGTCGTGTTTCCGGCGGGTGCGATCGACGTCTATCTCGAGATGCTCTCGCCTGAACAGATGAAGATGCTCGCGACGAGCGACATGGGCCTTGCCATCTCGAAGGACACCGGCTTCATCCGTCGCTATCTTCCCGAGGGAACCCCGGTGGGAATCGAATTCTCCAACTCGCGGGTCCTTCCGGCGGAAGTGCAACGGCTTCGAACGGTCCTCGACGATCTCGTAAGGATCCTCGCCGAAGATCGCGAAGTGACGAACCCGATGATCGTTTACAAGCCTCGACTCGGCGACAAGCTCATCGGCGAGGATCAGAAGCTTTATAAGGTCACCGCGATCAAGAACGAGGGAACGCTGCTCGAGCTCACCTCGACGAAAGAGCCAATCACGATTTTCGTGGCGACAAAGGACGTGTTCACTCACTTCCACGCGGTGCTCGGACGGGACGTCCACTGAGCGATGTCGGGCGTCCGAGTGACAGGAGGATTGCTTCGCGGGCGACGGATCGAGCTGCCCAGAGGTGTAGACGTCAGGCCGACTTCGGATCGCGCGCGACAGGCGTATTTCAATATCGTGCGCGACCGACTCGTGGGAGGGCGCTTCCTCGACCTCTTCGCAGGAACCGGGATCTTTTCGATCGAAGCGCTCTCGAGAGGTGCGGCGAGCGCAGTCGCGATCGACGAATCGAGAACGGGAACGGCGCTCCTCGCCGGCCGGGCCCTCTCACTGAAGATTCCACTCGACGTTCGCTGCGGCCAGCTACCGCAGACGCTCCGCGCGGTTGCGCTCGACGCTCCATTCGATCTCGTCTACGCAGACCCACCGTACGACATGAAGCTCGACGTCGCGACGCTCCTCGAGATCGACGCAACGGTTCCTCTCGCGGAAGGCGCGATCGTGGCGATCGAACATCGCTCGGGCGCGTTGGAGCTCGAGCAGGTGGGGCTTACGAGGCTCCGATTCCGTCGCGACGCGCGCTACGGGAATGTCGCGATCGCGTTTTTCGATCTGGCGGACGCATGAACGACGACATCGACATCGCCTGCGACGAGCTCGCCGCTCGCCTCGAAGCGAACGAGGAGCTCTTTCTCATCGACGTACGCCAGGCGTGGGAAACTCAGCTCGCGAGCATCGACGGCAGCACGCTGATCACACTTCAGACGATCCCCGCACGAGTCATGGAAATCCCGCGCGACCGCGAGGTCGTGACCTACTGTCATCACGGAATGCGATCACTTCAGGCCGCGCTGTTCCTTCGTCAACAAGGGATCCGCGCACGATCACTCGAAGGTGGAATCGACCGATGGTCGATCACCGTCTCGCCTAACACTCCGAGGTACTAGATGGCATCGAATGACACGCGAGGGATGGAACAAGGCGGAATCAGCATCGTTCTCGGCGAAGGCTCCGTGACGAGCACTCTGTTCGGGATTCACGACGAGAATCTCCGCGTCATCGAGGACGCCTTCGGCGTGCGAATCTCAGCACGCGGAAGCGAGCTCTTTCTCCGCGGCGACGAGCCCAACTCTCGCGCCGCTGGAAAAGTGCTGGCGGAGATGCAATCGCTCATCGAGCGCGGCTACCCGGTCACACGCAACGAGATCATCACCGCGGTTCGCGTCGTGAGTGAAGACCCCGCAGCGAGCCTCGTCGAGTTCTTTCTCGACGACCGCGACCGCGCCGCGACACGTCGCGCCGCAACTCCGCGAAACCTCGCGCAGAAGCAGTATCTGCAGGCGATCGAAGAGAACGACATGACGTTCTCCCTCGGCCCGGCGGGTACCGGAAAGACGTTTCTCGCCGTCGCGGTTGCTGCCTCCGCGCTGAACGCCCGCACGATCAAGCGCATCATCCTCTGCCGTCCCGCGGTCGAAGCTGGCGAGAAACTCGGCTTTCTGCCAGGCGACCTCGCGGAGAAGGTCAACCCGTACCTTCGCCCGCTCTACGACGCGCTCTATGACCTCATCGGGTTCGAGAAGGTCTCCAAGCTCCTCGAGCGCAACGTCATCGAGATCGCGCCGCTCGCCTTCATGCGCGGACGCACGCTCAGCGACGCGTTCATCATCCTCGACGAGGCGCAGAACACCACGCCCGAACAGATGAAGATGTTCCTGACGCGTCTCGGCTTCGGGTCCAAAGCCGTAATCACCGGCGACGTCACGCAGACCGACCTCCCCGAAGGAAAGAAGTCAGGACTCCAGGTCGCGGTCGAGGTTCTCGGCGGCGTGAACGGAATCCACGTATTCCAGTTCACCGACAAGGACGTCGTGCGTCACCCGCTCGTCGGCCGCATCGTGACCGCATACGACCGTAGAGAACGCGAAGACAAGGCGGCGAAGGAGCGGAGGCGAGAGGAGCTGAATGCCGAAAGCAGGAACTGAGGTCGACGTCTCCGGGGCTGCTGTCCGCGGCCTCCCTCGCGCCGCGATCGGCACGTTCGTTCGCCGCTGCCTCGCGCGCCTCGAGGCCTCAGGTGCCGTTTCCAGACGAGTCGACGAAGTCTCGATCGCCTTCGTCGACGACGCCGCGATGCGCAAGCTCAATCGCGACTTCCGGCGCAAGGACGGTACGACCGACGTTTTGACCTTCGAAGGAATCGACATCGACACCGCCGGCGTCGGAGACCATTCGCTCGGGGAGATCGTGATCTCGATTCCTCAGGCGCGGAAACAGGCGCGGGAGGAGCGACACGCCCTCGCCACCGAGATTCGCTACCTGCTGCTGCACGGACTCATCCACGCGCTCGGCTACGATCACGAGACCGACGACGGCGCAATGAACGCGCTCGAAAGGAAGATCCGGGCGAAGGTCGGGCTGGAGTAAGGCGGGCCAGGGGCCAGAGCAGTTGGTTGTTAGTTGTTGGTTGTTAGTTGTTGGTTGTTAGTTGTTAGACGAACGTGAATAGCTGCAGGAGTTGTAGCGGTTGCATTGAGCTCCTGCAAACAGCAAGGAAGCTGCAGCCTTCCAAACTGGTCTAACAACCAACAGCTAACAACTAACAACCAACAACCAACAACCAACAGCCACCTGCCTCGAGCCTGGTTCCCTTACGTCAGCTTCACGATCCCGTCGCGCTGGAGCTTGCGGAAGATCAGCAACGAGTCGATTTCGCGCAACGGGCTGATCTTGACGATCGATCCGATGTCCCACGTACCGTTGATTCGCGAGATCATGAATCCTTCGTTAGGCGTGAAATTCATCTGACTGATCTCGTCGATCGTCTTCACGAGCCGAGGAACCTTCTTCGCGACGACGCCTTCCGCCTCGAGGGCGTTCATGATGACGGTGGCGGTGCCTTTCAACGCACTCGCGATCTTCGCGTCGGTCGGATCGACGTTCTGCGCCGCTTTCAGCATTCGTAGAGTCTTGTCGAAATCCCCCGCTCTGAGCGCCTCCTGCGCGTGGCCGAGCAGCGACGCGATTTCGTCCGCTTCCGTGCGAACTGCACGAATCTCGGCGCTCACGGTACGCCCTTCTGGCGCCTTGACGCGCTTCACGAGGTGCATTTGTCCCGCCTCGAGAAAAACGTAGATCGTCCGCGCGACCTTGAAGTGCGACGATCGGCTTTCCAGGATCAGTTCCTCGATCGATCGGTGCCCGTTGACGGCCTCGATGATCCTGCGATTCACATCGGGAAGCTCTGCAGTATCGATCGGTGCGAGCGCTTCGGGAATCGCGTCGCGCCCCGGAATCAGCCGGCTGATCCGCTTCCATTCGTCGATCCGGCGCGCTCCCTCCATGATGATCCCGGTAACGTCCACCTGTAACGGGACCATCTCCATGTTGGGCAATTCGTTATCGATGAAGTGAAACTCAGCCTCTTTCCAGAGGAAGATCTCGTAGATCGACTCTTCCGCCTTCTCGCGCATCAGGCGGCCGAGCTCCTTTTCCGGGACTACACCGAGGTCGACGAGAATGCGACCGAGCAGTCGCTTCGAGCGCGCCTGCTCTTTCATCGCCTGCGTGAGCTGCTCCTCGGTGATGTAGCCATGGCTCATCAAAAACTGGCCCAGGTACTCACGCGGGTCAGTCGAGGCGGACGAGATCACCCGCCCTTCGCGGAAAAATATCTTTTTCTCGACGCCGCCCGCGGTCAGCACGAGAGTGCCCGTCTTTTGCGCGAAGTTCAGCCACTGGAGCAGATCGCCCGGCGACATCGTGCGGAGGTTGCCCGAAATACCCATATGGCGCGGTGATTCTACCAACCAGAGCGCCGATTTGCCCCGAGCGAAGGGTGGGCGACGTTCGCCGGGCTCACGACGATCCTTCAGCACGCAACGAAGAGCCTGTGAACGCCCAATGCAATCGACGCTTCCGATCGCTCGACGGGTGTGCCTCGACTCGTTCCCTCTGCGATAATCTCGCGACAGCGCTTATGGTCGACGAACGCGACGCCGAAGCTCACGACGATCCACACGCGCGCGAGGACGATACGCTCGTTCACCGCGACGATGGCGCCGCGTCGGCAAGCGACCGCGCCGAGGCGCGCTTCAAACCAGGCGACACGCTCGCCTCCCGCTACAAAATCGTTCGTCTACTCGGCCGCGGCGGCATGGGCGAGGTCTACGAAGCGGAAGACCTCGAGCTGGGCGAGACGATCGCGATCAAGATCATCCAGCGCGATCTCGCGACCGACGAGCCGTCAATGATTCGGTTCCGGCGCGAGATTCAACTCTCCCGGCGCGTTACTCATCCGAACATCTGCCGCGTTTTCGATCTCCACATCGACTCATCAGGCACTGACCAGATCTCATTTGTGACAATGGAACTGCTCGATGGGCGCACGCTCGGGCACCTCCTCCGCGCACAGGGCGCGCCGTCACCCGACGACGCGACGCGGCTGGTCCGCCAGATCTGCGAAGGCCTCGCCGCCGCACACCGCCTAGGGGTGATCCATCGCGACTTGAAAGCGGAGAACATCGTGCTCGCACGGCGTTCCGATGGCTCGCAGCGCGCGGTGATCACTGACTTCGGGCTCGCACGGCGCGTCACCGAGACCACCGGCGCAGAATTCCGAACGACACCGGGCATCCTCGTCGGAACACTCGCCTACATGGCGCCCGAGCAGTTCCGCGGCGAGCCATCGAGCGTCGCAACTGACATCTACGCTCTCGGGCTCGTCATCTACGAGATTCTCACGGGAACGCATCCGTTCAAGGGATCGTCACTCGTCGCCACGATGCGGCGGACGCAGGAAGATCCGATTCCCCCGATGCGATCGAATCCCGCGATCCCCGCAACGCTGTCCGCCGTCGCGATGCGCTGTCTGGACCGTGTCCCTTCAGACCGGTTCCAAAGCGTCGACGAGATCATCGAGGCGCTCGACGCGGGGCGCCTGGCGACATCGCCATCCGAGTCGATCTGGCGAGGGCGGCGCCCGCGCATCATCGGCACCGCGAGCATCGTGGCCCTATCGATTGCAGGACTCTGGTTCGCGACACGGACATCGCCTCCGGCGCCGACGACAGCGCGCGCAACCCACTCGACGACCGTGGCGATCACCGGCTTTCGCAATCTTTCCCGCGACGCGGCGAACGACTGGATGTCGACCGCGTTAGGCGACCTCCTTGCAACCGAGATCGGCGAGACACGCGGTATTCGCGTCGTCGCTCCTGAGCAGGTCACCCGAGTTCTCGACGAGCGGAAGCTGGGGGACCGCGAAGCCCCATTCGATCGCGCGATGGCCGCTGTGCGTGACCACCTCGGTGCGACCCGCGTCGTCACCGGCTCCTTCCTTCGAGATGCGTCCGGCGATCGCGTCAGACTCGACATCAGGCTGATCGACGCGGAGAGCGGCGATGTGATCTCGTCCGATGCGATCGAAGGAACCGAAGGCGAGTTACTCGATCTCGTCGCGCGCGCGGGAACGGCGATCCGCAGCCGCCTAGGTGGCTCGCCACTCAGCACTGAGCAAACAGTGCGCCTCGCCGCCGCGCGGCCGGCGAACGATCGCGCGCTCCGTTTCTACGCGGAGGGACTCGATCGACTGCGCGCATGGGATCCACGCGCCGCACGCGACCGGCTCCAGGACGCGATCGCCGCCGACCCCGAATTCGCACGCGCTCATGAGGCGCTCGCGATCGCGCTTGGCCGTCTTGCCTTCGACAATGACGCGCTCGCCTCCGCACGACGCGCGAACGAGCTCGCCGCCCGGCTCGGCGAACGCGACCGGCTCGCAATCGCCACGCGCTACTTCGAGATGGAACGCAAGTGGGACGAGGCCGTCGCGGCTGCTCAACAACTCGTCCGCCTGCAACCCGACGAGATCGAACACAGGACGTCGCTGGCCCACTTGCAGTCGAACGGGGGAAACCCGAAAGGTGCACTCGAAACGCTCGCGAAGATTCCGCGCGACGCGCTTCCAACGCGCGAGCTCGCGGCGATCGACCTGGCCGAGGCGAACATCAGGCTGGCCGCTGCCGACTTCCCCGGCGCGCTCGACGCTGCACAGCGCGCGCAGAAAAAGGCAGAAACGACGGGCGCCAGCCTCCTTCAGGCGAACGCACTCTCCGCAGAAGGCAACTCTCTCCAGAGGCTCGGCCGTCTCGACGAAGCGGCCGAGCCCTTCCGGAAGTCACTCGAGGTCTTCCGCGCGTTCGGCGACGTCGGCGGCGAAGCGATGACGATCAACAGGATGGGATCGCTCGCCTTCTCCCGCGGCGATTACGCCGAGGCCCGGACGTTCTATCGACAATCGCAGGAAATGGGCAGGCGGCTCGGAAACCGCCGCGCCGAAGCGCTCGGCCTCGTGAATCAGGCAGTGCTCGAGATGAAGGACGGCAATCTCGATGATTCGCTGCGGCTTTGTCTCGCAGCACGAGCGATCTTCGAACAGATCCAGAACAAGGTCTTTCTCGCGGGGACATGGGACAACATCGGGTATTTGCAGTATTTGAAAGGCAACCTTCGTCAGTCGCGTCGCGACCTCGAGCACACGCTCGAGATTGCGAAATCGAGCGGCAGCGCGCACATGGAAGCAGTTGCTCTCTTCAATCTCGGCGACACGCTCGCCGCGCTCGGCGAGCCCGGAGAGGGACTCGCGCGCCATCGTGAAGCACTCGCGATACGCGAAAGGGCTGGCGAGAAGCGCGAGACTCTCGACAGCCGGGTCGCGATCGCAGTGATCGATCTCGACGAAGGAAGAATCGATGGCGCGCTGCGCGCCGCGGCCGCCGTCACAGCCGAGGCGAAGGCCGGAAAGTTCGTCGAGCCGGAGCTCCGTTCCAGAATCGTCGCGGCAGGCGCACTGCGCGTGCGCAGGAGGCTTGCCGAGGCGAGAACGGAGCTCTCAGCCGCAGCCGTGCTTGCACCCACGGCGGGCAGGATCGAGCGCTCGATGCTCGCGATCGAGCAGGCGCGGCTTCGCGCCGAGGAGCCGGGCGGATCGACCGACGCGCGCGCGCGCGCCAACGTCGAAGCAGCCGCAGCCGCAGCGATGGGCGCTCGCCTGCTCGAGCTCGACGCGAAGCGCGTTGCCGCGGCGGTTCTCCGTTGCGAGCCCTCGTCGCGCGCGGAGGGCGATCGCGAGCTATCGCGCATCGAACGCCAGGCATCGTCGATCGGCTACCGCCAACTCGTCGCGCGCGCCCGACCGCAATGCGCGGCGGAGTGATCCTTCACCGATTCGAGCTGGGCTTCCAAATCTCGAGCCCCCCCATCCCTGACCCAAGGTCATCGACGTTAGGCTCCACCGCGAATCGGGACCTCCGTAAAGACCACCTCAATGTCCTGACTTGCGCCTAACGTATCGCACGGCGCCGGTATGACTCGCCGATCCCAGCCCGCCGCTGACGCGCGAAGGACGAGAGGACCAGACGGGAAGCCCTGGCTCAACGTGCGCGCGACCGCTCCGCAGTAAACGACCGGGCGTGCATGTGCCGAGGAATCGTGGCCTGCGCGCGGCGCGATCTCCGCCAGAACCAGCGCGCCTCCGGCGTGAGGCACCGGAATCGGCGCCCCGGGCTCGACGGTGAACGACCCGAGCTTGCGCGGCGCACCACATCGGTCGGGCACGCGCACGAGGGCCTGCCATCGGCCATCACTCTCCCGCTCCACGAAGTTGCAGAGCATCGAGAGCTGGTAGCGGGGCGACTCCCAGAACGGGTGCTTGCCGTCGATCGCGGCCGACTGCCTGAGGATGGCCGAAAGAGCGGGGCCGCGCGTCAGCCGCGCGGCGTTGAGCTCGTCGAGATGTCTCGTGTACGCGGCGTAACTCTGCATCGTCGGTATCGGCTTCCACTCCAACCCATGGGCCCACGCCAGACTGACCGCCCACGGCTCGACGTGCACGCCCCGTCCGCGGAGCGCGTCGATGACCGCGGAGCTCGGGCCCGCAAGGCTCGCCGCTGGCGGATCGAGCGTTCGAAGCTCCCACGGCGGAACGGACCAGGCCTCACGGATTGCCGCTCTCTGCGCCTCGAGCACTTCCAGGCGCGCCTCGTTGTTCGCGGCCATCGTGAGCTCCGCGCGCAACGTGTTGAACGAGCCCACGAGATGCAGGTACTGCATCGGACCGCTCTTGCCGAGAATCGCCGCGCTGACACTGATGCAGACCATCCCAAGAAGCGCGGCTCCAGCATGCGGGCGGCGAAGTGTCAATCTGCGCCCACTCCGTTCCTCCGCATCGGATCCCATCGCGAGTGGCACGCCGAGAGCGAAGAGGCTGCACGGAAGGAGGCCAAGGTGCCCGGTATCGAGCCTCGTCGCACTCGCGAGGTAGAGAGCCCCCACCGAGGCAAGAACTGCGAGCACGAGCACAGCACGTCGCGAATTGTCGAGCTTCACGCCGCACGACCAGACGAGGCTGCACAGAGCCACAGCCATCACCGCGGCAAAGCCGAGGGTGGCGTGCGGTAGCCACCCTGCCAGATCGTCTCGTACGTGCCGCATGGCCGACGGATAGCCGCGAGCAAGCTCGGCGCTCCCTCGCAACCACGGGAGAAGGTCGACCGCTCGCTGGCAGGTACCGAACCACGCGCCGAGTGCGCCGGCAATCGAGCCGGCGAAGAATCCCGAGATTGCGATTCCTCGGCGCGTCGCTGCCAGTGATGCCAGTCCGCCCGCCGCGATCGCTGCACACCCCATGTTGAACTTGATCAGCACGCTGATGCCTGCGATCAAACCGAGAAGCCATACGACCTGATGCGCGCGGGGCGATCGCACCGCCAGCGCAACGGCCGAGAGAACGACACCGATGAAGAGTGCCGTCGCGAGTCCGCTGCTCGCGGCGGCTGCCGTCACCAGAATCATCACGATCAAACGCAGCCAGCTTCCGCGTGGACCCGTGAGGCTCCAGCATGCGAAGGCAACGAGCGCGAGCGCGAGCACCTGAGCCAGCAATGCCTGCCACACCAGAGCCGCGCTGAGTGGAACGGGTGCAGCCAACGAGCCGAGCGGCCCGTACGTGAAGATGAGATCGTCACCCCAACGCAAGCCGAGCGTGCGCGCCCAACTGAGCCCGAGCTGCCAGCCCGAATCGAGCCCTCCCGAGACGGGCGACAGCGCAGGCCCGAAACTGGCCAGCACCGACAACACGACCGCGAGCCATCCAGGGGGGCCCTCCTGAAAGATCCGGCCTCGCAGCACCATCCTCGACGCAGCGGGCGCGTCGGCATTCGATCGCGCCGTCTCCATCAATCACCTCCGCGCCTCATTACGGACCGGCAGCGACGGCCGCCACACCACGCCGCGGGGCCGGCAGAGTCTACACCGCTCATCGCGCCAATCCGTGCCGCCGCGTCACAGGGGCCGATGTGGCCAACGATACAATGATCGCGACAGGGAACGATCATGACCGAGAAGAAACGAGAATCAACCACGTCGAAACCGGTGACCACGAGCTCGGGGTTTGCGATTCCGACTGCCTACGACGATCGCTCGCTTCGGGATCGCAACTTCGAGCCGTCGCGCGACCTCGGGGATGCTGGCGAGTACCCATTCACGCGCGGCGTGCAACCGACGATGTATCGCGGGCGCCACTGGACGATGCGCCAGTACGCCGGCTTCTCGACCGCGAGAGAGTCGAACGAGCGCTACCGCTATCTCCTCGGGCGCGGGACGACCGGACTTTCCGTTGCGTTCGACCTGCCAACGCAGATCGGCATGGACTCGGACTGCGCGCTCGCACGTGGCGAGGTCGGCAAGGTCGGCGTCGCGATCGACACGATCGACGACATGGAGACGCTTCTCGATCAACTGCCGCTCGACAAAGTCTCCGTTTCGATGACGATCAACGCCCCGGCGTCGATCCTCCTCGCGATGGTGATGGTCGTCGCGGAACGGCGCGGCATCGGCTGGGACAAGCTGAATGGCACGATCCAGAACGACATTCTCAAGGAGTACGCGGCGCGCGGCACGTACATCTTCCCGCCGAAGCCATCGCTCCGGCTCGTCACCGACATCTTCGAGTTCTGCTCGAAAGAAGTGCCAAAGTGGAACACGATCTCGGTCTCCGGCTACCACATTCGTGAGGCCGGCTCGACCGCGGTGCAGGAAGTCGCCTTCACGCTCGCGAACGGGCTCGAGTACGTTCGTGCCGCGGTCGATCGCGGTCTCGACGTCGACTCCTTCGCACCGAGGATCTCGTTCTTCTTCAACGCGCATAACAATCTCCTCGAAGAGGTGGCGAAGTTCCGTGCGGCACGAAAGCTCTGGGCCGAGCTGATGCGCGAGCGTTTTTCGCCGAAGAGCACGAAGTCGCTCGCACTCCGCTTCCACGCGCAGACGGCAGGCTCGACGCTGACCGCGCAACAACCGGAAAACAACGTCGTCCGTGTCGCCTACCAGGCTCTCGCGGCGGTGCTCGGCGGCTGCCAGTCGCTTCACACGAACTCACGAGACGAGGCGCTCGCGCTCCCAACCGAGGATTCAGTCCGGATCGCGCTGCGCACCCAGCAGATCCTCGCGTACGAGTCGGGAGTGACGATGACAGTCGATCCGCTCGCCGGCTCGTATGCGGTCGAGGCGTTGACGCTCGACATCGAGCGGGACGCGCGCGCGATGATCGCGAAACTCGACGAAATGGGAGGAGCACTCGCGGCGATCGAGACAGGATTCGTCCAGAATGAGATTGGCGACGCCGCCTACAAGGCGCAGAGAGCGATCGAGGAGCACGAAGATGTCGTCGTCGGCGTGAACGACTTCGCGGACAGCGAAGGCCCCGCGCTACCGATTCTGAAGATCGACGAATCGGTCGAACGCGACCAGGTTGCCCGCCTCGTGGAATTCCGCCGCCGGCGCGACGCTTCGACTGAGCGAGAGGCGCATTTGCGCTCGCTCGAGGCTCTCGATCACGCCGCGACCAACGGCACGAATCTGATGCCTGTAATCGTGGACGCCGTTCGGTGTAACTCGACGATCGGCGAGATCGTCTCAACTCTCAAGAAGAGATTCGGAGAACATCAGGACCAGGGGTTTTAGGAGAACATGGCGCATCCAGTCCGCATCAGCCTCGGCGTTGTCTGCCTCGTACTCGGGGTGGTAGGCGCAATCCTTCCCATTCTGCAGGGATGGCTCTTTTTTGCCCTCGCCGGGGCGTTTTTCTTTCCGAGGCATCGTTGGGTGTACTCGGGACTCGGACACGCGGAGCGCCACATGCCCCGTCTGGTGGCGTTTCTCCGCCGGCACGGAATCGGCCATACGGCGAGCATTTGACGCGCCGCGTGACCTTCGCGACGATCTGTCTATAATCGTCGCCGCATGCCTCCAGCCCGCCTGATTCTCGAGGATGGTGCCGTCTTCGACGGCGAGTCGTTCGGTTCAACCGCTGACTCGATCGGCGAGGTCGTCTTTAATACGTCGCTCGCCGGCTACCAGGAGATCGCAACCGATCCCTCGTACCGTTTCCAGATCGTGACGATGACCTATCCGCACATCGGGAACTACGGCGTGGAGCCTCGAGCCGAGCAGAGCGAGGGGCCGCAAGTGGCCGGATTCGTCGTTCGCGAGCTCTGCGAGAAGCCAAGCACGCACGAGGCTCGCGGATCGCTCCAGGACTACTTCACGAAGTCGAAGATTTCTTCGATCACCGGCGTCGACACACGCGCGCTGACACGCCACATCCGCTCGCGGGGCGCGATGCGCGGAATGATCACGACATCGGACGCACCGGTCGAATCGATCGTCGCGAAACTCGTCGCCGCACCGTCGATGACGGGGCTCGACCTCGTCAAGAGCGTCAGCACCATGCGCGCCTATCCTTTCGATGGCGAGGGCGCGCAGCCTCGCACGCGCATCGCGGTCTACGACTATGGCGTGAAGCGCGACATCCTCTTGCGCCTGGCAGCGTCGGGATGTGACCTCGTCATCTACCCGGCGACGACGCATCCGGAAGAAATTCTCAACCTCAAATTCGACGGCGTCTTCCTGTCGAATGGTCCGGGCGATCCCGAGCCAGTCACCTACGCGCAGGAGAACATCCGTCTTCTCATCGGCAAGATACCGATTCTCGGCATCTGCCTCGGCCATCAGCTCCTCGGCCTCGCACTCGGCGGCCGCACGTACAAGCTCAAGTTCGGCCATCGTGGAGGGAACCACCCAGTGAAGGAGTTGAGGAGCGGCCGCGTCGAGATCACCGCGCAGAACCATGGATTCGCGGTCGATCCCGACTCGCTCTCCGCAAACGATATCGAGCACACGCACGTCAACCTGAACGACGGCACGCTCGAGGGCTTCCGCCATCGCCGCGAGCCGATTCTCGCCGTCCAGTACCACCCCGAGGCGGCACCCGGACCACACGACTCGTTCTACATCTTCGACGAGTTCATGCAGATGATCCGGGAGTTCAAGAACACGAGACGCAGTTGAGCCTCCCACGGACGATCGCGTGGCGCTATTTCCGGCGCCCGACGGACCGGCTCATCTCGGCCGCCGGGCTCGCGTCGATCATCGGACTCGTCATCGGCGTCCTTTCCCTGGTCGTGTCGATGGCGCTGATGACCGGCTACCGGCTCGATCTCGAGCGAAAGCTGCGAGCCGGGAACTCGGAAATCTTCCTTTACTCATTCCGCGGCCCGATCGAGAACCTCGACGAAACGCTCGGCGCCGTGCGCCGCACGCAGGGAGTCGCGGCGGCTTCGCCCGTCATCTTTCATCAAGCACTCGTCGCGTCGGAGCGATCGCCCGGCGGGGAGCAGGTGATGCTGAAAGGCGTCGATACCAGCCGTGCGGCACACTCGCCGATGCTCGCCCGAATCGCCGACGACGGCTTCTCACACGACGGTGTGAAGGGAGTCGCACTCGGCAGGTATCTCGCGGAACGTCTGCTGGTCGGCCCCGGAGATGCGCTGACCGTGACTGTTGCGACGCGGAGCGGCGAGGGGATCATGCCTCGCGCACGCCCGTTCGTCGTCGCGAATGTCTACGAGACTGGATTCCACGAATTCGACGCGTCATGGTGCTTTCTCGACATCAACGACGCACGCACGCTTTTTGACATGCAAGGCTCGGCGAATCTCGTCGAGATCGACCTCAACGCGAACGCCGACCTCGATGCAACTGCCGCGCAGGTCGCCGCCACGACCGGCGACCAGTTCGCGGTGACGACCTGGAAGCAGATGAATGGACAGCTCTTCTCCCTGCTCGAGATGCAGCAGTTCATTCTCTTCATCGTTCTTGGCTTGATCGTGTTCGTCTCGACATTCAACATCGTGTCGATGCTCGTCATGACGGCGCACGAGAAGCGCCAGGAGATCGGCATCCTCTCCTCGATGGGCGCGACACCATCACTGATCCGCAGAATCTTCGTCTGGTATGGACTGCTCGTCGGCGTCGGCGGCACCGCGATCGGCATCGCGATTGGGGTCGTCGCCTGCTGGATCCTCACGAAGTACGAGTTGATCTCGTTCGGTCCGGAGATTGCGCAGGTCTATTTCGTCAGCTCGATCCCCTTCGTCACCCGCCCTGCCGACCTCGCGCTGATCGCCGCGTTCACGGTCGCCGTGTCATTGCTTGCGAGTCTCATCCCGTCGGCACGCGCCGCCCGCCTGAGCCCGATCGAAGCGCTGCGGCACGAGTAGCGAGGGAGAGATCCTCGTCGTCGCGTCGGATTCCGATCCGCCGAGGCCGCCTGGCCGCAGCAGGCATGCGAGTCTGGCCAGCCGACAGCAATCGATCGGCGCTGCGCGCCGCGCGGGACATCGGAATGTCGCGCTACGACGCCTCGTCGCGTCGGATTCCGATCCGCCACCGGGCTATCGCCTCACGATCACCCTACCGGTTGGTCACGCGCAATGTCGACGAGGTCGAGATGATCGACCGAGTGGTCGAGAAACGTCTCGGCAATTCGGAGGAATCGTTCCGTGGCGTCGGTGACGAGGAACTGGTATTTCGGATCGGATTCACTCGCTCGAATCGCGCTGTCGTGCAGCGCTGCCTCGACGGCGAGCGCGGTCGTCTCGGCGGAGTCGACGATCGTGACGCCTTCTCCCGTCACCTCTGCGATCGTCGCCCGAAGAATCGGATAGTGCGTGCAGCCGAGCACGAGCGTGTCGATCTTCTCGCGCAGCAGCGGTGCGAGATACACCTCGGCGACCTCCCGGGCAACGTTGGTTCCCGCCCAGCCTTCCTCTGCAAGCGCGACGAAGAGTGGACACGGCTGTTCGATCACTTCGACGCTTCCGTCGATCGCGTGAATCGCGCGCGTGTAAGCACGCGATCGCACCGTTCCCTCCGTCGCGATCACGCCGACGCGCCCCTTCGTGACGCTCACTGCCGCACGAGCTCCCGGCTCGACGACGCCGATCACGGGGATCGAGAGCTCGCGCTCGAGAATCGGCAAGGCCGCAGCAGTCGCCGTGTTGCAGGCGACGACGAGCATCTTCACATCCCGTTCGAGCAAAAAGTAGGCGGCCTCTCGCGCGTACCGCTGAATCGTCTCGGGAGACTTCGTGCCGTAAGGCACGCGCGCCGAATCGCCCAGATAAAGCAGCGGCTCGCCCGGAAGCGCCCGCGAGATCTCGCGAAAGACAGTCAGCCCACCGACGCCGCTGTCGAACACACCGATCGGACGAGAGTCCACCAGATCAGGCTCCCTCTTCGGGCGGAGCTGTGCCGTCGCGCCGGATTCCGTACTGCTCGATCTTCTTGTAGAGGTTCGATCTCGGTGTGTCGATCGCCTCGGCGGTGCGCGAGACGTTCCAGCCGTTCTCCCGCAGCTTCGCAAGAATGAACGCCTTTTCCATCGAGTCTTTGAACTCCTGCAGCGTCGTGAACCGAACCATGCCCTCGACCGCTTCCTGCTGATCATGAAAGAGCTCGGCCGGCAAATCGCGAAGGTCGACTTCGTCCGCGGGGACCATCACGACGAGCCGCTCGATCAGGTTTCGAAGCTCGCGCACGTTGCCGCGCCAGCGTGCTTCGCGCAGCGCGGTGAGCGCCTGCGGCGAGAACGTCTTCGGGCGGAAGTTGTTCTGCACGGCAAACTCGGCGGCGAAGTGGCCCGCCAGCAGCGCGATGTCATCGGGCCGCTCACGCAAGGTCGGCGTCCGGACCGGAATGACGTTGAGCCGGTAGTAAAGATCCTCACGGAACCGTCCGTGCTTGATCTCCTCCTGCAGGTTCTTGTTCGTCGCGGCGATCACCCTCACGTCGACGGTCACCACGGCAGCCGCGCCGACTGGCTCGACGTGCCCTTCCTGCAGCACCCTCAGCACCTTCGCCTGCGTACGCAGCGACATGTCACCGATCTCGTCGAGGAAAATCGTTCCGCCATCGGCCTGAACGAACTTCCCGGTCTGCTTCCTCATCGCGCCGGTGAACGATCCCTTCTCGTGCCCGAAGAGCTCCGATTCAATCAGCTCGTCGGGAATCGCCGCGCAGTTGACCTGCACGAACGCCTTTGCGCTGCGAGGAGAAAGCCTGTGAATCTCGCGCGCGACGAGCTCTTTGCCGGTTCCTGACTCGCCCGAGATCAGCACCGTGGCCCGCGTCGGCGCCGCGCGCTCGATCTGCATTTGCAGTTCGCGAATCGCCTGCGATTCGCCGACGAGTCCGTAGCGCTGCGCTTCTTTTTCTCGTAGCTCGCTGTTCTCCCGCTCGAGCGCCGCCTGACGCACCGCGTTGCGGACCGAGAGCAGCAGCCGGTCACGATTGAGCGGCTTCTCGAGAAAATCGAACGCACCTTTTCGCGTGCACTCGACCGCGGTCTGGATGTCGCCATGTCCCGAAATCATCACGACCGGTACACCCGAACCCTGAGCGCGCAGATTGTCGAGGACCTCGATTCCGTCGAGGATCGGCATCTTGATGTCGAGGACCACCACATCGAAAACGCCGCGGCCGACCTTGTCGAGCCCCTCCTGTCCCGAGCGGGCTTCTTCGACTTCGAATCCCTCGTATTCGAGGGTCATGCGAATCGCGTCGCGTACCGCCGCCTCATCGTCAACCACCAGAACGCGTTGCGCCATGCCCCTCCCTTCGTCGCGTCATTATACGCATCCGATCGCAACTGCCTGCCGCTGGGAGCGCCTCTGCTACAATCCGCCGCGTCGCGGGCCTCCCACGCCCGTCATCGGGGCCGCGGCCCGTTTCGCGGTCATCCACAGGAGGAAACGCTTGAACGTCACCGTGTCGCGCGAGCTCACGCTCTCTGCCATCGATCACCTCTACGTCCTCGTCACCGAGGAGATGAACCTCGACCTCCCTGCCCGCCTTCGCACTCGCATCGAACGTGCGATCGGCGACAGTGCCTTCGAGGGGCGCAGCGACGAGTCGATCACGATGCTCGCCGGAGCTCCGCGCAAGATCACGCTCGTCGGACTTGGAAAAGCCGAGGCACTCTCGCATCGCGGCCTCCGCGCGGCAATCTATGCGGTCGGCAAGACCGCGCGCCGCCAGCGCGACAAGAAGATCGGTGTTGCACTTTGCGCGTCGTTCCCGAATGCGAGCCTCGAAGCATCGACGCGCCTCGCCGCCGACCTCGTCGCCCATTCCGACTACAAGTACGCCAGCTACATCACCTCGGCGGAGATGAAGAAGCGCGGCGAGATCGCATGCACGCTCGTTGCACCAGCTTCTCTCGACAGGCGCGCGGTGGCACGCGTCGCAGCCCAGAGCTCGGTGCTTACGGGCGCGGTGCGCACCGTCAAAGATCTGGGAAACGGCCCAGGAAATCTCGTCACGCCGACACAGCTTGCCAAGCGTGCACAGGAAGTCGCGCGTGAGGCGGGCCTGAAGTGCACCGTTTTCGACAAGAAGCAGATCCAGAAGTTGAAGATGGGCGGTCTGCTCGCCGTGAACCGCGGCTCGGCGCAGGAGCCGCGGTTCATCGTCATGGAATACGTCCCGACAGGCCGGAGACCGAAGAAGACGGTCTGTCTCGTCGGAAAAGGGATTACGTTCGATTCCGGCGGAATCTCACTGAAGCCTGGCGAGCGGATGGAGGAGATGAAGTTCGACATGTGTGGCGCCGCGGCCGTGATGGGCACGATGCAGGCGGTAGCGAAGATGAAGCTCCCGCACCGCGTCGTCGGCATCATCCCGTCGACCGAGAACCTTCCGAGCGGCACCGCATACAAGCCGGGCGACATCGTCACGACGATGTCGGGAAAAACGATTGAAGTCGTGAACACCGACGCGGAGGGACGCGTCATCCTGGCCGACGCGCTCACCTACTCCACACGATTCAAGCCCGACCACCTCATCGACTACGCAACACTCACGGGAGCGTGCGTGATCGCGCTGGGCGGGGCGGCGACCGGCCTCTTCTCGACCGATGACGAGCTCGCCTCACGCCTAACAGCGGCCGGCGAGGAAGTCGGCGAGCGCCTCTGGCGTATGCCTGTCTGGGACGACTACAAGGACTACATCAAGAGCGAGTGGGCCGACATGAAGAATTCGGGCGGGCGCGCAGGCGGCGCCATCAGTGCGGCCATGTTCCTGCGCGAATTCGTCGACTGCCCATCGTGGGCGCACCTCGACATCGCCGGCACGGCCTGGGCCGACAACGAGACCGCACGTGAAGCGAAGGGCGCGACCGGCGTCGGGGTCCGCGCCACGGTCAGGTTCCTCGAGGAGCTCGCCTGACGCCATCTCCGCGTTTCCGCCGCTCCTTCGACGGGCCGCGACACGCGTCGCGGCCCGTGCTGCTAGCGCTCCGAACGGGAGCCGTGGCGGCGGGATTACTCCTCGTCATTGCGTGCGGACGCAACCCGGAGCCGCCGGCGTCGCCCACCTCAGCAGCGACTACGACGGCACAGCAACAGCCCGTGCAGGAGTCGCCCCTCGCTGCCATGCTGGCCGAATCGTTAGGCGACTGGCGCCGAAACGGCATACCGCGAACTTGGAGCGCGGCCGCGCTCAGTGAATACCTCGGCCCGGACGCCGAGCGCTGGCGGTCCTACCAGCTCCTCGACAGCGTCGTCGGTTCGTACGATCGTCGTGACGGATCGATCGCGCTCGTCGAGCTTTACCGATTCCGAGCACCCTCGGATGCCTTCGGCGCCTACTCGACTCGTCGCGGGCTCTACGCACGCGTCGTGCCGGTCGGCAACGAAGCCTTTGCGACGACGCATTCGCTGCTCGCCTGGAAGGGACAGACCGTGCTTCGAATCGTTGGCACGTCGCCCGATGCCAGGGCGCTGGAGGACCTCGGCAGGATCGTCGCCGCGGCGCTCGGCGAAGGCACCTCGAAGCCTGCGGAGCTCGCATTCCTATCGGGGCTGCAAGTCGTCCCGGGAACCGAGGTCTGGACGCACGAGGATGCCCTCGGCTATGCGATGTTTCGCAGATCAGCGATGGCGCGAATTCGCTCCGGCGACGCAGTGATTGAGGTGCTTCGCCATCCTGGCCGAAGCGAGCGCGATGCGCAGACGCTGTTCGAAGAGTTCCGGACCTCGATGACGCGGAGCGCGAAGACGATCGATCCGGTACTCGGTGTCGGCAACGAGGCGTTCTTCGCGCAGGACACCCACATGTCGAACACACTGGCGTTCCGAGCAGGCTTCGACGTCGTCGTCCTCCGTGGACAGGCGCCACCAGAGGCATTCATCCGGTTGGCGGAAGCGATCGCGGCGCGCCTGCGCGCGACCACTCCGCGCAGCACTGTCCCGGCTTCGGCCGTCAGCGCTCCCTGACCCAGGTTCCGCTCTTGCCACCGCTCTTCCGAAGGAGCCGGATACGCTCGATGACGATTCCCTTCTCCGCGCTCTTGCACATGTCGTAGATCGTCAGTGCCGCGACCGAGCAGGCGGTCATCGCTTCGATTTCGACGCCGGTTCGTCCTGAGCAGCCGGTCGTGGCCGTGATTCGTATGGTTCCAGCCCTGACCTTGACATCGAACGAGATGTCGACAAAGTCGAGAGGGATCGGGTGCGTGAGCGGGATCAGAGCCGACGTCTGCTTCGCCGCGAGAATGCCCGCGACTTTCGCCGTCGTCAGAACATCCCCCTTCGGAAGCGCCTTACGTGCCAGGAGTCGCGCCGTCGCCGGCGACATCCGGACGAGCGCTTCGGCAACCGCTTCACGCACCGTCACCTGCTTTCCGCCGACGTCGACCATTGCAATCGTTCCGTCAGCGGAGACGTGACTGAGATCAGTGTCCTTTTGCCTCGGCATCGATTCTCCGTGCCTCGTCGAGCTCCGCGGGCGTGTTCACGTTCATAAGCGCCCCGGGACCGCAGTGTTCGATAACCTCGCGCTCTGTCACGATGAGCGTTTCATGTGCATCGACAAGCCCTTTGAGGGCAAGGCGTCCCTCGGCGATCCTCGCTTTGACGCTGGAGGATGTCGTGGCACGATAGCCGGCACACAGCATATGGAGCTTCGACCCGATCTCTGGCACCACGATCTCTGCGCTGGACGCCTCGAAGCGTCTGCGGAGATAGCTGAGCGCGTCAGCAGTCATGAACGGGTAGTCGACACCAAGGACGAAGCAAGGTTCGCCTGCGGCATGATCGAGCGCGGCATCGAGACCAATGATCGGTGCGGCGACTTCGACGTTGCTCTCGTGAATTACTGGCGCGGTGAACTGACCGCGCCCTGGCTTCGTCACGACAATCACGTTCTCAAACGTCATCGACGCCGCCGTGATCACGCGAACCGCAAACGTCGATCCTCCCAACTCGATGGACCACTTGTCGGCGCCCATGCGCGTGGAGAGGCCACCTGCAAGCACGTAACAATTCACGTTGCGATGGTAACAGAATGACACTTCGGTTCGCGGTCATCATCCCGACGTTGAATGAAGAGGCGTCGATCGAGCGGGCCATCGCGTCGGCTTTCGAGATCGACGCCTCCGAGGTGGTGGTCAGCGATGGCGGAAGCAGTGATCAGACTCTCGAGATCGCGGCGCGCTCCGGCGCAACGCTGATGACTTCCGCGCGAATGCGCGCTCAGCAAATGAACGAAGCTGCGCGATCCACAGCCGCCGAGATCCTCGTCTTTCTGCATGCCGACACGACGCTACCCACGGGTGCCGGTGAGATGATTCGTAAGGCTGCCGAGCGTGGCGCCGCGTTCGGCGGATTCAGGATTCGATTCTCCGAAGGCGGCCCGCGCCTTCGGATGGCCGCTGCGATGATCAATCTGCGCACATCGCTCACGCGCTGTCCATGGGGAGACCAGGCACAGTTCGTGACGCGTGAACGATTCGAAACCGTGCGCGGCTTTCGTGAGATTCCGATCATGGAAGATTACGACTTCGCACGTCGAATGAAAGCGCTGGGATCGGTCGCGCTGCTTCCGGGCGCCGTGTCGACATCGGGTCGGCGGTTCCTTCAGCGCGGAGTCCTCGCAACCGCGGCGACCAACTGGCGAATCATCCTCTCGTATCACCTCGGTGTCGCACCCGAGGAGCTCCGGCGCCTCTATGGCTCGCGCTGATCGATCAGGCTTTCTCTCCGTTCGACTTCCCCTTCTTGGCGTGACGTGAGCGGCCGAGCGAGACATTGACTGGATTCGAACGCTCGAGGAATGGCACGACTGGTCGTGACCGCACACCGAGCTCGACTCGAATCGCACGCAGCCCTTTGTCCTGGGGGAACGAGCGCAACCCCTCGTCGATCGTCTCGATTGCCTTCTTCTTCATCGAGGCCGCGACATAAACCTTCGCGAGATTGACGTAGTGCGCGGGATTGAAGAAGTTGAGCGCAATGGTCTTCTTGCAGATCTCGATCGCTTCCTTGTATTTCTTCTGTACGAGAGCCAGGCAGAGTCCGTAATACGAGAGACCCTCGACCGAGTCCTTGTTATGCATAGTGAACTCGCCCCGCTCGTAGGCGTCGGTGAGGAGCACGATGGCTTCCAGATAGTCCCCTCGCTTCGCCGCGCGGATCCCTTTGTTGATGTCGCGTTCGCTCTGACTCATAGAATCCTTCCGGTTCGTCGAAGACGCTCGATGAATTCGGTGAGGCGATGTTCGTCCTCGCTGCCTAACCCAAGGAAACGCATCCCATAGCGTGCCGCGCCCCCCAAAAACTCCGCGCGAACCACGTGCGCCTCTGCCCGCATCGGTACGGGATCGTTCTGAAGGTAGAACTGGAGGTTCACGCGGGCCTCCGGGGCAAGAATCTGATTGGTCTGCACGAGCATGCCGCTCGAGGATATGTTGAGGCTATGCCCAAGGAAGAACTGGCCAGCCCGCTCCATCGAGAGCTCGAGTTTCACCAGAGTCCGGAGCTCTTTTCGAACCGGCACGGAGGAGAGCCTGGCAACTCGCGTGTCGAGATCTTCTTCGTCGAACGGGCGATGGATCACGTCGTTGCAACCTGCCGCCAGACTCAATGCGGCGACGCCCTCATCTCCCTCGTCGGCGATCAGCAGAAGCGACACTCCACGCGTCTCGGCGCCATCGCGCACGATTCGGCAGAAATGCGGCACGTCCATGTCACCGAGATGCTGCTGCATCACGACGAGTCGCGGACGTCCCGTGGGCAGCAGCGCGATTGCCGCCGCACCGTTCGGAACGACGACCACAGCCTCGCCTCGGCGCGAGAGAAGTCCCTCCACGCCCAAAGCCGCTCGATCGGGCGTCACCAGCACGATCGTGCCTGGATCCATGATTTGCTAACTATACCGAGATCTGTCGCAGGCGGCTAACCGCAGCCGTCAGATCCTCGACGAGCTGGTCGACATGCTCCTCAGTGTTGCACCGCCCGAGTCCGAACCGTAGCGATGACATTGCAACCCTCTCGTCGAGACCGATCGCCCGCAACGCGCGCGACGGTTCCCTGCGACCCGAGGCACATGCCGCCCCGGTCGAGAGCGAGAATCGTCGCAGCGCATGCACGAGCGCCTCGACATCCACACCCGGGAAGCTGACGTGTAGATTCCCCGGAAGCCGTGCCTCGTCGGGGCCATTGACGACTGCGTTGGGAATCGCCGCGAGGAGCTTCGTCCGAAGTCGAGTCCGGAGCGCAACGAGCCGTTCACTCTCCGTAGCCATCCCCGCGATGGCAATCGCAAGAGCCTCGGCGAGGCCAACCGCTCCCGCGACATTCACGGTTCCTGATCGCACCTTCTTCTCCTGCCCTCCTCCAGCCACGGGTGAGAGGAGGGAGGTCCCCGTGCGAATGAACAGCGCGCCGATGCCCTTCGGTCCATAGAATTTGTGCGCCGAAAGCGACGCGAGGTCGACCGGGAGCGTCTGGAGATCAAACGGGATCTTCCCGACCGCCTGGGTTGCGTCGGTGTGGAGCGGTACTCCCGATGCGCGACAGGCAGTCCCGATCTCCTCGATCGGCTCGACCGTCCCGAACTCTGCATTCGCTGCCATCACACTCACGAGCACGGTCGACGGGCGGATCGCGCTCCGGATCGTGTCGCCATGCACGGCTCCTTTAGAGTCGGGCATCACGATCGTGTGCTCGATCCCGAAGCGGGCCATCTGCTCGAGCGGCTGAATGATCGACGAATGCTCGACCGCGCTGGTGACCACGTGCGCACCCGGATCGAGCGCGATTCCCCGCAGCGCGATGTTGTTCGATTCCGTTGCGCCGGACGTGAAGTGGATTTCGGAGGGAAGACAGCCGAGGCTCGCGGCGACCCTGCCTCGCGCATCCTCGAGTGCCGATGAAGCGCGACGACCGTGCACATGCGTCGAGGCCGCCGCGTTGCCAAAATTGTCGGAGAAGTAGGGCAACATCGCTTCCACGACGCGCGGATCGCACGGAGTCGTGGAATGGTGGTCGAGATAGATCGGCGATTCACTCATCATTCACCTCGGAGGGGATGCGACGCATTCTCTCAGGAAGGCACACAATCGGCCACTGGCTGCTCACTCAGGCCTTTCTTCGACGGCGCCGGCGGCGCGGCGATCGCGGCGACGGCATCGGCTCCTCTTGCCGCTGCACTCGCCTCGCAAACGACTGCCACTCCCGGAACATCTCGACGCTCCTCCCGGACGACAAGGAATAGAGCTCGAACAGCGCGAGCGCATCGCCGAAGTGCTCGCGAAACACAAGTCGCCACTGCGATTTCCGGTCCGCGGGCGCTTCCTGCAACCGCCACAGCGCCTCGAGCGACTGCTCGACGTGGTGCCTCACTCCTGAAGGAAACACAAGGCGCGCCGCAACCGGCGCGACGACATCGCGCACGAGGCCGAACGCGTCGCCGGGCCGCAGCCGCTCTCCGCGCGACAGCTCTTCCTGGTCGAGCGACTTGAAGAACCCGGGCAGCATCAGCACGGCCCAGAAGACTCCGTCGCTGAACTGCCTCCCTGACTGAATCGTCCGGTCGAGAACCTCGAGCATGCGCCAGAAATACTCGGCCTCGCCGGAGACGAGCGACCCGTAGAGCCCAGGGATCAGCGACTCCAGCAGCCGCGTTTCGACCATGAGCTCGAATGCATCGAGCGACCAGCCGCGCCGCAGAAGCTCGAGGATCTCTTCGGAAACGCGCGCCGGTGAGGCCTTCAGGATCTCGTCGCGATGCGCAATGATCGCGTCCCATGTCGCCGCTTCGATCTCGAAGTCGAGGCGCGACGCGAACTCGATCGCACGCATCATTCTCACGGGATCTTCGCGAAAACGAATGTCGGGATCACCGATCACCCGAATGAGTCGACTCTCGAGATCCGCCAGGCCACCCGCGTAGTCAATGATCGAGAAGTCCGCGATGTTGTAGAAGAGCGCATTAATTGTGAAGTCGCGACGACGCGCGTCCTGCTCCGGCGTGCCAAACGTGTTGTCGTCGGTCACGAGCAGCTCGCCGTCGTCGCGAACGCCGGGCTCGCGCCGGAACGTCGCAACCTCGACGACACCCTCCTGGAACACGACATGCGCGAGACGAAACCGTCGCCCGATGATACGGCTGTTCCGGAATAGCCGCCTCACCTGCATCGGATGCGCGTCGGTCGCGATGTCGAAGTCCTTCGGTGTACGCGACATCAGAAGGTCGCGCACGCTGCCTCCGCACAGGTAAGCCTTGAACCCGCTCCGGAGCAACCTGTAGAGAACCTTTAGTATGTTGTCAGGGATCAGGTTCCGCGAAATACAGTGGCGCTCCCGATCGAGTACGATGGGAGCAGGCCGTGTCGGCTGCTCCGGCGCCGAAACCTCGACCTCCACACCCTCTTCAGAATCGATGGTCATTCTCCCCTGATCTCCCTGTAATGCTCCGCGTGGCCGTGGTGATGTTCGTCAACGACGAAGAGGATCTGGTCCCATCGCGCGTACCGAAAAGCGGTGCAGCGTGATTCCGGGCTGCTCCGTCGCGCGCTGCACGACCGTGGCATCGGTCGGCAGCCATAGCTCCGAGTACGGCCACTAGGCCTTTCGGTCAGGCTCCTTGCAGTCTTGACAGAGTCGATCGACGGATTCGGAGGGTACCGGAAGACCACGATATCGCCAAGGGGCACTTCTCGAAGGAGAAACAGGTTCCCGATGAGCCCCGATTCCGACACGCCTGAGGTGACCTTGCCGATGACGAAGTGATCGCATTCGAGAAGCCTCGCCCGCAGTCTTGAGCTGTTGACCCGCGAGCTTCCGGAAATCGTTCATGAGTTCCTGGGCGGAAGCGCCCATCAATACTTCGCAATGCTCCCCGGCCGCCGGCCCGTGCGTCCCTGCCCCGCCTTGATTATCACTCCGTCTGAAACCGTTCCCGCAGATAGCGCATCGCCCCCTCCCAGTTCTCCGCCTTCACGGCCAGCGCACCCGAAGGGAGCCTGCTCTCAGCGAACGACAGCCCTCCCGCCGGTTTCATCCCTGTAATCACGAGAGTCTGTCCTTTCGCGACAATTGGCCTGGAGCCACCACGATGTCCGTCCGAGATCACGACGACCGACTCCGCGTCGACCCACCGCAATCTGGACACGAGCTCCGCGAGCGGCGCGCCATCGTTCCACGCAGAGGCCGGCAACCGGAGGATCCCCCCTCCGAGCGAATCGAGATCGCGATTCGCCACTCCCCAGGCCAGCGGCTCCTCGGTCAACACGACGAAGAGGGGAAGCGCTTCACCATATCGGACGGTGCGGGGCGGGAGCAGCAGCGCGCTCCCTTCTCCAAACGAGATCCACTCCGGCTCGCGAGACGATCGTACGTCCGGTTCCACGAGAGCTTCGCGATGAGCTCCCGAATACTCGATCCAATCGATGTGTGGCGATACCGCGGGCCCATCGAGAATCATCGTGATTCTTTCAGCTCTCGCCTCCCACGCGAGGGCTCGTACCGCCTCGAATGGCGTCTCGAACGTCAGCTGAAACGCCGTAGGAACGTGAACAGTGCGAACGAGTGTCGAGTCGCCCCGTCGAATCAGAAACGAGACCTTGTTTCCCCGAGGTGCCCACGTGACACCCGTTTCGTCGGCTCGGTCCGCAGGGACCCAGTTCACTGTCTTCCCGTTCGGTGAAGCGATCGCAACATCGAAACCGTCAGCGCGCAACGCCGAGAAGACGAGCTCGTCGCCTCGCGGTGCGATGTCGAACGAATCGATGGCGGCAAACGTCGGCGTGACGTCGATCGTTCCGTCCGAGGTGAAGCGAACGATTCGCTCGCCGTCGGCTGCCGTCGCGATTGCGAGCAGATCGCCCGAGCCTGCGATGATTGCCGGGGACCGCAAGGTGCCAGCTGCACCGAGGTCATGCGCCTGCGAATCTCGATTCCAGATTAGTTGGCCGTTCCGCACTAAAACGTAGTTCGACGCACTCGCGGCCGCGAGCACGGCGCCCGGCACGACCTCCGTGCCGTCCGCCCGCAGCAATGAGCCACGCCATACGCCGTCTGTGAACAGCAGCGCCTGTTCGTTGAGCGGTATGATCTTCGTCGGACACCAATCGAGAGCGAACGCCATTCGGTCGCTTCGTTCCGCGATCGACATCGTTCGGATCTCGCATCGTGCGCTTCCCGACGCGTACCAGAGAGTGCTGCCATCGCGCGACACCGCGACTGCCTGTATGCGTGTCTCCGTCGGCACAGGCTCAGGAACCGGCATACGCTGCGGCAGCGTGACGCAGCCGGCGATGCCTGCCGTACAGATAGCAAGGACGATCGTTCTCATACGTCGTGCATTGTACGGATTCGGTCCGACCTTCGGTGCGTGTGCCGTGTGTGTGTCGATCGTTTGTGCGCCCACGACTTTCTATCGCATCCTCGATTCTGTATTCTCGCTGCGTCCCATGGCCAACACGCCGAGATCAGGTGTCACTCCGGCGCTGAGCGCCGTTGCCGCGTTCGTGCTCGCGTCGTGCGTATCGCCGACCGAGCCAGTGATTCCGGAAGACAACGTCGGGTTTCACTTCCGAACGAACTTGCCGTGCGTACGCGCGGAGGTGAACGGCCGCGACGCCACGCTGGTCGTCGCATCCGCACTTCCTCGCACCGCCATCGCTTCCTCACTCAAAGGGGAGCGATCGGCCGCCCGCATACTCTTGAGCTCGACACTCTTCACCCATGTCAGACCGGCCGCGCTCGACGTCGCCGACCTTCCGGCCGATGGGCTCCTCGGGGCCGATGCGTTCCGCGGAAGGATCGCAACGATCGATTACTTTCGCGGCCTGCTCGTAATCAGTGCCTGGCCCAAGGCACAGCCCGACGCCATGCCGTGGAGCTTCTCCGGGGGACCACCTCGCGTTCCCGTCGTGATCAATGGCCGCGCAACGTGGGCAATCGTCGACACCGCCCTACCCGACACTGCGGTAATCCCCGGAGAGCTCGTCGGCACGAGCAACGGTTCGCGCGGCACGGTGTCGCTCGAGATCGCCGGCATCCGGTTCGAGAATCTCGACGTGGCAATTAATCCCGTAGTCACACCTAGGCTGGGCAATCGTGTCCTCTATCGCTTCGTCGTAACGATCGACTATGCCCACGAACGCATTGGGCTGTGGCCCGATCCCAGGACTTCCGATGCTCCACTCCGTTAGGGCCATCTCGATCGCGGTCGTCGCCCTGCTCGTCTGCGCTCTGCGCGTGGGTGCGACCGACTTGCAGGTGTTCGCGCTCGCGTCGGGGCTGGGAAGCTACTCCGACTCGCCGGTCAGCTGGCTCGACGGCGGTTTCGGGAAGTTGCTCGCCGGCAGTACCTCGAACGGAAGCGCCGGCCTAGCAGGCTCGATCGATCTTCAGACGGGCGTTCGATTCAATCTGAGCGAACACTGGTCGGCGTGGGGACATGTAGTTGCGCGAGGCGAAAGCGACGCCGCGGCAGGCGCCGCGATCGGCATTGCAGAGCTCTGGATCGAAGGCACGGGAGAGGTCGCGGGCGGACGTCTTCGCGCTCGCGCCGGCACGATGTTCCTGCCAACATCACGGGAGAATGTCGAACCGCTCTGGTCGTCGCCGTATACGATCTCGCTCTCCGCAATCAACAGCTGGATCGGCGAGGAAGTGAGGCCGACAGGCATCGATGTCGATTACCGCTATGAGCTCAGCGCGCGCTTGCTGATTCGCGGAGGAGCGACCGCATTCGTCGGGAACGACACTGCGGGAACGCTATTGGGATGGCGAGGGTGGTCGGTTGGAACCCGGCTCAGCCTCTGGAATGAGGAGCTACCGCTTCCTCCGCTCGCGTCTCTCGAGACGTCGTTCCCCGCGCAGAAGGATGGCACGACACCGATCGGGTCGGACCTCGACGGACGCACGGGATGGTCAGCGCGGCTCAGGCTAGACGCGTCGCGCGGCTTCGTCGCGCAGTGGACGCGATTCGACAATCGCGGCGATCGCAATCTCTATCGAAACGAGTACTCGTGGTGCACGAACTTCGACTTGATCGGTATGAGTTGGCGGCCGACTGACTCCCTCGATCTCGCCGCCGAGCATGTCCGCGGAAAAACCGGCATGGGGTTCGCTCCCGGCGATTCCGTAGACGCGAGATTCGAGTCAACCTACGTTCTCGCAAGTTGGAAGACGGGGCCGATACGGTTGTCCACTCGCTTCGACTGGTTCGACACCGAGGAGCTCGACTTCAGCAATGCGGAAAACAACGACGAGAGCGGCTCGGCGATCGCCGTTGCGTTTCTGCTGGACGTGACATCCAACTGGTCGCTCGCCGTGGAATTCGACGACGTGAACGCGACGAGATCCTCGGCCCTCGAGGCACTCGGCACCAACATCCTCGACGGCCGCGCGCTGATCACCCGTGTGCGTTACCGCGGCCTGTTCGACTGATCGCAACCGAGGACCCGACGCAGGATCACGGCTTCCACCGCATCGTCATCCAGACGGAAGTCTCATCATCGAGCAACCCGTGATCCAGCACGCGCGCTACACCCGCGCGCAACTCGAGCGCCGGTATTCGCACGAGCGGCATCGAATCGAGCTGGAGAGTCCACTCGAGACCGGCCAGCTGGATCTCGTCGTCGCCTGAATCGACATTCGCACCCACCCGCTGCGCGAACAGCGTCGGCATCACACCACCCATCCGTAAGTCGACTCTCACTGAGTCGAAGCTGTTTCCTCGAAGAATCCCTGCAGGAAGTGCCGGAACGTCGACGCGATTCGATGTGGCGGCTTCGGGATGCAGCGATAGTCGCGCGCCACCGATCTCAAACTGGTCGGTCCACGACGCGTCGTCGCTGACCGAACCCGCGTCCAGCGTGACCGCAACGCCACGCCCCCGCGACGAAAACCCGAGTGACAACCCTCCACGAAAGCGTGTCCATCGGTCTCCATCCGTCGAGCCGGAGTTGCCGCTGAGGGCGAGCGCCATCGGCAATAGATTCCCGCCGTAAACCACAGGCGCGTGCTCGATGCGAGTCGCCACGCTGGAACCTAACTGCGAGACGGCCGCGGTCGGCACCGCTTCGATCTTCGCCGCATACAGGGCAACGCTGCCGTTCACTCCGCCACCACTCCATCTGCGCCCCTTCGAGATCCATGTCTCGATGCCGAAGCGTTCGTTGTCACGTGACCTCGACAGGTCACCGTCCCGTTGATCCGTCGGACGCTCGTCGTAGATAAAGAGCCGCGAACCGATCTCGATCGGGTACTTCTTCGACTTGATGGAGATCGAGGCGCCTTCGACTCCGCCGTCGTACCCGGCCGAGGCGAATGCGAGGGTCTCGAGCCTCCCAAGCACGTCCCCAACGCGGGCGCCTACTTCGACCACCTCGCCCGACGGAGCGAGCGAGCCTCCGAAGAGGAGCGAGACTTCCTGTCGCCCGAATCCGTACGGTACGGATTCGCCGAGTTCGCCGCGCCGAATCTCCGTGGTCGTGCCGTCGAACGATCGACGAACCGCCGGCGCCGCGTCGGGCGGAGTCGCGATCGACGGAAGTGGCTGCTCTGTTTCCGCTATTGGAAGCTTCCGCAGGTCGAGTCCGTCCGGGTCGAGGGCGAGGAACCAGAGCGCATCGTTTGATGCCACGGCGGCTAGAGAAGCCCCAGAACCGCGGGTCACCTGCCCGCGCTCGACGAGCGCGCCCGAGCTCACGTCGTAATCGAAACGCGAGATCTCGACGAATCCGTTTCGCGCGACGGTGGCAAAGAGCGCCTTACCGTCTCGGCTCCAGGAGGGTTGCGCGACGATGCCATCGAACGCGAGCTCCGCCTGGTTCGGTGCGCTCGTGATTCCACGCACGACTAAACGCCACGTCCCCCCTTTTCGCATGACGATCGCGAAAACCGGTAACGTCGGATGGGGCGCAGGCTCGACGAACTGCTCGTGGAGCGAGGGGCCCTCGATGGGTGTGACGGACCCGTCCTGCAAGTCGATGCGAACGACTTCCGACATCCCGTACCGGTTGCGTATGGCAAGCGCGTAGCTGCCGTCGGCCGCCGGGCGCACATCGCGCAAGTCGGCACCGTCCGTTAGGCGCGTTGGCGGCGCGGCGCTCGCCGGACTCCATCGATAAATGTCTGGATGCAGAAACCCGTCGCGGTCGGGCGTGAAACGCACGAAGAGCACGTCACCGGTCGATCCGATCCACCGGGCGTTTCCCACAACCTCTCCAGGGCGAAGAACATGTTCGGCCTCGGGCGTTCTCGGAAGTGGCTTATTCCGGACCGGCGCAACATCCTCCGGATCGCGCGCGAGTATGCGTTCAACACGCTTCGAATAGGCTGCCTCCGCCTTCGCATCTCGATCAGTCGAGTAAATGACCAGGCGCGCAGGTTTGCGCTTTGCTCGGACGATGGTGACTAGCCGGCTCCCATCCAGGTTCAGGTCGGGCTCACCGGTCGTCCAGCTAACGTCCATCCAGAGATCGCCGGGGCGCTGCGACGCCGCAACCGCAGCCTCGACGACCATCGATCGATGGATCAGTTCCGCAGCGAACCGTTGGTAGAGGCGCTTCGGCGTTTCGCCGTACACACCCTGAAACGCCTCGTCGAACGTGCGCGATTGGCGCGCAGTCAGCCTCGCCCACAGCTTCGGGAGGCTTTCGTCGCCTTCTCGCTCCACGAGCCACTCGAGATACGCGGAACCGACGAGGTACGCCATCGACATCCCCATCCAATTGGCGCTGTCTTTGTCGAGCTGCTCGTACGATGGCAGGCGCCCGCGCTGAGCCCAGGTGCGCAGAATGACGGCGCGATAGTCGCTGAATGGTCTCCCTTGGCCCGTTAGCTTGCCTTCCAGGACGGTTGCGTAACCTTCACTGATCCATCTAGGGGCTCTTGTTATAGGCCCCAGCGCAACGGGAGCAAAGAGCCACCGAGCACCCGCGAACCGGCTTCTTGAAGGTCGCACGAGGTGCGCGACGTGCGTCCATTCGTGAATGGCAAGCAATTCACCCCAATCGGATTCGTGGCCAAGTGCTCCTGCGGGGGAGGGTGGCGAAGCCCAGAAAACCATCCGAGGCGCCCCGAGAATTGGCCATGCCGAGCCGTTCGCTTGAGCGATCGGGTCTGCGACGACGACTTCCGTGACGCCTTCCGGGGCGTACCCGATCTCTGAGTTCACCGTGGTCCGTATTGACTCGAGCTTCGAAGCGACTTCGCGGGCCCACGGTTCATACGCGATCGGGAAATGGACTCGAAAGTGCTCGGTATGCAGTGTCCGCCATTCCTCGCTGATGCTCTGCGCCAGCGCCCCGAGTGGCATCAGCGTCACAACCAGCGCCACGAGGGCACGTACGATCTGCATCTGTTAGGTTCTCCCTCTCGCGGAGCGCTGCGTCCAGATCGAGATCTTACAACCTCGTTCGGCCGCGCGTACCCGCGATACGATATCCATCTTGGAGGTGCCTATGACGCGCAGATCGCTTCTACTGGTTCTCTCGTTGCTGTCATTCACGCTGTCTGCCTTTGGCGGGCCGCCCGGCGCTCCCATCACCCTCGTGATTCATGGAGGCGCAGGGACGATCAACCGAGGGGAGATGTCGCCCGCGATGGAGACTGAGTATCGAGCCGTGCTGGAGCGTGCATTGCTCGCGGGGTACAGCCTTCTCAGCGACGGACGGCCTGCCGTCGACGCGGTTGAGGCCGCGATTCGGGTGATGGAAGATTCGCCCCACTTTAATGCGGGAAAAGGAGCGGTGTTCACACATAGCGGCACGAACGAGCTCGACGCAACGATCATGGATGGATCGACGATGAAGGCCGGTGCCGTCGCCGTTGTGACGATCGTTCGCAATCCCATCAGCGCGGCGAGAATCGTCATGGAGCGCTCCGAACACGTCATGCTCATCGGCCGGGGAGCTGAGCTCTTTGCCACAACGCAAGGCGTCGAGATCGTCGATCCTTCATACTTCTGGACCGAACGCCGATGGCGGCAACTCCAGAAAGCGCTCGTCGAGGCGGCACCGAGGCTCGGTCGCGGATACGTGCCTGCCAGCCCTGACCGGAAATTCGGAACGGTCGGAGCCGTGGCACTCGATCGGCAGGGACACCTCGCGGCGGGAACCTCGACTGGGGGCATGACCAACAAACAGTTCGGACGGGTTGGCGACACGCCCGTGATCGGTGCCGGTACCTACGCAAGCGACCGATCTTGCGCGGTCTCAGCGACCGGTCACGGAGAGTACTTCCTGCGGTACACGGTCGCAAGGGATATTGCAGCGCTCATGGAGTTTGGTGACATGGGAGTCAAGGAAGCATCGGAGAAAGTGGTCTTGCGAACACTCGTTGACGCCGGGGGCCCTGGAGGAGTGATTGCGCTCGACCGAAAGGGCAACTACGCGATGCCGTTCAACACAACCGGCATGTACAGGGGTGCAATTGGGCGAGACGGCGTCCCACGTGTCTGGATATACGAACGCGAGAAATAGCTGACAGGGCGTTTCATCGACTGGAACCACGAATTGAGGGCCGATTCAACGCTGAACGGAACTCGAATCGCGTTGTCGCAATGCTCCAAAAAATGCGAACGCCCTCCATGGGAGGAGGGCGTAGGCGAAGGGGAGAAAGGATCCGGCGACGTCCTACTTTCCCACGCAGTTGCCCGCGCAGTATCATCGGCCCGGAGAGGCTTAACTGCCGTGTTCGGAATGGGAACGGGTG
>JACPDH010000126.1 GCA_016184115.1 Acidobacteriota bacterium | reverse complement strand
GACGCGACCGCCAGCGCGAGTGCGATCGAGCTCCTGCAGCTCGGCCCCGACGGGGCGCCCGGGCCTCGCCGCTCGTTCGCGCAAGGAGAGGACGTCTATCCGCGCCTCTCGCTCGTATCGGACGGCGATGTGGCGCTGCTCACGATCGTTGATTCGTTCGAGTCGTCGGCGCGTGTCGTCGATGCGGCGCTGACGATGGGCCCGGCGCATCAGTTAGGCGGCGGCCCCGGCATCGACGTTAGCGCGTTGGCGTTCACGAGGCCTGGAGGCTTCCTCGTCGCCTACAACCTCGATTCGTACGCTCCAAGGGTCTCGAAGCATCGAGCCGCGGTCCTCGACCGCGCGGGAAGAATGCTGAGCGACGCCGAAAGCGATCCGATCGCGACGGGCGACCGAGCGGGGAGCCGCTATCTCGTGATGCGGCCGTGGGGCGACGCGGCGATCGCGGTCGGAGACCCGCGCGCGATCGTCACGCCGGCCTTCCGGGTCATGCGCAGGGAGTGGCAGTACCCCAACAACATCGAGACGGTCGTGTCGGGAGACGTCACGCTCGTCGTGCCTGACAGTTATCCGGAGTCGGGATTCGTACGGGTCGATGGAAACGGCTCGCCGATCGACACCGAGCCGCGCGCGCTTCCGTCACGTTCGATCGCCGCGACTCCCGACGGTTTCGCGTTCTTCTCGATTGCGGAAGGAGCAATCCGGATGCAACGCCTCTCGCGACGCGGCGACTGGATCGATCCCGCTTCGATCGAGCTCGCCGTCGATCCACGCGCCCGTGCCGTCAGCGCACACTGTAGCGAGCGCGAGATGCTCGTCGCCTGGATCACCGACTCCGACGTCGCCTGGTCGCGCTTCGCGTTGGATGGCACACCGCTGCAGGCACTCCCTTCGAAACTGACGCCGCCGTGGTTCACTCCCGAATACATCGTCGGCGTCGCCGGAAACGACGACCGGCGCCTGCTCGTCCTTCAGGAGACCTGGGAATGCTCCCTCAGTCCCTGCGTCGTACCGCCGCTCGTCGTGCATACCCTCGCGATCGACGAAGAGGGCGCGGCCCTCGGAGCGATGCAGACGTTTGATTCCTCCGCCTCGTACGCGAAGGCGTTAGGCCTCGCCGACGGCACGTGGGTCCTTCCGGCGCCTCACGAGCAGTTCGATGTTCTCCACCTGAGCGGCGACGGGGCACTCATCGCCCGCACACCGGTTCCCGAGATCGGCTACCTCGCCGACCTCAGCGCAACTGCTTCGGGCTGGCGAGCGATTTGCGACGACTACGTCGGACCGGCGCGCATGGTGGAGATCGACGGGGCCGACCGCGTCGCCGGCACGATCGGCCTCTCCGGCGTCGTGCAGCCGCGCTTCGCCGCGAATGGCCGGATCGCCTACCTCGCCGACTCGCCGGAGCTCGAAGGATTCCTCACGCCCTGGACGGCTCGGCTCGAGGAGCACGGAACCGCCGACCTCTCGATCCGACTGAGACTTCTAGCAACGAGCGGCGCCGAACGGCTGCTGGAAGTTGCGATCCGCAATGCGGGACCGCAGGCCGCGACTTCCGTTGGAATCTTCACGAACGGAGCGACGAGGTTCCCTGATGCGGAGCCGGGACGATTCGACGTCGGATCGCTCCTCCCGGGCGAAACGAGAGTCCTGACGGCAGTCTCTCCCTACGGACAGACATGGGAGCGACTCCGCGTCCAGTCGGACGACACCCTCGACTACGATCCCGCAAACGACGTGGCGAGCCCGATGGACGCCCCGATCGCACAGCCGGCTCGCCAACGCCCCGTGCGCGGCGGCAGCTAACCCGCATTTCTCACACGGCTTTGTCGCGAGGCAGTCGAGAGCGGCCTAGATGCTAGGCGCACGGCGATTTTGCGACGATGGCATGGTTGACACTATGTCGAGGAGCGAAATCGCCGTGCAACGACGCAGACAGGCTGCTGTCGGCTGCCGCAGCAGAAGGCGTGTGAGAAATGCGGGTAAGCCCCACGTCATGCTGCCCAAATGCAGTACAGGCCCCGAATCTCGCCGGGGCCTGCCGTCAACCATCGATCGCCTGTTACGTCAGTCGGTGACTTCCATCGTCCCCTTGGCTACGGCGAGCTCAGTCTTGTAGGCGTTGACTGCGTGAATCGTGTAGGCGACGGTCGTGCCGAGCGATTTGGCGCTGACCAGATCGGAAAGCTGGCGGTGAGGCCGCGCACTTCCCGGCTTCGTCGACTTGTAATGCGCCTTCCCGAATGGGCTCGGCTTGCCGATCTCGACGACGACATGGTCGACAAGCACGTCGACGCCGCCGAAGTAACGGAAGTCCCACTCGACCGCGGCACCCGGCGTCAGTGTGACCATCGGCGGGTGGCAGTGAATCTGGATTCGGCCAGCATCCTGTTCGACATGCACGAGGACCGGGACGATCTTGATCGGCTTCGGTGGTGCGAGATCTTCGTCGCGAATCAACCGGTCGGACGACGCGGGTGCCGCGGCGACCGTGAACGCAGATTTCGCGCGCGGAGGCGCCGGAAGGAACGACGAAGGGCGCGAGCCCTCTTGCGAAATCCAGGTCGCCAGCGGTGCGCTCGTCGGCGTCACTCGCGGACCGCGGCGCGTACGTCGCGGCTTCGCAGCCTTCGGAGCAGCGGCAGGTTTCGCTGCGACAGGCGCTTTCGGCGCCGCCGCCGACACTGCCTTGCGCGGCTCCGCTGGTTTTGCGACAACGACGGGGGCTTTAGCTGGCTTCGCGGCTGCCAGCTTCGCCGCTTTCGCGCTAGCCAGCTTCGGCGCTTTCGCGCTAGCAGGCTTCGGCGCCACGGCCGACCGCTTCGGTGCCTTCAGCGCAGCAGGCGCCACTTTTTTCGGCGCTGCCTTCGTAGCGGGATGCCCTTTGGCAACTGCCGTGGCGGGCTTCGACGCCTTCTTCGGCGGCGGGGTGACCTTCTTCGGTGTCGCCTTCGCGGGTCTTACCGGCTTGGAGGGCTTCTTCGCCGCAACCACCTTCTTCGGCGACGGCTTCGCTGCAGCGTTCCTCGCCGCAGGCTTTAACTTATTGACGACCTTGGACTTGTTCGCCACTTTACCACCGGAGGCCGCCTTCCGCGCCGTGGTCGTGGACGCTTTGCTCTTCGCCCGCGCCATGTTCACTCCCTCGAATTTCAGTTAAGCCTTTGATTTCATGCTTCTTGGGCTGGCGCACTATACCAACCGAATGCAGAATCCGCCACTCTTTTCGGGGTTTTCCCGGAATCACGCTCGCGCCTCCATCTAGGCGATTTCGCACTTAGGAGGCGAATGACGAGAAACGCCAACGGCCGGCGTGCGCTCAACCGATCTCATCCGCGAGAATCGCGGTGAGGCGTTCGGCGGCGCCTCGGATCATCTCTGCGTCAGGTCCCTCGATCATCACCCTGACGAGATTTTCGGTTCCCGAGTAGCGGACGAGGATTCTCCCTTCGCCCGCCAGGCGCGATTCCTCTTCCGCGAGTGCTTCGCGGTACCGAGGTAGCGAGTCGAGCGGGGGACGCGCGCCGACCTTCCGGTTGAGCAGAATCTGCGGCATCGGCGCGAAGGTCTCGATCTCCGAGAAGCGCCTCGACTCACGCGCGAGAATCGCACCGAGGACGAGGGCCGTGTGGATACCGTCACCCGTCGTGTGACATGCGAGGTCGATCACGTGACCCGACTGTTCGCCGCCGATGGTCGCACCGCGCTCGAGCATCTTCTCGAGGACGTACTTATCTCCGACGTTTGCCCTAACGAGCTCGATCCCATCGGCCGCGAGGCGCTTCTCGAACCCGAGGTTCGACATGACGGTCGCGACGACGACGTCCGATCCCGGTTGCCCTTCGGCCTTACGGCGCGTCGCAATGAGGTAGAGCACTTCATCACCGTTCCGGATTACCCCTCGGTCGTCGGCAAAGATGACGCGGTCGGCATCCCCGTCGAACGAGACGCCGAAGTCTGCCTTCTCCGCGATGACGCGCGCCGCCATCGCTTCAGGGTGAAGCGCGCCGCAGTTCTCGTTGATGTTCTTTCCATCGGGTGACGTGAACATGGCGACGACGTCGGCGCCAGCGCGACGGAACAGCTCGACACCGATCTCGAACGCGGCACCGTTGCCCGCGTCGACCACGATCTTGCGTCCCGCGAGCGCCCTCGGTCCGAACCCGCTCTCGAGAAACCGCACGTAGCTCGCGGAGAGCGAAGGGTCGTGCTCGAGCGGTTCCGCGGAGGCGAGCGTCTCACTCTCGTTCCGGATCGCAAGCATCTCCTCCTCGATCCGCAGCTCGATCTCGTCGGACAGTTTCATCCCGTCGTGGCCGAAGAGCTTCACGCCGTTGTCGTGCCACGGATTGTGAGACGCGGAGATCGAAACCGCAGCGCCTGCGTCGCGCTCACGGCAGAGATACGCGACGCCGGGAGTCGGGATGACGCCGGCGAATCGAGCGTTCCCGCCGCCGCGTCGGATCCCCTCGCGCAGCGCGAGTGCGATCTCGGGTCCCGATTCACGAGTATCCATGCCGAGAATGACGACGGGAGAGATGCCGGCCGCGCGAAGCCGGTGGGCCGTCGATTCGCCGAGCGCGAGCATCGAGGCGACATCGAGCGGATAGACGTGCGCCCTGCCTCGGATTCCGTCGGTGCCGAAGAGTTTCCTCACGAATTCCCGCCTTTCGACGACGTCGATTTCGATTTCGTCCTCGAACGCACCTTCGGCTTTTCCGGCTCCGGCTTGGGAGGCGGAGGTGCGATCTCGACGGTGACGACCGCGCTCTGCGGCTCGAGGACTCGCACCGCCGGGACGTCGGAGACGACGCCGACGCTCTGCCGGAACGACTGGCCGCGCCCGGTGAGGACGATCCGGTCGGTGAACACGCCGTCGATCTCCCGTATTGCCGACGAAGGTCCCGAGACGAGTGCGGTGCGCGGCTCGACCAGAACCGACTCGGCCCTGTACGCGAGTCCTTCGGGTGGCTCGCCGACGAAGAACGGCCGGATCGCGACATGTTTGTTTCTACGCGCCTCGAGCCGGAAGGAGACCGACGCTGGCTCGAGCGAAAGGATCTCGATGTTAGGCGGAACGTTGAGCGCCTGGGGCCGGATTAGTACGCGCAGAGTGCCTGGCTTCGCATCGCGCATGTCGAGCGCGATCTCCAGGTTTTGCGACGAGAGCGAACGGAGCGCCTGGAGCGGGCCGCGCAGGCGGACGGCGATCGTATCCTCCACCGGATCCAGCACGATCACGTCGCGCGGCACGCCGACGAGCGCGATCGGAACCAGATACGAACGATCGAACTTCTGCTCGCGCCGCTCGGAGGTGACGCCGAGCCAGATCGTGAACGCTGCGAGCAACGCGATGATCCGAAGTCCGGTGCCGCGAAAAAGGCGTTCGAGACTCACGCGCGGCTCCCGTCGTCGATCCCCAGCTCCGCGCGCAGCAGCGCCTCGAGCGCCTCACGCGAGAGGTTCGCATGAAGCTGCCCGCCCGCCGCGATGCTCATCGAGCGATTCTCCTCGGAAACAATGACGACGAGCGCATCGGTCTCCTCGGCGAGCCCGAGCCCCGCTCGATGGCGGGTTCCCATGTCCGCGGAGATCTGCTCACCCGAGCCTAGCGGCAGCACGACGCTCGCCGCCGCGATCCTGTCGCCACGGACGATCGCGGCACCGTCGTGCAGCGGCGTGAACGGGGCGAAGATGCTCACGAGCAACTCCGAAGAGAGCTGCGCGTCGAGCTGCCGTCCACTCTCGGCCCATTCGCGCAGCCCTTCGGCCCGCTCGACGACGATGAGCGCGCCCCAGTTCCTCGCCGCAAGCTCCATCGTCGCTTCGACGAGCTTCTCGACACGCGAGCCACTTTCAGGCTGCGCCATGAAGCGAAGAAGCGGCGTCCGGCCGAACGCCGCCAGCGCGAGCCGGATCTCGTGCTGAAAGAGGACGATCAGGGCGAAGGGTAGATAGAAGAGCACGGCGGCGAATACGCGCTCAGTCGCAGCCAGGTCCATCGTGCGCGCCACGTAATAAGCGCCGGCGAGCAGCACGATTCCCACCGACATCTGCATCGCCTTCGTGCCACGGGTCACGTAGAGCGCCGTGTAGAGGAGAAACGCGACGATCGCAATGTCGACTGCATCGCGCCATCCGAACTGCAAGGCGAAGAAGCTGTCGAAGAGATTCATCGCACCGCGCTCCCGATCGCGCGAAAGACCCGCAGGAAATCGACCGTCTCCCTCACGTCGTGCACCCTCACCGCCGCGGCTCCGGCGGCTGCCGCCGCGGCGACTGCCGCCAGGGAGCCCGCCATCCGCTCCGGACCGGCGGCCCTGCCGGTAATGTGGCCCACGAACGCCTTCCGCGATGCGCCGATCACGACGGGGCCGAGCGCACGCAGCTCCCCGGCCCGCGCCAGGATCTCCAGATTGTGGTCGAAGCTCTTCCCGAAGCCAATACCGGGATCGACGAGGATCGCGTTCGCAGAGATTCCGCTCGCGATCGCGAGCTCGCGACGCCCCGCGAGCTCCTTGCGCACGTCAGCGACGACGTCGTCGAACGCAATCTCCTGTTGCATCGTCTTCGGCTCGCCACGCATGTGCATCAGGATCACCGCGGCCTCACGCTTCGCAACGACGTCCGCCATCCTCGCGTCGAAGCCGAGCGCGCTGACGTCATTCACAATCGACGCGCCGGCTGTGATCGCTGCTTCCGCAACTGCCGCCTTCATCGTGTCGACCGAGATCAGCACGCTCGACCGGCTTCGTATGCCTTCGATCACGGGAACGACTCGATCAAGCTCCTCGTCTTCGCTCACCCGTTCGGAACCTGGGCGCGTCGATTCGCCGCCGACGTCGACGATCGCGGCTCCATCCGCCGCCATGCGAAGCGCGCTCGCGATCGCTTCGTGCGGCCGAACATGCAGGCCGCCGTCGGAAAACGAATCGGGGGTTACGTTGACGATCCCGATGACGAGCGGCACCTCGCTCAGCTCGAGTCGTGCGCCTCCGGGGAGCGCGACGCTCGTCACTCCCCGACTCCCCAGCGCGACCGCCATGCCGGGAACCGGCGCATCACCGATCCTCTTCCCGTCGAATCCGCGCGCCGAGTGCGTTGAGGCGCTCATCGATGCGCTCATAGCCGCGGTCGATCTGCTGGACGTTCTGGATGACGCTCTCCCCTTTCGCGCATAGCGCTGCGATGAGGAGCGCCATCCCCGCGCGAATGTCAGGACTCGAGATCTTGGAGCCGTGCAGCGGGCCCCCGCCGACGACGATCGCTCGATGAGGATCGCAAAGGATGATGCGCGCTCCCATGTCAATCAGCTTGTCGGTGAAGAAGAGGCGTGACTCGAACATCTTCTCGAAAATCATCACCGTCCCCTTTGCCTGTGAGGCAACGACGATCATGATCGAGAGCAGGTCGGCAGGAAACAGAGGCCACGGACCGTCATCGAGCTTCGGTACAGCGGCGCCGACGTCGTACTGGACCTCGAGAGACTGTCCGCCCGGAACGCGGATGTTCTGCCCTTCGAACTTCATCGCGACTCCGAGTTTGCGAAACATCAGCTCGATGGCGTCCATGTGCTCGGGAACGCCATCTTCGATCACCATCTCGCTTCCGGTCACGGCAGCAAGGCCGACGTAACTGCCGACCTCGATGTGGTCGCTCGGAATCCGGAACTCGCCACCGCGCAGCGCGGAAACGCCGCGGATGCGCAAGGAGTTCGTCCCGATGCCGTCGATGTCAGCGCCGAGGATGTTGAGGAAGCGGCAGAGATCCTGGACGTGCGGCTCGGCGGCCGCGTTGTAGATCAGCGTCTCGCCCTCGGCGAGTACCGCCGCGGTGATCGCATTCTCGGTCCCGGTCACGGAGGCTTCGTCGAGGAACATCCGGCGCCCGACGAGCCGCTTCGCCGCCATCATGTACTGCGCGGGCGCGGTCTCGATCGTCGCCCCAAGCGTTTCGAAGGCTAGGAGATGCGTGTCGACACGCCGACGTCCAATCGCGTCGCCTCCCGGGCGGAACATCGTGGCCGCACCGGTGCGAACGAGCAGTGGCCCGGCGAGCAGGATCGAAGCACGGATTTTCCGCGAAAGTTCGGCGTCAGGCACCGAAGACATCTCTCCGGTGCGGCGGATCGTCACCGTGTTTGCATCGGCGCGATCGACCGCGCGACCGAGGCTCTCGAGCAACTGGAGCATCACTCGGACGTCGCGGATGTCGGGGAGATTTCGGAGTGTCACCGGCTCGTCGGTGAGGAGACAGGCGGCGAGGATCGGCAGGGCCGCGTTCTTATTGCCTGCAGGCTTGATCGTCCCGTCGAGCCGGCGCCCACCTTCGACTACGAATCGCTCCATCGTTCGCTCCGCTCCGTTACGTGTAAGCCGGCGGAAGAATATCACCTGAAACGACGGTGAACCGCGCGTCCGCATTGACTTACGGAAGGGCCGAGCTGCCGTGCACGGGTGCGGGCGCGGGCCCGTGCACGAGCCTCGATGCAGAACTGCGAGCGGGCCGCTCCGTGAACGTGAACGCTCCCGAGCCCGCGCCCGGCCTCTTCGTCAGGGCCAGATGGAACGCGGCATCCGAGGACCATCCCCGACTCGGGCGCCCCATGCTATCGTCGCCCCCATGCTCGTCGCCTCGCTCGGCTCCGGCAGCGCCGGGAACTCGTGCCTCTTCGAATCGGATGGCACGCGAATCCTCGTCGACGCCGGCTTCGGTCTCCGGCAGACGCAACAGCGCCTCAAGCTGCTCGGCCGCGAGTTGAGCGAAGTCGACGCCATCATCATCACGCACGAGCACGGCGATCACGTCCACGGCGCGGCGAAGATCGCCGCCAAATTCGGGATTCCCATCTACGCGACGCGAGACACGCTCGAAGCCGCGAGGCTCGACCCGCGTAAGCTTTCCGCGCGGCCCTTCGAGAACAACGCGAGCTTCCGGATCGGCGAGCTCGAGGTCCACTCCTGCCGCGTCATCCACGACGCCGCAGACCCGTCGTGCTTCGTCGTCGAGGCGCGCGACGGCACTCGCGCAGGAATTGCGAGCGACCTCGGCGTCGTCGACGCGTCAGTGCTCGCGCACCTGCAGGGCTGCGACGCACTCCTCTTCGAGGCAAACCACGACCTCGACATGTTGCGCACCGGCTCGTACCCGTGGAGCCTGAAGCGTCGCATCCTGTCGCGCCACGGTCACTTGTCGAACGAAGATGCGATGGAGGCGCTCGCTCGAATCGTCGGCGAAGGGACGCGTCACCTGACCCTCATTCACCTCTCCGAGCGGAACAACCACGAGTCGATCGTCCGTGCATGCGCCGACGACCTGCTGTCGAGGGTCGGCGTACGAATCGACGTCGGCGTCGCGACTCAGCATGCGCCTATGTCGCCGATCGATGTGGTTAGGCGAAGCAAGAAGGGACAGATGAGGCTGTTCTGACATCAGGTCAACGGCCGCCTACTCCATCACCGACCACCAGAGCGCATTGAACACCAGCGGGAACGTGGCGTGCGTCTGCGCCCTGTGTTGTGGGCGGAAGCCAAAGAGCACGAGCTTCCCTTTACCGTAGGTAAAGGCAACCGCCGCGGCCCGCCGTTCGAGCTTCGTCGCGCCGGCGATCCATCCAGAAAGCAGGACGTTCGCCGCGTGTTCCGGATATCGCGCAATCACGTGGCGTTCCATGCCGGCGGCAGGGAGTGCCGTTTCGTAGGCGATCGGGGCGTCGAGAAACGCGGCTGACTTCGCCGGCATGCCCCATCCCAGCGGGATGTCGTTGCTCACTTCGATCGACACGAGCGACCCTGGCACCGAGAACTCGTTAGGCTTCGCCTGTGCGAGGACGTTTCGCACCGGAATGTTGAACTCATCGATCACCCAGGCCGTCGACGAGGCGAAGGCAACGAGAGTGCCTCCACGTTCCACGAATTTCTTCAGCGCCTTCTCACCTTCGGGGCCGATCCCGCCCTCGTATTTTTCGGGGCGCTCCTCGACGTAGTTCATCTTCTCCTTGTCCGGCTCCGCCTTGCCAGTCTCGAGGATCGCCTTCTCGATCGACGGCAGAATGATGGCGTCGAATGGGAGCTTCCCTGACTGCACCGCCGCGTTGTCGATCGACTTCGGCTCGAATCCGAAGGTCTCGAGCAGCCAGCGCGTCCACCCCTCGTCCATCGAGGCGCGCCATGGCTTGTAGATGGCAACGCGCGGGGCCCGGAGTCGCGTCGCGCTCGCCGCGCCTTTCGCGAGCGGGATGATCGGAAGTCCTGCTTCGGCGGCGGGAACGCGAGCGGCTTCCGCCCCTTTCGCGTCGAGATAGAACGTCCCAGGAGGGAGCTCGACCGGTACGGGCCCCGTTACGAGTCCGCCCTCCGCGGCTACGCCTAACGCCACCGAGCCGCCGGCTGCGAGCGCAGCATTGACGGCGCGTGCGGCCTCGGGGGAGCGGTACTCGACCGCATACGCGGTCGCCGAAGGGAGTGGCGGGGCTACCGCCGGCTGCCGGCGGAACCACGGCTCGAGCCGCGGCGCGCCGTCGACCGAGGATGGCATCGGTCGCCGCTCGATACTCACCCCCATCATGAGCGGTAGCGTCCAGCTCGCGATGTCATAGGGCCGCAGGATCTCGGCAGCGCCCGTCAGCCTAACTTCGGGGTAGCGCTGGGTCTCCATGAGCTCCTCGACGAAGCGCCTGAACGGCTGGGCGAGCGGGATCCAATAGTCGCCGTTCGTTGCGACGAGAACGTCAACCCGGTGATCCGCCATCAGCTCCGCGAGGCGCTTCGCCGTGGCGGCATTGCGCTGCGAGCCCGGAATGCGGTACGCCTCGCGCGGACGCGCCGACTCGACCGCGACACGCGCGCGCGTCATCGTGTTGCGCAGCAGATCTTCGCGTCGCTCCGACGCAATCTCCAGCAGCGCGTCCGACGCGATCCGCTCGTAGTCCATGATGTCACGCAGCCGCCACCATCCTCCCTTCCATGGGTTTGGGTGGTTGATCTGCGTCTGATACTCCGCAAGACCCTTCGAGCCTCCTTCGAGCTCGTTCGGGTCGATGTAGACAGGTGTCGCGAAACGGGCCGATGCGACTTCGAGCAACAAGCCGGTCATGTTCTTCCACCACGCCGTGTTGCGAGTGCCCCCCATCCAGTAGGCATCGAATCCGTAGCCGTAGATCACTCCCGCCTTCGAAGCCTCCTCGAGACGGATCGCCATGTTCGAGCCGATCAGATTCACCTCGCGCCAGATGAGCGGATGAACGTCGGGATCGACCGGATCGGCGAACGGCGGGATGAACATGCGAGGGCCTTCCCGTCCCATCTGGTGCTCGTCGACGAAGACCTGCGGAGACCATTCATGGTAGAGGGCGCGACTCAGCGCGCGCGTCTCCTTCTGCGTCAGCATGAACCAGTCACGGTTGTTGTCGTGGCCGACGTAGTGGTGATAGAGCCACGGCATCGACCCACCCTCGTACTTCGTTCCGAGGTATTTCCGGTACCACTCCGTCTCCATGATCTGGCCATCGGGGTTGAGAGAAGGCACCAGCAGGAGGATGACGTCATCGAGGCGCCGCGTCGTCTTCGCGTCCGTCGCCGTCGCGAGCGCATGCGCCCATTCCATCGCCATCTGACTCGACGCGACTTCCGTCGAGTGGATGTTGCAGGTCACGAGGACGATCGCGCGCCCCTCAGTGGCGAGCGCCGCCATCTCCTTATCTGTTAGGCCGCGCGGATCGGACACCTTTCGCGCGATCTCTTTGTAGCGGTCGAGATTCGCGATGTTCGATTCGGAAGAGATGATCGCCATGATCATCGGCTCGCCGAGCGTCGTCTCCCCGAGGCTCTCGACGACGACTCGAGGCGATTTCTCGTCGAGCATGGCGAAGTAGTCGCGAATCTGCCGGTAATCGGCAACGACGCGGTCGGCGCCGATCGAAATCTCGAGATGCTCGGACGGGGTCGGAATCGACTGCGCGGAGGCGAAGGTGGGTAGGAGCGTGAGGAGAACGAGTATTGCGCGCGCCAGACGGATCATCGGTGCTCCGATCGTCATCTCTACTTCGCCGCGGCGAATGCGCTGACGATCGACTTGAAGACGCCGAAACCGTCGGCGTTGCCAAGGACCGCCTCCGAACAACGTTCCGGGTGCGGCATCATGCCGAGGACGTTGCGCTCGCGATTACAGACACCTGCAATGTTGCGCGCTGCGCCGTTGGGGTTCGCCTCTGCCGTGATGTTTCCCTTCGGATCGGAATAGCGGAACACCACCTGCCCGTTGGCTTCGAGCTCGTCGAGGGTGCGATCGTCGGCAAAGAAGTTTCCTTCGCCGTGGGCGATTGGAATCTTCATGACCTGGCCCTCTGCCATCGCGGATGTGAACGGCGTCGCATTCGTCTCGACGCGGAGATGGACATCGCGGCAGATGAAGCGCAGGTGCTGGTTTCGCATCAGTGCGCCCGGAAGCAGCCCGACTTCCGTCAGAACCTGGAAGCCGTTGCAGATTCCGAGAACGAGCCCGCCGTTCGCGGCATGCTCTCGAATCGAGTCCATGATGGGAGCAAACTTCGCGAGGGCTCCGGCGCGGAGATAGTCGCCGTAGGCGAACCCTCCGGGGACGATCACACAGTCCGCGCCTTTGAGTTCGCGGTCTTTGTGCCAGAGCATCTCGGTCTCGGCGCCGACGACGGCCGAGGCGACATGGAACGCGTCGTGATCGCAGTTCGACCCGGGGAGAAGCACGATTCCGAATTTCATCGAGGCATCCTGACTGGCGCCACGGGCGGCGCAGAGATGCGGCGATTGTAGAGCAAGAGCGGCGGTTCCGGTCCGTCCGGATCGTGCGAACCGTGCTGATGTGAGTCGCCTGCCTCCAGGGACCTGGTGCCGATTCCCCCAGGAAATACTATTCCTTCGGCGCAGGCTGCTTGTAGATCGTGAGGAAGCCCTCGGGGTCGGTGACCGCCCATCGCCCGTCGGGCGTGGGAGCCATCGCGTAGGCGGAGATGCCGTAGAGCGATGCGACGCGCGTCTTTCGTTTCGCCGCGGTGAACGCGCCTCCAGCGGCGCATCGTTTCTCCGCGACGACAACGAGGGCACCGGCAGCCGGGCCGGCGATCTGCGGACCGGCGCCGGCCGGGAGGCAGATCGTCTCACTGCTTACGAGATCGCCGAGCTCGATCGTCATTCGTATCGCGCCGATGTCGCTCTTCGGTTGCTTCGTCTCGCGCGGCGCGGCAGGCGCTTCCGCGAGCCAGTCGTTCGCGACCGCGACGAGCACGCGATCGTCCGCGGCAAAAAAGGTCGACACGATCTCACGCTCGGTCTGCAACGGCACGCGTGCGATCTCGCGCAGGGTCGCCGCATCGTAAAAGAGCGCGATGCTCACCTTCCCGTTCGGAAACGACTGGAGGCCGACGACGGCAAGAATGCGACCCCTGGCGTCTGTCGTCAGCGCGGTTGGTTCGACGTTTTCGCCGAGAGCTCGAATCTCGCGCTCGCCCGCGGCGTCAAAGACATGCACGTTGCGGCCGAGTACGTAGAGATGCCTCCCCGCGGGGTCGGGAAGCGCGTCGCGAATCGACTCCCCTTCGAGCAGGATCTCGCGCGCGACGTCGAGCGACGGAAGTGCGAGGATCGTCACGCTCTCGTCGCTCCCCTGCGCGATGTAAAGGCGACCATGGGCGATCCGAAGCGTCGCGAAGTCCTTCGTCGACGCGCTCTCCGCGCTGTCGATCACCGCTTCGCGGACAATCGCGCCTTTTGCCGCGTCGACCGCGACAACCGACTGCGGCGTGGCCAAGCCGACGTAAAGCGTGCCGTCCGGTGCGACCGCGATGCCACGCGGCGTGCCCGTGAGCTTCCACCGCTTCTCGGCGAGGCGGCCACGCGCCACGACTTCCTCGAGCGCCGCCGCGGACGACAGCTGCGCGAACAAGGCGCAGACGAGCAGTACTAGTGGCCTGTATTGGAGGTTAGTCTTCAATCTTGACCGCGTAGTTCTCGACAATCATGTTCGCGAGAAGCTTCTCCGACATCTGACTCACGCGCGCTTCGAGCTCGGCGCGACTCGCGATCCCTTCCTTGAGCGTGATCCTGAAAACTTTGCCGACGCGGACGTCTTCCACACCCGCGAATCCAAGCGCTTCGAGGGAGTGTTGAATCGCTTTTCCCTGCGGGTCGAGAACACCCGACTTGAGCTCGACGGTAACCGTTGCCTTCACCGGAGAACCTCCAAAGGCCGAATTGAGAATTTCGAAATGAAAACCGAGTGCAGCGCCGCGTGTTTCGCGTGTCACATGCGCTCGAGAGGCCCCGGCCGTCGTGCCTTCGCGGCGGATTATACGATTTCGCGCGCCCGTGATCGTTTCAGCCTCGAAAACGTGGAGGCACTCGCTTCCCGTTCGCCGCAGCAATGAATGAATGTCCATTCACGACCTCGGGCACGACGAGTTGTACACTCCGCCGCAGCGCCATGCGGCACTACTTCATCTTCGCGCTTCTTCTCGCACTCAAATACGTCACCCGGAGCTTCTACCGGGTAGAAATGAAATGGATCGGTACGCCACCACCCGAGCCATGGAGCGGGCATCGGCTCGTGGCGTTTCTGCATCACACCAGCCTGTTCGAGCCCGTCTTTCTTGGCGGCGTGCCGAATTCGTTTCTGCGCCGCGTTGCGTTCCACGGCGTCGTACCGGCGGCAGACAAGACAATCGGACGCCCGCTCGTCGGCATGCTCTTCCGCATGATCGCCGCACACGTGATTCCAATCTCACGGCAGCGCGATAATACCTGGTTCGAAGTGCTGCGCAGAATCGATCCCGAATCGATGGTGATCATCCTCCCCGAAGGAAGAATGATGCGGAGGAACGGGCTCGACTCGAATGGGCAGCCGATGACGGTACGCGGCGGGATCGCCGACGTGATCGAAGCGATCGGTGAGGGACGGATGCTCGTCGCCTACAGTGGCGGCCTGCATCACGTTCAGGCGCCTGGAGAGCACGTCCCACGCGTTTTCGAGACGGTGCGGATGAACCTCGAGGTGATCGACATCGAATCGTACGTTTCCGGCTTAATGGCGGGACGGACGCCCGAGCAGCTCAAGCGCGCCGTGCGCGACGATTTCGAACGCCGTCGCGACGAGAACTGTCCCTTCGAGCCGGGCCAGCGCCCCGCGCCTAACGGCAAGGATGCGAACGTGGAAGAAAACGCGAACTTGAAGTTAGAACGATGAACGGTGAAGTGGGAATCCAGAACGACCTCCAACGAACCTCTCTGGGTTCTGAATTCATCGTTCATCGTTCTCACTTCAGCTTCGTTCGTGCTTACCTCGAGGCCTTCGAGCTTGTTACCCGTAAAGTTCCGCCGGCGCCTTCCGAACCGCCATGTAGGCCTCGGGTTTATCGATCGGCTCGAAACCGTACTGCGCGTAGAGCCCGTGTGCATCGCGCGTTGCGAGCAGGAAACGCCGCAGGCCCTGAAGATCGGGATGCGCAACGACCGCCTCCATCAGCGCGTGGCCGATTCGTTTTCCGCGCTGCGACTCCTCGACCCAGACGTCGGCGAGCCATGCAAAGGTCGCACGATCGGTGACGACACGGGCGAAGCCCACCTGGCGCCCGTCGAGGAAAGCGGTAAACGGAATCGAGCCGTCGATCGACCGCTTCACGACCTCCTTCGGAATCCCTGGAGCCCAGTACGAGCTCGCGAGCCACGCGTGCAGCGTGTCGATGTCGATTCGTCCCGGATCGCTCGTGATTTCGATTGCAGAGCTCATCGTCGTTCTCCCTCGTCAACCTGTCGCCGCGTAGAATAGCCGGTCATGAAGACAGCCGCAGCCACCTTGCTCGTGCTTTCGCTACCCGCGCTCGCCACTCACGCTGCAGATTCCCGAACGAGCGTCGCCGCCGATCTCTCCGCGATGAAGCAGTCGCTCGTCGAGACGAGGCGCGAGCTCCACATGTACCCGGAGCTCTCGAACCGTGAGGCGGAAACGTCGAAGCGGATCGCCGCATGGCTCACCGCGCGGGGAATTCCGCACGAAACGGGCATCGCGCGCCATGGCGTCGCCGCGACGATCAAGGGAGCGAAGCCGGGCCCCACGATCGCGGTGCGCGCAGACATCGATGGGCTGCCAATCGAGGAGACGCTCGATCTTCCCTACAAGTCGAAGAATCGTGGCGTGAAGCACGCCTGCGGCCACGATGTCCACACGACGATCGCCCTCGCGACCGCGGAGCTGCTCTGGAAGCGGCGCGCATCGCTCCCTGGCACCGTCGTCGTCTTCTTCCAGCCGGCGGAGGAGGGGCCACCTCCGGGAGAGAACGGCGGTGCGCCGCTGATGATCGAAGAAGGATTTCTCGATCGCGTGAAACCGGAGGCGATGTTTGCGCTTCACGTCTGGCCGCCCCTACGCGCCGGCGAGGCTGGTTTCAACGCAGGACCGATGTGGGCGTCGTCCGACCGCTTCAAGATCACGGTCAACGGCAAAGGAAGCCACGGCGCGCAGCCGCATCTCGGGATCGATCCGATCGTCGTCGGCGCACAGATCGTCATGGCACTGCAGACGATCGACAGCCGCCGCGTCGATCCGCTGCAACCGGTCGTCGTGACGGTCGGCTCGTTCCATGGAGGAACGCGCTTCAACATCGTACCTCCGTCGGTGGAGCTCGAAGGCACGATCCGAACCCTCTCTCCGGCGGTGCGAGCGCAGACGATCGAGCTCCTGAAAAAGCTGACGACGGAGACGGCAGTCGCGCACGGTGCAACCGCCGAGGTCTGGCTCGACCCCTCCGCGAACCCGGTACTCGTGAACGACGAGAAGCTCTCCGCGTTCGGGCGTGCGTCTCTCGAGAAGACCCTCGGCGCCGGGCGCGTCAAGGCAGGAATTCAGGCGATGGTCGCGGAAGACTTCGCACTCTTCGCCGAACGCGTCCCCTCATTCTATTTCATGCTCGGAGTGTCGAACCCGGAGAAGGGACTGACCGCAAACGTCCACACCGCGGCCTTCGAGCCGGACGAAGACGCGATCGTGCACGGTGCCGCTGCAATGACGAACCTCGTCCTCGACTATCTCGGGAGCGTGAAGAAGTAAGCAGGATCCGGACACCGGATCTCGAACGATTTAGGGCAGAGCTGGCAGCCGTCTCGGCTGATACCGCATCGCTACCGCCCCCGAGCGGAGCTCCCGCTGACTCACGAGCTTCAGGTCGACATGTTCCTCCTGAGGCCGCCTAACCTCGTCGGAGCCGAACCGCTCGCAGCATGCCGAGGAATGCGTCCTTCTGTGCTGCGACCGTCGCGTCGGGACCGGTCACTTTGAAGAACCAGGGCCCGCCCGGCCCCTCGACGACCGCGCCGAGAAGCCGTCCGTTCGGAATCGGCTGCCGCGCGCCTGTCATGCCGCTCGGAATCACAGTTCCCGCCGCATCGATGCACGACACCTTGAATACCCCCTGCTCGAACGACGAACGGACCGGGGTACCACCCTCGACGAGCTCCGCCCACATGTCGAGGTTCGCGTCGACTCCTCCCCCTCCACCGACACCGAAGAAAAAGACGACGAGCTCGGCATCGCCACCCGGGCCGGAGATCGAAGCCTGATCGAGCCGGAGCTTCCCCGTCGGCTTGACGCGCGTCCATCCCGCCGGGAGCTCGTAGAGGATTGCGATCTCCGACGGCGACGACGCCGACTGCGTCATCTCCCCGATGCCGGGATCCGTACCGCCATGTGGACCCGCTTGGCTCGTGCCTTTCGCTGGCGCGGCCGGCAGGTCCGTTTCAGATCTCGAGCATGCGGCCGCCGCGACGGCGGCGAGCAGAACGATCGTCAGCAGCGTTCTCATCAAAGGTCTCCCGGTTGGTGTTGCGTCCAGTGGCCTGGAACGGTGGAACTGGCGCCGCGGTGGAGGAACCGATTCCTCAGATCCGGAACACTCGTGGCGTGTGCTGGAGGAATTGGCGGCACCAACCCCTCCAATACAGGCCACTAGTGTAGTGTTTCGTTAATCCCTTGCCTTTCGTTTCGGCGGAATGGAGCCGAATTCGCGAAGCGCCGACGAGTCGATGTGGTACATCGGCGAGGAGGCGCGACAAAGAAAGCGGCTCCATTCCGCCGCAACCCGGAGGGCAGAGCAGAAACGGGGCGATTTCCGCGTCGCTCGTCG
>JACPDH010000125.1 GCA_016184115.1 Acidobacteriota bacterium | reverse complement strand
TCAGGAAGCGCCGCCGATCGCTGAGCTCCGCAAGCTCATGCCCGACGCGACGATCCAGCAGTACGGTAAGGCGGCAGAAAACTCGGTTCTGATCCGGCTTCCCGAGATCGAGCAGGAAACTGATTACGCCGGCCAGGCGGTGCGCCGATTGAACCAGGCGATCAACACCGCGACCGCTGGGAAACTCGACCTGAACTACCAGGGTGCCGGCGCGATCTCCGAGCTCCTCGCGGCCTCGGATCCCGACAACAAGGGAACCGGAACGGCGGCGAAGGAGCATTACCTCGACGTCGCCCGCAAGGTCATCGCTCACCGCTCGTCGGTTGGGATCTTCCACAACGCCGACGAAGTCAAAGCTAGCGAGGATCTTTCGCCCGCCGCGGCCGAGCTGCTCGCGAAGTCGGCCACGCTCGGCAAGTTCAACCTGCTCAACCAGGAGACGGTCGGTCCCCAGGTCGGTCGGGATCTGCAGAAGAAAGCGGCGCTCGCGATCATCCTCTCCGTCCTCGCGATGGGGATCTACATCGCGTTCCGTTTCGACTTCAAGTTCGGCATCGCCGCGATCATCTGCCTGGCGCACGACGTCTTCGTCTGCCTCGCGTTCCTGATCCTGATCGGCGGCGAGTTCTCGCTCGTCTCGGTTGCGGCCTTCCTGATGATCGTCGGCTACTCGGTCAACGACACGGTCGTCGTCTACGACCGCGTTCGCGAAAATGCGAAGAAGGCGCGTGCCAGGGAAGGCTTCGCCACGTTGATGAACCGCTCATTGAACCAGACTCTGTCTCGTACGGTGCTCACGGGCGGCTGCGTCATGATCATCCTCGTCTGCCTCATCTTCCTCGGCGGCGAGGTGATCAAGGACTTTGCATGGCTGCTCCTCATCGGTTCGATCTGCGGAACCTATTCGACCGTGACGGTGGTCCCTGCGATCGTTCTCGCCTGGAACAAGTTCATCGCGAAGAAGGCTGGCCTTTACGGTGGCGGCGATGAGCAGCCGAATCCGGCCCGCGGTTGACACCCTGCATTTGACCCACGAAGAACGGCGCGCCTCGGCGCGCCTGTTTCGTTTTTGGCGACGAATCCGTAGTGGCGACGGCCTCCGGCCGTCGCAGCGGAGGCCGGCGGCCTCCGCCGCGAAGCCGCCTTGCGACGGCCGTCACACGCGTTTGGCACGTTTGTCACTCAGGATGGTGCCGACGAACCCTAAACTCGCCCACCGGAGGAGTTTGTAATGGCCAAGATTCAAAAAGAAGATGCCCTGAGGTACCACCAGTACCCTCGGCCAGGGAAGACCGAGGTCATCCCGACGAAGCCGACGGCGACGCAACTCGATCTATCGCTTGCGTACACGCCGGGCGTCGCAGTCCCTTGCCTCGAGATCGCCGCGAACCCGGGCGACGTCTACAAGTACACGAACAAAGGCAACCTGGTCGCCGTCATTTCGAACGGCACCGCGGTCCTCGGTCTCGGAAACATCGGCTCCGCGGCGGGCAAGCCGGTCATGGAAGGCAAGGGAGTTCTCTTCAAGCGGTTTGCCGACATCGACGTGTTCGACCTCGAGATCGAATCGCACGACACCGAGGAGATCATCCGTTGCGTCAAGATGCTCGAGCCGACATTCGGCGGCATCAACCTCGAGGACATCAAGGCCCCCGAGTGCTTCGAGATCGAGCAGCGTCTGCAGGAGATGATGAACATTCCGGTGTTCCATGACGATCAGCATGGAACCGCGATCATCTCGGCTGCCGGGCTCATCAACGCGCTCGAGCTCGCGGGCAAGAAGATCAGCGAAGTGAAGCTCGTCATCTCGGGCGCCGGCGCTGCCGCGTTCGGTTGCCTCTGGCTTTACGAAGAGTTAGGCCTACGGCGCGAGAACGTCCTTCTCGTCGACACGAAGGGCGTGATCTACAAAGGGCGCACCGTCGGCATGACCGCGATGAAGGAAGAGTACGCGGTCGACACCGACGCGCGAACGCTCGCCGATGCGCTCAAGGGCGCAGACGTCCTCGTCGGCCTCTCGGTCGGCGGCCTCGTGACGCAGGACATGGTTCGCTCGATGGCGCCGAACCCGATCGTCTTCGCGATGTCGAATCCCGACCCCGAGATCACCTACGAGGACGCACAGGCGGCGCGCCCTGACGTGATCATGGCGACGGGCCGCTCCGACTATCCGAACCAGGTCAACAATGTCCTCGGGTTTCCCTTCATCTTCCGTGGTGCGCTCGACTGCCGCGCGACGAAGATCAATACCGCGATGAAGCTCGCAGCGTCGAAGGCGCTCGCCGAGTTGGCGAAAGAAGACGTGCCCGACTCCGTCCTCGCCGCTTACTCGCTCAAGTCGCTGAGCTTCGGCCGCGAGTACATCATCCCGAAGCCATTCGACTACCGCGTGCTTCTCTACGTGCCGGTTGCGGTCGCGAAAGCCGCAGCGGAGACGGGCGTGGCCCTCGAGCCGATCCAGGACTACGACGCCTACAGGCGCGCACTCGAGGAGCACCTTGGCCGCTCACGGAAGATCATGCACACGGTCATCGACCGTGCGAAGCAGAAGGTGAAACGGATCGTCTTCCCCGAAGGGGAGAGCGAGAAGATCGTCCGCGCCGCCAAGATTCTCGTCGAAGAGAACATGGCAGAAGTGATCCTGCTGGCACGCCCCGATCAGGTCAAGCCGATTCTCGACCGGCTCGAATTCGACTCGCCGAAGCTCAAGATCATCGACACCGAGTGCTCGCCCGATCTTCACCGCTACGCGCAGCGTCTCTACGAGCTCCGGCAACGTGAAGGCGTCACACTCGTCGATGCGTACAAGCTCCTCAAGAATCGCAACTATTGGGCGATGGTCATGGCCGACCAGGGCGACGCCGACGGGGTCATCTCAGGCCTGAACGCCGCCTATCCCGACACGATTCGCCCCGCGCTTCAGGTGCTCGGCACGAAGCCTGGAATCCGCCGCGTCTCGGGTGCCTACGTGCTGATGTTCAAGGGTCGCGAGCTCGTCCTGGCCGACACGACAGTCAACATCGACCCGACCGCGGAAGAGCTCGTCGAGATCACGCTGGAAACGGCCGCCACGGCGCGACGCTTCGGAATTGAGCCTAAGGTCGCAATGCTGTCGTTCTCGAACTTCGGATCGACGAAGCACCCGCACGCGGAAAAGGCGAAACGAGCCGTAGCGATACTCAAGAAAGAGTATCCCGACCTCGTCGTCGACGGTGAGATGCAGGCCGACACCGCGGTCGTCCCTGAGATCGCCGGTGCCGACTATCCATTCAGTGCGATCCAGGGAGACGCAAACGTTCTGATCTTCCCTGACCTCGACTCGGCGAACATCGCCTACAAGTTGCTCTGGCGACTCGGCAACGCCGAAGTCATCGGTCCGATTCTCCAGGGCATCGCGAAGCCCGTGCACGTATTGCAGCGCGGCGTCGACGTCAGTGACATCGTGAACATGGCAGCGATCGCCGTGCTCGACGCGCAGTTGATGAACGGACAGAAGTAAGGTACTCACGTACTCGTTGATGTAAGGCGGCCCGGCGCAAGCCGGGCCGCTTCGTGTCGAAGTGTTCGCAACGTCGAGCAGGGGCTGCGCCACATCGAGCGCTACCGCATCGCCTTCTTCGCTGCGTCGACCAGCACAGGCTTCACATTCGGGCCGATCTTCACTTTACTTCCATCGCGGAGCGCCAGCTCCGCCGGTGCCGTGGCCGGATCCTCTCCCGTAAGCTCAGCCCAGATGACGAGCGCCGCGAGGTACGTCCCTTCGCGGCTCGGATGAAAACCGTCGACGCCGTAGAGCGAGATCGACGCCTTCGCCTTTGCGGCGGCCTGCCAGGCGTCACCAGCCGGCAGGAGACGGCAGCCGCACTCCTTGGCAGCAATGCGGTACGACTCCGAGACGCGCTGCCGGTCGCCCATCCGCTCGAGAGACGGCCACACCATGTACAACGCCGGCTCTGCGCCGTGCTCCCGTATCGCCGCGCCGAACGTCTTCGACCACTTCACCAGTTCCGATCGCGACGACGAGAGTGCCGAAGGGCCCTGCTGCATGACCACGACGTCGAACCGGCGCGACCGAATCGCCTCCTGGACCTTTGCCTCCCGCCACAGATCCTCGAGCCCGTAGTTAGGTCCTGCGATCGTCGTCGCCCGGATGTGCCGGACACTCGAAGCCGAGAGCGCCTCGACCACGAGCGGCAAGTCGTTCGTATAGGTGAGGCTGTTGCCGAGAAAGAGGACGCGAAGCGGCGCGTCGGTCGCGCCGGCAGAGCTCGCAACCGTGCTGAGAGCGAAGGCGATGATCCACAGGGCGCGCATGATTGAGACGGTAGCGCCTTCTTGCCATGCCAGCGCGCTACGATCCGGAAACGAACGCCGCCGACGCGCCTCGACGATTCCATCGGAATCGGAGTCTGCTCCACGTTATCGCTGTCGCCGCGGACGCCGATGCTCTACCATTCACGGTCATCATGACGACGCGACGAACGGTCATCGTTGGCACCGGGTGCTACATCCCCGAGCGGCGCATCCTCAAGGACTTTTTCCTGAATCACGATTTCCGAGGTACCAGAGGCGAGCCGATTCCGAAGAGCAACGACGAGATCCTCACTCAGTTCGAGGAGATCACCGGAATCCGCGAGCGGCGTTACGTGACCGACGACCTCATGACGTCGGACATTGCATACGCGGCCGCGAACGACGCGCTCGAGTCGTCGGGGATCGATCGGGAGAGTCTCGACTTCATCATCGTCGCGCACAACTTTGGCGACGTCGTTCCCGAAAGCCGTCGCTCGGATCTCGTTCCGGCACTCGCCGCGCGGGTGAAGGCGAAGCTCCGCATCGAGACGCCACGCACCGTCGCCTTCGACCTCGTCTTCGGATGCCCTGGATGGGTCCAGGGAGTCATCCAGCTCGACGCAATGATCCGCGCCGGCGACATCAGGCGCGGAATGGTCATCGGCGCCGACACCCTCTCGCGGATCTCCGATCCGCACGACCGCGACAGCCTCATCTACGCCGATGGCGCGGGTGCCGTGATTCTCGAGGCGCGCGACACCGACAACGGCGAAGGGATCCTCGCCTGGGTCGCTCGATCCGACACGCTCGACCACTCCGGCATGCTCGTCATGGGGCCGTCCTACAAGGATGAGGTCTTCCTCGAGGCGCTCTTCCTCAAGATGGAGGGACGCAAGCTCTACAAGTACGCGCTGCAGAATGTCGCGGGCGCGATGAAATCGTGCCTCGAGAAGGCGGGAGTCGAAGTCGCGGACGTGAAGAAGATTCTCCTCCACCAGGCGAACGGAAAGATGGACGAAGCGATCGTCGACGCGTTCTACGCTCTCCACGGCATCGCCAAGCCCCCTGATGGTGTCCTACCGATGACGATCTCGTGGCTCGGCAACAGTTCTGTCGCAACCGTGCCGACGCTGCTCGATCACATCGTGAAAGGGAAGCTCGAAGGCCATGCGCTCGTGAGCGGCGACTACGCCCTCTTCGCCTCCGTCGGCGCGGGGATGAACATCAACGCCTTCCTCTACCGGATGCCGTGAGTCCCGCTAGCTAAGGGCCCGGTTCGCTGAATTCGACGACACAGGCCGTGAATTTAGCGAACGGGGCACTAAGGCTGAGCAGCGATTGGCGCCACCGTCCGCGCGTCACCCGTCGAGCGGTCGACGACCGATGCCACGATCGTGAGCTTGCCGTCGGTCTCGAGCAGAAACGAGGCGACGATTGGCGGGAGGCAGACAGCCAATGGCGTGTCAGAGCCGCTGATGCGAAGTTGCCGGAACACTCCGGGACCGATCGTCAGCTCGAACGGAGTCGGCTGCGCTTCTCCGTCAACTACGAGGAAGTCGCCCGTCCCCTCCTCCAGATCGATGGAGACACGCACCGCGACCTGCCCGGGGTTCGCAAAGAAGACGTTGGTGTCGAACGCCGTTGGACCGCATGCGTTAGGGTGCCACGAGACGCCGGGGAGCATTAGTGTCCCATTCGGGAGGCTCGCCACGTCCACGGCATCGACTTCCTGTCCGAAGCCGCGCAATGGGCCCACCGGAACTTCACTGTCGTGAGTGTTCACAATCCGGCTCCGGATCACGACATCGCTCTCACTGAAGAACGAGAGGGCGCCAGCCGCGGACTCGGGGCATCCAAGACCCAGGGCAAGCTCACCTGAAGACCAGACCTTGGTCGAGTGTGGCTCGACCGTCAGAAACGGCTGCACGATCGGAAGGCAGGGCACGCCACCGGAGGTCCAGCCGATGAGCGACCGCTCGTGAACCACGATGGCAACCGGGCCCCGATTCGTCACCATGACCTCGGAGTTCCAGAGGGACCCTCCCACCCCCTCGACGTTGAGCGCGAATACGGGAAGAACATGCTCTGCCGCCCCTGCGGAGATTGCAGAAAGAACGAGCATCGCGAACAGGCTGAGACGCGCCATTCGGGGCCTCCTGATCTCATGAACCTCGCGTGCGGCGAGCGCAATCGAATATCGGTCCCGCCCGGAGCGAGCGCACTGGAGAATTGGCAAGGACCCCGTCGTGGGCGCCGTTCCGTCGCCACAACGTTGCGTGACGCGCGCCGCACTGGCGCGCGTTCGGGCATGAGATAGAATTCGGCCGCATTTCTTACGGGTCCGCGAATCCACGACAAAGGACAAGGTGATGGAAACAGCCACGGTATCGAGAAACGGCACACCATGGGTGCTCGCGTTCTACCGCTCGGCCCTCGGCAAGAAGGCAGTAATGGCCGCGACCGGCATCATGCTTTTTGGCTTTGTGTTCGTCCACATGGTGGGGAACCTGAAGCTCTACCTCGGCGCAGACGCGATCAACCACTACGGGCGCTTCCTGAGAGAAATCGGCTATCCGCTCCTTCCCCACGAGGGGGCGTTGTGGATCGCACGAGTGGTGTTGCTGGGCGCGGTCGCGCTGCACATCACCTCGGCGATTCAGGTCTGGCTGATGGCGAAGGAGTCGCGCCCCGAGGCCTACACGCGCAAAGACGTCGCGATCGCAACGTACGCCTCACGTACGATGCGTTGGGGCGGGCTGATCGTCCTCGCGTTCATCCTCTTCCATCTCGCCGACCTCACGCTCGGCCGGACGGGCAACGCATTCGTTGAGGGCGACGTCTACGCCAACGTCATTTCGTCGTTTTCCCGGCCGCCGGTTGCCATCTTCTACATCATCGCGAACTTGATGCTCGGCCTGCACCTCTACCACGGGCTTTGGTCGATGTTTCAGTCGCTTGGTTGGAACAACCCGCGGTTCAACTCGTGGCGGAACGAATTCGCCGCGGCGTTCGCCGTGGTCATCACGATCGGCAACATTTCGTTCCCGATCTCGGTGATGCTCGGACTGGTGAAGTAAGGGGGCGCGCGCGATGGAGCTCAAATCTGCAATTCCTGCCGGACCGCTCGCCCAGAAATGGACCAGCGCGAAATTCACGAACAAGCTGGTAAACCCGGCGAACAAGCGGAAGTTCGACGTGATCGTAGTCGGCGCGGGGCTTGCCGGCGCCTCGGCCGCGGCAACGCTCGCCGAGCTTGGTTACAAGGTTACTTGCATCGTCTACCACGACTCGCCGCGCCGCGCGCATTCGATCGCCGCGCAGGGCGGAATCAACGCCGCGAAGAACTACCAGAACGACGGCGACTCGGTACACCGGCTCTTCTACGACACGATCAAAGGCGGCGACTTCCGCGCGCGTGAAGCGAACGTTCACCGCCTCGCCGAAGTCAGCGTCGACATCATCGATCAGTGCGTCGCGCAGGGCGTTCCCTTCGCGCGCGAGTACGGCGGGATGCTCGACAATCGCTCGTTCGGCGGCGCGCAGGTCTCGCGCACCTTTTACGCGCGGGGACAGACGGGCCAGCAGCTACTGTTAGGCGCTTATTCCGCGCTCTCACGCCAGATCGGTCTCGGCAATGTGAAGATGGTCACGCGAACCGAGGTGCAGGACATCGTCGTCGTCGACGGTAAAGCGCGCGGCGTCGTCTGCCGCGACCTCGTAAGCGGAAAGGTCTACTCACTCGCCGGCGACGCGGTCGTTCTCGGCACCGGCGGTTACGCACCGGTCTTCTATCTGTCGACGAACGCGAAGTTCTCGAACTGTACGGCGATCTGGCGCGCGCACCGTCGCGGCGCACTCTTTGCCAATCCCTGCTACACGCAGATCCACCCCACCTGCATCCCGCAGGTCGGAGACTTTCAATCGAAACTCACGCTCATGTCCGAGTCGCTGCGCAACGACGGTCGCGTCTGGGTGCCGAAGAAGAAGGAAGATTGCGGCAAGAGCCCGAGCAGCATCGCCGAGGCCGATCGCGACTACTACCTGGAGCGGAAGTACCCGAGCTTCGGCAACCTCGCGCCTCGCGATATCTCCTCGCGCGCCGCGAAGGAAGCGTGTGATGACGGTCGCGGCGTCGGACCCGGCGGTCGCGGCGTCTACCTCGACTTCTCCGATGCCATTAAGCGCCTCGGAAAGGACGTCATCGCCGAGCGCTACGGCAACCTCTTCACGATGTATCACGAGATCACCGACGAGAATCCGTACGAAGTGCCGATGCGAATCTACCCCGCGCCGCACTACGTCATGGGCGGCCTCTGGGTCGACTACAACCTCATGTCGAATCTCGAAGGGCTGTTCGTGATCGGCGAGGCGAACTTCTCCGATCATGGCGCGAACCGCCTCGGCGCTTCGGCGCTGATGCAGGGTCTCGCCGATGGTTACTTCGTTCTGCCTTACACGATCGGCAACTACCTCGCACCTCTCATGGGCAAGAAAGTCGCGGCCGACCGCCCCGAGTTCAAGGCGGCCGAGCTGGAAGTCACGGATCGGTCGAACAAGCTCCTCTCGACCGGCGGGGCCAAGTCGGCCGAAGCGTATTGGCGCGATCTCGGCAAGATCATGTGGGAGAAGAGCGGCATGGCACGCGACGCCGCGGGATTGAAGGCGGCGCGTAACGAGATCGGCGCGCTCCGCGAAGAGTACTGGAAGAACGTTAAGGTACTCGGTGCGGGCGATGAGCCTAACCAGGCCTTGGAAAAGGCGAGCCGTGTGGCCGACTTCATGGAGCTCGCCGAGCTGATGGTCGTCGACGGACTCGCGCGCGAAGAGTCGTGCGGTGGGCACTTCCGCTCCGAGCATCAGACAGAAGATGGCGAGGCGAAGCGCAATGACGAACAGTTCAGCTACGTCAGCGCCTGGGAATGGAAGGGTGTAGGCGCCGAGCCGCAGCTCCACAAGGAGCCGCTCGTCTACGAGGAAGTGAAACTGGCGACGAGGAGCTACAAGTGATGAACGTCAAGCTGATCGTCTGGCGACAGAAGAATGCCTCGACGCCGGGTTCGATGAAGGAGTACGAGGCGAAGAACATCCCCAAAGAGGCGTCATTCCTCGAGATGCTCGATATCGTCAACGAGCAATTGATCGAGAAGAACGAAGAGCCGATCGCGTTCGAGCACGACTGCCGCGAAGGAATCTGCGGATCGTGCGGAATGATGATCAACGGAAAGGCGCACGGCGGCTTCCGTACGGCGACGTGCCAGATTCACATGCGCCAGTTTCAGGACGGCGATACGATCTGGGTCGAGCCGTTCCGCGCGCGCGCCTTCCCTATCATTCGCGACCTCGTCGTCGACCGCGCACCGCTCGACAAGATCATCCAGGCAGGCGGCTTCGTCGCAGCGCCAACCGGCTGCGCCCCCGACGCGAATGCGATTCCGATTCCTAAGGACATCGCCGAGTACGCGATGGAT
>JACPDH010000027.1 GCA_016184115.1 Acidobacteriota bacterium | reverse complement strand
GACCTCCGTTAGGTGAAGGCCGAGGGAGCGAAGTCGCGCTCGGTTCGCGTCAGGCAGTCTCGGATGGTTCCGGTTTCGCAGCGTCGGAGGATGGCCGCTTCTTCATCTGTTCGCCCCAGCTTTGCAGCCCCGCTAGCAAGTCGACCGGTAGCGGGAAAACGATCGTGGTGTTCTTCTCCACGCCGATCTCCGTGAGTGTCTGCAGGTAGCGGAGCTGCAGCGTAACGGGCTCGGTCGAGAGAATCTTTGCTGCGTCGGCGAGACGCTGCGAAGCGTTGTATTCGCCTTCCGCGTGGATGATCTTCGATCGCTTTTCGCGCTCGGCCTCTGCCTGCTTCGCCATCGCGCGAAGCATCGACTCGGGAAGGTCGACCTGCTTGACCTCGACGTTGATCACCTTCACGCCCCACGGTGCGGTGTGGGCATCTAGGATCTCCTGAATTCTGATGTTGAGTTTTTCGCGCTTGGAGAGGAGCTCGTCGAGCTCGACTTCACCGAGCACCGACCGAAGCGTGGTCTGTGCGAACTGCGACGTCTGGTAAACGTAGTTCGAGACCTCGACGACGGCCTTGTTCGAGTCGATGACGCGCAGGAAAATGACGGCGTTCACTTTCAGCGTCACGTTGTCACGCGTAATGATGTCCTGTGGAGGTACTTCGAACGCTTCCTGGCGAAGGGAGATCCGCACCATGCGGTCGATCGGGCGAAAGACCAGAACGAGGCCAGGGCCTTTCGCTTTTGAAAGCAGCCTGCCGAGTCTGAAGATGACTCCTCGCTCGTACTCGGCGAGGATCTTGATCGAGCTGATGAGGTAAATGACGAGAACGGCTCCTGCGATGACGAAGCAACCGATGCCTTCCACGGTCGGCCCCCTTTCAATGTCCAGGTGATTCTATCGCCGGAAACGTGAGCGGAGTCACGTTGGGTGAGGCGTGTCGTACTACAATTCACCTTGATCCAGTGTGAGTAGCAGGAAGCGATACCGCCCGTGGGACATGCCACTGGGACGGGCGCGCGCTCCCCGAGCCACCGTGAGGATGTTCGATGCCTGACAAGATGGCGCCGCCACCGTTCCGGCAACGGGCCGAAAGGTTTCTTCTGCTTCCGCCGCTCGAGGCGGAGTTCGGCGCGCAGCGCGTTGTCGTAGGAGACATCTCGATCAGCGGAGTGCGCATCCGCCACGGAGAGCCGATGGAGCCTGGGCGCAAGGCTTCGCTCCGGTTCCGGCTCGATGGAGAAACAGCGTACCTTTCTCTCGAGTGCGAGATCGTCTGGACCCAGGCCTCACTCTCCGCAGACCTCAACGAGCGACACGTCTCGGGAGTCCGATTTCGTGCCGACCGCGTGTTCGTGGAGCGAATCGTCGACCGGTTATCGAAGAGTGGGCGAGGCAACCGCGTGAGAGAACGACGCTTCTCCGACCGGTTCCTGGTCGAGCACGGGCTCGACGGTGAGCTCGCTGGGTTTGGCAGCGTCAGGATTCTCGATCTCGCCAGCAAAGGAGCGCGAATCGAGACGACGCGTCCAGTCGAAGGGGGAACGGCCGGAGTGTTCCGCTTCCCAATCCCGAAGTCGAGCTTCGAAGTGCGCGCTCACGCCGAGGTCGTCTGGTGTCGGGTGTGGGCGCTCTGGGGGCCGAGGGAGTACCGATTCCACGCCGGTCTGAAGATCACCGAGCGTCCCGAGCTGCTTCGGCTTGCCATCGGTCAATTGACCGAACTGCACCTTGCCGTAAAGGACACGGGCTCGTTGAAGCTGAAGCTGAAGATCGCGAGGGCGGAGCAGGTCGGGCCCGCGGTAGATGTCGACACCGTCGAGGACTCGATCCCGGGCTCGGAGTTCTTCCAGCTCATTCAATCGGTGCGGGCGCTACTCGCGATTCCGAATGACGACGCACGCTACTGGAAGGAACTTGCGGAGAAGACAGCGATGGTCGAGGACATCCGTGCTCGAACCGGCCCGATCACCGGCAGGATCGACCAGATCGCCGCCTGGGAGTATCTCGACCGCACGCTCGACCCGTCGATCATCGCGCTCGCATTCGAGCGGCACACATGACGTGCGCGAGCGCCGTTTGTCGGGGATCGTGGCGCGGTGAGGCTCAGTCGTTCAGCAGCCTCCGCCCGTAGAGCATCGGAGAAGGCGCGCGCACCGCGATCCGGTCCGACGCGATGATTCCCTTGCGGGCGAGCACGACGACGCTCGATCCCATGTGAAACGTGCCTAACCGATCGCCGGCGCGGAGAGTCGTGGGCGAGCCGTAGTCCATCCATCGGAGCTCCCTGAGTCGCGGGCGAGAGTTCGTGACGAAGCTGTCGTACGTCACCGTCATGCGGCCGACGTTCGTCGCTCCGATCATCACGACGGCGACGAGCCCGAAGCGGCTCCTCAAGTAGGTGACGACGCGCTCGTTGACCGCGAAAAGGCCGTCGACGTTCGCGATCGACCAGTCATTCACCGGCCAGAGCCAGCCTGGAATGACCACGCTGCGGACGACGTCGCCGGTGACCGGCGCGTGAACGTGGTGGTAATCGCGGGGAGAGAGGTAAAAGTTGAAGAACGACCCACCGTCGAAGGAATCAGCGATACCGTCTCCCCCCAGGAACTGACTGAGCGAATAGTCGCGTCCTTTGACCTGCTCGATCCGGCCGTACTGAACCGTGCCGAAGTTGCGTAGAAGCGCGTCGCAAGGGCTCACGAAGTCGCTCTCGATCGGGCGGAGGCCAGGCTTGAGGTCGCGCGTAAAAAACTCGCCAATGCTGCGATAGCTCTCGAGAGGCCGTGCTGACGCCGCGACGTCGATCCCGAACTTCGAGGCAAACGCCCGGACGCTCCATCGTGCGAGCGGACCGGGAAGCTGCTTGTGCATCAACCACCCGGCCGCGTGGCTCAGATGTGACTTCGGAACGAAGCGGAGGAGCTCGAACATCCGGGGGATGATCGCACGAAGTCGTAGCTTCGGCTAAGCGCAGTGTCGATGTTGGCCCGCGACCGTCAGCGGCGCTCTGTATCCGGTGTCATGCGGAGCTCGACCGTCGTTTCGCTGATCTGCAGCAGGTCGAACGTCGCGTCGAGCGTGGTGAGCGACGGCATGGTCTCCTGGCCGAGTGTGAATCGTTTGGAGTCTCTCTTGCCGTCTCGCTCGCGATCGACCGACAGCTCCGCGGCGAGCTCGCCTTGCCAGATGCACTTCGCGTTCGCGGGACATCGCGAGTCGGTAATACTTCGCAGTTGGATCCGAAACCTCGAGTCACCCAGGGTCACGCGCGCGGTATCGCTCGTCGTCGAGAGGGAGATTTCAGCGGGCCCCTTCGGGTTCTCGCTCGAAACCTCGATCGCGCTGCTCGCGCAACCCGATCCAAGCGCGAGCTGAACCATCAGCAGCGAGAGTCCCAGCAACAACGATCTCATCGTTTCCTCCGGCGGGTCACGTCACGAATTCTTGCACAGTCGGGCGATTCCGGCGGCGAACTCCCGTTTACCTCCTCGTGACGGGTGACGAACGCGCGCGTGGAGTATTCGGAGCGCGGTTAGAGAATCGCGCGCCCGGTTGCCGACTGCGACGACCTGGTCGATCGCGAATATCTCCACGAGGTCGACGACGAAACGCTTTCCGATCTCCAGCTCGGCGGCGGTCGGCGGACGATTGCTGCGAGGCTCGCCGGGGTGATGCGGATGAAACGGGAATGCGTTCCAGAGCAGCGGTGTGGGACGGAGCGATCCGATCGTCTCCCAGACGATCGTCGCGCTCGCTTCCGTAGAGAGGCGGTCCCCTCTCGTGGCCTTTTCGTACCCCCGGGCTTCACCGAAGAGTCCGGCTCCTTCGACGCCGCGGAGCATGAGTGTTTCGCTCATGAACGGAATGCCAGTCAGGCGGCAACCGCGGTGGCTCGGCGCTTCGCCCACGAGCAGCGTCGACGGCTCGAGCAGCAACATCTGCGAGAGATACCGATCGAGGTTGTCGCGGCGGAGTGCGGCCGCGCGCGAGCGGCCCGCATACTGATTGTGCGCATCGTGCGGCACTCGGCAACGTGCGAGCGTG
>JACPDH010000026.1 GCA_016184115.1 Acidobacteriota bacterium | reverse complement strand
GCGTCGCGTAGCGACGCTGGATCTTAGCCCCCGGTCGAAGACCGGGGGAGGCGGAGAACGGGGAAGGGATGAAACGGTTTGCAATTCGCCGCGGTAGCGGCGACGTCTAGATAGCCCCGCCCGTAAGGGCGGGGAAGGGATGTCGGGTCGTTGATTTGCGTCGCGTAGCGACGCTGGATCTTAGCCCCCGGTCGAAGACCGGGGGAGGCGGGGAACGGGGAAGGGATGAAACGGTTTGCAATTCGCCGCGGCAGCGGCGACGTCTAGATAGCCCCGCCCGTAAGGGCGGGGAAGGGATGATCGGAGAACGAGATCGAGATGAGAACGGTGGTATTCGGAGCGGGTAAATCGGGTGTGGCGGCGGCGAATCTGCTCGCGGCGCGCGGGGAGCGCGTCGTGATCACCGACTCGCAACAGGCGAGCGCGATTGCACTCGCCGACTCGATCGATCCACGCGTGGAGTGCGTGTTCGGCGAGCACCCTCCCGCCCTCCTCGACGAAACGTCCGAGATCGTTCTCTCTCCCGGGATTCCGCGAACGATCCCCATCCTCACCGAGGCGGTGCAGCGCGGGATACCCATCATCGCCGAGATCGAGCTCGCTTCGCGCTACATGCGCGGCCGCATCGCGGCGATCACCGGCTCGAACGGGAAGTCGACGACGACCGCGCTCATCGGCGCAATCCTCGGCGAAGCGAGCCTCGCTCCGGTCGTCGCGGGAAACATCGGCGAGCCTCTGAGCGGCTCGATCTCCGATCTCGAGCGCAACTACGTCATCGAGCTCTCGTCATTCCAGCTCGAGACGGTCAGTCTCTTCCGGGCGAACGTCGCGCTGTTGCTCAACATCACGCCCGACCACATGGATCGCTACGCGACGCTCGACGATTACGCCGCGGCGAAGCACCGCGTCTTCCGCAACCAGCGAGCGAGCGACTGCGCGGTGGTGAACGCGGATGACGCGCGAACGGCAAACCCACAGACGGAAGCCGAAGTCTGGCGCTTCTCGTCGACGAGACGCGTCGTGCCGGGTGCGTGGCTTGACGGGAGCGAGCTCGTGCTCGATATCGGCGCGGGCGAATCGCGCATCGCGCGCTCGCGGCTGCGACTCGAAGGCTTGGCGAATGTCGAGAACGCCCTCGCGGCGTGGCTGGCTGCGCGCAGGTTAGGCGCCGGCGACGACGCGGTTGCGCGGGCCTTCGCGAGTTTCGCGGGGCTACCTCATCGCATGGTGCTCGTCCGCGAGCTCGGCGGCGTCCGCTGGATCAACGACTCGAAGGGAACGAACGTCGACGCAACGCTCAAGTCGCTCGAGGGGATGCCGGACGCCAGCGTCTTCCTGATCCTCGGCGGGAAGGACAAGGCGGGCGAGTTCGAGAGGTTAGGGCCGCTCGTGCGCGCGAAAGTGAAAGCAGTGCTGACGATCGGCCACGCCGCGCCGAAGGTCGAGGAGAAGCTGAGGGGAACGGCTCCGATCGTCGCGTGCGGCGACATGCGGGGCGCGATCGACTACGGACGAGCAAACGCCGCGACAGGCGATGTGGTCCTGCTCTCGCCCGCGTGCGCGAGCTTTGATCAGTTCCGCAACTTCGAGCATCGCGGAGAGGTGTTCGAGGAGATGGTGAGAGCGTTGGGGGAGCGGGCATGAGCCGCAAGTTGTCCTGGGACAAGTACCTCTTCGTCGCCGCGATCGTGATCGTCGTCGTCGGGCTGGTGATGATCTACAGCGCGTCAGCGATCCTTGCGATGCAGAAGACTGGTGGGGAGAACCCTTACCTCTTCCTCGTCAAGCAGTGCATCTGGCTGGGTGCAGGCTCGCTGCTCATGTTCGGGCTGATGAATCTCGACGCCGGTCTCGTGCGCGACCAGCGTGTGATCTACCTTCTTCTCGGCGGGATCGTCGCCGCGCTCGTGCTCGTGCTCTTCCAGGCGCCGATCAACGGGACGCATCGCTGGTTCGTACTTCCAGGGTTCCAGTTCCAGCCGGCTGAGATCGCGAAGCCGGTCGTCGTGCTCTTTCTCGCGCTCTTCCTCTCACAAAAGGAGGAACGAGTGAATGAGCTGACGTCGACACTTCTCCCATTCGCGGCCGTGCTTGCCGCGATCGTCGGGCTGATCCTCCTGCAGCCCGACTTCGGCACGGCCGCGATGATCCTCCTGGTCAGCTGCGCGATGCTCTTCGTCGCAGGCCTTTCCTGGCGTCGGATCGGCGCGGTGGCTCTCGCGGTCATCCCGCTCGGCCTTTACGTGATGCTCTCGGCCGACTACCGCCGCGATCGGCTCACGACCTTTCTCAACCCGGAGGCCGACCCGCTTGGCAAAGGATTTCAGGCGATGCAATCGCTCATCGCGATCGGCACCGGCGGGGTCGACGGGCTCGGCCTCGGCAATGGGCGGCAGAAACTCTTCTTCCTCCCCGAGCCGCACACCGACTTCATCTTCTCGATCATCGGCGAAGAGCTCGGCTTCATCGGGGCGATCGTCGTCGTCGCCCTTTTTGCCGTCCTCGTGTGGCGCGGGCTCGTCATCGCGACGCGAACCCGCGACCGTTTCAGTTACTACGTCGCGGTCGGTCTGACGCTGATGCTCGGCGTCCAGGCACTGTTCAACATGAGCGTGACGCTCTGCCTCCTTCCGACGAAGGGGCTTCCGCTGCCGCTCGTGAGCTACGGCGGCTCGTCGCTTCTCGCCAGCATGATCTGCGTCGGGCTGCTGCTCAATCTGTCCCAGGAGTCGGCGTGAGGCCGGTTCGACCTATGGCCTTTGACCTGCTTTCCGAATTCAGGCCGAAAATAATGGCCGCTATTTAGACGATTTGATTGCCTTTCGCATTGAAGAAACTTTAAAATCGGCTACAAATCGCAGTTTTTGAGACATGAATTTAGGTGAACAAAAGCGCATCCATTTCGTCGGGATCGGCGGGATCGGCATGAGCGGCCTGGCGGAGATCGCGAAGGCCGAGGGGCTTGCCGTGTCTGGATGCGACATGAAGTCGTCGTCGACGACTGCCCGGCTCGTCGAGCACGGCATCGACGTCGCGATCGGCCACGACCCGTCGCACGTCGCGAGCGCTTCGCTCATCGTGATCTCCTCGGCTGTTAAGCGCGACAACCCGGAGGTTGCCCGAGCGACCGAAGCGGATGTTCCGGTGATGCGCCGCGCCGAGTTCCTCGGTGAGATCACCGCACGCAAGAAGACCGTCGCGATCGCCGGCACCCACGGAAAGACGACGACGACGGCGATGGCATCGTTCATTCTCCGCGAGGCGGGGCTCGATCCGACGATCGTCGTCGGTGGCATGATGCACGACCTCCGCACGAATGCCGTGCTCGGCAAGGGCGATGTGCTGGTCGTCGAGGCCGACGAGTACGACCGCTCGTTCCTTGCGTTCCATCCGACGATCGCGGTCGTCACGAACATCGAAGCCGACCATCTCGACATCTATCGCGATCTCGACGACATTCGCGGGGCGTTCCGCGATTTCGCGACGCTCGTTCCCGACGCCGGCGTGCTGATCGGCTGCGTCGACGAGCCCGAGGTCGCCTCGCTGCTCGCGTCGAGCGGGAAACGGACGGTCAGGTATGGTACGAGCGAGGAGGCGACGCTTCGCGCCCGCGCTCTTCGCTTCGACGACGGCGCGAGCACGTACGAGCTCGTGAGCGGTGGCGCGGCGCTCGGCACGGTCACGCTTCAGCTCCCGGGCGAGCACTACGTGCGCAACTCGCTCGCGGCAATTGCCGCGGCGCTCGAGCTCGGCGTGCCGATGGCGGAGATCGCGGCAGCGCTCGCGAAGTTTCGCGGCGTCGAGCGTCGCTTCGAGCGGCTCGGTGAGTACAACGGGTCGATCGTGATCGACGACTACGCGCACCATCCGACCGAGATTCGCGCGACGCTCGCGGCGGCTCGCGGGAGTTTCCCTGGCCGCCGCGTCGTCGCACTCTTCCAGCCACATCTCTACTCCCGCACTCGCGATTTCGCGCAGGAGTTCGCCGACGCGCTCGCGGAGGCCGACGAGGCGTGGGTTGCACCGATTTATCCGGCGCGCGAGAAGCCGCTCCCCGGAATCGACGCCTCGACGATCGCGAGCCGGTCGGCCAACGGACGCGTTCGCGCGATCGATGGCACGAATGCGGAGATCGCCGGCACGTTAGGTCGGGGCCTCGCGCCAGGCTCTCTGTTCGTAACGATGGGGGCGGGCGATGTTCACGAAGTGGCGGAGATTCTCGCGGGAGGAGTGCGATGAGGACGTTCGACACGTCGAGCGACCGCTTCTTCCGTCCGAGCGACCCTCAGGCGACGCGACGGAACTACCGCCGCGTCCAGGTCGGAAGGCTCCTCGCGATCGCGACGAACATCGTGGTTGCGCTCATCGTCGCCGCCGCGGGGCTCTGGCTCTGGCAGCGCACGCAGAGCGACACGCGCTTCGCGATTCGTTCGATCGACGCGGTCGGCGCGAAACGCACGTCACGCGAAGCGATCGACGCCATCACCAAGGAGTACATCGGACGCAACCTCTTCAAGCTCGACATCGAAGAGCTTCGGCGCGACCTCGCGACGCTTCCCTGGGTTGCTGAAGTCGCGGTCGAGAAGGAGCTTCCTGGGAAGTTGACGATCCACCTCAAGGAGCGGACTCCGGTCGCGTTGGTCCTGACGGGCGGGACGCTTCGTTACGCCGACGCCGGCGGTGTCGTGTTCGAGGAGCTGCGCCCGGAGTATGGCAATGCGGAGCTGCCGATCGTGGTGAGTGAAGCGGGAGCAGGCGTCGCCGGCTGCGTCGCGTTCCTCGAATCGCTTCGCACGGCGAGCCCCGCGCTCTACGCGCGGGTCTCTCAAGTGAAGCCTGAGGAGGGGGGGACGTACAGAGTGCTCGATCGCGAGCTGCGAGCGGCGGTGCTCGTCGATCCGGCCGACGCAGTGGCGAAGTGGACGTCACTCTGTGCGATCGCGGAGGCGGAGGGCTACGGGGACGGTGCGCTGGAGTATGCGGACCTGAGGTTCGCGAACAGGGTTGTCGTGAAGCCGCGAGCGGGCCATGTGCCTGCGTCGCGCGCGATCACGGCGCGAGCGAGGAATGGCATGAATGCGGGCGCCGCGCCTTCGGGCGAGGACGCGGGGAATCTCGAGGGGGTCAAGGACTGATGGCTAAGAACGACAACTACATCGTGGGCGTCGACATCGGCACGTCGAAAGTCTGCGTGCTGATCGGTGAAGTGAACGAGCGCGGGCAGCTCGAGGTGACGGGCAAGGGTACGGCGCCGATGCGCGGCACGAGACGCGGCAACATTGCGAACCTCGACCAGGCGGTCGACGCGCTCAAACGCGCGGTTGACGAGGCCGAGGTGATGGCTGGAGTGCAGATCGAATCGGCATTCGTCGGCGTTGCAGGCGATCACATCCGCTCGGTCAATTCGCGCGGCGTGGTCTCCGTGTCGGGCAAGCACAAGGAAGTCGCGCGCGAGGACATCGACCGCGTGATCGAGGCGGCACGGTCGATCAACGTTCCGGCCGAGCTCGAGATCCTTCACGTGATCCCGCGCGAGTTCGTCGTCGACGGCCAGGACGGGATTCATGATCCGATCGGGATGACCGGTTCGCGCCTCGAGGCAAACGTTCACATCGTCACCGGCGCGCGGACGCACGACCAGAACGTGCTCGCCTGCGTCAACAAGACAGGCATCGAAGTCCGCGAGCTCGTCCTCGAGCCGCTTGCCGCCGGTGAGGCGGTGTTGACGGCCGACGAGCGCGAGATGGGCGTCCTTCTCCTCGACGTCGGAGGCGGTACGTCCGACTACGCGGTTTTCGTCGAGGGGAACGTCGTTCACACCAACGTCCTCCCCGCAGGTGCTGGACACTTTACGTCCGACATCTCGGTCGTGCTCCGTACGCCGATGGAGGACGCGGAGCGAATCAAGAAGAAATACGGCTGCGCGATCTCATCGCTCGCCACCAGCGAGGACCCGATCGAGGTGCCGACTGTCGGTGGTCGCGCGCCGAAGGTCATCTCGCGCGCGGAGCTGACGAACATCCTCGAGCCGCGAGCCGCCGAGATCGCGAAGCTGATCTATCGCGATCTGGAGAAGGTCGGCCTCGAGCGCGAGATCCGTTCCGGCGTCGTCATCGTCGGCGGTGGTGCCGAGATGGACGGGATGGTCGAGATGATCGAACAGGTCTTCGACCAGCAGGTGAGGAGGGGCGTGCCGCAGGGGTTTGGCGGGCTCTCCGAGACGATCAATGGCCCCGAGTGGGCCGCGGCCGCGGGACTTCTGCTCTGGGGATACCGGAGCCGGCAGCGCTCGCGCAAGCCGCAGCGCAAGGGACTCGCGAAAGTGGCGGAGACGTTTCGCCAATGGTTTGCGCAGGAGTAGGGAGGCCACAGTGCTGAGTGCTGAGTGAGAGGCAAGCAGTTAGAGCAAGCAGCGTGTTTCGCCGCGGCAGCGGCGATGTCTGAATAGCCCCACCCGTGAGGGTGGGGAGGCGAAATCAGAGAGATACGTTCATGGAACGGTGCGCACGGTCATGGGGATCACCCGAAACGCGAGGATTGCTCCATCCCCGCGGGGGATCCTTCGCCGGCGCCTGGCCCGGGGCGCGGCGGGCGTGGGCCGCTCGCCCGGGAGCCGCCGGGGCGGGTACTTCCGGCCCGCCCCGGCGCGCGGTTTTGAGCGAGGAGCGCAAGTTGAGCAGCCGAAAGAACCCGAAGTTAGAAGTTAGAACGCTGAACGTTGAATCCGGAAAGAAGTCCTTTCTGGGTTCTGAATTCACCGTTCTAACTTCTAACTTCCGCTTCTGACTCCGATGAGTCGAACGCGTCGGTCGGAACGGAGTGAACGGACTTGAGAAAACGAAAGAAACCTGGGCAGCAGGCTGAAACGGCCGTGACGGCCCCTGGAGGCGACATGATTCTGTTGGACGAAACCGGCGATAACGAGCAGCTCCGAATTCAGATGGACGACGAGTTGCCCGCGAAGATCAAGGTGGTCGGCGTGGGCGGTGGCGGCGGCAACGCCGTGAACCGGATGATCCAGGCCGGAATCCGAGGCGTCGAGTTCATCGTCGCGAACACCGACGTCCAGGCGATGAAGAGCTCGCTCGCGCCCGTGAAGCTCCAGCTCGGCGCGAAGCTGACGAAAGGGCTCGGTGCGGGCGCCAACCCCGACGTCGGAAAGAACGCCGCGCTCGAAGATACCGAGAAGATCCTCGAGACGCTCCAGGGCGCTGACATGATCTTCATCACGAGCGGCATGGGAGGTGGCACCGGCACGGGCGCCGCACCGATCATCGCGTCGCTCGCGGCGGAGCTCGGAGCACTGACGGTTGCCGTCGTCACGAAGCCGTTCAATTTCGAGGGGAAGAAACGGCGCTCGCAGGCCGACCAGGGCATCCGACTGCTTCGCGAATCGGTCGACACCCTGATCACGATCCCGAACGAGCGGCTGCTCAATTTCGTCGAGCGTGCTACCTCGCTCGGCGATTCGTTCCGCATCGCCGACGACATCCTTCGGCAGGCCGTGCAAGGTATCTCCGACCTGATCACAGTGCCGGGCGAGATCAACCTCGATTTCGCCGACGTGAAGACGATCATGCACGGAATGGGCATGGCGCTCATGGGCACCGGCCTCTCTTCGGGCGAGCACCGCGCGGTCGAAGCTGCGCAGCGCGCAATCAGCTCGCCGCTCCTCGAGGAGGCGTCGATCGAAGGCGCACGCGGCGTCCTGATCAACATCACCGGAGGCAGCGACATGACGCTGTTCGAGGTGAACGAGGCTGCGTCGATCATTCAGGAAGCGGCCGATGAAGACGCGAACATCATCTTTGGTGCCGTCATCGACCCGAAGATGAAGGACGAGATCAAGGTCACCGTGATCGCTACCGGATTCGACACCGCGACCGCGGGGCTCCTCAACGTGCGCGGCGAGCAGATGTCGCGCCGTTCGCTTCACAGCGAGCCGCTGACCCTCGGTGAGCCCGCTCGCGCCGCGAGGACTCCGATCGAGCGGCCGGCGGAACAGCCGCTCGCCGCATCGTCGTCCGCCGATCAGGTTGGCGCCGAAGGCGAGATCTACGATCCTCCCTTTTTTCGCAACCCGCTCAAAGGCGCCGGCGGCTCCTCAGGATTTGGGCCCATGGCGTCGAATGATTTCGGCGCTGACCTCGATATTCCGACGGTGATCCGGAATCTGAGCGATTGAGGCAGGCCAAGGGCTAAAGCAGGCAGAAGGAATCGCGGTCCGAGAGGGCCGCGATTCTTTTTGAAGGTGATAGGCGGCCAGGAGTCTGTTGGTTCTTCGTAGCGGCGGATTCCGATCCGCCGCCGCGCCTCCGCTCGCAGTCTGGATCTTCTAGTTTCTGACAAGGCGGCCGCACGGGATCAACTAGAATTGTGCCCTGCGGACACAAGGGCTCATGCGCGCAATTCGCAGAGCCCGACGCCTTCAAATCCGAAATCCGAAATCCGAAATTCGAAATCGGTTCACGATCACGCTATGACCACCCACATCTCCTTCCCTGACGGTTTCCTCTGGGGTGCAGCGACGGCCGCGTATCAAATCGAGGGTTCGCCTCTCGCCGACGGCGCAGGGCCGAGCATCTGGCATCGCTTCAGCCACACGCCCGGCATGGTGAAGAACGGCGATACGGGCGATCTCGCCTGCGACCACTATCGCCGCCGCAGGGACGACGTCGCGCTGATGCACGAGCTTGGCCTCGAGGCGTATCGATTCAGTGTCGCATGGGGGCGCGTCATGCCCGACGGCACCGGCGCCGTCAACCAGCGCGGGCTCGATTTCTACCGTGCGCTCGTCGACGAGCTCCTCGAGGCGGGCATCCAGCCGATGGCGACGCTCTACCACTGGGACCTCCCCGCGGCGCTCGACGACCGTGGCGGCTGGCTCAGTCGCGATGTCGCATCGTGGTTTGCCGACTACGCGCAGATCGTGACGCGTGCGTTAGGCGACCGCGTCGCGATGTGGGTCACGATCAACGAACCGTGGGTCATTGCAACGGGCGGCTACATCCACGGCGGACTCGCTCCCGGGCACCGAAACGTATTCGAGGGGCCGATTGCGACGCACAACATCCTCCGCGCGCATGGCGCCGGCATCCGCGCGTTGCGCAGCGAGACCAGGGCGCCTGCCGGGATCGTCCTCAATCTCGAACCGAAATACGCCGCAACGGACGACGAAGCCGACCTCGCCGCGGTCCGGCGCGCCGACGCGTTCATGAATCGCCAGTACCTCGATCCGCTGTTCCGCGGCGCATATCCCGACGAGATGGGCGAGCTCTTCAGTGAGGCGTGGCCATCGCACCAGGCCGCAGACTTCGATCTGATCGCGACGCCGATCGACTTTCTTGGCGTGAACTACTACAGCCGAGGCCTAACAGCGAACGATTCCAGCGCGCCGGTCGAACGGGCGAGCCGTGTGAAGAACCGCACTTCTGCTTACACCGAGATGGGCTGGGAGGTTTTTCCTCGAGGCCTGTCCGACATCCTGGTCCGGGTCGCCACCGACTACACGAAGCTCCCGCTTTACATCACCGAGAATGGCGCCGCGTTTTACGATCCTCCCGTCGCGCCCTTTGAAGGAATCGACGATCCGCTCCGTACCGGGTACCTCCGCGATCATCTCGTCGCGGTCGGCGATGCGATCGCGAGGGGCGCCGACGTGCGCGGCTACTTCGTCTGGTCGCTCATGGACAACTTCGAGTGGAGCGAAGGCTTCGCGAAGCGGTTCGGAATCGTCCATGTCGATTACGCGACGATGCAGAGAACCGTCAAACGGAGCGGCCGCTGGTACGCGGAGGTGGTGAGGCGGAACGGCGTGGAGATGGACTGAAAATTGGCGAAGGAGCCGACGCCTCTCGCGCGGTTTGTCGTCCCGACCACCGACCCCGCGAAGCGGGGGAGAAGGAGGGACCTTTCAGGCTTGTACTCCTCTGCAACGGATCATCGGCGGCCCGGCATGCAACTTCGTCTCTACCAGCTTGAGAGATCTCTCCTCGTCCGCTTCGCGGCCTCGTCGAGATGACCAGTCGCATGGACGCGCTCTCGAGCCCCGCGAGCTCTCGATTCTCAATTGGCAGTTGGCCTCACCCGACGCGCACTCCGACGACGTGCTTCTCGCCCGATTTCGGCACCGGCAGCAACGTTCCTTCGATGGGCCTTCCATCGAGAGTTAGGCCCGAGGCGCCGCCACGTTCGATTGCGATCTCGTAGGTCGCGCCGCGCCAGTTTCGCATGACGCGCGCACGGTCCCAGCCCGATGGGAGGCACGGATCGACGCGTAGCCCTTCCCACTCGGGCCGTACGCCCATCACCCACTCCGCGACGATACGGTGGAGCCATGCGGCGGAGCCGGTGTACCAGGTCCATCCCGCGCGGCCGTACCATGGAGACTGCGGCCCATCGACATTGCCCGGAAGCACGAACGGTTCAGCCCAGTAGCGTTCCGGATCCTTGTTCGTTGGATC
>JACPDH010000033.1 GCA_016184115.1 Acidobacteriota bacterium | reverse complement strand
GTTCATCGGGTCGCATCTTTGCTCCACGCTTCTTTCAGACTGGCCTCGCGGCGTCCTCCTTGCGCTTCGCTAACCCTTCACCTCCATCAGGTTGGGTAGAAGACTTTCACTTCCGAGCTGTCGAGCATGCTCGGCACACCCCTGAGAGGTCCCTCGCTTCGCTCGGGACGACACGCCCGATGGTGTAGCGCAAACCGCTGACTTGTCACTAAGTGCCCCGTTCGCTAAATTCGGCTACACAGGCCGTGAGTGCCGAGGCGTCGGATGCGAGGCGTCGCGACGCAGGCGATGCAGGGACATCGCTGAGGAGCGACAACGAAACAGACGGCGCCGCGGCGCCACGGAATGCGTCGTCGAAAGTAGCGAACGGGGCACTAAGGGAAGAGGCTGCAGTGAGAGCGATCAGCGAGGAACTGCGAAGCCATACACCCCCGCCCCGAGCCCTTTTCTGCTGCGAAAGTCTTTCGTATCACGCCACGCTGGAAACCGATGTCGTCCCGACGGTCCCCCGATACGGGAATGGATGGACTCTTCATGTTAGGGCACTCTCGCCACGGGAGAAGCGGCAGGCTGCAGGAGAGTACCAACCTGCGAGATCCCTCCTCTCCCGCTTCGCGGGATCGTCCGGATGACAAACCGCACGTGCTTTAGTCATACGACAGCGCTTCGCGATCGCGAAAGCCTCGAGGCCGAGTTGGCAATGGAGCGCCGGGAGCGGGTGAGTTAGGCTGTGGTAGACGTCCCGAGCGGAGCGAGGGACCTCTCAGGTTCGGACGAACATTCGACCAAACATACCTCGCTTGTACCAGCCTGCGAGATCCCTCCTCGCTTCGCTCGTCGGGATGACAACTGGCCCGTGCTCGCAATCGATGCTCGGTCCGCTGTAGCACAAACCGCCGACTTGTCAGTAACTCTCTCTTGCCCATGCGAGGCCGGGGCAAAGCTGACGACGGACCGAAGGTGTTCGCCCGAGACGACCACGGCGCTCCGGAAGATCCGGAGCGCCGCAAGGAAGGAAGTTCCGCGTTCGGGTCGCGCTAGGGGGTCGGATCGTTGTCGACTTCCGGGTCGACCGAAAAACTCTGCCCGTTCTTTGTTACGGAGACCGAGTATTTGTAGCGCTGTCGGCCTGGCGCGGACGCCACCGGGTCGGTCGCCGAGACCGTTCCGTCGGGCTGCTTCGCCGGCGACGAACCGGGCCATGCTGGCTGCCCTGACGACGGCTCGATCGTCACCGAGTCGATCGACATGCCTGGTGTGCCAGCCCGCCAGACGATCGTATTGTCGCCGAGATGCGCCTTCGCGCTGTCCGGATTGCAGCGCACGTTGTTGTTAGGGTCGATAGTCACGGTGATCGGGATGTTCGCCATCAGCACCTCCAAGTTAATTCAAGATCGGGGTTGATGTTCAGCAGCCTCGACCCCTGCAGACCGCCAGGAGGTCAGGATGCCGGTAACCGGACTCTGAGAGTTTCGTGACGATCTCCTTCGCCTCGGTGTCACGCCCGAGCAGGAATAGCAAACGCGCGCGGCAATCTAGCGCGCGTGCCTCAGCCACCCCAACCACGTTCTTCGAAAGCACTTCTTCCGCCAAACGCCATTCAGCGTTCGCGTCGGCATCGCGTCTCGTGGCTGCGAGCGCGTCCCCGCGCATGAGCCTCGCCTCGGCAAAGATGAGTGCGACCTTTGGATCCCCAACATCGAGAGCGGCGAGCGTAACGATCGCGCGATCGACCGTTCGCAGGGCAGAGCTGGAGTCCCTCCGAAGCAGGTGTACATTCGCGCTCCCGACATCGATCTGTGCGAGCTCACGCTTCCAAATCGGGCGATTCGGCTCTTGATCGAGGGCCTGTTCGAGATTGCGTCGTGCGCTTGCAAGCGACGTCGCCGCGCCGCCAACATCGCCACGAAGGCGCTGAACCGTGGCGCGTTGAATCTGCACAATACCGAGGTGATGCAGCCACTGCACATTCTCCGGGTCGTGGGCCACGAGCTCCTGGCGAATCGCAAATTCCGCCTCGACGTTTACCTTCGCCGCCTCGAGGTCACCTCCCGCGACCAAGGCAGTTGCGAGGTAGTCAAGCGAGGTCGCGAAAAGATCGCGACGTTTCATGTGGGCTGGATCTTCGTCGGAGATCGCCTTTCGGATCGCGACTTCTTTCTCGAATGCTTCGCGTGCAGCGGTCGCTTGTCCGAGTTTTAGGAGGAGTCCGCCAACCTTGTTCGTCGAAGCCGCAACGTCCGCCCTCAACGCCGCCTTCATCGGATCGCGATCGAGCCGGCGCTGTTTGATCTCGAGGCTTCGCCGGTAGTGACCCAGTGCCTCGTCCAATTTCCCGATCCCTTCGAGCGCTAGGCCGACGTTGCCGTGTCCATAGGCACGCTCGAGCTCGTACTCCTCGCTCTTGGGATACCGCTTCGAGAGCTCCTCGGCGATCGCCAGGTACTTGCGCCACTCCGCGAGAGCCTTCGGGAGGTCACCCTCCATCCGCGCCGCGTTGCCGATCCAGAAGTGGCTCGTACCCACCGCGAGCCTTAGCGCCGGGTCGGACGGGTTCGTCGTCCACGCCGCGTTTGCGAGCTCGAGCGACTTTTCGAACGCCTTCGTCGCCTCCGGGAGCTTCCCCTGCGCGACGCGCACCTCGCCGAGCTGCGTGAGCGCCTTCGCGTTGCGCGCGAGCTCGTCGGGCGAGAGCTGCGCGAGGTCGAGCCCCGCATAGTAGTCGAGCACCTTCGTCCCCGCTTCGTCGAGGACGTCGAGACGCCCGAGCGGCTCGAGCTTCTTCCGGAGGTCGCCTAACATGAATCCGACGAGCTCTTCGGCTTCTCCTCTCCGCTTCTGCGCTTCTAGACGTGCGGCTTCAGCCGAGGCGCGCTCGCGCCGGAGGTCCCATGTGTACTTCGCCCCCGCGGCGAGGGTCGCGATGCAGAGTGCCGCGACGAGGAGCCGCTTCGCGCGGCGGCGCGGACGGTCGATGATCGAGCGGAGCCGCGCGAGCGCGGCGGCCGCGGTCGGACGATCGGTCGGCGCCGGCTGCTCGAGCGCGCGAATCAACGCGGTCACTTCGTGGTCGACACCTTCGATCGGCCCGGTCTGCGCGTGTGCCGCGCGAATCATGAGCGCGTTCACGTCCCACGTGTCGCCGTAGGCATCCTCCCCGGTGAACAGAAACTGCAGCAGCAGTCCGAAGGCAAACATGTCGCTCGCCGGCGAGAGCGCCGTCGCACGCGCCTGCTCGGGGCTCATGTAGCGAGGCGTACCAATCGCCGAGCCCCAACGCGTGACGACCGCATGCTCGTCGGTGATCACTGCATCGCCGGGAGGCGTGGCGCCAGGCTGGACCGCCGTGTCGTCGGCGTCCGATGCCTCTCCGGGCAACGGAACTTCGGCCGTCCGGTCGGGCACGTTGCTCGATACCCCGGAGGTCACGACGCGCGCGAGGCCGAAGTCGAGCACCTTGACCTCACCCGACGTCGCGATCATCACGTTCTCGGGCTTGAGGTCGCGATGGATGACGCCGCGACGGTGCGCTTCGACGAGGACCGCGGCGATCGACTCCGCGATCGCGAGCCGCTCGGCGAAGGTGAGCTTCCCCGCGGAAACGACCTCGCGCAGGACGCGCCCTTCGACGCGCTCGAGGACGAGGTAATCGGATTCGTCACCTTCGACGTAGTCGAAGACCTTGCAGATGTTTGGGTGATCGAGCTGCGAGAGGACCTGCGCCTCGCGCGTGAGGCGGGCGCGCGCTTCCGTGTTGAGCCGGTGCCGCGCGTGGATGACCTTCACGGCAACGCGGCGGCCAAGCGTCTCGTCGATGCCGCCGTAGACTTCGCCCATCCCGCCCGCCCCCAGGCGCTCTGTGATGCGGATCCGGCCAATCCTCTCGCCGCTCAGACTCATTCGCTCGCCCAGCCTTCAAAGCGACTTCCATATACCGCGCATCGGGATGCTAAGCGCCCCGGTGCCGGGCGTCAACGCGGATGGAGGACATCGCCCCAATGGCCTGAACATCAGATGAAGAGGCTGAAGTTAGAACGATGAACGATGAAGTTTGAACCCAGAAAAGAGCCCCGGGCGGGGATTCAGGGTTCAGCATTCATCGTTCTACGTTCTAACTTCGAGAGTTACGTCCCTAAGTTCAGGCCATTGGACCTAGGAGTCTGCGCGGTAGAAACGCCCGACAGCGAGAACGTGGAGCGGCGAGCCCAGATTCGACCGAATCTGGGCCGCCGACACCACGTTCGCAGCCGGGCGGTTTTCTACCGCGCAGGCTCCTAGCCCGCGTTTCTTACTGCGCGAACAGCTCCCTGATTTTCCGCGCGAGCGAGGCGGGCATGAATGGCTTCTGCAGGAATGCGACTTTCTCGTCGAGGAGGCCATGGCGCACGACGGCATCCTCCGTATAGCCGGAGACGAAGAGGATTCGGACGCCTGGACGCAAGGCGGCGACGCGCTCCGCGACGACCCGCCCAGGGAGGCCAGGCATCACCGCGTCGGTCATCAGAAGGTCGATCCGCGTCTCGTGCGTTTCCGCGATCGCGATCGCCTCGTTGCCGTCTCGCGCTTCGAGTACGTGATACCCGAAGCCGCGGAGGCCTTCGACGACGATCTCGCGCACGGCATCGTCGTCCTCGACGACGAGAATCGTCTCACGTCCACCGAGCTCCTTGCCGGCAACCGCCGGACGCTTTGCCGGCGGCCTGGCGCCAGCAATCGGGAGGTAGATTCTGAAGGTCGTGCCGTGGCCGGGCTCGCTGTAAAGCCAGATGTGCCCTCCACTCTGCTTCACGATTCCAAAGACGGTCGCGAGGCCGAGCCCCGTCCCCTTGCCCGCCTCTTTCGTCGTGAAGAACGGTTCGAAGATCCGCGCCTGTGTCGAGGCGTCCATGCCGCAGCCGGTGTCGCTGACCGCAAGCAGCACGTAAGGACCCGGCCTCACTTCGGCGTGGGCATTGACGTATGCCTCGTCGAGCTCGACATTCGCGGTCTGTATCGTCAGGCGTCCTCCGATAGGCATCGCGTCGCGCGAGTTCACCGCGAGGTTCATGATCACCTGCGCGATCTTTCCGGGATCGGCGAGCACGCCGGCGAGCTCCGGAGCACAGGCTGTAGCGATGGCGATGTCCTCGCCGAGCACCCGCTCGAGCATCGCGTGCGTCTCCGTGACGATGGCGTTGAGGTCGACGACGGCAGGCTCCATGACCTGCTGGCGGCTGAAGGCGAGGAGCTGTCGCGTGAGGACGGCCGCCTGCTCTCCGGCCTTGCGGATCTGCCCGACCGGGGCGCGCGACGGATCGTTCGCGGGAAGCCTGCCGAGCACGATGTCGCTGTAGCCGGCGATCACGGTGAGCAGGTTGTTGAAGTCGTGCGCGACGCCGGCCGCGAGACGGCCTAACGCCTCCATCTTCTGCGCCCGCTGGAGCATCTCGGTGAGAGCATGCTCCTCCTTCACGTCGCGCAAGGCGATGACGACGCCGCGAATCGCCCCGGCCGCGTCGCGGATCGGAGCGCCGGAGCAGGCGACGGGCGTACGCGCTCCATCGCGCGCCTCGAGCAACGTGCCCCTCATCGTTCCGACGCGGAGTGCGTCGTGAAGAACCCGCTCGGCGACCTGCTCGACGCGCTCGAGCGACTGGCTGTCGAGAATCCGGACGACGTCGTCGAGCTCCCGGCCTCTCGCTTCGTCCGCGCTCCACCCCGTCAAGCGCTCCGCGGCGTGATTGAGCATCCGCACGCGTCCGCCGACTCCCGTGGAGATGACGCCGTCCGTCATGCACTCGAGCGTCGCGGCCAGATGCTCCTTGCTCCCTCGAAGCTCTGCCGCCACAGCCTTCTCCGCCGAGATGTCGGCCGAGAGAACGAGGACACCCATCGCCACGGGCCGGAATCGGAGCTCGAACCAGGCCCGGTGGCCGTCGGCGTGCTCGAAGTGGTTCGTCATCTGCTGCGGCGCACGGTCGATCATGCAGCGTCGCAGTCGCTGAAACATTTCTGTCGTGTCGATCCCAGGATAGACATCGACCATGCGACGCCCGACGAGCTCGTCCCGCGAGCGCCTCCCCTGGCGCGCCGCGGTGTCGTTGACGTAGAGGTAACGATACTCCTGGTCAACGAGCTGGATCCCTTCGAAGAGATCATCGAAGAGACCGCGCATGCACATCTCGAAACTCGAGCGTTCGAGCCTCTCTTCGAGCTCCGCGACCTTGCGGCGCAAGGCCCTCAGTTCGTGGGAAGGATCTTCGGTCTCGGCCATGGGCAGCTCAATCAACTCGTCGCTCATGATCGTTCGATGCGAGACAACGAAACAGACACCCCTGCCATGCTGCTGCGCATCAGTGCGAACTTGCTTCGCATCATTCCGGCAACCAGCAGGGGTTTCATTGACGTCGCCCGGCTCGCCGACGAGGCGCTGCAAAGAACGTTCCGTGCCCCAACGATGTTTGTCGTGCGACACGGAGACGGATCAGCGCTACCTCGACGAAGCCGGCTTCGCCATCTCGGGGCCACGAGAGCCCCTCCTTCATGTATGGAGTGTCTGCCCAGCCCGATTCCCTACCCTTGAACTGCGAAGCTGCACGAAATTTTCTGGAAGGGTTGCGGCGAATGAGGGCTACGGGCAATGGCCTGAACTAGGGACGAAAGTCTCGAAGTTAGAACGTAGAAGTTTGAATGCTGAACCCTGACCCCCCCGCCCGGGGCCCGTTTCTGGGTTCAAACTTCATCGTTCATCGTTCTAACTTCGGCCTCTTCCTCTTATGTTCAGGCCATTGTGGCTACGGGCCCTATTGCACCCCTCTCGGCGTGCGCGTTCTTACCGCCTGGATCTGAATCGCACTCAGTTGCCCGTCGGGAACGTGAGCGTGTAGACGTACCGGCCGCGCGCGACTGCAAGGACGATCGACGAGCGATCGGCGCCACGCGTGACCTCCTGGTTGAGCGCCTTCACGCTGTCGACCCTCACGCCGTTGACGCCGACGATCGTGTCGCCCCCACGCAGCCCAACTTCCGCCGCTCGGGAGCCCTGCTCCACGTCGTTCACGAGCAGTGTGCCCGCGGCCTCGCGCACGCCGAGTCCACTGATGTCGCGTAGCAATACGAGCCCCAGGTCGGCGGGAGGATCAACCGGCACGAGATGAAGTTCGACCGTGTCGTCTTCACGGCGGATGCGAACCGCGATGCGCTGCCCCGCGGTTGCCGTGGCCGTCGACGTCGAGAACGCCTCACGCGATTCGATCGGCAACCGGTTCACGGCGATGATCACGTCTCCCGGCCTGATCCCCGCCTTGTCTGCGGGAGAGGAGCCGAAGACGCGCGTGACGAGCGCACCGCGCATCGGCGGCATGCCGACGCGCCGCGCCTCCTCCGGAGTCAGCGTCGCGGTACCCAGCCCGATCCAGACGCGATGCACTTCGCCGTACTGCCGGAGATCCTCGACGATTTTCTTCGCGCGGTCGACCGGGATCGCGAAGCCGATGTTCTGCGCGTCGGCATAAATCGCGGTATTGATACCGATGACTTTCCCTTCGATGTTCACGAGAGGGCCGCCCGAATTGCCAGGATTGATCGAGGCGTCGGTCTGGATGAAGTCCGTGAAGGTGCGCGCCTGCTCGCGCGAAGGGACCGAGCGCCCCGTCGCCGAGAGCACTCCGGTGGTCACCGTGCCGCTGAGGCCGAATGGATTGCCGATCGCAATCACCGGTTCACCGATCTGCAGGTCGGACGACGTGCCGATCGGCGCTGACGGCAAGTCCCGAGCCTCGACGCGGAGCACCGCGAGGTCGCTGTCGGGATCGACGCCGATCACCGTTGCCTCGCTCTCCGTCCCGTCGTGGAAGATCGCGGTGATCGTCGACGCTCCTTCGATCACGTGTGCGTTCGTGACGATGATTCCGTCGGAAGCCCAGACGAAGCCCGATCCGACCGACTGCGTCTTGAACGACCGCTGGCGCGGCGTACCGAAGAAGATGTCGAACTGCCGCTGCCGGATGACCGACTCGGTCTGGATGTTGACGACGGCGGGCATGATGTCGTGGGTGACCCGGACGACCGGCGTCTTGCGCGCCTCACCCACACTCGCGGGAATCGGCGCCGATTGCTTTCGGACACCCGAGTCGCCCGCGCCGCCGGCGCGCTCCGCGGCCAGAGTCGGGGAAGCATGTTCGCGGCAACCGAGGATGACGACGATGGCGAGAGCGAGAGCTTTGCGGTTCATGGCAAAGATTCTAACGATCGAAGGGGCTGCGAGGTTTCCCGTGCGCCGCGGGACGGGGCTCATCCTCTGGAAACGAGCTGTAACCGAGCTGAGAGGCGAGTGTTTCGAGTTCACACCTATGTTTCGGCAAGTCGAAATCGGCGCGATACGCTACCCGTTGCCACACCACGGAGGACAACGAACATGAGATCCACGATTGCCGCGGCGGCGCTGACGCTCGCGCTTGCCCTGCCCGCGATGGCGCAGGACGCGCCAAAGTACGAAGAGAAGCTCGACGTCAATCTCGTTCTCCTCGACGTCACCGTAACCGACCGCAAGGGAAACCAGATTCTGGGCCTAACGAAGGACGACTTCGTCGTCAAGATCGACGGCGAACAGAAGCCGGTCGAGTCGATGGAGTACTTCACGAACCGCAGGCTGCTGACCGTCCCCGAGGCGAAGGCGGAGTTCAAAGTCGAGCGGGTCAAGGACATCCGTTACTTCGTCCTCTTCTTTCACACCTATCCCGATCCCTCGTTCCGCACACGCTTCCAGAACGACCTCATCGCCGCGCGACGCGCCTCACTCGAATTCGTCGAGAAGCGGATCCGCCCGGAAGACAAGGTCGCGGTCGCGGGCTATGACCTCCGCCTCAAGCTCTACGCCGACTTCACTTCCGACAAGCCGGTACTGAAGAAGGCGATCGAAGAAGCGGCGACGTTCTCCAACGGAATCACGAGCTATCCCGAGAAACCGGCGGACGATGCGATCCTCAGCCATCTCAATCTCCGGGCAATGATCAACGAAACGGGACGCATCTACGACGGGCTCGAGTTGCTCGCCGATGCGACGAAGACGATCCCGGCACGTAAGGCGCTGCTTCTCTTTTCACCCGGAATCGGCGAAGCGTCCGACTTCTCGGCACAGATCCCCGAGAACGACGCGGTCTGGTTCGATCCGATGCTCGTCGCGATCCAGCGCGCGAACGTCACCGTGTATCCAATGCACCTGATGCGAAACGTACGCTTCCACGCGAGCGAGCAGAACCTCGTGCGGCTCGCGGAGGACACCGGGGGCGAGTACTACCGCCAGGCGACCAGCTTCGAGATTCCGCTGAAGATGATCGAGAACAAGAACAACGGCTATTACCTGCTCGGCCTTTACACCGGCACGAAGTCGATGGACGAGAGACTGGCCAAAGTCGCCGTCACCCTCAGGAACCCCGAGTTCGAAGTGTCGTCGCGCAAGGGTATGTAGGACGGGCGAGGGGCTGCGTCTCCAGGACGAATCGCACCTCGTCGCCCGGTGCAAGCTGCGCAACCTTCCACAGCTCCCGCCCAGGAACGGTGAGCGGCTGCAGGTAGCCACCGGTGATCGGGTGGTCTGGTCCCATCACGACCAGTTCGCCTCCTGGGTGCCACTGGACTGAGCCGGCGCGCATGCCGCATGACGGGAGAAGCGCGGGGATCTCTGCGGGAGGCGCACCAGCCGCGAGCCTGATTCCCGTCCGGTCGAGTGACGGCGTCACCTTCCACGCACGACTCGTGATGTGCTCGAGAAGCGCAACGTCGAGGTCGTGAGGACCGGCGTGGGCCGTGATCGCGAACCGATCGCCCGACGGCGGAGGGATGAGCGGAAGCGTGCGCGCCTCAACTCCTGCGCCGAATATCCGATCGCCCCGAGCGAGCCGCGCGGGACGGGGGCTCCATCGCGGCTCGCCCGCGACGAGTCCGCCACGGAACGCGATGACCGCGCGCATGCCGCCACGCACCGGGCCGGCCTCGAGCATCGTCCCGGTAGCGACTTCGATCCTCGCCCGCATCGGCACGCGCGCGCCGTCGACCGTCGCGTCGACCTCCGCTCCCGCAATCGCAATCGTACAAGGCACATGAAAGCGCAGTCTCGGCCCGAGCGCCGCGCACTCGAGCGCCATCGCCCCGTTTCCATTGCCCACGAGCCAGTTCGCGAGTCGCAACGCCGCCTCGTCGAAGACGCCTCCCGGCGCGATTCCATGCTCGTATCGCTCCATGTCGGGCTCACCCGCGACGATCGTCGCGACACCCGGCGCCACGACCTCCGCGAGCGCTTCAGCGCCGAATGCCGGCGTCGGCGCGGCGTCTTGAGCCGCAATGAAACGACCCGCTCGGATCGTGACGAAATCACCCGCGGCAATGGTGTTAGGCCGCACGCCAGACGGATCCCACAAAGTTGCGGACGTTCTGCCGATGATGTTCCATCCCCCAGGGCTCTCCCCCGGATAGAAGCCCGCCATCGCTCCCGCGATGCCGAACGAACCCGCGGGTACGCGCTCCCGCACGGTTGCCCGTCGCGGAAGCGACCAGTCCTCGGGCCATCCTTCGAGGTACGCGAAGCCGGGGAGAAACCCGAGATAGCGCGCGCGGAGCTCGAGTGACGCGATGCGGGCGAGGAGATCCGCTTTCGAGAGACCGGCCCGCGCGAGCAGAAGCTGCATGTCGGGCGCGTGCTCGTCCGCGAAATCGACCTCGAGCTCGTGGCGTTCCAACTCGGTTAGGCTCCGCGCGGTAAGGCCGCGGTCGATGACGCCCTTGATCGCCGCCTCGATCGCTCCCGTCAGCGCGCTGTCACGCGCGAGGACGAGAACAGACGCATGACCTGGAATCGCGGCGACGACTCCGTCGAGCGCGCGGGCCGCTTCCGCCAGCGCGTGAAGGTCATCGAAGCCGATCGACTCGAACGACACGAGGATCCCGTCATCCGCGGACGAGGCGAACCGGAGGAAATACGTGGCCAGTCGTTGTGAGCGCGACGGCCTCGATCGCGCGAAGCGACGACGAGGCGATGCTGGGACATCGTCGAGGAGGAGCGACAATGCGAGCGAGGCCGTCGCGCCACAACCCTCCGGGCTGGTAGCGGTTGCCCCGCGACCTCATCGTCGCTCGTCGTCAGCGATGGCCCCGCATCGCCTCCTCCTCGCTCCTCGATCTCCCGGGCAAGCGCTACCAGCGACTGGCCACCTATTTCCGGGGAGCAGTACCGAGCTCCCGGAGCGGGTATGATCTCCCCGCGAAGGGAGAACCGCACGATGCCGAAGACTCCGTTGCAGACGCCCGAGATGCAGCTCACCGCGATCGCACGGGAGGCGATGACCGAATACGGACTGCTTCACGCCTTTCCAGCCGATGTCGTCCGCGAGTTGAATCAGATCAGCGGACCGGTCGATGCGTCGGACGGCGAGGTCCGTGACCTCCGCGAGCTCCCATGGTGCTCGATCGACAACGACGACAGCCGCGATCTCGACCAGCTGAGCGTCTCGCAGCCAGTATCGAAGGACTCGACGCGAATTCTCATCGCGATCGCCGATGTCGACTCGCACGTGCGCAAGGGCTCGAAGGTCGACGGCCGCGCGAAACACAACACGACGAGCGTCTACTGCCCCACCGTGATCTTCAACATGCTTCCCGAGAAGCTCTCGTACGGCCTGACGTCACTCAACGAGGGAGAGGATCGCTTCGCGATCGTCACCGACATGGAGGTCGGTCGAGGAGGCGTGGTCAAGGCGTCGTCCCACTACCGCGCACGCGTCAAGAACAAGGCGAAGCTCACCTACTCGGCGGTCGGCGCATGGCTCGAGGGCCGCGGCGCGGTTCCGGAGAAGGTCGCGGCGGCGGGACTCCAGGAGCAACTCATCGCGCAGGACAAAGTCGCGCAGAAGCTGCGGGCGCGTCGCGTCGAGGAGGGCGCTCTCGACCTCGAGACGATCGAGGCGCGCGCCGTGCTCGCAAACGGCAAAGTCGTCGACCTCCAGGCTTCGCGGAAAAACCGCGCGCACGAGTTGATCGAGGACTTCATGATCGCCGCGAATGGAGCCACCGCACGCTTCCTGATGTCAAAGGGCTTCCCGACATTCCGGCGCGTCGTCCGCGAGCCGGAACGCTGGCTCCGAATCGTCGCTCTCGCCCGCGAGCTCGATGAGAGACTCCCCGAATTCCCCGACTCGAAGGCGCTCGAAGCGTTCCTGATCCGCAGGCGCGAAGCCGATCCGCTCCGCTTCCCCGACCTCTCCCTGTCGATCGTCAAGCTGATGGGTCGCGGCGAGTATGCGGTCCAGCTGCCAGGGAAGCCTGGGATCGGGCATTTTGGTCTCGCGGTCAGGGACTACTCGCACTCGACCGCACCCAACCGGCGCTACCCCGACATCATCACGCAGCGACTTCTGAAGGCCGCCCTCGCGGGGAGGCCGTCGCCGTATGGCAACGACGAGATCGTCTCGCTCGCGCAGCACTGCTCCGACCAGGAGAACGCAGCGAACAAGGTCGAGCGCCGCGTCTACAAATCGGCGGCAGCGCAGCTGCTGCTGCCTCACGTCGGCAAGAGCTTCGACGCGCTCGTCACCGGCGCCTCGAACAAGGGAACGTGGGTGCGCGTGCTCCATCCTCCGGTCGAGGGGCGCCTAACGACAGGTTTCAGGAAACTCGAGGTCGGCCAGCTCGTCCGCGTCCGACTCGTTTCCGTCGACGTCGAACGCGGCTTCATCGATTTCGAGAAGGTGAAAAGGTAGCGAATATTGACCCTTCCCCCCCGGTTCACTACACTTACTCCCCCTGTGCCGGAGGGGCGACGTAGCCAAGTGGTAAGGCAAGGGTCTGCAAAACCCTCATTCGTCGGTTCGATCCCGACCGTCGCCTCCAACTACAGCATCCGGCCACCGCGGCGTCTGCGCGCCCGGGGCGAGAACGAGAAGCACTCCCACACGTAGAACGAATCGATGAGCGCCGCCGGCATCGCGATCCTCGCTCTAGTGACGCTCGTCTTCGTCGGAATCAGCTGGGCGAGCTGGAAGTGCTACTGCCTTTTCCACCGCGGCGGGCGGCGCATCTTCGCCGCGATCGCGATCGGCTCGAACCTCTTCTGGCTCGTCCTCCCGTTCATCGTCACGAGCCGTCTCTCCGGCTGGTTCCGCGTGACGCGGAGCATCCTTGCCCCTCCCTGGTTCTACTGGATCACCTTCTCGCTCCTCCACGTCTCGGTCATCGCGCTCGTCGCAATCGTCTGGTTCTTCGTGGCGCGGAAGAAGGAACGGCTCGCACAGTTCGGGCGGATCGTCTCCGAGCTCTTCTTCGTTGCGTTCGGGATCATCACCGTCGTCGGCTTCGTCCAGGCTCTCGTCCCAATCAGCGTCGAGCGGGTTCCGGTCACGCTCGCGGGGCTGCCTCCCGAGCTGCGCGGCATGCGGATTGCGCTGATCTCCGACCTTCACGTCGGTCTCTTTAGCCGTCCGGGGAGGCTCGCGAGAATCAGCCGCGCCGTCATGGAACAGAGACCCGACCATGTCGTCGTCGCGGGCGATTTCCTCGATGACGACCCTTACTTCGTGCCGAAGTTCCTCCGAGGGCTCGAGCCGATCGGCGCGGGCACGCCGATTACTGCCGTCCTCGGCAACCACGAAATGTATGGTGAGCCGCGCTCGGTCATACGTCAGCTCAAGCGGACGCGGGTGCGTCTGCTCGTGAACGAGGGGACCGGCGTGCTGCGCGGGCAGACCGTGCTTTGGCTCGCCGGCGTTTCGGACTATGCGGGGCGCGACGCGCTGAAGCCTGACATCGACGCGGCGTTGCGTGGCCGCCCCGATGGCGCGCCGGTCATCGTCATCTCGCATCAGCCGCGCGTCTTTCCCGAAGCGGTGGCGCGGCGGATCCCACTCGTTCTCGCAGGACACTCGCACGGCGGCCAGTTCGGAATCCGCTGGCTCGGCTGGTCGCTCGCCGGCGTCTTCATTCCGTATGACATGGGACTTTTCCAGAAGGAGGCGACACAGATGTACGTGACGACCGGAGCCGGATACTGGCTCGTGCCGGTGCGCTTCGGAATGTCGCCCGAGGTCGTGATGATCGAGCTGAAGTAGCGAATGCGGATTGCGGATTGCGGAATGTGGATTGTGGAATCGAGACTCAAGGCAACAGTCGCATGCCCTCGGCACGCGCGCCTCGGCATTCCGCACTCCATTCCGCACTCCATTCCGCACTCCGCAATCCGCATTTCGTATTCATGCGGCATTCCGCACTCCGCAATCCGCATTTCGCGTTCACGATGAGCCGCCTAACCATCGCAGCCCCCGCCGATTTCTCACTCGAGTCGACCGTCGTCTCGCACGGCTGGTACGTCATGCCGCCGTTCCGCTGGGACGCCGAGCGAGGGGTGTTACATCGAATCGAGTCGTTCGAGGGAGTCGGCGCAATCGAGATTTCGATCCGTTTCGACTCGGGCAAACTCGTCGTCGAGTCCAAGCGCAACATTGCGCCGCTGCGCGAGGAGCTCCGCACGAGGATCCGGCGCATGTTGCAGCTCGATCTGCAGCTGGGCGAGTTTCACGCGCTCTGCGGAAAGCGAAAGTCGCATCGCGCCGTCGTCGAGGCGAAGTTCGGCAGGCTTCTCTGCGGCAGCACGCTCTTCGAAGACGCGGTGAAGATCGTCGCGACGACGAACACCGTCTGGGCGCAGACAGTCCGGATGGTCACGCTCCTCGTCGAGGCGTGTGGCGAGCCGTCTGCATCGGGAGGTCGCGCGTTTCCGATCCCGGCGCAGGTTGCGGCGTTCGGCGAGAGCGAGCTTCGCGAGCGCTGCCGTATGGGTTATCGCGCGCCTTACGTGCGCGCGCTCGCCGAAGGGATCGTCAGCGGTGAGCTCGACCTCGCTGAAATCGCGAACGGAGCGCTCTCGACCGAAGAGCTGTTCAAGTCGTACCGGAGGCTTCCAGGCATCGGCCCTTACGGTTCGGCACACCTCCTCGCGATGGACGGACGGCACGATCGCATCGCCGTCGACACCGAGTTTCGCGCCCACGTCCGGCGGCGCCATCTCCGCGGCGCCGAGGCGAGCGACAACGAGATGCTCGCGCTTTACGAGCGCTGGGGACGGTGGAAGTACATGGGCTACTGGTCGGAGCTCTGGTTCGACCTGAGACGCAAGGTGGAGTCGGGCGGGACGAAGCGCAAATAGTGTACTCCGGTCTAGCCTCAGGCGATATCTTGCGCGATCCACGGGCGGATGCGATAACGATTGGGAGAGGAGAGCTCGTGGACGACCGACTGAAGCAGCTGATCAAGGAGCTGGGGGACGCGATCAATGAGTCGATCTCGAGCTCCGAGGCAGTGAATGCACAGATCCAGAAAATGCGCGACGAGGGGTTCGACCTCTACGTGTTCCTCGACGCCACGATCGGGGTCGGTCGCGACGGCGAAGCCGAGACGGTCACGCATGGCCAGACCGTCGCCAAGTCTCAGGGGAATCTTTCGGGTGGCGCCCAGTTTCGGATCAATCTGAACGATCTTCGCTTTCTCCGCTCGGTCGGGATCGACCCGACGAGGAAGGTGAAAGCGCCGAAGCGCCTCAATGGAACGACCGCACACGACGACTCGGAGGGTTAACCTCTACGACCTGGCGCCCGGCGACGTCGCCTCGGCGCTCGCTCCATTCGTCGCTCCATCGTTCCGGATTCGCCAGGTCCAGGAATGGATCTACGCGCGCGGCGTCGATTCGTTCGAGTCGATGTCGAACCTCTCCCGGGAGGCACGCGCCGATCTCGCGGCACGCTTTTCACTCGCCTTTCCGGTCGCCCGCGAGCGCACCGAGCCTGCCCACGACGGCAGCGTCAAGTACCTCTTTACGCTCGAGGATGGCGCACTCATCGAGGCGGTCTACATGCCGATGGGATCGCGGACGACGCTTTGCCTCTCCTCGCAGGCGGGTTGCGCCGTCGGCTGCACGTTCTGCGTCACCGGCTTCTTCGGCGCAGGGAGGAACCTGACGCCGGCCGAGATCGTCGGCCAGATCCACCGCGTCCGGCACGAGCAGGGTGTCGCGAACGAGGCGCTCAACGTGGTGTTCATGGGGATGGGCGAGCCGATGCTCAACTTCGAGCACGTGGCAACGTCACTCGAGATCATGGAGCAGTCGATCTCACTGAAGCGCGTCACGGTATCGACCGCCGGAATCATCCCGGGGATCGAGGAGCTTGCGAAGCTCGAGCGGCGACCTAACCTCGCCGTCTCGATCAACGCCCCCGACCGCGAGCGGCGCGAAGAGATCATGCCGATCACGAAGAAATACCCGCTCGAGGAGCTGATCGCGAGCCTTCGCCGCTTCCCGCTCGAGACGGGGCGCGACATCACCGCGGAGTACGTCCTTCTCGCCGGCTGGAACGATTCGGTCGCCGACGCGGCCACGCTCGCGAAGCTCCTCCGCGGCGGCCGGTTCAAGGTCAACGCGATCCCGTTCAATCCCGACCCGGCGCTCCCCTCCTGGATGAAGCGCCCGACGGACGCCGCGATCGACCGTTTCGCCTCAGCCCTCATGCGCCATGGCGTTCCTGTTACCGTTCGTCGCTCGAAAGGGAACGAGATTGCCGCGGCCTGTGGGCAACTGCGCGGCCGCACTGAGCGGCGGCGGGCGGCACCGAAGGGTTAAACGAAGCCGACGTCCGAACCGAGGGCAACATGATCCTCTACGCAGGCTATCTGCTCGGCCTCTGAGCATTCACACTGTAGAATTCTCCGCGTCCCGCGCGGCCCTTCGCATGCGGGCGCCAACCCTCACTCCGGAGGAGCTCCATGCCCATCGCTCGCCTCGCCCTCGCCCTGTCGCTCACACTGATCACGGCCGCGGTGCTCCACGCTGCAGACAAGAAGCCGATCGACCACGAGACCCTTTTTCTCTTCAAATCGGTCGGCTCTCCAACTCCGTCTCCCGACGGCCGGTGGGTGCTCACCTCGGTGACCGAGTCGGCATATGACGAGAAGGACGAGGTTTCCGACATCTGGATCGTTCCAGCCGACGGCAGCGCGAAGCCGCGCCGCCTCACGGCCGGAAAGGGAGGCGAGAGTGGCGCAGCGTGGAGCCCCGACAGCAAGAGGATCGCGTTCACTGCAAAGCGCGACGGGGACGAGGCGAACCAACTCTACGTCCTCGATCTCTCCGGCGGCGAGGCCCAGCGCATCACGAAGTTGACGTTAGGCGCGCGAGCGCCGAAGTGGAGCCCCGACGGGAAGCTGATCCTCGTTCAGAGCGCGGTCTGGCGCGGCGTCGCCGACGAGGACGCGAACAAGAAGGCGAACGACGAGAGGAAAGACGCGAAGTCGAAGGTCCGCGCCTACGACGGCTTTCCCATCCGCCAGTGGGACAAGTGGCTCGACGACAAACAGACGCATCTCTTCGTCGTCCCCGCCGACGGTTCTTCGGCGCCACGCGACCTCCTTGCCGGCACGAAGCTCGTCGAAGCGAAGGGCTTCCGCGGCGCGGGAAGTGGAGGCTCGAGCGACAGCCTCGATCCCGACTGGGCTCCCGACTCCAAGTCGATCGTGATCAACGCGACGACGAATCTCGACATCGCTGCCTATGGCGAACCGGCGTTTCACCTCTTCGAGGTGTCTCTCGCCGGCGGCGAGCCTAAAGCGCTCAGCTCGGGAGACATCTCGCACGCCGGCCCGTCGTTCAGCCCTGACGGCAAGAGCCTCTGCTTCACGACAAACGCCGGCGCCGCAGTCATCTATGCGCACGACCGCCTCGCGTGCGCTGCGTGGCCCTGGATTGCTTCGCCGCGACAGATCGCGCCGAAGTTCGATCGCTCCGTCGGATCGTTCGCCTTCACCCCCGACTCCAGGACGATCTACTTCACCGCCGAAGATGGCGGGCATATTCGGATCTGGTCGGTTCCCGTCGCGGGAGGAGAGCCGAAACTCACGATCGACGCACCTCAGGGTGCATTCCGCGGCATCTCGATTCCCGAGATGTTGAAGCCGCCCACGCTCTTTGCGATCTGGGAAAGCGCAGTCAGTCCAGGGGAGGTCGTGAGAATCGACCTCGGCACGCGAACGAAAACGACGTTGACGGCGTTCAACGCGGAGAACGCCGCGGCGATCGACTGGCAGCCGCTGCGCGAGTTCTGGTTCACGGCGAAAAGCGGCCGCAGAATCCACAGCTTCGTCGCGCTCCCTCCCGCGTTCGACGAAAGTAAGACGTACCCTCTCCTCGTCCTCATCCATGGCGGACACGCGAACCAATGGACCGACGTCATCTCCAAACGGTGGAACTACCACCTGCTCGCAAAGCCGGGCTACGTCGTCATCGCCACCGACTATCGCGGCTCGACCGGGTATGGCGAGCAGTTCACGCTCGACATCGATGGCGACCCGCTCCGCGGTCCCGCGAACGATGTGAACGAGGCAGCGGACGAGGCGATCCGTCTCTTCCCCTTCATCGACGGCTCGCGCCAATGCGCGGCGGGTGCGAGTTATGGCGGACATCTCGCGAACTGGATGGAGGCCTCGACTGACCGTTACAAGTGCCTCATCAGTCACGCGGGACTCGCAAGCCTTTACGCGCAGTGGGCGACGAGCGACGCCATCTATCACCGCGAACTGATGATGAGTGGCCCCTTCTGGGAGAAACCGGAGGCATGGCTCGACCAGAGCCCGGCGAACTACGCTAAGAAATTCAAGACGCCGATGCTCGTCTCCGTCGGCGAGAACGATTACCGCGTCCCGCTCAACAACGCACTCGAGATGTATGCGCTACTTCAGCGTCAGAAGGTTCCGAGCCGTCTGCTCGTCTGGCCCGACACGAACCACTGGATCACGAAGGGCGAAGACAGCCGGCGGTTCTACGAGGAAGTCCACGGCTGGTTGGAGAAGTGGCTCAAGTAGGCAGTCCTGAGTCCTCAGTCCTGAGTGCTCAGTGCTCAGTCCTCAGTCCTGAGTGCTCAGTGCTCAGTCCTCAGTCCTCAGTCCTCAGTCCTGAGTGCTCAGTGCTCAGTCCTCAGTCCTCAGTGCTCAGTCCTCAGTGCTCAGTGCTCAGTCCTGAGGACTGAGGACTCAGGACTCAGGACTCAGGACTCAGGACTGAGGACTCAGGACTTAGGACTCAGGACTCAGGACTCAGGACTGAGGACTCCTAAGGCCTCGTCGGATCGTCTGCGACGCGCACGAGCAGCTTGCCGATGTTCTCGCCGTGGAAGAGTTTGAGGAATGCCTGCGGGGCATTGTCGAGACCGTCGACGATCGTTTCTCGATATTTGAGGCGCCCTTCGCGCAGCCACGCGCCTGCGTCGCGCAGGAACTCCGGCATTCGCTTCGCGTGGTCGCTGATGATCATCCCGCGCATCGTGGCTCTCTTCCAGAGAATCGGCGCGATGTCGAGTCCGTGATGGTGCTTGCGCTCGTTGTAATGCGCGATCAACCCGACGAGCGCAACGCGTGCTCCAACTTTGAGATTGCGAAACGCCGCCTCTCCGACGACTCCGCCGACGTTCTCGATGTAGATCTCGCTCCCGTCGGGGCAGGCTTTCGCCAGCGCGGCGTCGAGATCGGTCGCCGTCTTGTAGTTGATGCAGGCGTCGAAGCCGAGCTCGCCGGTCGCCCATCGGCACTTCTCGTCGGAGCCCGCGATCCCGACGACCCTGCAGCCACGGATCTTCGCGATCTGCCCCGCGGCGGACCCAACCGCGCCGGCGGCGGCTGAAACGACGACCGTCTCCCCGCTCGTCGCCCCCGTCATGTCGATTACAGCCACGTACGCGGTGAAGCCTGGCATTCCGAGCACGCCTAACGCGGTCGAGATCGGCGCGCTCGAGGGGTCGAGTTTCCGAAGCCCATGCCCGTCCGCGATCCAGTACGACTGCCACCCGCCGTATCCGACGACGAGCTCGCCTGGTGCAAATCCCTCGATGTGCGACTCGACGATCTGGCCCACCGTCGCTCCGGGCATCACCTCGCCGAAGTCGACGGCATCGGCGTAACTCTTCCCCTCGCTCATCCGGCCGCGCATGTAAGGATCGAGCGAGAGCCAGATCGTGCGGCAGAGAATCTCTCCCCCAATCGGTGTCGGGATGCCATGCTGAACGCGCCTGAAGTTGCTCTCGTGAGGCTCGCCGGCGGGACGGCTCCGGAACAGAATCTGCGTGTTCATACTCCAAGTATAGGAGCCTCCGGTCGAGGCAGCGCAGGTTCAGCGACTCCTCTCGCGGAGCTCGCCGACCACCTCGTCGAAGGCGATCCCCTCGTGCACCAGGAGCATCACCAGGTGAAAGAGGAGGTCCGCTGACTCGGCGACGACACGCTCGCGCCCTTCCGACGTCGCGGCGATGATCACCTCGGCGCTCTCCTCCCCGATCTTCTTCAGGATCTTTCCCTGGCCGCCGCGGAAAAGCTTCGCCGTGTACGACCCTTCGGGCATCTCGCGCTTGCGCGACCGCAGCGTCTCCTCGAGCGTCGCAATCGAGAAGCGCCCTTCCCCGAAACAGCTGCGCGCGCCGGTGTGGCATGCCGGCCCCTGCGGCTCGACGTCGACGAGAATCGCGTCACCATCGCAATCGCGCGCGATGCTGACGACCCGCTGCGTGTTGCCGGACGTCGCCCCCTTGTGCCAGAGCTCCTGCCGGCTCCTGCTCCAGAACCAGGTTTCGCCCGTCTCGAGCGTCTTCGCCAGCGATTCCGCACTCATGTAGGCGAGCGTCAGCACCTCCCCGCTCCGCGCGTCGCGCACGATCGCGGGGAGAAGGCCCGAGTCGCCGAACCTGAGGTTTTCGATGTTGAGCATGGTTGCCTCGGGAGTGGGTAGTTGTTGGTTGTTGGTTGTTGGTTGTTGGTTGTTGGTTGTGGTTGTTGGTTGTTAGTTGTTAGTTGTTGGAAGAGGCAGGATGACGAATCGTCTCGCGCACTGCCCGCCGGGTCGATATACAGGTTGGTTCCAAAGAACGTTCAACAACTAACAACTAACAACTAACAACCAACAACTAACAACTCCGAACCGCCACCCCACTCTTATCCAGATACTCCTTGAGCGCACCGATCGACATGATGCCGTCGTGGAAGAGCGACGCTGCGAGCACCGCGGACGCGCCGCCCGACTCGATCGCTTCGTGGAAGTGCTCGAAGCGGCCAGCGCCGCCGGAGGCGATTACACCGATTCCGGTCTCGCCGGTCACCGCGCGTGTGAGCGCACAATCGAAGCCAGTCTGCGTTCCGTCACGATCGATCGAGGTCAGGAGAATCTCCCCCGCGCCGAGCTCTGCCGCGCGGCGCGACCAGGCGACGGCGTCGAGGCCGGTCGTCGCCGATCCCGCGCGCGTCATCACTTCCCATCCGCCGGAGACCCGTCTGGCGTCGCAGGCGACGACCACGGCCTGCACGCCGAACTCCCCCGCGCAGCGCTCCACGAGCGACGGGTCCTCGACGGCGGCGGAGTTCATCGCCACCCTGTCAGCGCCCGCGCGCAGGAGGCGCCGGAAATCGTCGACCGAACGGACGCCACCGCCCACGGTGAGCGGAACGAACAGCTGATCGGCGACGCGTCTCACCGTCTCGCGGGACGCTTCACGCTCCTCCGCCGTCGCAGAGATGTCGAGCAGAACGATCTCGTCGGCGCCCTCGGCTTCGTATCGCCGTGCGCATTCGACGACGTCGCCTGCGTCGCGGATCGACTGAAAGCGGACGCCCTTGACCACCCGGCCTCCGCGCACGTCGAGACAGGGGATGACGCGCGCGGGCAATGGGCGTCTCGCCGCGGCCTGAATCGCCTCGAGGAAGCTGAAGACGCGATCCTGCAACGCCCGTCCGACGATGACACCACACGCCGAGCCTCCGCGCGCGAGCATCGTCACGTCGTCGAGGCGCGCGAGCCCGCCGGAAGCCAGGATGCGCATCGAGGTGCGCGACCCGAGATCGCGATAGAGATCGAACGCCGGGCCCGTCATCGCGCCGTCGCGGCCGACGTCGGTGACGAGAATCTCCTCGACGCCCGCGGCTTCGAGATCGAGCAGCACGGCGTCGAGATCGGCCCGGTGCGTGCTCCGCCATCCGGCAACGCGAATCTCCCCTTCGAGGAGATCGAGCGCGACGACGACGCGCGACGCGCCGACGCGTTCGATCGCGCGACGGAGCTCGAGCGGATCGCGCACAGCCATCGTGCCGGTAACGACCCGCGACGCTCCTGCCGCAACCGCGCGCTCGACGTCGTCAGAGCAGCGAATGCCTCCGCCCACCTGTAAGCGGTACCTCCGTGCGAGGCGCGCCACGAGATCCGTGAGCGCGAATGTCCCGTCGCGCGCGCCTTCGAGATCGACGACGTGGATGCGGGTCCCGGCCGGCGCGTTCCACGACGCGACGACTTCATCGGCGGAGCCGTAGCGCGTCACGTGATCGTAGCTGCCGCGAAACAGCCTAACGACCTCACCCCCGAGGATGTCGATCGAGGGGACAACGTCGAAGGCGCGCGCGGTGACTGCTCTGCTGGTCTCGCTCATGATCGGATTCGCCTCACGCGCCTCCGCAGTAGTTCCGCAGCAGCCGCAGCCCCGCGGTCGACGACTTCTCGGGGTGGAACTGCACACCCGTGACCCGACCGTTCCGGACCGCGGCATTGAATACGCCGCCGTACTCGGCCGTCGCGATCTGCTGCGCGCGGTCGACGACGACCGCCCGGTACGAATGGACGAAGTAGAACGACGCCCCGCGCGGGATACCGTCGAACAGCGGATCGTCGGTCAGCTCGACGCGGTTCCAGCCGATCTTCGGCACGCGCACGCCGCTGCCGAACTTCTCGATGCGACCGCTGCAGAATCCAAGCCCTTTCCACTCCCCCATCTCGTCCGACTCCTCGAAGAGAAGCTGGTGCCCGAGGCAGACGCCGAGCAGCGAGGCTCCCGACGCGACGGCATCGCGAAGCGCTGCAGCGACGCCGCTTCCTTCGAGCCATTTGATGGCCGCCGCAAAGCTGCCGACACCGGGAAGCACGATACGCCGCGCCGCCGCGAGTACCGACGGATCGGCCGAGACCTCGAGCTCCGCCCCGACATGGCGCAGCGCCCTCGCGATCGAGTCGAGGTTGGAAAAAGGAGAGTCGATGAGTGTCGTGCGCATGGTGTGGGGGTGGTTGTTAGTTGTTGGTTGTTAGTTGTTGGTTGTTAGTTGCTGGTTGTTGGTTGTTAGTTGTTGGTTGTGGGTTGTGGGACGCCCGTTGTTGCTCGTTCGTGGTTTGTCGCGCCGCTCGACCGGGATGTCGTCCCGACGACCGATCCCGCGAAGCGGGAGCGGAAGGAGGGACCTCTCAGGCTGGTACAGATTTCGTCGTCAGCCCGGGAACCTCTGCTCGTTGCATGTCTGTACCAGCCTGCGAGATCCCTCCTCGCTTCGCTCGTCGGGATGACAATCCGATCGTCTCTCGCTGCCTGTCCAACAACCAACGACTGACAACTCGCGTAACGCGACCTGCACGCCGCGCCCCTCACAACACCCCCTTCGTGCTCGGCACGCCCCCGCCCACCACTTCCTTTGCCTCGCGCAACGCGATCGCGAACGCTTTGAAGATCGCCTCCGCCGCGTGGTGACCGTTGCGGCCGCGAATCAGGTCGACGTGGATGTTGCATGCGCACGTGTTCGCGAACGATTTGAAGAACTCCTCGACGAGCGCGAACGGAAAGTCGCGGTGAACGAGCAGCATCTCCTTGTCGATCGGCGCCTCGAAGACGAGGAACGGCCGGCCCGCGAAGTCGACGACGACGCGCGCGAGCGCTTCGTCGAGCGGCACGTAGGCGTGCCCGAATCGACGGATGCCGAGCTTGTCGCCGAGCGCCGCGCGAAACGCCTCGCCAAGCACGAGACCGACGTCCTCGACGGTGTGGTGGTAGTCGATGTGCACGTCGCCCGTCGCCGCGACCTGCATCTCGACGCGGCCGTGACGCGAGATCACATCGAGCATGTGCGTGAGAAAGCCGACCGGTGTCTCGATCGATGACGCTCCGCTGCCGTCGAGGTCGATCGCGACCGAGACCTCGGTCTCCTTCGTCTTCCGACTGGCCGATGCCATCCTGCTCATGCGCCCTCTCCTTTCGACTGCACAGCGGATTCCGCGCCGAGCAGCGCCGCGATCGACGCGAGGAACCTGTCGTTCTCGGCCGGCTCTCCGATCGAGACCCGGAGGCAGCGTTCCAATCGCAGATAGCGCGAGATGTTCCTTACGAGCGTGCCGCGGGCGATGAGCTGCTCGAAGAGCGCGTCGGCGCTCCCCTCGACGCGGAACGCGACGAAGTTCGACTGCGTCGGAAAGACCTCGACGCCCGGCAGCGCCGCGAGCGCAGCGGCAACCTTCGCCCGCTCGCGGATCGTGTCGGCGACGCGCGCCCGCATGAGCGCCTCGTTCTCAATCGCTACGAGCGCCGCCTCCAGACTGAAGACGTTCAGGTTGTACGGCAGCTTCACCTTGCGCATCTCGGAACAGAGCTCCGGCGTCGACTCGAGCCAGCCGATGCGCAGCGATGCGAGACCCCACGCCTTGGAAAAGGTCGAGAGGGTGACGAGACGATCGACCGGCCGGGGCGATCCGTCGTCCCAGAACTCGCCGTACGCGCGATCGAGAAGGACGAAGGCTCCCGATCCGAGCAGCGCGTCGAGATCGCCGAGCGAGAGAACGCCGCCCGTCGGGTTGTTTGGCGAGCAGGCCACGACGAGGGCGGGATCGGGCCCCGACGCGGCGCCGATCATCGCCTCGACGGGGAGCGCCCCGCTGTGCGGATCGACGTCGACCGGGACGACCTCACCACCGAAGATCGTCGCGAGCTTTTCGTAGAGAGGAAACGTCGGCGTCGGGACGACGACACGGCGGCCGGGAGCGACGAGCGTCGCCATCGCGACCATCAGCAGCTCGTTCGATCCGTTTCCGACCAGCACGTTCTCCCGCGCGATTCCTCCACGGCGCGCGATCGCGTCGCGCAGCTCCACCGCCTCGAAGTCGGGGTAGACGTTCCACCGGCGCCGCATGATCCGCGTCACGACTTCCCGCTTGAGCGCGTCGGGAAAATCGAGCGCCCCTTCGTTCTGGTCGAGCTTGTCGGGCGCTATTCGCGGCTCGAGTGTGTACGCCGAGATCGCCCGGATCGCCTTCCGCACGAAGTCGACACCGTTGTTCGCGATCGGTTCCGAGCCGATTGATTTCGTGGTCATCGGACCGCCTCCTCCCGGTTCGACAGTCTCGGCGAGCCGTCACGCCCGAGTCGCGCCCTCACCGATTGCGCGTGCAGCGGAAGCCCCTCGAAGGTCGCGAGCGTCACGGCCGCCGGCCCGATCGCCTCCGCGGTCTCGCGCGAGAGCGTGACGATGGTCCTTCGACGCATGAAGTCGGCGACGCCGAGCGACGACGCGTAGCGCGCCGCGCCGGCCGTTGGGAGAACGTGATTCGATCCGGCCACGTAATCGCCTAACGCAACCGCCGACCACGGGCCGACGAAGATCGCGGCGCAATTGCGGATGCGGTTGACGATCTCCCCCGCGTCGCGCAACTGCACGCTGAGGTGCTCGGGGGCGAGCGCATCGGCGAGCGCAACTGCGGCGTCCATCGTCGGCACGACGATCACCGCTCCGAGTCTCTCGATCGCCGCGCGCGCGGCGGCTCCGCCTGCGTCAATTCTCCGGTCGACTTCCGCGGCAACGGCGCGTGCGGTCGCGTCGCTCGTCGTCACGCAGACGGCGAGCGAGTCGGCGCCGTGCTCTCCCTGCGCGACGAGGTCGGCGGCGACGAGCCCGGCGTCGGCCGTCTCGTCGGCGATGACGACGATCTCGCTCGGCCCCGCGGGGAGGTCGATGCCGACGTCGCCCCGCACGAGCTCCTTCGCCGCCGCGACGAAGCGGTTGCCCGGGCCGACGATCTTGTCGACGCGGCGAAGCGATTCCGTCCCGTACGCCATCGCCGCTATCCCCACCGCGCCGCCGCAGCGATAGACCTCGGAGATCCCGAGCCGCGTGCAGACGAGCTTGAATTCGTCGCGCTCCGCGACGCGCGGCGTCGTCGCGACGACGATCTCCTCGACTCCTGCAATGCGCGCCGGGATCGCGCACATGATCAGCGTCGAGAGGTAGACGGCGGCGCCTCCCGGAACGTAGACGCCGACGCGGCGGATCGGGCGCGATTCCTGGCGGAGCTCGCCGCCGTCGACGATGCGAGCGGACGCGGGCTTCTGCAGCTGGTGGAACGTCGCGAGCCGCGCGATCGCCAGATCGATGGCCGTCTCCAGCTCCAGCGCCGCGCTCCCACCTTCGGGGCAGCAGGCGATCGAATCCTCCGCGAGCTCGATTCCGTCGAGCTCACGAAGGATCTTCGACACCTCGGCGTCGCCTCCGGCGCGGACGCGCACGATGATCGCCGCGGCAATCTCCTTCGCTTCTTCCGCGCTCCGCGACCGCTCGCGCTCGATCGACGCGAGCCACGCGCGGCGCGCCGTCTCACTCAGCTCTATGACTCGCATACCACTGCCTCCTGGTTCTCGGGAATCGCGAGCGACGCGACGAGGGAGACGAGCTCCCGCACGCGCGCTGGAGCGAGCCGGAACGACTCGCGATTGACGATGAGGCGCGGCGCGATCTCGGCGATCGTCTCGACCGCCTCGAGCTCGTGCACGCGGATCGTCGTTCCGGTCTCGACGAGATCGACGATGTACGGCGCGAGGCCGAGCACCGCGGCAAGCTCCACCGATCCGGCGAGCGCCACGACTTCGGCGGAGACGCGCCGTCGGAGCAGCCAGCCGCGCGTGAAGCGCGGGTACTTCGTCGCGACGACGGGCCTTGTCAGGCTCGCGAGAGGAGCGACGCCCTTTGCGGCGATCAGCATCAGCCGGCACCTGCCGACGTCGAGCGCGAATGGCTCGAGCACGTCGGGAGTCTGCTCGAGGAGCTGGTCGAGCCCCGCGACCCCCGCGTCGGCCGCGCCCTGCTCGACGTAGACCGGCACGTCGGCGTCCTTCACGAGAATCCATTCGAAGCCGCCGCGATCGAAGACGAGCCGTCTCGACGCGAGGTCAGCTCCGGCGGGCGCGTCGAAGCCCGCGGCACGCAGGCGCTCGAGCAGCGGCTCGAGCAGCCGTCCTTTCGGCAACGCGATGCGAAGGGGGCGGCTCACTTCGCCACCTCGAGTCCGTCGACGCTCAGCGTGAATCCCACCGCAGGTAGGTCGGCCCCGTACTTCGGATAGAGCGCGTCGTATCGGCCTCCGCGCGCGACGGGGATGTTCGAGCCGCGCGGGTAGATCCTGAACCGGATGCCGCTGTAGTAGCCGCCCGCATCGTCGGGGTCGAAGACCACGACTAGCCGCGAGCCGGTCGCGGCGACCTCGGCCGCAAGACTCGTGAAGCGCGAGGCGACTGGCGCGGTGACGCTACACGTCTCGAGATCGGAGACCTCGAGAGTTCCTCGGCGAAGCTTCGCAAGAAGGCCCGAGGCGTTGCGGTCGCGCGCGGCTTCCGATTCGAGTAGCGGAGGCAGGGCCGCGTCGCCGCAGCTGAAGGTCACGTCACCTCCCGCCGCGGCGATCGCGAGGCGCGCGATCTCCAGGTCCGCGTCGAACGACGCGTCGCCGATCAGCTCGGCGCCGATCTGAAAGTACTCGCGGCTCCCACCGAGACGCGCCGACTCGCAGCGGACGACGTCGCCGCGGTAGAGCACGCGAGTGCGGGCCGCCGTAGCGAGCGCAGGCGCGAGCGCGCGGGCCACCATCGGCGTGAAGTCGGAGCGGAGCGTCAGGAGCTCGCCGTCTCGGTCGACGAGGCGATAGCTCGAACGGTTCGGCACCGAGCTCCCGCGGTCGTCGTAGCAGCCGGCGAAGTCGAGGATCGGGAGGATCACCTCGCGATATCCGAAACTCTCCAGGAGCGTCACGATCCGCCCCTCGACGGCGCGACGTCGCGCCGCCTCGTCGGGGAGCAGCACTCTCACTCCGGCGGGAAACGGGAGCGCCGGCGTCGCCTCCGTCCCGCGTTCGACATCTCTTCGCTGCAACATTCGTTTCCTCGCGATCTCGACCTGAAATGCAAAACGCCCCTTCCCTGAGCGGGAAGGGGCGTGAGATCGGTCGGGTACGAGTGGTCGACGTCAGCGCCCCTTACCGCCGGGGCGCCGACACGTGCAGCTCCCCTACGGCCTGTGATGCCAGGCGAGATGGTGGTGCTGACGGACGACTGTGAAGCTGCTCATCGCCGGCGAGGATAGGGGCGAGGCCTGCGGGTTGTCAAGGAGGGACGATACAGTCATTGCGCTTCGGGGGAAGGGAGGCGAACCGGCAATCTCGCGCCGTCGCCACCCCGAGGTCAGCCTGTCGGGCGGTCGCCACGTTAGGCGCAGGCGACGCCCGTCACCCCCGCGGCACGATGATCTTTAGCTTCTCGGGGGCGATCGAGATCTCGACGGGAGTCGACGTAAGCGGCTCACCGTCGGCGTAGACCTCCATCGGCGTCGCCGTCTCGATTCGCATTGCGCGGCCGCGCGCGGAACGAACGAAGGGACTGTTCACGTGCTTCCCCGTGTACGCCTTGGGAAGCGTGGTCAGCAGATCCCACATGCCGCACTTTCCGATGACGTAGAGATCGAGCAACCCATCGTCAACCTTCGCTGCCGGTGCGATCAGTACACCCGCGCCGTAGCGATGCGTGTTGCCGACGACGGCGAACATCACCTCTTCGGTCTCCGCGACGCCGTCGATTGCGATCGTCATCGGTACAGCCTTGAACGACGGGAGGACGCTGAAGATCGAGTAGAGATAGACGAGCGAGCCACGGAGATACTTGACTCGATTCGCGCGGGCGGCGACGACCGAGTCGAATCCGACCCCCGCAACGCCGATGTAGCGGAGCCCGTTCGCGACGCCGACGTCGATCTCGCGGATGACGCCGTTCACCACCGTGTCGCAGGCGAGCTCGAGACGCGAGGGAACGCCGATCGTCTTCGCAAAATCATCTCCCGATCCGAGAGGCAGAACAGCGAGCGGAATGCGAAGGTCGAGCCCGCGCAACGCGAGGTGGAAACTCCCGTCGCCGCCACAGACGACCGCGCGGTCGCAGTTCTCCGGCGTGAGCTGCCGCGCCATCTCGATCATGTGCTCGCGGCTCTTGCTCTCGTAGTGCAGCACTTCGGCTCCGGCGGCACGAAGCATCCCTTCCGCCTCACCGACGTGCAGACGTGCCCGGCCCCTGCCTGCGGCGGGGTTGTAAAGAACCGCGAGACGCATGAGGCCGATAGTTTAAATGCGGATTGCGGAATGCGGAACGCGGAGTGAACGCGAAATGATTGCGGAAGCCGGAATGCGGAACGGGGAGCGGACCTGCGGACCCGCTGTATAGGTGGCGGATTTCCGGACAGCAACTCGAGCGCCGCCCTCCAATTCAGAAGAGCCTCACCATTCCGCATTCCGACTTCCGCATTTCGCATTCAAAGCAAACGGCTCCCCTCGCGGGGAGCCTTTTGCGGGTCGCGCGAAGCGCGGGACCTATCCCTTCTTCACGTCTGCTTCGATCTGCTTCGAGCTTCCGCCGATCGTAATGCGGCGTGCCTTCGACTCTTCACGCTTCGGCATCTCGAGTTTCAATACGCCATCCTCGTAGGATGCCGTGATCTTGTCGGCTTCGACCGTCGCAGGGAGTCGGAACGCGCGGACGAAACTGCCGAACGATCGCTCGACGCGATGGAAGTTCTTCTCCTTCGTCTCGTCTTCGCGCGAGCGCGTACCGCGGATCGTCAGCATCCCGTTCTCGAATTCGACCTGGATGTCTTCGCGCTTCATGCCGGGGAGCTCCGCGACCACGCGAAGGGTCTCGGCGGTCTCCTCGATGTCGACTGCCGGCACCCAGCTCGCCGACGCGAGCTCGCCAGTCTCAAACGGGAAGCCAGGATCGAACATCCGATTCATTTCGTCCTGGAGCCGGCGCATCTCGGCAATGGGATTCAAACGGACAAGTGTGCTCACCATGGTTGTTTCCTCCTTGCTACAGGTATGAGTCTCTTGCACTCATGCCTAAAAACATAAGCGCACTTGACTCATATTCCAGCCGATAGAACGCAAATCGCTGCATGCAACGACCACTAATGGCAACTTGCGGACCGAGGCTGCCGCGAGCACGATTCGCTGTCCGCCGCGCCAGCGACCCTCGACGAGCTCCGAGCGTATGAGCGTCAACTCCCGAGCCACCTCTCGAACCTCCGTACGCCGCACCCCGAACCGATCGTCAGCGCCGAGCCACTCTTGGCGTACACTTTTCCGGTTCCCGAAGAGGTAAGGCGAAACGCTGGCTGCCGGTCAGCCGCGAAGCGACGCACCATCACAGGCGGGAGCACGAGGAGAATCGATCGTATGTTCGACGTCTTTCGCCGCAGCTACGGGATCTTCCGCCAGTCGCTCGCCATCCTCTCGGCCGACAAGGAGATTCTGATCTTCCCGGTTCTCTCCGGAATCGCGATGCTCTTCGTTTTCGCCCTCATGATCGGGGGCGGCTTTTTCATGGGGCTCTTTCGGGCGATCCTCGAATCAGCGGGCCAGGGCTCGACGAGCGAGATCATCGGATACGCGGTTCTGTTCGTCTGGTACTTCCTCAGCTGGTTCGTCGGTCTCTTCTTCAACGTCGCTGTGATTCACTGCGCGAAGATCAGACTCGACGGCGGCGATCCGACGATCTCCGACGGCATCTCGGCGTCGATGCGGCACATCGGTCGCATCGCGGCGTGGGCGGCGATCTCCGCGACGGTCGGCCTGCTCGCGTCGATCCTGCGCGACAAGCTGAAGGGACTGACGCGCATCTTCGTATCGGTCGGTGAGGCGGCGTGGGGCATCGCGACCTTCTTCATCGTTCCGGTGATGATCTTCGAGGAGCGTCCGCTCATCGACTCGGTGAAGCAGTCGTGGAATCTCATGAGGAAAACCTGGGGCGAGTCGCTCGTCGGAAGCGGCGGCATCGGTCTCTTCATCTTCCTGCTCGCGATTCCCGGGATCATCCCGATCGTCCTCGGCGTCGTCCTCGGAAATGCCGGCGCCGTGATCGGAGGCATCGCGATCGCCGCGCTCTGGTGGCTCGTCCTCGCCTGCATCTCGTCGGCGTTAGGCGGGATCTACCGGGCCGCGCTGTACGTCTATGCGACCGAGCAGCGCGTCGCGCCAGGCTACTCGCAGGAGTTCGTTACGGGCGCGTTCAGGCGGAAATGAGCTTCGCGTCTGGTATGGCTGGAGTTCAGAGGCCGAGGGTAGAGCGTAGACCGATAATTTCTGAATGCAGAGAAAACGACCGCGGTCGATTCCGGGTCATTCATCGATCGTCCTGCTACGAAAGTCCCTGACAGGGGCCACGCCGGGGCGTGACGTCGTCCCGACGAGCGCAGCGAGGAGGGACCTCTCAAGCTGGGACCCACGTGCCACGGGCGACGTGGAAACCTTCAGGAGAGTTCAAACCTGCGAGATCCCTCCTCGCTTCGCTTGTCGGGATGACAAACCGCACGAGCATTCGTCGTTGATGGTCATGAGCTGCCGATGGGGCCTACGTTCCAACCTCTGCCTTCTCGCCCCCGGACGCCATGTCGCTCTCTACCCGCCCAGCACCTTCTCGTAGTACGCCAGGTAGCGCGGAATGATCTTCGCGGTGTCGAACTGTTCGATCGCCCAGGCCCGCCCCGCCTTACCCATCTGCCGTCGCAACTCGTCATTGGACAGGATCTCGATCGCTCGATCCGCCATCCCTTCGACGTCTCCGACTGGACGCAGGTAGCCCATCTCGCCGTCGACGACGACTTCCGGCAGTCCTCCGGAATGCGATGCGATAACCGGGACCTCCGACGCGAGTGCTTCGAGCGCTGCGACCCCGAATGACTCTGTCTCCGAAGGGAGCAGAAAGAGGTCGACCGACCCGAACGCCTCCTCGATGTTCGCGACATGTCCGATGAAGTAGACGCTCTCTTCGAGCCCGTGCTCCCGGACGAAGGCCTCCGCCATCGGGCGCTCCGGGCCGTCGCCGAGCATCACGAGGCGGGCCCGTACCTTCCTTTGCACGCGCAGGAAAATCCCCAGCACGTCTTCGATTCGCTTGACCTTTCGGAAGTTCGACGCGTGGCAGACGATCTTCCTTCCGCAGGAGAAGAACGGTCCTTGTCCCTCGTGGCGTTGAAACCGCGATGGATCGACAAAGTTAGGGATTACCTCGATCGGCTTCGTCGTCGCGAAGTTCGCAATCGTCTCGTCGCGGAGCGATCTCGACACGGCGGTCACTCCGTCGGAGACGTCGATTCCGTACTTCGTGATCGGCAGGTAGCTCGGATCGCGACCCACGATCGTGATGTCCGTGCCGTGCAGCGTCGTGATCACCTTCGGGCCGATCCCGTTGAGGATCTGCGTTGCGAGGAACGCCGAGATCGCATGCGGGATCGCGTAGTGGACGTGCAGCACGTCGAGCTTCTCGTGCTGCGCCACCTCGACCATCTTCGACGCAAGCGCAAGCGTGTAAGGCCGATAGTCGCCGAAGAGCGGATAGGCGGTCGTCGCGACTTCGTGAAAGCGGAGCTTCTCATGAAGCAACGTCAGGCGCGTCGGAAGCGCGTAGCTGATGAAATGGACCGAGTGCCCGCGCCGTGCGAGGTCGATTCCGAGCTCGGTGGCAACGAAGCCGGAGCCGCCGACGGTCGGGTAACAGGTGATCCCGATGTTCACGTCAGACTTCCCGTCCGCGGAACGCCGCGGTGACGTCGTCGACGCGCGGTGGCAGCTTCGTCACGAAGCCTTCGCCGAATTCAGCTCCGATCATCGCGCCGAAATGTCGCGCACGCGCCTCGATCATGTCGATGAACGACTTCTTTGCGATGGCAGTCATCCGCTCTTTCGACTTCGGGTTGTAGAACTGCGACTTGTAGCAGCGCAGCGCGTCCATCTTCGTCTTCTGCTGCGCCGTCGTGTCGACGACGAACGTCGGCTGATTCACGTAGTTCTGCATGTAGTAGACCACCGTCTGCGGCCGATGAGGCGCCTGGTCGGTGTCGATCTTCGCGAGCCCCGCGTAGAAGCTCGCTTCGGTGACGAGCTGTCCCGCGCGCGTATGGTCGGGATGCCGATCGTCAGGAAACGGCGCGAAGACGATCGACGGCCGGTGCTTGCGAATGACCGAGATCACGTCGAGCTCTTCCTCGCGCCCGGTGCGGAGGTTGCCATCGCCAAGATCGAGCTGGACGCGAAAGAGCGCGCCAAGCACCCGCGCCGCCGCGAGCGACTCGCGAAGCCGCGTTTCGGCAGTGCCGCGCGTTCCCATCTCACCGCGCGTCAGGTCGACGAGCCCGATCTTCTTCCCGTTTGCGACCGAATCGAGCATCGTTCCACCGCAGCCGATCTCCGCATCGTCCGGATGCGCACCGAAGAAGAGGTAATCGACCTTCGCGTTCTTCATCTCACACTCCTGTGATCCGGTAGACGGCGCTGTCGGGCTCCGCGAGATCGACGAGCCGGTCAATCAGGGCTTCGCCATGGTCGAGCCAGAGGCGGAGCCACGAGACCCTCCTATCGTGAGGAACACCGTCAGGGAAGAGGGCGTTCGCGAGCCGCGCCACGGCGCGATGGCGATCGGCGTCGCGCCGCGCGAGCGCGCGCGTCCCTCGGGTCTCGAGCCGCCGCGCGTGGAACTCCAGCCGGCGGAGCGTCCGACGCAACGAGCGCTCCATCGATGCATCTGCCTTCAGGATGTCATCGACGACCGGCTGTGCGGAACGGTTGATCGCCGCCGCAAGCGCATCGACGTCGCGCCGCAACGCGTCGATCGCACCACTCTCGCGGCGCGCGAGAATCGCGTCGGCCGGCAATGTCAGCTCCTCGTCGGCGATCGCGTATCGCTCGATCGCACGGAGCACCTTCTCCTCCGCCGCGAGCACGTGCGCGCGCAGCGCGACATGCGGCGGCTCGATGCCGAAGCGGGCATGCAGTGGAACGATCTGCGCGTAGTACGAGACCTCGGCGGGCCCACCGACGAACACCGCAGGCTCGAAGGCGTAATCCTGAAGCAGCGGTCGCATCAGCGCCCCGGTCGATATCCGCTCGGGCCGCTCGTCGAGAATCCGCAAAAGCTCGGACAGCTCGATCGGCCGGTCACCTGCTCGCCACGCGCCGTTCTCACACCGCAGTGCGTCGCGCGTGCCGTCGTGCTGCACGAGATAAAGAAGCGCGTAGCGTCCGTCGGGGCCCGGAACGACCTGCGGCGCATACCCCGCGCCCGCGACGACCGCGCTTCGGGCCGCGACCGTCGTCTCGATCTCCTCGGCCGCATCAATCATCGCCCGCAAAAGCGGGGCGCCTGTGCGCCGCAGCGCGGGGTCGAGCGCGTCGACCAGCACGAGTCCCCGTCCGGCAAATGCTTCGGAAACGAGTGCCGCGAACGAATCGCGGAAGCTGATTCCGTCGCGCTGCCAGCGAGAGTCGACGAGTCCCGACAGCTCACCCAGGCGCGCGCGGAGCGAGTAGGGAACATCGAGGCCGCCGACGCTCTTCGGAGCGCCCGCCGGATGAGGACATCGAATCTTCGCGATGAGGTCGCGCTCCGGCCAGTCGAGCGTCGCGATCTCGCCGAAGTCATGGTCTTCCGTCGCCATCCAGAAGAACGCCGTCGCGCGCACTCCACGTGAGGCTAGCGATGCACGGAGGTTGAGGAGCGACGCGATCTTCGAGATCGTCAGAAGCGGCCCGCCGGCGAACCCGACCTGCTGCCCCGCGATGATCGATACGCTCCGTCCCGCGCTCCACTCGGCGAGCTCCTTCGCCACGTCGTTCCCCCACGCGCGGTTCGACGCTGCGAGCGAAGCGGCAAGCGCCTCACGGTCGCGTAACGGAGGGCGTTGAACGATCGGATCGCGCCGCGAGCCGAGGCGGCGCGCCTCGCCACTGCCGAGCACGAGATCGAGCGCGTACCCCTTCATCCCGGGGTAGCGTGCAAGAGGAAGCTCGAGGAGCGTGCGGATCGCTTCGGTCATGCCTGTCGAGTTCCCGCGAGAATCAGCCGCGGGCTGCCGTCCGAGAAAGGAGCACCCGAAAAATCGCCGTAGACGTCGCGGATCGCGAACCCCGCACCCACGAACAGGCGGGACATCTCGTCGAGGTCGTATCCTCGCACACGCTCGATGAAACGCCTCCCGCCGATTGTGATTCTTTTGTTAAACGTGCTCGATGCGGCGTCGAACCAGCGCTCGATCGCGACATGCTCGCCGTCGATCTCGCGCTCCTCCCTCTCGACGAGCCGCTCGAGCTCGCGCCTCACGTTGAGGTAGTCGAAGAGAACCGGCGCCCCCGGCCGGAGGACACGTCGCATCTCGCCGAGCGCGTCCGCGTCCTCCTCGGCCGAGTCGAAGTAGCCGAAGCTCGTGAAGAAATTGACGAGACCTGCAAACGACTCCGCACGGAACGGGAGCGATCGCATATCGGCCCTCACCACAGGCATGTCGCCGTGCTTTCCGAGGCCGTGCCGGAGAAGTACATAGGAGAGGTCGCAGCCGGTTACCGAATAACCAAGGCGCCGAAGCTCGTCGATGTGACGCCCCATCCCGCTCGCGAGGTCGAGCAACGTACCGTCCACCGCGCCGAAGATCTCGCGAACGAACGACGCCTGCCCCCTCGCTTCGTCGGCGTCGCGATACGAATAGAGCTCGAGGTAATCCTCGCCAAACCACTCGCGATACCAAGTCAATGCGGCACCGTCAGTGTCCGAGCCTTCGGAGAATTTCCTGCTCGTGGCGGCGTGCCGCTTCGAGCGCCTCCTCGAGCTGGTGGACGACGGCGCGCGCACTCTCGAGCATCGCGAACAGAAGCATGTCGTCCTGCGGCGCAGCGACTTCGACCGGCGCGACATGCTCGACGACTGCAGCGTCGAACGGGCTCGCGTTCGAATCGGCCGCGACGACCGGCGTCACATCGCCGAACGGCGACTCGTCCACCTCCGCGATCGCTGTCGCATCGATCCCGTCTCCGAACGGTTCCGCCTCCGCTGTCGCAACGAACGGAACCGGCGTTTGCTCCTCGTCGAGATCGTCGTCGATCTCCGCGAACGCGGAAGCATCGGGAACCTGGAACGGGCTCGCCGCGATCGCCGCGGACGGCGGTGGCTCCGCTGCCGGTGGAGCAGGAGGAGGCGCCGGAACTGCGACAGGCTGCCTCACCACCGGCGCGGACGTCGCGCCGACGCCGACCTTCGGGACGCCGGCAGAACCCTGGGTCACCCCGGAGCCGACCTTTAGATCGGGCTTCCGCAGTTCCGGGCCTTCGTAAAGAGTGATGTCGACGTTTCCCTTGATGTTCTCGAGCATGAGGCCGATCGCCGCACGCAGCGTCTGCGTCACGCCGACGCCGCTGATTGCCGAAGCCTCGACGATCGGAGCGTTCCCGATGTTCAGGTAGATTCTCATCTCGTCAGGAGACGAGACGCTCGGCAGATCGCGTTTGTTCGCCTGGTAGACGATCGGGATCTTGTTCGGGTCGAGCCGGTTGATGCGGAGGTTCGTCTTGAGATTCTCGAGGCTGTCGATGTTCGACTCGCGCATCGACGACTGCGAGTCGGCGACGAAAATCACACCGTCGGCTCCGCGCAGAACGAGTTTCCTCGTCGCGTCGTAGAAGACCTGGCCCGGTACCGTGTAGAGCTGCACTCGGACTTTCTGCCCTCCGATCGTGCCGAGCTCCATTGGCATGAAATCGAAGAACAGAGTCCGGTCGGTCTCGGTCGCCATCGAGATCATCTTCCCCTTGTTCGACATCTTGGGGTTCTGGTAGATCTTCTCGAGATTCGTGGTCTTCCCGCAGAGGCCAGGACCGTAGTAGACGAGCTTGACCGTGATCTCATTGATGGCCTTGTTGATGAGAACCATCGCGCCTCCCGCATCGAAAACCGTGGCTTGAGGGCCAAGCTTAGCACCATCGCTGCGCACGCGGACCGGCAGGCCCATCCATCGCGTCCGCACGATTCTGGATAGGGTTGAATCCCGGCTGTTGCGGTGTCATAGTGACCGCCGGAGCAGTTACCCGGGCAGGAGCGAGGCGAATCTTCCCTCCACGCCGAGGCAGAAGACGACCCTCACAAAATGCGCCGACCCGAACGGGGTTAGTTCAACCCGCACGCCTTCAAGCACAAGGCTTCCCGCCCGGGCCCGAACGCCGCAAACGCGGCGTTCGGTGTTTTGAGGCACGATATCGTAAGGAGGCCGCCATGGAGCGTCAACCCGCCGTCGCCGGAACGTTTTACGAAGGGAGCGCCGCACGCCTCACGGCGCAGGTCGCTGCGTGCTTCGAGAAGGCTTCCGTGCTGAGCGACACGAAACTCCCGATGATTGGGGCAATCGTCCCTCACGCCGGATTCATCTACAGTGGCCACGTTGCCGCGGAGCTTTACGCGAGCGTCGCACTCCCCTCGCGCTTCGTCATCCTCTGCCCCAACCACACGGGTCGAGGGCGCGGCGTCGCGATCAATTCCGAAGGGTCGTGGATCACCCCGCTCGGAAAGGTGCGCGTCGACGAGCCGCTCGCGGCCGAGCTCCGCACCGCCTCTCCTCTGTTCGAAGAGGACAGCGCCGCGCATGCGCGCGAGCACTCGCTCGAAGTGCAGCTCCCGCTGTTGCAGCACCTGCTCGGCGACCGCTTCACCTTCGTGCCGGTCTGCATGATGACGCCGTCATACGCCGTCTGCGCCGAGGCGGCGCGGGCAATCGCTCACACGATCACGGAACACCGCAAGCGAGGCGAGACGATTGGCATCATCGCCAGCTCCGACATGAACCACTACCTCGACCAGAGCACGACGCTCATGAAAGATCAGCGCGCGATCGACGAGATTCTCCGCCTCGACCCGAAGGCGCTCTGGAATGTCGTCCATCACGAGGAAATCTCGATGTGCGGCTACATCCCGGCGACGACGATGCTCATCGCAGCACGCGAGCTCGGCGCGACGCGCGCCACGCTCATCCGCCATGCAACCTCGGGCGACGTCAGCGGCGACTATGGCTACGTCGTGGGCTATGCGTCGATCGTCATCCATTGAGGCAGGCCAAAGCTCAAAGGTGTTATGGCCTTTGACCTCTGGCCTGCTTCATAATCTCCCCCAGTTCCATGGCCGCGAACGAGAAACGCTTCAAGATCGGAGACGTCTGCAAGCAGGCCGACGTGCAACCGTACGTCCTTCGATACTGGGAAACCGAATTCCCTGCACTCGCTCCCGACAAGACGGGGGGAGGCCAACGCACCTATACGCAGCGTGACATCAGCGTGATCCTCCGGATTAAGGAGCTCCTCTATACCGAAGGGTTCACGATCGCGGGGGCCAAGAAGAAGCTCGAAGGCGAACTGCGCGATGGAGTGGAGCCGGCAACTGCAGCGAAGCCTGCGGCCAAGGCTTCAGCGGGGGGCGCGCCGGCTGCGGACGCCGGGCCTGCACCTGAGCCGGCGCCGTCGGTGATCATCGAGCGCGGCCTAACAGCTCGTCAGCAGAAGATCCTCGCCGAGACGAGGGACGAGCTCCGCGCCTTGCTCGAGATGCTCAGCGCGTGACATCACGGAAGCTGCCGTAGCGCAGGCGCAACCGCCCGATGTCCCAGAGCACCTTCGGCGCGTCGCGAAGAACGTTCACCCTCGACCCTTCCGCGTTGAACCAGAGTACGGGAACCTCGGCGATCGAGCATCCGTGCAATCCGGCGAGAAGAAGGAGCTCCACGTCCCAGGCGAATCGGTCGATGACAGCCACGCGAAAGATCTCGCGCGCCCGATCGGCGCGCAGCAGCTTGAATCCGCACTGCGTGTCGCGGAACGGCATGCCGGTGATCGCGCGCATGAGGTGATTCCCTACGCGTCCAACCCGCTCGCGCAGCCACGCCTGCCTCCGCTTGATGAGCGCACGATCGAAGCGCGAACCGATCGCAATATCGTGTGTCTCCAGCGCCTCGAGGAGCTTCGCCACCTCGGAGATCGGCGTCGAGAGATCGGCGTCGCTGATCAAAACGAGCTCACCCCTCGCTTCGATCACCCCGCGGCGGACCGCGTACCCCTTACCCGAATTGCGCGAGTAAGAGATCGTCCGGACCTGGAGCGCGACAGGCGCGCTCGAAGCAACATTTGCCGTCTCGTCGCCGCTCCCATCGTCGACCACGATCACCTCGACGATGCGCCGCGGACAATGCGGCGCATATTCGGCGATCTTCCGCAGCGTCTCCGGAAGGCGGGCCGACTCGTTGTAGGCGGGGATTACGACGGAGATCGTCATGTCGAAATGCGGAATGCGGAGTGCGGAATGCGAAGTGAAGGAGCAGCGGCCGCGACACGGGCGAGACGGAATGGGTCACCGAAGCAGCGTTCGGCAATCAGCCTCCGCATTCCGCATTCCGCATTCCGCATTCCGCACTCGCGCTCAGCCCCCACCGTGCTCCACTCCCTTCCATCGGTCGTGAAACCAAAGCCAGAGGTGAGGGTCGCGCCGGATGCGTCCCGCGATCCGTTCGTTGATCAGCGCCATGATTCCCGCGGGCGTACGGCTGGCCTCCGGCGCTTCGCTCGGCATGATGATCGGGTCGAACTCGAGCCAGGGGCTACGCGCTCCATCGGAGGGATAGGTGAAGACCGGTACGATCGGGAGGTCATATTTCACGGCAAGGCGTGCGGGACCGACAGTCGTCCATGCGGGGTGCCCCATGAATGGAATGATCTCGCCGTGCGATGGCTGCACCGCCTGGTCGACGAGCAGGACGACAATGTGCTTCTCACCGATCGCGCCAACGAGACCGCGCGTGGCAACGCGACGATCGAGCAGCGAGATCCCTCCGCGCGTTCTGCCCTCGTAGATGCGCCGGTGCAGAAGTGGGTTGTCGAGGCGACGTCCGACGACGGTGACTCGCCTGCCAAACTGTAGCGCGATGCTGAGCGCACTCTCCCATGCGCCGAAGTGGCCGCTGACGAGAAGGACGGCCTTGTCGAGCGCGACCGCACGCTCCATGAACTCGCGATTGCGGACGTCGAACTCTCCAGCGATCCGGTCGAATGGGATCGACGACGTTCGCACATAGTCGAGCGACATCCTGACGAAGTGGGTCCAGCAGCGGTCGACGACCTTTTTCCGTTCGTGAGGCGTCAGCTCGGGCATGGCGAGCTCGAGGTTTCGGGTCGCGAGCGCGGTGCGACGCTCGACGACGCGTCCCGAGATCGCGGCGAGCAGGCGAGCGAGCCTGCCGAGATTGCGCTCGCCGAGCACCCGGGCGAGCCATGCGACGACGAGATAAAGGCCGTATTCCGCGTAGTGCCGCGGCGTCGGCTCGCGCCTGTTCTCGACCAGCTCCGTTGGTTCTCGTTCTTCGTTCGTCATCAAGCGCACCGCCAGAGCGGTGCCTGATGATACCGGCTCAACGAGGCGTGGCGAAATAGTGTGAATTCCGTGTGAGACTGCACGATCCCCCTTCACCGCGCCCCTTCCATCGCTGGCATACAATTCCGGTATGCCGCCCCGTCGCATGGCCGCGATCGACGTTGGAAGCAACTCGATCCACATGATCATCGTCGAGGATCGTGGCGACGGCTACCGCGTGCTCGACAAAGAGAAGGAGATGGTGCAGCTCGCACGCGGAAGCCTGGGCGGCGAGCCGCTCACAGCCGAAGCGATCTTTCGCGGGGTGGCGGCGCTCGAGAAGATGGGAGAGATCGCGCGCCGCTGGGAGGCGGCCGATATCGTAGCGGTCGCCACGAGCGCGGTGCGCGAGGCGCCTAACGGACGCGAATTCGTCGAGCGCGCCGAGGCAGCGAGCGGCATCCGCGTCGATATCGTCTCGGGCGAACAGGAAGCCGACCTCATCTACCGCGCGATCCGTTCCGCCGTCGACTTCAAGGGGGGGACCGCGCTCTGCATCGACATCGGCGGCGGCTCGATCGAGCTCGTGGTCGGCACCGATTCGGAGGTCTACTTTGCGCATAGCGCGCCACTCGGCGCCATCCGTCTCGCAGAGCGTTTCCTGCGCTCCGACCCGCCGACGGCGGAGCAAATCGCCGCATGCCGCAAGCACGTGCGCAAGTCGTTGCGGAAAACGCTCAACACGATCGCAACGATCGGCTTCGATTTCTGCATCGGCTCCTCGGGGACGATCAACGCGCTCGCTGAGCTCGCGGGACGCCAAACCGAGGATGCCGTGGCCTCGGGGCTTCGCTGGCTCGAGCGCGATGAGCTCGCGACGCTTCTCGATCGTCTCGCCCCCGTGAGCGCGTCGAAGCGCATCGAGACGTTCGGCATCGATCCGAAGCGTGCCGAATCGATCCTCTCGGGAGGACTCGCGTTGCACGAGCTGCTCATCGCCGTCGATCGGCGCCGGATGCGAGCCTGCACCGCTGCGCTGCGCGAAGGGATCGTCGAAACATGGCTCGCCGAGAGCGCGACACCGCGGGATCGCGCGGGCGGGGTGCGGCAGTCGGCGATCGCGGAGCTCGCCGACCGGAGCGAGTGCGACCGCGTCCATGCGAGCCATGTCGCGAGGCTGGCGCTCCGAATCTTCGAGCAGACACGCGGCATCCACAAACTCGACGACGACGCGCGCGAACTGCTCGAAGCGGCCGCGATGCTCCACGAAGTCGGCATGCACGTCTCTTTCAAGGCACACCACCGGCACACCTACTATCTGATCCGCCACGCTGGGCTCCGCGGTTTCACGCACGACCAGGTGCTCGTGATCGCAAACGTGGCGCGCTACTACCGCAAGGCGCCGCCTGATCCTTCCGACGAGAATATTCAGGAGCTGACTCCCGACCTGCGCAGGACGGTTCAGCGTCTCGCTGCGATCCTCCGCATCGCGGCCGCGCTCGACCGCGGGCGGCGCCAGGCGATTCGCGATGTCGGCGTCGACGTCGCAGGACGAGTCGTCCGCTTCCATGTACGTCCCAGGCTCGACCCCGACGTCGAGCTCGACAGCGCGCGAAAACGCGCCCGCTACTTCTCCGAGCTGTTTGAACGAAAGGTGGAGCTCCATGGAGGACCCGATGTCCGAGTCGACTGACGTCTCAAACGACACTGCGCCGCCCGCGGCCGAGAGCGCGTCACCGGCCACAGAATCCGCGAACGAAGCGATTCCGACAGCACGCACGAGACGCGCAACCACGAAGAAGCGTACGCGCGCGAAAAAGCCGATTGCCGCCGCCACGAGGGGGTCGAAGAAGAAGCCGGCCTCTCCTCGGCGCGCCCGCGTCGCACGGTTCATCGTCCTCTTCCGACACGGCCTCGCCGAAGATCGTGCACCAGAAAAACTTGACGCCGATCGCTCCCTAACGGCCGATGGTCACGCGAAAACGAAGCGTGCGGCGCGCGGCCTCGAAGAGATCTTCCCCGAGGCCGACACGCTCTTCTCGAGCCCGCTCGTTCGCGCGATGCAGACCGCGCTTTGGCTTACGAAAGCCTATCGCGACAAGCTCCGGGTGCAGGTGACCGACGCCCTGCTCCCCGACGCCGATCCAAAGAAACTCGCCGACCTCATCGCGGAGCAGGATGGACGCAACATCATCGTCGTAGGGCACGAGCCCCACTTGACGGAGGCCTTCGCGCACTTCGTCGGCATCTCCCGCTCCTTGCGTGCCGACCTGAAGAAGGCGGGATGCATCGGCATCCGCCTCGATGAGCGAGGACAGGGCACGCTCGAGTTCATGCTCTCGCCTCGCATGCTCCGCAGGCTCGACTAAGGCGATGAGCGAATCGCGGGACCGGGCCCGTCATGAAGTGTTCGATGCCGCGCGCGCGATGCATGCGGCCGGGCTCGTCTCCGTTTCGTCGGGAAACGTGAGCTGCCGCATCGAGGGTGAGGCCGCAATCGCGATCACGCCATCGTCAATCCCCTGGGAAGCGCTCGAGGCGAATGGCATTGCGATCGTCGGCATCGACGGGCGTCTCGTCGACGCTCCTCTGCGACCGAGCGCAGAATTACCGCTCCATCTCGCCGTCTACGCGGCGCGCCCCGACGCCGGAGGCGTCGTCCACGCACACAGCACGAGCGTCACCGCTCTTTCGCTGCTTCGCAGGCCTCTGCCCGCTGTGATCGACGAAGTCGTTGCCTGGTTTGGCGGTCAGGTCGAGGTGGCCGAGTACGCGTTCTCGGGCACCGAGGCCCTCGCGACCAATGCCGTCGCCGCGTTAGGCGACCGCGCGGCGGTGATTCTCGCGAGCCACGGCGATCTCTGCGTCGCGCCTCGCGTCGCCGACGCGCTCCACGTCGCGATGATTATGGAGTCGGCCGCGGCCGCGTATCTTGCTGCACTCGCCGCGGGGGAGCCGGTTCTTCTTCCGAAAGACGCGGTCGCGGCAGCGCGCGAGATCTATCTGCGCCGAAGAGAACAGTGATCGTTGAACGCAGGCCCCACCGGCGCTGGCCGACCAGCGATGACCAAAGCACCAGAAGGCGCACGCCGGAGGCGTGAGAGAAGGTAGCCCCGGGTCGCCGCAGGCGACCCGGGGTGGATGTTCGAGACATGGTTCGCACCCGGGAGGGGTGCCGGAAGCAAACGGGTCCTGCGCCCTCTGGCACCCCTCCTGGGTGCGAACTGTGCCGCATTGCGAGTCCGGGGGTCGCCTGCGGCGACCCCCGGCTATCATCTCGCTTCCCTTCGGGATGCGAGCACCCCGAAACCAAGTCGAGCCTTCCGCAACAGCATGCTGAACGGAAGAATGTGGCTAGCGAACAGCTCTGGCTCGCTCCCCCTCGCTGAGAATCCTTTGTTGCATTCACAGCTGCGGCTCCCTCGCACTTCATCTCGGCTCCACCTCTCGTGGAGGGAGCCATCCCGACCACGTCCCGACCACCAGATCTTGGGGTTTGCCAAACTGGTCAACACCAGACGGAAACGCTTCGCACTCCGCCAGCCTAGAATCGTGCCATGACGATCAGAGAGACCCTGGAGAGGATCGAAGACGAGACCCTCGTGCGGCAGGCGGCGCGCAGCGCGCGAACGCGCGGCCGCGAGCGCGCGGAGCCTGAAGACGACATCCGGCCGTCGTACCAGCGCGACCGCGACCGGATCATCCACTGCAAGGCGTTCCGCCGCCTCAAGCACAAGACACAAGTCTTCCTCGCGCCGGAGGGCGATCACTACCGGACCCGCCTAACGCACGTCCTCGAAGTGACGCAAATTGCACGAACGATCTCGAAGTCGCTCCGCCTGAACGAGGTCCTCACCGAAGCGATCGGGCTCGGCCACGACCTCGGCCACTCGCCGTTCGGCCATGCCGGCGAAGCGGCGCTCAACAAACTCGTCAAGGGAGGCTTCGATCACTACCGGCAGTCGGTCCGCGTGGTCGAGACGCTCGAGAAGGATGGCGCGGGTCTCAACCTGACGATCGAAGTTCGCGACGGAATTCTGAAGCACTCGAAGGGCCAGCACGGCGAACTGTTGCGGACGCGCAGGAAATCGCGCGCACTCACTCTCGAAGGCGACGTCGTGCGCATCTCCGACATCATCGCCTACGTGAATCACGACATCGACGATGGAATCCGCGCAGGGCTCCTCGCGCCCGAGGACATTCCGTTGTCGATCCGCGAGGTGATCGGCGCCACCGGGAATCAAAGGATCGACCGCATGGTGCGCGACGTGATCGAGCAGACGATCGCGTGCGACTACGATGCGATCATGATGTCGCCCGACGTCTACCAGGCGCTCGAGGAGCTCCGCAAGTACATGTTCGAGAACATGTACCTGATCCCCAAGGTTCGCGACGAGTTCAACAAGGCGCAACGAATGCTCGTGATGCTGTTCGAGCACGTCGTTGCGAACCCCGATCGCTACCTCGACATGACGAGCGACGAGACGATCGAGCGGCTCGCGATCGACTTCATCGCCGGTATGACCGACCGCTATGCGATCTCCCTCTACGAGAAAGTATTCGTGCCGAAGCCGTGGTTCTCTTGAGTTACTTCTTCGCCTTCTTCGTGTTGATCGAGGTCTTGAGGTCCTTGCCGGCTTTGAACTTCACGGAGCGGCTGGCCGGAATCTCGATGGCCTCGTTCGTCTTCGGGTTGCGGCCGGTCCGCGCGGCGCGCTCGCTTACGCTGAAGATTCCGAGTCCAGGAACGGCGCAGCGGCTCTCTTCGAGACATGCGGCGGTGAGGTGATCGACGAAGGCGTTGTACGCGGCCTCCGCTTCCTTCTTGGAAATCCCGGCCTTCTCGGCCATCGTGTTGATGATGTCTGCTTTACCTGCCATGGTGGGAGAACCTCCTTGCACAGCCTTCCCGGAGCATTAGGATGTTTGCGGCCCGCTCAATCTATGTGCCACGGACCGCGAATGTCAACGGACGATCGCTCCTTGTGCTCGTGAATTCTTTCGCGCGATCCCGATCGCTGTGAATCCATCGGCGCCCGATTCGGGAGTCAGTCGCAACGTCCCCGACTCGATCCAGTCCGCGATCGGTCCCTCGGCGAGCGTCGCGAGATCGAAGCGCTCATAACCAGCGTGCGTTGCCAGCACGCCGTCGACGACGGCGTCGTTTTCCTCCGGCTCGAGCGAGCAAGTCGCATAGAGACAGAAGTCTGGCTCGAGCGAAAGCGCCGCGTCGAGCATCGATGCCTGTGTCGTGGTCATCGCTGCAATGCGCTGAGGCGTCAGTCGCCAGCGCGCCTCGGGGTTCTTGCGTAGTGTTCCCGTCGCGCTGCATGGCGCATCGACGAGCACCGCATCGACTCCTCGGCGGAACGGAGCGTGTGCACCATCGCCGATCACAACGCGTGCTGCACGGCCGAACATCTTTGCGTTCGCGCGGACGAGCGGTTGGATCCGTCCGATTGAAATGTCGTGGCTCACCACGCGGTGTCCCGCGAGGGCGAGCGCGATGCTCTTACCGCCCGGTGCGGCGGCGAGATCGATCACGCGTCCGCAACCGCGCGGGAGGAGCGAGGCGATAGCCGCGCTCCCTTCGTCCATCGCATACGCGCGGCCGTGGCGGACGAGATCGGCGACGCGCGCGGTCGACTCGCGCAATCGAAACATCGCCGGCTCGAGCAGCGACCGCTCAAAGACGATGCCGCGGTTCGTCAGCTCCTGCGCTGCGTCGTCGACACTCCATCGCATCACGTTGACCAGCAGATCGGGATACGACAGCTCCTGATCGGCTTCCGCGATTGCCGCCGCGCGCGCAGCGCCGAACGTCGCCGCCCATCGTTCGAGTAGCCATGTAGGATGCGCGGTTCGGATCGACACCGCGGTGATCGAGTCGCCTTCCGGATCGAGCGACGCGATCGGCCGTTCCGTCGCACGACGCAGCACTGCGTTCACGAACCCCTTCGCGCGCGGCGTCAGCCGCCCGGCGAGTGAGACAGTCTCTGAGACCGCAGCATAGCCGGCAACGTTCGTGAACCAGATCTGGCAGCAGCCGAGCCGGAGGAGATGAACCACCGGTGGATCGATCGAAGCGATCGCGCGGCCCGCAAGCGCTTCGATCGCATGGTCGAGACGCAGACGCCAGCGCAAGACGCCGAGGACGAGAGTCCGGACGAAGTCGCGATCTTCGATCCCCGCTTCGTGATCGATTGCGAGCTGCGCCGCGGTGGGCCGCTCGTCGAGGCGCGCGAGGATGCGATAGGTACGTTCCCGATCGCTCACGAAAGCCTCGTCCCGGCTGCGAACCGCGCGCCTCGAGCGAAGTCGCCTCCGCTGACGCGCGGTTTGCCCGGGCGCTGCGCGACGAGGACGCGCAAGGATCCGTTCGCAGTCGCCACGACGAACGACTCGCGGTCGACCACGACGACGGTTCCGGGAGCGGCGCTCACGGCCACTTCTGGCCTAACGTCAATCAGCTTCACGGGCTCGCCCTCGATCGTCGCGCGGATGCCGGGCCATGGATCGTAAGCGCGGAAACGGTCGTAGATCGACTTCGCCGACAACGTCCAGGCGACATCTCCTTCGTCCTTCTCGATCTTCGCGGCGAAAGTTGCAGCGCCGTGATCCTGCTCGACCGCGCGTGCCGTTCCCGACTCGATCGCGTCGAGCACCGACACGATCTCGCGGCCGCCGATCTGCGCGAGGCGCGAAAAGATGTCGGGCGAACGCTCGTCGGGACCGATCGGCGTTCGTGCGATCGAGTAGACCGGTCCGTGATCGAGCTCCTCGTCGAGCAACATGATCGATACGCCGGTTTCGGTCTCTCCCGCCTCGATCGCGCGCTGGATTGGCGCTGCGCCTCGGTATTTCGGCAGGATCGAGCCGTGCACGTTCAAAAAGCCACGCGGTATCGCTTCGAGCAGGGGCTTCGGGAGTATCCGGCCATACGCGACGACCACAGCAATATCGGCCGAGAAGCCGCGGATCGAAGCGAGAAACTCGACACTGCGAATCTTCGCCGGTTGAAGAAGAGGGATTGCCTCGCGCTCCGCGACCGCGGCAACGGGTGGCTTGTGCAGCTTCATCCCTCGTCCCGCGGGCCGGTCGGGTTGTGCCACGACACCCACGACATCGTGGCGCGACGCGAGAAGCGCCTCGAGCGACGCAGCCGCGAAATCGGGGGTACCGAAAAACACGATCCGCACGGCGCGGATCATACAATGCTGGGGTCAATGCTGGGGTCAGACCCACAGTTTCAAGTGTTGCAAGCAAGTTGGGGGTCAGACCCAATGGCCTTAAGTTAAGCGCCTGAGCGTAGACTACGCGTAAGTTACTGACTGG
>JACPDH010000124.1 GCA_016184115.1 Acidobacteriota bacterium | reverse complement strand
TGGCTTTCGAATGAGTGGTTCACACCCGACGGCATCACCGGCTTCTCGGTTCCCTTCTATCTCGCACATCCGCGGCTGATGCAGCTCGAGCGAAGCCAGATGCTGGAAGTTGAAGGAGGGACGCGCGACGAGTGCCTTCGCATCATGAGGCACGAGTGCGGGCACGCGATCCAGAACGCCTACCGGCTCCACTACAAGCGAAGCTGGCAGCGCGAGTTCGGCCTCGCCACGAAAGCGTATCCGAAGCATTACCGGCCGAACCCGGCGAGCAGGCATTACGTGCACCACCTGCGGCTCTACTACGCGCAGAGCCATCCGACCGAAGACTTCGCGGAGACGTTCGCGGTGTGGCTTCACCAGTCGCCCGCTGCCTGGCGGAAGCGCTACGAGGGGTGGCCCGCGCTCTCGAAGCTCGAGACGGTTGACGAGCTGATGAACGAGATCGTCGACACGAAGCCGCTCGTTCGCGTTCGCAAGCGCATCGAGCCTCTCGGCGAGCTGAAATCGACGCTCCGCGAGCATTACGCGGAGCGGAGGGAGCAGTACGCGAGCAGTTATCCGAGCGATTACGATCGCGGGCTTCGCCAACTTTTCGCCGAGAGCGACGGCCGGCGTAAGGGCGAAAGCGCGGCGACGTTCCTGCGCAGGAACCGCTCGGATATTCGCAAGCTCGTGTCTCGCTGGACGGGAGAGTACGAGTACACACTCGAGCAAGTGCTCCAGGACATGATTGGGCGCGCGGGGGAGCTGAAACTTCGCGCGATCGGGCCCGAAACGCGCCTCAGGATCGAGTTCGCAATCCTCCTCACAGCGAACACGCTGCATTTTCACTATTCGAGACGGAACTGGTTCGCTCTATGAATCGCGGCAAGAGACGCAAGCTACGCATCGCAGTCTTGATGCACCCCACCCTCGTGCCTCCGGCATCACTCGAGGGTTACTCCGAGAAGGAGATCTACGAGTGGAAGACGGAGTACGACGTCGTGTCGACGCTCCGCAAGCTGGGCCACACCGTGGAGCCGCTCGGCGTGCAGGACGAGCTCAAACCGATCCGCGTGATGATCGACGACTTCAATCCCGACATCTGTTTCAACCTGCTCGAGGAGTTCTACGGCCAGGTCGAGCTCGATCACCTCATCGTCAGCTACCTCGAGCTCAAGCGCGTACCGTACACAGGATGCAGGCCGAAGGGACTCATGATCGCGCGCGATAAGGCGCTGTCGAAGAAGCTCGTCGCCTGGCACAGGATCCGCGTTCCTGCGTTCGCGGTGTTTCCGCGCGGCGAGCGGATCCGGCGCCCGAAAGGACTCGAGTTTCCACTCATCGTGAAGGGGCTTCGCGTCGAGGGATCGCACGGGATTTCGCAGGCTTCGATCGTCGACTCCGACGAAAAGCTCGCGGAGCGCGTCACGTTCATCCACGAGAGCATCGGCTCCGACGCGATCGCCGAGCAGTTCATCGACGGGCGCGAGCTCTACGTCTCGGTGCTCGGCAACAAGCAGGTCCGCGTCTTCCCGATCTGGGAGCTTACGTTCGAGAATCTAGCACCGGGCATGTACGCGATCGCGACGGCAAATGTGAAACACAACATCGAATATCAGAAACGGCGCGGCATCTTCCAGCAGCCGGCCGACCTCGACCCCGCGCTGATTGCCGAGATCAAACGAGCCAGCCGCCGCGTCTACCGCTATCTCGAGCTCGACGGTTACGCGCGCATCGACTACCGCCTCACGCCGAACGGAGAGATTTACTTCCTCGAGGCGAACCCGAACCCCGACCTGGCGCAAAGCGAAGAGTTTGCATCCTCGGCGGAGGCAGACGGTATCAAGTACAAGGGGCTCGTGCAGCGCATCGTCGACCTCGGGCTCGCGAGAGCGGGCAAATAGCGCCCAGCTGCGTTCACGAATTCGCACCGCTGGTTTCGCTCGTCGCCATATCCTTGTCGAATCAATCGGACGACTCCTGGAGGTGGTGAGTGAAGCGACGATGGATTGCGCTGTTCGCGATGTTGATTCCGGTTACCCTCGGCCTTCAGTCGTGCAGCAAGAAGGAGGGCTCGGCGCCCATGGCGACGAGGGAGCAAGCGACGGATGCCGCTCCTGCTCCAGCAGCGCCTGCGGTCGACGACGCGAAACTCGCCGGACGGGCCAACGCGGCCGCACCGGCCGTTCAGCGGATGATCATTCGTACGGCAAACATCGAGCTCGTCGTTGCCGATCCCGTCGCCGCTGCTCACGCGCTCTCCCTGTTCTGTGAGGCGCGAGGTGGCTGGGTTGCTACATCGAAGCAGTGGCGTGAAGGAGAACAGCCTCGCGCGTCGCTCACGCTCCGTGTGCCTGCGAAGGACCTCGCGGTCGCGCTCGCTGAAGCGCGACGGCTCGCAATCCGAGTCGAGAGCGAAACCGTGGAAGGTCAGGACGTCAGCGAAGAGTTCGCCGATCTCGGATCGCAGCTGCGAAATCTCGAGGCAGCCGAGAACGAGCTCCGTGAATTGCTGGTGACGGTGAGGCAGAACGCGAAGAGGGCATCGGACATCCTCGAGGTCTACCAGCAGCTGGTGACGATCCGGGGACAGATCGAGGCAACCCGTGGACGGATGAATTACCTCAGCCAGATGGCCGCGATGTCGACGATCCATGCCGAGCTGATGACCGACGCGCTGGCGACGCCCGTCGTGGAACCGGGATGGCGCCCGCTCGTGATCGCGCGCGACGCAGGACGCTCGCTCGTGCGAACGCTTCAGGCGTTTGCGAGCGCGTTGATCTGGATCGTCGTGTACCTGCTTCCGATTGCGCTTCTCATCGCGAGTCCGCTCATCGTGATAATCCTGATCGTAAGGCGACGGAGGAAGGCGGTGAAGGAAGGTTGAGCCTGAGGGGCTCGCGATCGCGGAGTCTCCCGTAACGCAGCCCCCCTCCCGGCACCCGTGAAGGTCACCGACAACGAGCGAGCCACGGGGTCTCCGTGGCTCGCTCCGGACCTGCTTGATTCGTGGGATAGCTACTCGGAGGGAGGGGCGTCGTCGCCACGTCCTCCTCGGTGGCGAGGACGCTCCGCCCTGAGCTGTTCGAGCTTCTGCTTTTGTTCGGCGGTGAGAACCGATTCGAATTTCCCCGCCCCCGCGAGCCGGCGGATCTGCGCCTCGTCCTTCATCGCGGCGAGCTCTTTCTGAATCTTCTCAGCGCCCTTCGTGTCGCCCTTGTCCTTGAGCTCCACCCACTGCTTTGCGAGCGCCTGCGCCTGCTCACGATGTGCACGACGCGTCTCTCTCTCGGCCTGGCGCATCTGCTTGATCGCGTCGATCTGCGCGTCGCTGAGCTGCAACTCCTCGGCCATGCGCGCCATGCGGTCGCCGCGTTCTCCGCGACCGTGGCGATCGCCGCGTCCCTGCCCCGGACCAGCCGCAAACGCCATCGTTCCTGCGAGCGCTACTGCGGCAACTGTTGCGATTGTCTTTCCCATCATGACTTGCCTCCTTGTCTTCGGGCGATTGGACGTCGTGGGCACGATGCCCGTTTACGTGGCGGAGCGTGCGCTGCCGAGTGCGTGCAACGATTCTGAAACGGCACCGCGGATTGACAGCGCCGCCGATCGTCAATAGATTGACGACGATGACGCGTCGAAAGGGCGACGGCGACGGCGATCCGGTCGGGTCGCTGCTACGGCTCGCGAACACGCTGACGAGGGATCTCGCTCCGGTGTTCGAGCGAGCGCACGTTACACCTCAGCAGTGGATGCTTCTGACGACGCTCGCATCGATCGACGAAGAGCCGACGCTCGCCGGGCTCGCGCGCCACATGATGGTCTCGAAACAGAATGTCACCGGAATGGTGAGGCGCCTCGAGGATGTCGGGCTCGTCAGAAAGAGCAACGACCCTGAGGATCTCCGCTCGAGTCGTGTGGTTCTGACGCGTCGCGGGATGGAGACGGTTCAGCGTCTCCGCCCGGCGTACCAGAAGTGGGTCGACCGGTTTTTCGCGACGATTCCCGAGCCCGAGCGTCACGCGTTGGTCGACGCGATCGAGCGTTTGCTCGGCAGCAACGCGGCTGTTACGAACGTTCCGTGATCCGTGAAGGTGCAGGAACGACGACGCGGTTTCTGCCGCTTTCCTTTGCCTCGTAGAGACGCGTGTCCGCGGCGGCGAACAGCTCCTCGCTCGTCTTTCCGTCCGATGGGAAAAGCGCACCTCCGATGCTGATCGTGATCGCCCTACGCCCCTCGATCGGTGGAAGCGATTCGACTGCCTGGCGCACGCGCTCGCCGATTACGCGCATTCCCTCCTCGTCGACCTGTGGGAGGATCGCGACGAACTCTTCGCCGCCATAGCGCGCGGGGAAGTCGACGGTGCGAAGCGTGCGGCGGATCGTCGCCGAGACGGCGCGCAGCGCGTCATTGCCGGCCAGGTGACCGAATGCATCGTTGTACTTCTTGAAGTGATCGATGTCGACGACGATGAGGCCGAAGCGCTCCGGATAGCGATCGGCACGAATCAACTCGTCCTGCAGGTGCTCGCTGAACGCTCGGAAGTTAGGGAGTCCCGAAAGTTCGTCGGTGAGGGCGCGCTGCGTCGTCGCGTCGAGCGTCGCCTCGACTTTCGCCGCCATCTCGTTGAACGCCGATCCGAGCTCGGCAATCTCGCGGTCGCCCGCGACGGGAGCGCGTGCGGCGTACTCGCCCGCCGCGATTCTCTGCGCCGCGCGCGAAAGGTTCTCGAGGGGGCTGACGATCCGTCGCATCGCGGTGACCGCGCCGGCCATGCTCATCACGGCGACGATCCACGCGATGCCGAACGCGATCGCGAGGGTGTTGCGCGGGTCGTGCGAGATCGTCTCGAGCTTTGCGTCCCGCTCACGAAGCGCGGCGTCGCGCGCGATCGCTGCCTGACGCGTGATCCGCTCGCACTGCACCGTGATGGCCGTCGCCTTCGCGCGCCGCCCCGCGTCGTCCCACTCTGGCCACGAGCGTACGGCGTTGCGAAGCTCGGCTGCCAGACCGTTGGCAAGGTCACCGATCTGCGCGCTCCGCGCGTCGCTTCCGGGACTGACCGCGAGCTGCCGGATGCTGCCGTACGAGCGACCGGCCGAGGCGACAGCTTCCGGGCCGCGCGCCGCCGCCGCGATCCATTGCGCTCGGAAACTCGCGTGCAGCGTCGCGACTTTTCCGAGCCGTTCGATGGCAACCCCCTCGGTTGTCACGAGGCGCCTGAGCTCCTGCTGTGCCTGGTTGGAGCGCCATGTGAGAATGAGCACGACGCCGACGAGCATTGCGGCGTTGACAAGGGTCATCGCGAAAAGGCGCCGTCTCAGTCCTGTTCTCGCCATGGAGTTTCCGAGGTCCGGGCGAGATTAGCATGGAGCAGGGCCCGCGACGCGAGCCAGCCGAGGCAACGATGAAGCATGCGATTCTGGGCGAGATCTACCTCGACGCCATCGCGGAGTGTGCGCCGTCCGCAGTCGTCGCGCGACACGCGCGCGGTTTGCACTTCGACTGGATTCTCGCCTTCGGGAAATGCGCGATCGAGATGGCGCGGGGCGCAGTCGATGCGGGCGTCGCGACGCGGGGAGTCGTCGTCGCCCCGGAAGGCTACGGCAATCCGCGCGCTCTTCCTCCCGCCTTGCGCCTGCTCCGCGGGAGCCATCCTGAAGTCACGGCGTCGAGCGTCAGCGCAGCGCGCGAGGTTCTCGAGATGGCGGTGTCGGAGCCGGGCCCCTGTCTCGTGCTCGCATCGGGAGGAGGCTCGGCTTGCCTTGAGGCGCCGCTCGCGCCTCATTTCGATTTCTCGTTGGTCAGTGCGATCAACCGCGCGCTCGTACGAGGCGGCCTCGATATCGCGGCGATCAATACCGTGCGCAAGCACCTCTCCGCAATCAAAGGCGGCCGTCTCGGCGCGCTCCTCAACCCCGCGTCGCGCACGCTCGTCTACTCCGACGTTCCGCGCGGACGCGGCGTGCTCGTGGGCTCCGGGCCGACGCTCGCTGATGAGTCGACGAACGACGATGCCGCGGCGATTCTCGACGTACTTGGGACCCCCGAGGCGAATGCGGCGGCGACTTTGCTCCGGAGCGGAGCGGTGCCTGACACGCCGAAGCAATTGACGATCGCGTTCGACGTAATCGCGGACAACGGGACGCTTGTTGCGGCCGCGGCGCGAGCCGCAGCGGCGCGCGGCCTCAGTGCGAGAACGCTCGATGAGGAGGCCGCGGGCGACGTCGACGACCTCGCGCGTCTTCTCGCGCGTGAGGCGGAAGCGCTCGCGACTGGTGAGGCTCTCCTCGCGGGGGGAGAGCCGACCGTGAGGGTAACGGGAACGGGGCGCGGCGGGCGCTGCAGCGAGCTCGCGGCACGCTTCGCCCTTTACGACCAGGGCCGGCACGTGGCCCTGTTCGGCAGTAGTGATGGAGTCGATGGAAGCTCTCCGGCGGCAGCGGTCATCGTCGATCGCGCCATCGGTCTGCCGGAAACGGAAATCGAACGCGCGCTTGCACGCAGCGATTCTGCAGCGCTGATCGACGCGCTGGGCGAACCGATTATCATGGAGCCGACGGGCAACAACCTGCGGGACGTCTACATCGTCACCGTGCGGTGAGAGTCCGGGCCTCGCTCCCACGGGAGCGGCAGAACGTGAATGGCTCCCGAGAACGAGACAGCTGAATCTGGGCGCGACCAGAAGCCGGTGCCCGAAGCGACGACGCCGAGGAGGCGCGGACGAGGCTGCCTGCACGGGATCTTTCGAACGACGCGAACGACGTTCGTCATCGTCCTGATCCTGCTCGGCGCCGGCTGGTACTGGCTCGAAGACGGTTCGATCGGCGAGTTTCTCGCCGACAAGATCTCCTCGACGCTGGAGGAAGGTCTGGGGCGCGACGTCGCCGTCGGTCGAGTCTCGATCCGGCCGACGATTCCGCCCCGCATCATCGTCCGTGACATCCGGATCGCGAACCTTCCCGGCGCGAGCTCGCCGGAGTTTGCTCGCATCGGCCGGATCGACGTCACCGGCATCATCCGCTCGATCGTTGAGCGACGAGTCGATCTCGGGACGATCCGCGTGCAGGATGTCTTCGTTTCGATCGAAAAGATGCCCGCGGCCGCGGGAGGTGGCTTCAACGTTCCCACCTGGGCGTCGAAAGAGGACAGCGAGCCGCCGAACGTCGATGTTCGGAGACTTCTCCTCCGGAACATCGCCGTTGAGTTTGTCGACCGTGACGCGAAGACGCGGATCGCGCTCGATGGCGTCGAGTCGGAGATCCGCCCAGGCAAGTTGCTCGAGTCGATTCATGCCGTCGTGAAGCGTGGCGAGTTTCGTGTCGCCTCGGGGAAGATCAAGCTCCCGCCGCTGCAAGTCGCGGCGGACCTGAAGGCCGACAAGCGCGGTATCGCGATTGCGACGCTCTCGGCGAAGAACCAACTGCTCGAGCTCGGAGCGCGAGGAAACGCATCGTTCGAGAAGGACGGTGCGGTCGACCTCGCCGCCGACGTGCGCGCCGATCTCGCGCGATTGAGCGGACCGATCGGATTGCCTCGAGGGAAGACGATGGATGGGCGAGTCGTGTCTTCGTTCACGATCCAGGGGCGCGAGAGCATCGAGGTCGCTGGAACGTTCCACTCGGGATCCGCGCGGTACGACATTTACAAAGTCCAGAAGGTCGACGGGCACTTTCGCGTCGGTGAAGCAGGCATGGAAGTCGCGCTCGACAAAGCACAGTTCGCCGGCGGGGCGGCAAAAGTGTCGCTGGCAATTCCTTCGGGCGACGCCGACAACGTCTTCTCGGTCGAACACGACGGCGTGCGCGTGGAACAGCTGCTCGGAACGTGGGGAATCGGCTCATCGGGTCTCATGGGGCATGCGGACGGACGGCTCGTCTATCGCTGGCGCGGGAAGGATGTGCTGAACGGCCGAGGCGAAGGAAACGCCCTGATCGAAGTCGAGCGCGACCGCAAGACGAAGGCGATCTACGCCGTACCGGTCGAGGGGATGGCGCGATACCGATTCGAAGAGCGGAGACTGATCTTCGATCCGCTGACGATCGAGACTGGGTCGACCTCGGCGACGATTCGTGGCGGCTTTGCTCTCGAATCGCTCGACTCGTCGCTCGTCGCGGAGGTTCGCGCGCGCGACATTCGCGAGCTTGATCGGATCGCCGCCGACATCGCACACTCGTTAGGCGAAAAGGATTGGAAGCTTTTGGGAATTGCGGGATCGGGGACGATCCGGGCGACGCTCGATGGCAAACTGACGAAGCCGGTTGTCGACGGAAAAGTGGCGGCGAGCGGCTTCCACTGGGCCGACGTCGAGCTCGGTCATGCCGACGTCGATCTGCGCTACGACGCTGTGGCAGGACTGATCCACTTCAGGAAGGCGAATTTCCGTGCGGACGGCGGCTCGATCACGTTGCGCGACAACATCGTCCTTTCGCCCGGAGGCGAGCCGTCGTTCAGCCTTTCGATTGACGCCGTCCGCTATCCGGCACGCCGAGCGATCGATGCGATTGCGCTCGACCTACCCGTGAACGGCGTCGCGACGGGCGGGATGCGCGTGACCGGAAAGCCGAGCCGCGGCTCGGTGCTCTTCGAGTCGCTCGAAGTCGTCGACGGCAGTTCCCACGCCGGCATCGACGGAGTGCTCGGGTGGACGCCCGAAAAAGGGGGGCTCGAGCTCGAGTGCAGAATCGCTCTGCGTAGTTTTCCGGTGAGCAAGGCGTGGGCGTTCTACGCCGCTGACAGCAAGCCTCCACTCGATGGGAATCTGACGGGAACGATGTCGCTCGACGGCAAGCTCGAAGCGCTGCGCGGTCGCGGCTCGATTGCGCTGCGCGGCGCGAAGCTCGCCGGAGAACCGATCGAAAGTGCGTCGATCGACTTCGATTTCGATCAGGGCTCGATGCACGCGCGACGCATTGTCGCGCAGCTGGCGGCCGGACGATTCGAAGGAGAGGGAACGTACGAGATTGCCGCGGAGCGGTTCGAGTTCTCGATCGGTTCCCCCGGAATCGACCTCTCGAAGTTGAAGGGTTGGCCCGATCTCGACGACACGGTCGGCGGCATACTCGTGCTGAGCGCACATGGCTCGGGAGATATCGGTCATCCGCAGATCATCGTCAACGCTCGCCTCGAGCAGGCGAAGCTCCTTGGCGTCGAAGCGGTCCCGACCGATCCTCCTTCATCGATCGCCGCGAAACTCACGCGCGACGCATTCGAGGTCTCGGCAAAGCTCGGTACGCTCCTTCAGCTTAACGGCTCCGGAACGATCGCTGCAGACACCGGTGAGATCGGTGGCGCGCTGCGGGCGACGATCGACGCGGGATCACCGCTCATCGCGGATATGTCGACACGGTATGGTCTCGAGACGTCGGGGAGCGCGACGATCGAGATCGAGATTGCCGGGAACAGGAATGCGCCTAACGAACTGGCGCTCGTCGGCAGGCTCACCGATGTCGACGTCACCGCGGGGCCGCACCGGATTCAGTCACCGAAGCCCGCTACGTTTTCCCTTCGGGGAGGCAAGCTCGATCTTGGGAACTTCGACCTCCTGTTCGACGAGAAGCCGTTTCGAGTCGACGGGACGGTCTCGATTTCCGACAACAGCCTCGCGGTCTCGCTCGACGGCACACTGAGTGCGGGCTTGCTAGCGTACGTCGTGCCCGATCTCAGAATGCGCGGCGACATCAAGCTCGTCGCGACCGTCGGCGGGTCGCTCGACGACCCGAGGGTCTTTGGCAGCGCGGAGATGACGGGGGGCGAGATCCGCATCCGCGACATCCCACAACCGTTCAAGGACGTCAACCTCGCCGTCGTCGTAACCGACCGGCGCGTGAAGATCGACGCGTTCAATGCGACGCTCGGGACTGGATCGATCGCGGCGGGTGGCACGATCGACCGCGACGCGTCGGGAGAGCCGCGGCTGAGCATCTCGGTGACGAGTCGCGGCTTCTCCGCGCGCTTGACGCCCGACCTGACAATCGGCGGAACGTGCGATCTCGTCGTGTCTGGGAACCCGGTGGAAGCGCTCAACGTCAATGGAGCGCTGACGCTCGACAAGGCGCTCTTCACGAAGAAGGTCGATATCAACAAGGCGCTCGCCGACCTCGTCCTCAATCGCAGGCTCGCCGTCGATGCGATTGCCGCACCCTGGCAGGAAGCGATCCTCCTCGGCATTGATGTGCGCCTCACGCCCCGCTCCATCCAGGTCCGCAACAATGTAGCGAACGTCACCGGAAGCGGAGAGCTGCGCGTGACCGGCACGCTCGCGCGTCCCGTCGTCGTCGGTCGGATCGTGCTCGACGAGGGAGGGACCTTCGAGCTGAGCGACGTCGAGTACCGGGTCGCGCGAGGCTCGGTCGACTTCCAGAATCCATTCCGTACCGACCCGTACATCGACATATCGGCCGAGGGTCGCTATCGCAATGAATACGACGTGACCGTGAGTTTCAATGGAACCCTCGACCGGCTCGAAACGACCGTGACGAGCGATCCGCCGGTCGATGACTTGTCACTTCTCTCGCTCATCGGCGGCGGTTTCGCGCAAGGATCGGGATCACAAGCAGATGCCTTTGCGGATGCCAGGAACACGCTGGTCGACGCGAGCGTCGGAGGGGTGCTCTCCTCGACTGTTCCCTTTGCCGATGCGGTACGAATCGAGGGGATCTCGTCGGAGAAGCCGAGAGTCACGCTCGACAAGGCGATCTCGCGCGACCTTCGCGCGATTGTGACCTACACACTCGATGACAAAGGGGAAGACGTCGAGATCATCGAGTGGCGCGTCTCCGACAACCTCGTACTCCAGTTCACACGTGACAGCACGAAGGAGTCGACCTTTCTGATCAACGCGATCGACCTGACGTTCAGGCGGAGGTTCTCCGGTCAATGGTGAGGCGGGCCATTCTCGTCGCGGCGTGTGTCGTGCTCCTCGCGCCGTCGGTCGCGCGCGCGGACGTGCAGCCCTCCGCCTACTACGGCCGCATCGTCGCGAGCGTAGCGATTCGTGCCGACATGCAGATGGATACCACGGAGCTCGGCAAGCTCGTGCTCGTCGCCGAAGGGTCACCGCTCGCCGCGCGCGACGTTGATCGGTCGATCCGCGCTCTGTTCGCGACGGGGCAGTTCCGCGACGTTCGCGTCGACGCGGTGCATCTCGAGGATGGGCGCATTGCGATCACGTTTCTCGTCTTCGTGAACTACAAAGTCGCCTCCGTGGAGTACGACGGCCTCGTCGGTGAGCAGGAAGAGGTCAAGTCGCAGGTCGTCGTTCATGCCGGCGAAGTGTTCAGTCTGAGCGCGGTGGACCGGAGCGCGAACGCGATGCAGCAGGCGCTTCGGCGCCGAGGTTGGGTTGGTGCGGTCGTCGATCCCGCCACCGAGTTCCAGCGCGACACGAGGAGTGCGCAGATCGTCTTCTATGTCACTGCCGGCGTGCGTGCGACGATCGCTCGGGTCCGCTTCGAAGGTACTCTCGAGCCGTACGGCGAGGAACGAATCGCCGCGATATTCGGAAAGCGCGAGGGCGAGCTCTATTCGAGCGGACGTGTCCACGAATGGGGAGAGAAGCTCCGCCAGCGACTCGTCAACGAAGGCTACCGCGCGGCCGAAGTGAGCCTCTCGTCGGAACAGTACGATGCCGGTACCGGAACGATGACTCTCATCTTCCGCGTCGAAGTCGGGCCCGAAGTCGTCGTCGTGCTGACCGGCGATAGGCGCAGAGCGCTGAGGAACATGCTTCCGCGCGGCAAGCGTCAGCCCTACTCCGCCGACGACGTCGATCGCGCCGTCGACGAAATGCTCGACTACTACCAGGCGCGTGGCTATTACTTCGCCGAGATCGAGGTCAATGAAAAGCGCGAAGGGAACAGACTCACGATCGAGTTCCTGACGAAGCCCGGGAAGCGCTATGCGATCGGTAAGGTCAGATTCGTCGGTAACGTCGTAGTTCCCGCAGACGAGATCGCGAAAGTGATCGAGACCGCGAAACCGTCGGTCCTGCAGAAGACGTTCGATCTCTTCGCGCGGCAGGGTCTGGGGGTGACGCAGGCGAAGCTCGACGACGATCGCAGCGCCATTGAGGCGTTCTATCGCTCGAAGGGTTTCATCGCGGTGACGACCGAGACGCCGCGAATCAATGTGATCAGTGAGGGAGAGCTCGAAGTGATCTTTCCCATCGTCGAGGGTCCGCAGACGATGCTTCAGTCGGTGGCCGTCGAGGGGAATTACGCGATCGCGACCGAGCGCCTACCTGAACTTCTGGCGCGTGCCGGAGAGCCTGCAAGTCCACGAAACATCGCGCTCGACACGATCTCGATCCAAAGCGCATACGACAAGGCCGGGTTCCCCGACTCGCGCGTCGAGCCCATCACCGCCTACACGGCCGACAGGACGAGCGCCGATCTGATTTACAAGGTGATCGAAGGGACGAGGTTTCGCATCGGCGAAGTTGCCGTCGTCGGAAACAGCTACACAGACGAGCGCGTCGTCAGAATCAGGACGAAAGATCTCCTGAAACGAGGGAGGCCGCTCAGCTTCGCCACGCTCAACGAGGCGCAGCGCGAGCTTTACAAGCTGTCGGTGTTCGGGCGCGTGTCGATCGTGCCGAAGCCGCAATCGGGTACGAGCCAGGATCGTGATCTCGAGATTCGCGTCGAAGAAGGTAAGGCGGTTCGCCTAACCGGATCCGTCGGCTATTCGACCGACGAGAACTACCGCGTATCCGCGACGATCTCTCATAGGAACATCTTCGGCACTGGCCGGTATCTGGGTCTCGAGACGGTCTACTCCGAGCCGAAGCAGAAGGTCGTGCTCACGTTCCAGGAGCCGTTCACGTTCAATCAGAACATGCCGACGCAGGTCAGCGTGTTTCAGGACGACGAGCTCAAGGACGATGTGCTACTCGAACGGCGCGGCATGTTCGTCGAGCTCTCGAAGCTGTTGCGCCGCGACCTTCGCGTTGCGCTTCGCTACGACTACCGGGTCGTCAACTACACGTGCGATGCGTCGCTCGACGAAGAGCAGTGCAATACGCAGATCGTTCTCATCGGCCAGGAGGAGAAGGAAGATACGATCGCGAGCGTGACGCAGACGGTCTTCTGGGACCGCCGCAACGACGTGCTCGACCCGAAGAAGGGCTTTCTCGTCCTCGGTTCACTCGAGTACGCCTTCCCGGTGTTCAGCGCGGAGCCGAAATTCCTCAAGGGCTACCTCCAGGCGAACTGGTATCAGCCGGTCGGGAAGGCGACGCTCGCCCTTTCGGCGCGCGGGGGAGCCATCGATCCGCGAAGCAATCTCGACGATCCGATCAACCCGACTCCATACTCCGAGCGCTTCTTCGGCGGTGGAGAGAATTCGCACCGAGGGTTCCGGCTCGACCGGTTAGGGATCTTCGGCGACGTGAACCCCTTCACGGGAGAATTCGACCCTCCAGGAGCGACGATCTTCGACAACTCGGATCCTGCCCTGGCGTTTACGCCGCAGGGAGGAAACGCGATGCTCATCGGCAACGTCGAGTTGCGATACCCGCTGTCCGAGTCGCTCGGCATCGCCACGTTCGTCGACGTCGGGCAGGTCTGGCGGCTCGTCAGCACGATCGATCTCGACTACCTCAAGTACGCCGTCGGTGCCGGTGTCTTTTACCGCACACCAGTCGGTCCGATACGCTTCGATCTTGCCTATAACCTCGATGCGGACGAGGCGCACAACGAGAGCAAGTGGCTCGAGTTCATCACGATCGGGTTCGCGTTCTAGCCCGCATTTCTCACCGCCCTTCTGCTGCGACAGCCGATAGCGGCCTGTCTGCTTCGTTGCGCGACGATTTCGCTCCTCGACATAGTGTCAACTATGCCGTCGTCGCGAAATCGCCGCGCGCCTCGCATCCAGGCCGCTCTCGGCAGTCTCGCGACGAAGGGCTGTGAGAAATGCGGACTAGGGGACAGGAGCAAAGGGAAAGGAAACCGGTCGCGATCGACTTTCTATCTCTTTTCTCCTGCTTCTTTTCCCCCTGCCGCTTGCTCTCTGCCCCCTTTCTCCTTTCTCCTTGTTTCTTTCTACTTAGAATGTCGAGCATCTGGAGGACATGATGAAGACGTTCGCGGAGTTCTGGCCGTTCTACGTGCGCGCACACTCGAAGACGACGACGCGCACACTTCACGCGATCGGATCGATCCTGGCACTCGCGATGATCGCCCTCGCGATCGCCGTGAATCCGTGGTTTCTTGCGGCTGCGCCGCTCCTCGGATACGGCTTCGCCTGGTATGCGCACTTCTTCGTCGAAGGGAACAAACCGGCGACCTTCGGACACCCTTTCTGGTCGCTCGCGGCCGACTATCGGATGTTGTATCTCGTGTTGACAGGGAAGATGGGCGTCGAGTTGAAGCGACTCGGGTTGCGCGATTAACAATCCATTGTTTCAAGATATCTATATCATGTTGAATTATGGTTGCTTAACTGATCTATAAATATAGAGACTGAGATCCGGTTTCGCGCCCGCGATCTGTCAAGCCTCGATTCTGAAATCTCAATTCCGCTATCATCCGGACCCTCAAGCCATTGGAGGACACGCGATGGGTATGCTGGAAGGCCGCACGGGGATCATCTTTGGTGTCGCGAACTCGCGTTCGATCGCGTGGGCGATTGCGCAGGCGCTTTCACGCGAGGGGATGCGTCTCGCGTTCACGTACCAGGGCGAGAGGTTGAAAGAAGGCGTGACGGAGCTGGCGGCGACGTTGCCGGGATCGATGATCCTGCCGTGCGATGTGACGATCGATTCGGAGATCGCGGCAGTATTCCGCACCGTTGACCGCGAGTTTGGGCGTCTCGATACGTTCGTCCACTCGGTCGCGTTTGCTCCGAAGCACGAGCTCGAGGGGCCTTTCTCGGAGACGACGTCGCGCGAAGGATTCAAGATCGCGCACGACATCTCGTCGTACTCTCTCGTCGCGATGGCGCGCGAGGCGACGCCGGTATTCGAGAAGTCGGGTGGTGGCTCGATCCTGGCGCTGACGTACTACGGATCGACGAAAGTGATCCCGGGTTACAACCTGATGGGGCTCGCCAAGGCGTCGCTCGAAGCGGGCGTCCGATACCTTGCGGCGGAGCTCGGCGCGAAGAACATTCGGGTGAACGCGATCTCGGCGGGTCCGGTGAATACACTTGCGGCGCGCGGCATCCGCGGGTTCACGTCGATGATGCGTCACCACGAGAAGGCCTCACCGCTCCATCGAAATGTCGAACTGCACGAGGTCGGCAACGCCGCGCTCTTCCTCGTTTCCAGCATGGCCTCCGGAATCACCGGCGAGGTCATGTTCGTCGACTGCGGCTACAACATTACGGCGGTGTAGAGGCCAGTGCTGAGTGCTGAGTGCTGAGTGCTGAGTGCTGAGTGCTGAGTGCTGAGTGCTCTGATTTTGTTAGGGGAGACGCTCGACTTGTCAGTGACGAGCAGTGCGACAGCGTCGCGCCGGTGAGCTATTCAGAATCGGCCGCTTTCGCGGCCCCGATGTGATACCCCACTCAGCACTCAGCACTCGGGTTCACGCCTTCCCCTGCAGTAGCACGGCTCCGCTCGGTGCGGAGAGGCCGCCGCGGGGCTCGAGCGTGACGGCGAGGCCGGCGATCGGCACGTCGACGGGCATGTCGTGCAGCTCGACCTCGCCTCCTCCGTCGGCATCGACGTCAAAGACTCCCGCGCTCATCGGCGGCTTCATGTCGCCTCGGATGATCCAGAGCTGATAGCTGTGCGCTTCGTCGTTCTGTTCGAGGTCTGTGAAGACGATGACGGCGCGGCGGTGGGTGGCGTCCATGAAGACGTTCGCGCTTGCAGCCGTGCTGGAGGTCGATGCGGCAAGCCGGAAGAGCTGGTTTGCGGATCGAATCGTGTCGAGCCGCGATCGCGCCGCCTGCACGTCGTTTCCGAGCCGCATGTTCTCGGTGATGACCGCATTCTTTTCCGTCTCGAGCAGGGTCAGTTCCTCGCGAAGCGCGCGAAGGCGAAGCTCGCTCCAGCCGAAGAGCGCGAGGAAGAGTACAGCCGCGGCAGCGGACCACCACGACGGAATCGTCCTTCGTCGCATGGCCGCAGCATCCTCGGTCGCCTCGGCGACTCTGCTGTCGGCGACCGCCTCGGTCTGAATCTGAATGAGGAGCGAGTCGCGGGCGTCACGTCGCGGCGAAACGGGAGGGAGGGCGATTGCGAGTCCCGCGGCCGCCTCGCGATAGTCGTCGAGTGCGTGGCGGCAGGATGAGCAGCCCTTGCAGTGCTCTTCCAGCCGTCGCGACTCTTCGTCCGTCACGCCGCCAATCGCCTCGAGGGCGGCGAGCTCCTCATACTCTTCGTGCATCATCGAACCAGCCGAGATCCTTCAATCTCTCCCGTAGCTTTTTCATTGCGAGCTGCGTGCGTGTCTTTACCGTGCCCAGCGGCTCGCCGAGCTCGGTCGCGATTTCCGACTGCGACAATCCCTGAAAGTAGGCGAGCTCGAGAACGGACCGTTGCGGCTCCGGAAGCTCGGCGAGTGCGGCCTGCATTCGCTCCCGCAACTCACCGAGGATCGCCTGACGTTCAGCCCCTCCATCGGTATCTACGGATCGGGCGTCAATCGGGATTTCTCGTCCTGCCTCCTCCTCACGAATCGCGCGCAAGTTGCGTGAGCGAAGCCGGTCGATCGCCCGGTTGCGCGCGATCGAGACGAGCCAGGCGGTCTCCGAGCCGCGGCGCGGGTCGAAATCGGCGGCACGCCGCCATGCCTGCACGAAGCTTTCCTGGAGGACCTCCTGCGCGTCGGGGCGATCGCCGAGGATTTTGAGAAGCAGGGCGTAAAGGACGGAGCCGTGACGATCGTATAAATCCGCGACGGCAACTGTGTCTCCCGCCGCGATGGCGGGGAGCAGATTGCGCGGAGTCGCGTCGTTCGTCATCGGTGCAATGCGCTCGCGCCAGTCAGCGCGAACCGTTCTCCTTTTCGACGGAGACCTTCGGCCGGGGTCGCTCGAGATCGATCCGGAAGCCGGTCCGATTCGGAGTCCGCCTGCCGGGGAATCCGCTCGTCTGACCAGCAGATTCCTTCATGGCTGGACCACCGTTCCAGAAGCCCTTATCCACGACCTGCTCGCGCGTGTTGCCTGACATCGCTATCGGTTCTCCCTGGAGAGATCCAATTCTACAGTCTCTGGCGTCGATTCGTTCGCGACTTACGATTTCGGCAGCATCGGGATGTCGACGCCGCGCGTTCGAGCCACGTCGACAGCGATCTCGTAGCCGGCGTCGGCGTGCCGCATGACTCCCGTGCCGGGGTCGGTGGTCAACACGCGCTCGAGTCGCGCAGCCGCGTCCGCGGTTCCGTCGGCGACGACCACCATGCCGGCGTGAAGAGAGTAGCCTATGCCGACGCCACCGCCGTGATGGACGGAGACCCAGGTAGCTCCGGCCGCGGTGTTGAGCAGCGCATTGAGAATCGGCCAGTCGGCGATCGCATCGGAGCCGTCTTTCATTCCCTCGGTTTCGCGGTTAGGCGAAGCGACGGATCCGGAATCGAGATGGTCGCGGCCGATGACGATCGGGGCCTTGACCTTGCCGCTCGCGACGAGCTCGTTGAACTTCAGCCCGGCGCGGTGACGCTCGCCGTAGCCGAGCCAGCAGATGCGTGACGGAAGCCCCTGGAACTCGACACGGGCCTCCGCCATCCGGATCCATCGAGCGAGACCTTTGTCGTTCGGGAAGAGCTCGAGGATTGCCTCGTCAGTCGCCTTGATGTCGGCCGGATCGCCCGACAGTGCCGCCCAGCGAAACGGTCCGCGCCCTTCGCAGAAGAGCGGCCGGATGTAGAGCGGAACGAAGCCGAGGACGTCGAACGCGTTGTCGACGCCCGCCTTGATTGCCTGGCCGCGAAGGTTGTTGCCGTAGTCGAACGTGATCGCGCCCATCGACTGCAGCTTGATCATCGCGCGCATGTGCGCCGCCATGGTGGTGTAGGAGCGACGGATGTACTCCTTCGGATCCGATGCCCGAAGCTCGAGCGCCTGCGCGAAGGTAAGGCCAACCGGCACGTAGCCGTTCAGCTCGTCGTGCGCCGAGGTTTGGTCTGTGAGCGCATCGGGAACGATATTCCGCGCGATGAGAGCATCGAGCAAATCTACGGCGTTCGCCTCGACGCCGATCGAGATCCCCGCGCCCTTCGCCTTCGCCTCGAGCGCACGCGCGATTCCCCCTTCGAGCGAAGGCGCAAACTCGTCGAGGTAGCGCTTCTCGATGCGGCGCTCTATGCGTGTCCGATCGACTTCGGCGACGAGGCAGGTCGCCTCGTTCATCGCCGCGGCGAGCGGTTGCGCTCCTCCCATACCGCCGAGCCCCGCCGTCACGACCAGCCTTCCCTTCATCGTGTCGCCGAAGTGCTTCTTCGCGATCGCCGCAAAACACTCGTACGTTCCTTGCAGGATTCCCTGTGTACCGATGTAGATCCAGGAACCGGCCGTCATCTGGCCGTACATCGTGAGGCCGAGAGCCTCGAGTCGGCGAAACTCATCCCAAGTGCCCCAGTGAGGGACGAGGTTCGAGTTCGCGATGATCACGCGCGGCGCGTTCTCGTGCGTGCGAAATACGCCGACCGGCTTGCCCGATTGGACGAGCAGTGTCTCGTCCTTCTCGAGACGCCTGAGCGTCGCGACGATCGCATCGAAGCACTCCCAATTGCGCGCCGCCTTGCCCGAACCGCCGTACACGACGAGGTCTTCAGGGCGCTCGGCCACCTCCGGGTCGAGGTTGTTCATCAGCATCCGCATCGCCGCTTCCTGCGGCCAGCCTTTGCAGCTCAGTGAGGTGCCATGCGGCGCCCTGACGACGCGCGATCCCGGCTCGATGGTTGTGGTCATGATGGTCAGTCTCCTGCTCAGCCGGTTATATCAAAGAAGGCTGGACGAGACGCACGACTTCGAGAGCGCGACGGAACCGAATCCGAGCTGTATGATCCGCGGATGTCGGTCAGGCAAGAGCGCGCGCTGGAGATCGTCCACAAACTCCGACGGATTTACCCTCGGGCGAAATGCTCGCTCGATTTCAAAAACCCGTTTCAGCTGCTCATCTCGACGATGCTCTCGGCGCAGACGACCGATGCGAAGGTCAACGAGGTCGCGAAGTCGCTCTACCGCGCCTACCCTGGACCGCAGGAGCTGGCGGCGGCAAAGCCGTCCGAGCTCGAGACGATGATCCGGTCGACTGGATACTTCCGAAACAAAGCGAAAGCGATCCAGGGAGCATCGCTCGCGCTGGTCGAGCGTCATCAGTGCGAGGTTCCAGCGACGATGGATGAGCTCACGGCGCTGCCTGGTGTTGGGCGGAAGACCGCGAACGTCGTCCTCGCCAACGCATTCGGAATCGCCTCTGGTGTCGTAGTCGACACGCACGTCGCGCGCCTCTCGCTGCGGCTCGGGCTGACACGACACGACGATCCGCCGAAGATCGAGCACGACCTCATGAAGCTGATTCCGGAAAAAGAGTGGACGAAGTTCGCTCACCGTATGATTCTCCACGGCCGGGAGGTCTGCCACGCGAAGACGCCAAAGTGCGGAGATTGCCTTATCAATGAGCTCTGTCCCAGCGCCAGAACACCGCTCGAGTGATGCGCGTCGCGACCGGCGCGCCGTCCTCCTGGCTCTCGCGATTCTTTTCGCACCGGTCGTCCTCCATGATCTGGTCTCACCGCCGGCCGACGACTGGTCGGTCAGGATCGCACTAAAGGCAATTCGCGGCTATCAGCGCTGGGTCTCGCCGAACCTCGGTGAGATCTGCAGGTTCGAGCCGTCGTGCTCTCGCTACACGGCCGCGTCGATCGAAAAGCATGGACTCGTCGTCGGCTGCGCGAAGGGGGCCTGGCGCATCGTTCGATGCAACCCGTTCACGAAGCGGGGAACGGTAGATCCGCCGTGAGGCAGGTCAGAGGTCAAAGGTCATAGGTCAAAGGCGGCAGGTCAAAGGTCATAGGTCAACGCAAACAACGCGAAGTGCGGAGCGGAATGCACTCGTCACTGGGCGACAGATTCGAAGTCGGGTGGAAGATTGCTTAACGCGGAGCGTGACCGAGTTATACCGTTTCAGCACTCAGCACTCAGCACCGCCTGCTTTGACCTTTGACCTATGACCTTTACCCTGCCTCTTTGGCCTTCGCTTCGTTCCATAGCCGGTCCAGCTCGCCTAACGTGACATCGCGAAACTGGCGTCCGTCCGCGTGCAGCGCGCGCTCGATATGCTCGAAGCGGCGTGTGAAGCGGACATTCGTTGCCTGGAGCGACTCCTCTGCCTGGATTCCGAGCCGGCGAGCGATGTTCACGACGGTGAAGAGCAGGTCGCCGATTTCATGTTCGATCGATGCCCGGTCGTTCGAAGCAATCGCATCCTTCAGCTCCCGTGTTTCCTCGTCGAGTTTGTCGAAGACGTCTTCCGTCTTCTCCCAGTCGAATCCGACGTTGGCCGCCTTTTCCGTCAGACGCATTGCTTTCAGGAGCGCGGGCAAGGACTTCGGTACTCCCGAAAGAACCCCTTCGTTTTTTCCCTTTCGCTCTTCTGCTTTCAGCTTCTCCCAATTCGCGAGCACTTCGTCGGCTGTGCCGGCTTTGAAATCGGCGAAGACGTGAGGATGGCGAGTGACGAGCTTGTGGTGAATCGCGCCAATGGCGTCGTAGATGTCGAACGAGCCTTCTTCTTCCGCGATCTCCGACAGAAAGACCGCCTGGAGAAGGAAGTCGCCGAGCTCCTCTCGTAACGCAATCCGGTCGCCCGAATTGATCGCCTCGACCACCTCGTACGACTCCTCGACCACGAATGCGCGCAGCGTCTCCATCGTCTGCTCTCGGTCCCACGGGCACCCTCCTGGGGCGCGAAGGCGGTGCATGAGAGCAACGAGCTCGTCGAAGTTGCGTTTGGTCATGCGGCGGATTGTAGAACAGCGAAAGGCAGGTCTGTGGTCATAGGTCAGGGGACCTTTGACCTGCGTGCGTCAGCGAGACGACCCGCTCCACGATCTCCTCGAGCCCGCTGATCGTCATCGAGCTCTCGATCACGCCGATCGAGGCGTCGTTGATCTTCACCCAATCCTTCTCGGTCGTGATCGGCGCGGCGTGAAGCGAAGCCGCTTCCGCGCGAAGCGCCGCGATCTCGCCGACCGAGTAACGGTAGTGGTCGGGAAACGATCTCGCCGCGGCGACGTCTGCGCCAAGCGCGCGAAGGGCCGCGAAGAACTGGAGGTTGTCGGCAAGACCCGCAAAGGCGAACGCGCGGCGTGTCCTCAGCTCCTCGAGCGGCCACGACTCGCCGGCGAGACGGAACGCGACGGGCTCGAGTGCGGCTTCGAAAGTCGCTCCGGTGAGGCGGTCGACACGAGTCAGGACAAACGTCGCATGTCGAAGGGCTCGGCGCCCTTCGCGGTGCCAGCGAGCGCCCGGAAGATCGAGCACGATGTCGATGTCGCGGTGGAGCTGGAGGTGCTGGAAGCCGTCGTCGAGCAGAAAAAGATCGCAGTCGCGATTCTCGAGGTAGCGAACGCCCGAAGCGAAGCGGTCGCGACCGACGACCACATCGACGCCGGGGAGCTTTTCCGCCAGCAGGCATGGCTCGTCACCGAAACGATCGGGGTCGGCACGATCGACAATCGCTCCAGCTTCTCCGCTCGCGCTGCCGCCGTAACCACGAGTGAGAATTGCAACACGAAGCCCGCGAGCGACGAGCGCCTCGGCGATCACGATGGTGGTCGGAGTTTTTCCCCCTCCGCCAATCGCGATGTTGCCGATCGATACAACCGGTCGGGGTAATCGCCGCGAGTTGAGCGTGCCTGCTCGAAAAAGCGCACGGCGCACGCGGTTTACGGCGCGGTAGAGGAGCTCGGCCGCCTTGAGCACGACGCTCACAGCATCTCCAGCACGTGCGTCGCGATGCGCGTCGCCGCGCCGCGGTTGCGGTCGATCACCGCGAAGGCGCGCCGCGCATGCTCCGAGCGCGTGGAATCGTCGTGAAGAAGCTGGTCGATCAGTCGAGTGAGCGCTGCCGGGGTCGAGACCTCGAATGCTGCGCCACTATCGAGGAAGACCGCTGCGATCTCGCGGAAGTTCGACATGTGAGGCCCGAAGGCGACCGGAACGCCGCATGCCGCCGGCTCGATCGGGTTGTGGCCGCCGGCCGTCACGAGGCTTCCGCCGACGAAGGCGAGTGTCGCGAGCCGATAGACGCGCGCCAGCTCGCCGATGGAGTCGAGCAACAGGAGATCGGCCTCGCCCTTGCCGAAGGCGAGGGTGCTGCGACGAAGCATCGGGATGCCCGCGATCTCGATCGCTCTCCCGACCGCGTCGAAGCGCTCGGGTTTGCGCGGGGCGAGCACGACGAAGGCTCCTGTTGCGGCGATCGCGGGAAGCTCCCGGACGACAAGCTCCTCCTCTCCCTCGACGATCGAACCTAGGACGACGATCTTTCGGCCTCGCGCGAGACGCTCGATCTCGGGTGCAATCTCGAGTGGCGAGTCGCCGGCGTCGAAGTCGAACTTCACGTTGCCGTCGACGTGGATTCGATCGCGCGGGGCACCCATCGCCGCGAGACGCTCACGGTCGGCCTCTTCGCGCACCGACATGGAGCGGTAGTGCCCGAGGACGCGGCCTAACAGGAGGCGAACCCTGCGGTAGCGCGCGAACGAGCGATCCGAAATGCGGCCGTTCACGAGGCCGACCGGAACTCCTCGCGCGGCGCAGAGGCGCGTGACGTTCGGCCAGATCTCAGTTTCGACCGTCACGTATGCGCGTGGCGCGTAGTGGTCGAGAAAGCGATTGACCGAGAGAGTGAAGTCGAACGGGAAGTAGGCGATGCGGCACTCGGGGAAGAGCGCCTTCGCCATCGTCTGGCCCGTCAACGTCGTCGTTGTGACGACGATCGAAAGTCCGGGTCGTGCGTTCTGGATCGCGCGGACGATCGTCCGCGCGGCGATGACTTCGCCCACGGAAACCGCCTGCACCCAGAGGTCATTTGCCGACGGTGCGCCCGCGTGGCGGCCGAGCCGCTCTCGAAGCGACGGCAGGTATTTGCCGCGCATGAGGCCGATGAGCAGAAACCAGGGAGAGGCGAGAATGAATACGAGGACGAGAATGACCTCGTACGCGAGAAACATGCGGCAATCATGGTGGCCACCCGGTGCGAGGTCAAGTTCCCGCATCCGCGCCGCGGTGATCCGCTATAAACTGAAGCGCGGAGAGACCTGTTGGGAGAGCCCATTCGCGCCTCGCGGCCACAGAAAGTCGTCCTCGTAGCGCTCGTTCTTCGCGGCACATCCCGCGCCTCCGTCGTCGAGCACCTCGACGAGCTCGAGCGCCTTGCCGATACCGCCGGAGGCGAGTGCGTCGCTCGGATCATGCAGGATCGTCCCTCTCCCGACCCCGCGACCTGGATCGGGAAAGGCAAGGTGGACGAGATCAAGGCGATCTGTGCGGAGCGTGGAGCCGATCTCGTCATCTTCGACGACGATCTCACGGCCGCGCAGGCACGCAACCTGGAAAAGGTCATCGAAAAGACGGTCATCGATCGAAGTGGCCTGATTCTCGATATCTTCGTGCGGCACGCCCGGAGCCGTGAGGCGCGAACGCAGGTCGAGCTCGCGCAGCTGAACTACATGCTCCCGCGACTGACGCGCGCATGGACGCACCTCGAGCGGCAGGCAGGTGGTATCGGGACGCGCGGCGTCGGCGAAACGCAGCTCGAGATCGACCGGCGGCTCATTCGCCACCGGATCGCAAAGCTCAAGGGAGAGCTCGAGCACATCGAGAGGACGCGCGAGACGCAGAGGCGCGGACGGCGCGAGGCCTACACCGTCGCCCTCGTCGGCTACACGAACGCCGGCAAGTCGACGCTGTTCAACCGACTCGCGAGCGGGGCGACCTATGCAGCGAACCAGCTCTTCGCGACGCTCGACGCCAAGCTGCAGAAGGCGGCATTCGACGCACCGCGCGAGACGGTCGTCATCGACACCGTCGGCTTCATTCGAAAGCTCCCTCACCACCTCGTGGCATCGTTCCGGTCGACGATGGAGGAGGCAGCGTCGGCTGATCTCGTGCTCCATGTCATCGACGCGTCACACGCGGTCTTCGAAGAGCAGCGCGAGGTCGGCAACGAAGTTCTTACATCGCTCGGTGTCGAGCCGGCGCGCGTCATCGACGTCTTCAACAAATCAGACCTTCCGCTCGGCGCCGAGGAGTCGCAACTGCCTAACGGCGCCCTGCGCGTCTCAGGCCTTACGGGCGACGGGCTGCCCAGGCTCATCGAGGCGATCTGCGAACGGGAGCTCGCCGGAGGGCGGATGGTCCGGCTCGACATCCCGTCGAGCGAGCCACGACTGCTCGCGCGGCTCTACGAGGTCGCTCGCGTGCATCGCCAGACCCCGCACGACGACGGCGTCGACCTGCTCGCATGGGTGCCTGAGGAAGTCGCACACCTGTTCAAACCGTTCGAAGTCGGAGAGGCATGAGGCAGGCAAAAGCCAGAGTTCAGAGCAGCGAGGCTGTCTCCGGCCTGCTTTGACCTTTGACCTCCGACTTGCGTTTGGGTTCTTCTGCTATTCTTTTCTCTCCGAATCGACGAGGAGGTTTTTCCATGACGTACGTCATTGCAGAGCCGTGTATCAAGACCAAGGACACCGCGTGCGTCGACGTCTGTCCGGTCGACTGCATCCATCCGCGGAAGGATGAAGACGACTTCGCGAGCTACGAGATGCTCTACATCGACCCCGAAGTCTGCATCGACTGCGGGGCTTGCGAGCCGGCGTGCCCGGTGCAGGCGATCTTTCCGCAGGATTTGCTCCCGGAGCAATGGCAGCATTTCACGCAGATCAACGCCGACTGGTACAAAAAGTGAGTATCGCCGCATTCGGCAGGGGCGGCCCGGGCACCTCGGGCCGCCTTTCTTTTGACGCCGAGTTCCGATTTGGTGATCTGGCTCACACTTTAGGCGCGACTCCTGACGCATCTTCTACGGATCTCGGACAATCAGTGGCCGGCTCGGGGCGACGATACTCAGGGCGCTTCCAGGGGCGCCCTCCCTCTGCGCGCTGCCTACGTGTTGCTTCCTGCGCTATGCTCCGCGACGCGACGACGCCCTAGCTCCGTCATGTGGCGGAGCGACGGGGTCGCCGCCAGGAACAAGCCAGGAGCGAATCGATGAAAACCGCATTCATCGGTCTGGGAGCGATGGGCTACCCGATGGCCGGACATCTCGCGAAGACCCACGAAGTCATCGTCTGGAACAGGACTGGCGACGTCGCAGCACGCCACGCCGCAGAGCACGGCACGAAACCGGTGGGCGAGGTGAAAGCGTGCGCCGAGGCCGACGTGATCTTCAGCTGTCTGCCGACGAGCCGCGAGATCGACACGATCGTCGAGACCCTTGCCGGCGACCTGCGTGCCGGTCAGCTGTGGATCGACAACACGAGTGGTGACCCCGAGTCGGCGCGCGCGACGGCATGCCGGCTCGCTGGGCTCGGTGTGGAATACGTCGACGCGCCGGTGACGGGGGGGACGAACGGAGCCGCCGCCGCGACGCTGACCGTGATGGCCGGCGGATCGGCGGAGGGCTTTGCGCGTGCGCTTCCTCTGCTCGAGCTTTTCGGAACGAAGATCGTGCATGTCGGTGCGGTCGGCTCCGGGCACGCAATCAAGGCGATGAACAACGTCATGCTCGCCGCGAACATCTGGGTTGCGGGCGAGTGCCTTATGGCGCTCAAGAAGATGGGGATGGATCTTGCCGTCGCCTTCGAAGTGCTGAACGCGGGGAGTGGACGATCTTTCGCGAGCGAGAGCCTGCTTCCGCCGCGCCTCGTCGACGGCAAATGGCCGCTCGCGTTCAAGCTCGCGTTACTCGACAAGGACGTTCGGATTGCGGCTGCGACGACGCACGAACAGCATCTCGCGACCCCTGTCATGGATCTCGTGTCGAACCTCTACACGGCCGCCCGTCGCGATCTCGGCGAAAGCGCCGACTACATCGAAGTCCTGAAGTACATGGCGGGGATGAGCGGGGAAGGTTGGTAGGGGGAGCATCCGCTGACGTGGGAGACCGAACACATCGAATGCTGAATGCAGAATGCAGAACGATGAATCTAGAAGGGAAGTCCCCCGGGCGCCCTTTCTACATTCATCGTTCTGCATTCTGCATTCAGCATTCGATGTGTTTCTGACTTCACGAGCCCCCCTCGTACCACCCCTTGGATGACAATCCCCTTGTTTCGTGTTACATGACCCGCCGCTCCGCCTGAAGCGATAGGGCGAGCGTGTCGTGAATCGATGCCAGAACAGAAATACATCCGGAACTTCTCGATCATCGCCCACATCGACCATGGGAAGACGACCCTTTCGGATCGCCTGCTGGAACGGACGGGAGCGGTCGAGAAGCGTGAGCTCGACACGCAGATGCTCGACGACATGGATCTCGAGCGCGAGCGCGGGATCACGATCAAGGCGCGCGCCGTCGTGCTTCATTACGAAGCGAAGGACGGCAACGAGTACACCTTCAACCTGATCGACACGCCGGGCCACGTCGACTTCAGCTACGAGGTCAGTCGCAGTCTCGCCGCATGCGAGGGAGCGATTCTCGTGGTCGATGCGACGCAGGGAGTCGAGGCGCAGACGCTCGCGAACAGCTACCTCGCGATCGACAACAACCTGACGATCCTCCCGGTGATCAACAAGGTCGACCTTCCATCGGCCGAACCGGAGCGGATCCGCGAGCAGATCGAGAACGTGATCGGCCTCGACGCGCACGACGCCGTCCTCGCTTCGGCGAAGTCGGGCATCGGCATCGAGGAGATCCTCGAGAAGATCATCGAAGTCATTCCTCCGCCGAAGGGACGCGTCGACGGCGATTTCCGAGGTCTCCTCTTCGATTCCTGGTATGACCCTTACCGTGGCGTCATGACCCTCGTTCGCGTTGTTGACGGAACGCTTCGCAAAGGCGACAGGATCAAGTTCCTTTCCACGGGGCGTGAGTACGAGGTGTCTGTACTGGGCACCTTCATGCCGAAGCCGATCGAGCGCGACTCGCTCTCGGCCGGTGAGGTCGGCTTCGTCGGCGCGAACATCAAAGACATCGTGCAGGCGAAGATCGGCGACACGATCTCGCACGCCGGCAAGTCGCCCGAGCCGCTTCCCGGCTTCTTCGAAGTCAAGCCGATGGTCTTCGCGGGGATCTTTCCGATCAACACTGAAGACTACCCCGACCTGCGCGACGCGATGGACAAGCTCAAGCTCAACGATGCGTCGTTCAGCTACGAGCCGGAAAGCTCCGTCGCGCTTGGGTTCGGATTCCGCTGCGGCTTCCTCGGCCTGCTCCACATGGAGATCGTTCAGGAGCGCCTCGAGCGCGAGTTCAACCTCGAGTTGATCACCTCGGCGCCGGGTGTCCGCTACATCATCCACACGACGGCGGGGGAGATCGTCGAGATCGAGAATCCGCAGAAGATGCCGGAGCCGCAGACGATCTCGAAGATCGAGGAGCCGTTCATCGTCGCGACGATATTGACCCGCGAAGAATACGTCGGTCCGATTCTCGCGCTCGCGATCGACCGGCGTGGAATCCAGAAGAAGCTCGAGTACCTCTCGCAGAACCGCGTGCTGATCGAGTACGAGATGCCACTCAACGAGGTGATTCTCGACTTCTTCGACAAGCTCAAGTCCGTGTCGCGCGGCTATGCGTCGCTCGACTACCAGTTGATCGGATACCGCGCGAGCGACCTCGTGAAGCTCGACGTCCTCGTCAATGGAGAGCCGCTCGACGCGCTTTCTCTGATCGTTCACCGCGACAAGGCTTATGCGCGTGGCAAGATGCTCGTTGGGAAGATGAAGGAGTTCATCCCGCGACAGATGTATGAAGTCGCGCTCCAGGCCGCGATTCACACGCGTATCGTCGCGCGTGAGACGGTCAAGGCACTACGAAAGGACGTCCTTGCCAAGTGCTACGGCGGCGACATCAGCCGCAAGCGCAAACTCCTCGAGAAGCAGAAGGAAGGCAAGAAGCGAATGAAACGTGTCGGGAAGGTCGAGATTCCGCAGGAAGCCTTCCTCGCCGTTCTGAAAATCGACTGAGGAGGCTCCTCGTGACGATCGCGGCCCGTGTGATTCTTCTGCCGCTGCTGACGGTTCTCTTGCTTGCGTCGTGCGCATCGCGCGGCGTCGACATGGAAGAGCCGAACCGAGTGCTCGGCAAGGAAGACGACGTCCGTGTCGACGCGCAGTTCTTCGCCCAGGGGTATTCGCAGGGATCCAACGTTTCGATCGTCTACGAGATCGAGAACCTCCGCACGGCGCCGATCGCATTCGCGAGCATGACTCCCGAAATCGCGTACGAAGGCGAGACCGGGGTCTTTACGGTCACTGTTGGCTCTGAAGTCCCAGGCAACGAGCTCGTGCCTCGTCTGATCGAGATCAAACCGGGTGAACGGGTGAAGCTCACCGCGGGGGGGCGCCTCATCGTTCCGGTGGCGAGGGACCTCCTTGTGATGGCGCCCCGCGAGATCAGGCTCAAGCTCGTCTATTTGAAGCAAGTCGAGCCGTTCCGCGAGCTGATCGGGATTCCGGAGGTCGCAGTGCGCGATCCAGCGCTTGCCGACAAGCTCTTTCCGTCCTGGATCGAGCATTCGGCGACGGTCATCACGAACACGTCACCCATTCGCTGGGGAGCACGCAAGCCCGACGATGGCGCTGCGGACCGGCGGAATCGATTCTGAACTGCAGCCCGCAGGGCTGGATAGACGAGGAGCCGCCCGGAGGGCGGCTCCTCGCGTCAGATTCCGGTGATCCGGACTCTTACTTGAAGCTCGCGACCGCGGCCGCTTCGTCCTCATGAACTTCGAAGACGGTGATCAGCTGCGTGACCTGGAGCAGGTCGGAGACTTTGCCCGGAAGGTGAAGCAGCTTGAGGCGGCCGCCACGGTTGGTGACGGTCGTGAACGAGCCGACGAGCTCGCCGATGCCAGACGAATCGATCGTCGACACACCCGACATGTCGAGAAGGATGTTGTTCTTCCCGTCATTCAGGCACTGCGAGATGAGGTCGCGCAGCTGTACGTCGCCCGAGCCGATTGTGATCTTTCCCTGAAGCGCGAGGATTTCGACGCCGTCGACGTTTCTCGAAGTGGTTTTCATAATTGCGATCTCCTTTGATCGTGAGTTCCGTGTCAATCCTGGGTCGCCGCGTCATCGTGAGCGGCGAGATTCTTGCGCATGACGAGCTCCGTACCGCGGCTGTCCGGGAAGCTGAAGTCGACCTCGTCCATGAACGTCTTCATGTAGAAGATACCGCGTCCGCTCGTCTTCATGATGTTTATCGGGCTGAGCGGATCGGCAACGTTTGCCGGATCGAAGCCTTCACCCTCATCGCGGATGTGAATCGCAAGGCGTGCGTCCTTCACGTCAAAGGTCGTAAACACCCGTTTACGGGTGTCGAGCCTGTTGCCGTGCTTAATCGCATTCGCGACCCCTTCGCGGACTGCCATCCCGACCCAATGCGAGCCGTCGTCGTCGAGCCCCGCGCATTCGCAGATGTGCTCAGCAATCACTTGCACCAGTTCGATGTTCTCGAACCGGCTGGTGATCGTGATCTCGATGTGTTCGGAATCGGGATTCATTGGGAAAAGGCAGGCGAATTCTACGGGATGGTCGTTCAGGCAATCAAGCAAGTAAGATGCGTCGGTCGTCCGGAGGCCCGATCCTGATCCCGATTCGCCAGTTTGCCACGCTCGCACTCGCCGCCACAATCGCGCTCCAGGCCGGGGCTGAGGGACGGTTTGAAGCTCAGATCGCCTCCGTCGAGGCACTCCGCGGGAAGAAATTCACCGCCGAGGTCAAACACGAGACGATTGAGAGAGCGGAGCTCCGGACTTTTCTCCGCGCGCAAATCGAGCGCGATCTGCTGCAAGGAACTGATGGCTATCTCGACGCGCTCAAGGCGCTCTATCTCGTCGATGGAGCGGTAACGATCGATCCTCTGCTCGACCTCTACGACGCACAGGTGCTCGCCTTCTACGATCCTGCCAAGCACGTCTACTACGCCCTCGACGAACCGCCGAGCGGGATCCCGATGCCGGCTGTGATGGTCGAGGCAGTCCAGGTGCACGAATTGATGCATGCGCTTCAGGACCAGGCCTTCGGCGCTGGAGCTCGAACCATCAGTTTGCAGGCTGACTGGGATGCGGCGCTCGCCTATCAATCGCTTCTCGAAGGAGAGGCGACACTCGTGATGCTCGCGCACCTTGGTGAAAAGATGGGAGCGGACCTCGAAACGATGATCGCTCAGGAAGGGATGGTCGATGCTCTCCGCGACGCGGCGGAGCGAGGGGACTCCATCCCCGCGGGGATTCCGCGATATTTTGTCGATTCGCTTCAGTTTCCCTATGTCGACGGATTGGTTTTCGTACTCGACGCCTATCGAGCGGGCGGGTGGAAGGCCCTCGACGCGATTCATGCGAATCCACCGGTCTCGACGGAAGAGATTCTGAGGCCGGAGCTATATCGCGAGCGCGTTGCGGGAACAGGGCGCCCGGCGCATGCCACAGCCGAGGCGACCGGCTCGGAGCTCCTCCGGACGGTTCTGGGTGAATTTCACTGGCGATTCCTTCTCGGCGAAGACGCCGGAGAAGGCTGGGAATCGGATCGTGTGGTCGTGCGGCGTGGGAAGGGAGGGGCGACCGTGATGGTCGACTCGTCGTGGGATTCGGCGGCCGACGCCGGTGAGTTCGCCGAGGCGATCGGCCCGCTGCTCGAAGAGAAGGGCGCGCCTAACGTCAGAATTGCGACCCTCGGCGCGAGAGTGATCGTTGCGTGGGGCGCGGACGCGAAGGCGATACGAAAATTCGTTCCAGCGGCAGGACGCCCACGCTGACTCGTGCCTCACAGACCGGCTGTCGCTTCATGCCGCCGGTGGCCCCAGTACACTCGCCCGAGCCTGTTCGCAGGCCATGAGCACTTCCTGGTAGAGGTAGTAGGTCATGTCCTTCGAGAGCTCGGCCTCGGCGTTCGCGTGAATGATCTCGGTGATCTTCGTGGCGTAATACGACGCGGGAGGCAGCGGGTCGCCCGCCTCCTGCATCAGGCGGAACCCGATGATCAGCTCCCCGGCAAGGCGCTTCGAGAGCTCGCCGCTTTCGATGTCCTGCGCGAGCGTCGCATAGTCGATGTTCATGCGGGAGCGCAACTGTGACGCGGGCGACTCCATTCCGACCGTGCGCCGTCGGGAAGAAGTAAGATGGAGATATGAAGGCAAAGATTCGCCGTCATCCCCCACTTTCGTCATTCGCCACGACTGGCGGGTGAGCGTGCAAGCTGGGTCAGGATGACCTGCGCCGCATTCTCTCGCGCCTCCCGGTCGACACGGTCTCCGGGCCCCTGCTCGTGGGGCATGAGAACAACGACGATGCAGCGGTGTTTCGCATCGACGGTAGACGTGTGCTCGTGCAGACCGTCGACTTCTTCACCCCCGTGATCGACGACCCGTTTCTGTTCGGCGCGATTGCCGCGGCGAACTCCATCTCCGACGTCTACGCGATGGGGGCCGAGCCGATACTTGGGCTCGCGGTCGCCGGCTTTCCGACCGAGAAGTTGCCGCTCGAGGTGCTCGAACAAATTTTCGCGGGTGGTGCGACCAAGGCGAAGGAAGCGGGGTTTCCGATCGCTGGCGGGCATACGATCATCGATGACGTTCCAAAGTACGGGCTCGTGGTTACGGGAGTCTGCGATGCCGATGCGGTCGTGCTCAATTCGACAGCGCGGCCTGGCGATCTGCTCTACCTGACGAAACCGATCGGCAACGGCGTTGCCGTCGCCGCCTATCGCGCTCAGACGGAGCGAACGCGATGGGGAATCGGGAGGAAGCACATACCCGCGTTCGACGACGCAGTAGGCTGGATGCAGCTGCTGAACCGAGACGCGGCGCGAGCGATGGTCGCCGCGCACGCGACCGGTTGTACCGACGTGACGGGTTACGGGCTCATCGGTCACTTGCGCGAGATGTGTAACGGCGCTCGTGCCGGCGCGCGAATCTCCGCCTCCGCGATTCCGGTGATCGAGGGTGTGCGCGAGCTCATGGCGAAGGGATACGTGCCCGCAGGCACGCGACGCAATGAGAGCGCGTTCCGCAGCTCGGTCGAGCTACGCGCTGGCGAGGACGACCTCACGCTCTGCTGCGACGCGCAGACGAGCGGAGGCCTGCTCATCGCGGTGGCGCCCGAGAACGCGAAACTGCTTGAGACGGAAGCCGCCACGACAGGTACGCTCTGTAGCAGAATCGGCGAGATGACCGAACGAGCTGGAACGATCGAGCTCGTCGCGTGAGGTAGGGAGTAGACTGACTGCAGAGGAGGCAACCATGGCGTACTGCCCGGTGTGCAAGCGCGAATTCGAAGCAAAGACCGAATGCCCTGACGACAAGGTCGCGCTCGTCGACGAGCTGCCGTATCAGACGGTCGAAGGCGACACCACGACCTGGGTCGAAATCGCGACTGTTGGTTCGGAAGAAGAAGCGCGCATGGTTCGGGGATTTCTCCAGGCTGAGGGGATCCCGTCGCAATACGAGTCGCTCGAAGTCAACATGCTGCCTGTGAACATCGGCACCATGGGCGAGATCCGCGTCTTCGTCGATGCAGAACGGGAGGCCGACGCGATCCGTCTGCTCGCCGAGCGCGAAGAAGATTTCGAGGCCGCACCATCGGACGAGTCGGTCATGACCGACGACGGTCCGGCGATGATCGCCGATGACGCGGAGACCGTCTCGGAGGACGACCAGAAGTCGTAGCGCCCATGGACGAGCTTGAGCACCAGCACGATGGTGAGCCGCCAACGCCGTCGGGAGAATCGGCTGCGCCTGAAGGCGAAGGCGGCTCGACGGAACCGGAGGCGACGCCGCTCGAGGAGCCGCCGCTCGAGCTCCCTCGCTGGATTGCGCCAGCCATCGGCATTGCGCTTGTCGCGATCGCCGCGGTGGCGGTCTGGACCGGCATGCGGCCTCGGTCGCGGAGCGAGACGAACTATGTGATCACCACACCGCAACGACCCGTTGCCACGAGCGGGGTGCGGGAGGACAGCGGCGGCGCACCGGGAGATCCGGGTCCAGGCGCCTCCTCGGTCGTGCAGAACGAGGCCGGCGGAGCCGTGCCGCTTGCGCAGCCCTTACCTGAAGGGGAGTTGCCGCGCGACGCAATTCGTGGCGACGCGACCGGCGTGGTGCCGACGTCGAGCTTTGAAGTGCGCCGGGGAGTCGCGTTCGAGTGTGATCAGCCTGAAGCAACCGTCTTCGTGAACGAGCTCCCGATCGGTGAAGTGGGGCAGTACGCGTCGAAAGAGGAGCCTTATGAATTTCCCCAGGAGGGCTCGTTCAACGTTCGGGTGGTAGGAAAGGATGGAACCGAGGCGAGGTTCACCGTGGTGGCCTCAGCGGGAGCGCAGACCGACGTGGAGTTGATCCGGGTCCGGCTCGCGAAGCCTTGATGCGCGCCTGAAGGTCGTCGCGGCGCGTTAGTCTTCGAGTGGCCGAGGTCCGTCCAGAACCTCAAACTCGTTCTCGTCGCTGAGCACGCCGCTTTCTTTGTCGGTCTTGCGCTGTGCGCGCCGCGCCGCCTTTTCGGCCTGCTTGTCCTTCTTGATCTGCTCCCGCTGCCGTTTGGCAAATGAGACGGTTGGTCGACTCAATCAGTTCTCCTCCTCCCACGCAACGGCGGGCCGGCCGAAGCTGCGGGGTGCATCAGACGGAAGGGGCAGGATCGCTCCTGCCCCTTCGGGTACATCAAACGTTCGAGGTTAGACAGGGGTGACGTTCGAAGCCTGGAGGCCTTTGGGGCCGCGCACGACATCGAATTCAACCGCAGCGCCTTCGGCGAGCGAGCGGAAGCCCGCACCCTGAATGGCCGAGAAATGAACGAAGACGTCTTCGCCACTCTCGCTCGTGATGAAGCCGAAGCCCTTGGCGTCGTTGAACCACTTCACGTTACCGGATGTTCTCATCGGTGAATCTCCTTTCCGTGTTGCCTCAGGAGAATCCGAACGTGTGGGTTCGTCTCGAGCTGGCAGATCACTAGTGGATCGACCAACCAACGGGGAGGTCGCCGAATTCCGCCTGAGGGTGTTTCTGGGCGGCGGGATGGCTCGGAACGGGTCGGAGTGCGGGGGCGAAGCGAAAAGGCGCGACCCGTGGGTCGCGCCTTTTCACGACGAAGTTCTCGATCAGGCGTGCTCTGCCTTCTCCGCCTTGGCCTTCTGTGCGTCGGCGATGATCTTGTCCTGGAGGTGCCGCGGGACTTCTTCGTAGTGCGAGTACTCCATGTGGAAGCTCCCGCGCCCCTGCGTAATCGAACGGAGCGTGGAGCCGTACGTAAGCATCTCCGAGAGCGGAACCTGTGCGCGGATGACCTGCGAGTCATCCTCGGCATCCATCCCTTCGACCTTGCCTCTGCGCGAAGTGAGGTCCCCCATCAGGTCTCCCATGTACTCGCCCGGCGCGTAGAGGTCGACGTGCATGATTGGCTCGAGTAGGGTCGCACCTGCCTTCGCCATGCCCTCCTGGAAGGCGAGGCTCGCCGCGATTTTGAACGCCATCTCCGAAGAGTCGACGTCGTGGTACTGGCCGTCCTTGAGGCGGACACGGAAGTCGACGACGGGGAAGCCCGCGAGGTAGCCCTTCACCCGCGCTTCCTGCATACCCTTTTCGACCGCAGGTATGTACTGGCGCGGAATCGAGCCACCGAAGATCTCGTCGACAAACTCGAATTCTCCCCCGCGCGGCAACGGCTCGATCGTGACCTTGCAGTCTGCGAACTGGCCGTGGCCGCCCGACTGCTTCTTGTGCCGTCCGTGCGCGTCAGCCGATCGCGTGATCGTCTCGCGGTAGGGAACCTTCGGCGGATGGAGGATGACGTCGACGCCGTACTTCCTCTTGAGTTTCGAGATCACGATCTCGACATGGAGCTGTCCCTGCCCCGATATGAGGAACTCCTTCGTCTGCTCCTCGCGACCGAAGCGGATCGAAGGATCCTCTTCCATGATGCGCGTGATCGCCGTTGAGAGCTTGTCCTCGTCACCCTTCGTCTTCGGCTCGATCGCGAATGAGATCGAGTTCTCCGGGTACTTGATGTGCGGGATCACGATCGGGTGTTCTTTCGAAGCGAGGGTGTCCCCGGTGTGAGAGTCTTTGAGCTTCGCCACGGCACCGATGTCGCCCGCGTGAAGCTCCGGCGCATGTGTCATGGTCTTGCCTTGGACCACCTGCAATTTGCCGAGACGCTCGTCGTGGTCCTTCGACGTGTTCTTGTAGGCGCTGTCGGACTTGAACGTGCCCGAGAAAATGCGGAACAGCGACACCTGCCCTGAGAACGGGTCCGAGGTCGTCTTGAAGATCAGGGCCGAAGGGAAGGCGTTGTCGTTACAGTCGAAGGAGATCTCGCTGCCGTCGGCGCCCTTGCCGCTGATCTTTCCGCGCGCGTCGGCCGCAGGGAGCATCTCGACGATCGCGTCGAGGATTGCGTGGCCGCCGATGTTGTGCGACGCCGAAACGCAGACCACGGGAAAGATCTCGTGCGCAGCAATCTCGCGCTTGAGCCCGTCGAGAAGCTCCTCTCGCGAGAGCGAGCCCTGCTCGAAGAACTTTTCCATGAGTTTGTCGTCGCCCTCAGCGACCTTTTCGACGAGTTTCTCGTGCCATTCGCCGGCATCGGCTTTCATGTCGGCCGGTATGTCGATGACCTCGTATTTGCCCGAGCCGTCCGTCGCGTACTTCCAGGCTCGCATCGAGACGAGGTCGATCGTCCCGCTGAAATCCTTCTCTTCGCCGATCGGGATCTGGATCGGTGTGACGTTCTTGCCGAACTTTTTCTGCAGCGACTCGAGAGCGCGTGTGAATGAAGCACGCTCGCGATCCATCTTGTTGACGACGATCAGCCGCGGCAGCTCGAAGTCCTCCGCAAACTTCCAAACCTTCTCGGTCGAGACCTCGACACCGGTCACCGCGCTGACGACGACGGCCGCCGCGTCGGCGACGCGCAGTGCGCTCTTCGCCTCCATGATGAAGATGCCGAATCCCGGTGTGTCGATCAGGTTGAGCTTCTGACCTTTCCACTCGCCCCACGCAACTGCGGTGGAGATCGAGTGTTTGCGATCGATCTCGTCCTGATCGAAATCGGTCACCGTGCTGCCTTCGTTGATCGACCCCAGGCGCGTCGTGGCGCCTGCGTTGAAGAGCAGCTGCGAGACCAGGGTCGTCTTCCCCGTGTCGTTGTGACCGACGACAGCGAGGTTGCGGATCTCGGCAGCGGAGTACGTTTTCATGGTCTCTCCTCGGGGGGGATTGAACTTCGCGAGCCCAATCATATCTCGCGTCCGCGCCGTGTCGAATGTGAGCCAACTCACCCCGGAGGCACCTCTGCGCTATCATTCCAATCACTCGGGGGGGGGCGACCCATCACCAACGCGAATACAACCAGCCAGGGTTCCGGCTCGCAACGGCTCGGCCGTTACGAGATCGTGAGGGAGCTCGGCAAAGGAGCGATGGGGATCGTCTACCTCGCCCGCGACCCGATCATCGGCCGTCTGGTGGCGCTCAAGACGATTCGTTTCGGCATGTCGGCCGATGCCGAAGAAGAGCGTGAGTTCCAGGAGCGCTTCGTCCGCGAAGCACAGGCAGCCGGCATACTCAACCACCCGGCGATCGTCACCGTCCACGATCTCGGGCAGGACAGCGCGAATCAGGTCTCGTTTATTGCGATGGAGTACGTCGAGGGTACGAACCTGCGGGAACTGATTCTCCGCCGAGAGGTTCCGCCCTGGCACGAGCTCGCCGAGCTCCTGGCGCAGGTGGCGGAAGCGCTCGATTTCGCGCATCTGAAGGGGATCGTCCATCGCGACGTCAAGCCGGCGAACATCATCGTGCTTACAGGTGTGCGATCGAAGATCACCGACTTTGGGATCGCAAAGATCGCTTCGAACTCCTCGAATCTGACGACGACCGGACAGTTCCTCGGCACCCCGAACTACATGGCGCCGGAGCAGGTGAAGGGACAACCGGTCGACGGGCGTACCGATCTGTTCTCGCTCGGCGTGGTGCTGTACGAATCGTTGACCGGCAAGAAGCCGTTCGCGGGCGATTCGTTGACGTCGATCTCGTACAAGATCGTCCACGAAGCGTTCATTGCGCCGCGGCGCGTCGATTCGAAGATCCCGCAGGGATTCGAGCCGATCCTGTCGAAATGCCTCGCTAAGGAGCCGGCGCTGCGATACCAGCGAGGACGCGACATCGCAGTCGATCTTCGCAAGCTTGCCGACTCGCTCCGTCCGGACAAGCAGGCCGCGGCGGCTGCAGCCACCTCGGCGCGTGTCGCGGATCACATGGCGGTGACCGAGATCGAAGGCGACCTATTCCGCACCGTCGACGCCCGTCTGCCCGATGAGCTTGCCGAAGCAGTGCAAGCGCCGATCGGGTCCGACGCATCGAGCGACGAAACCTCGAAAAAGGGGAGGCGTCCGCCGTTGCCTCCTCCTCCTGAACCGGTTAGGGAACCGGTGTGGCCGAAGCTACGGGCGACGCTGCTCGGTTTCGCACGCATGCGCATCCCGTCGGTGTTGATGTTCGGCGTAGCTGGCTCGTTGCTCGTCTCACTCGCGGCGATCCTGCTCCTGCTGTTTCTGAAGATCGAAAGCGTGCCGCCGCGCGACGTCATGCTCGACCAACAGCTCGAGGCGAGACGCGCGCGGAAAGCGGAAGCCGACAGCCTCTACGCACGAGGAGATCTCGTTGCGGCGCTGGCGAAGTACCGCGAAGTATTGGCCACTTCGCCCGGGTCGCCCTGGGCTGTGCGGCGTGTGCGGGAGATCGAACGCATTCAGCAGTTGGACGCCCGGCAGCGTCAGGTTGTCGAGCTCGCACAGCGGAGATTCGACGTGGCGAAGTCGGCGTTCGACCAGGGGCAGTACGAGCGGGCTCGCGAGCTGTTCGAAGAGGTCTTCCGCCTCGATCCGAGCAACCCTAACGACCCGGGACGCTACGTCCGGCTGAGCGGCGAGCGGCTGATGATCCAGCAGATCGCGCGCGTCAAAGGGCCCGTCCCACCCGAAGGCAAGGCGGGGTTCCTGCTCCGCCTCAACAGCCCGACGAACGATGGCTACGTCGTCGTACTCGTCGACGGCAAGCAGATTCTGAGGGAGAACCTCTTCGAGGCGGGCACGGGAATGGCGCAGAGCAAGGTTCCGCGCAACGTGGCGTCGTATCGCAACGTCGACCCCGCGACGTCGAAGCTCGTCGTCGAGATCGTCATCCCGAGCTGGAAGTTCCGGGAGTCGCGCAGCCTCGACGTGACGACAGTCGCGGGGACGGTGTACCGAGTCGGCGTGACGCTCGACCGCAACACGCGAAAGCTCGACGCCAGTATCACCGAATGAGGTCGCCTTCGCGGCCCGGGCCGGTTCTCGCAGTTCCGACCGGCCTAACTGGTGATCCTTGGGGTTGCGAGCGGCGCGCGGCCATCTGCGTTGCCGGCGCTCCTCGACGATGTCCCACATCGCCTACGTCGCGCCGGCGCGCATCTGACCCCGCGGCGCCCGCAACGGCGGTACCAATTCCTCCAATACAGGCCACTAGCTCGTGAGGCTGGCGCCGTTCACGAGCGTGTCGCTTCCCCAGACGCCCGCCTCGAGAGGAAACCAGACCGCGCGGCGCGAGATCCGAGTGATCGAGCTCGCAAACGTTTCACGCGGGATCTCGAGTGTCATCGCGAACGCGGCGCTTCCCGAGACGGCGAGCACGTTCGCGGTTACGGCTACGCGCGTCATTCGGAATGGAGTGAGCATGGCCACAACGCGAGCCCGGGCGGTACGGCGCGGCCGCACGACTCCGCGCAGCGACGCGCGAATGTGAAACCAGGCGGGTGCAGGAGCGACGCGAAAGCTCGGCCGGAACAAAGACGAGGGTGCGACGTCGGTCAGTGGGAGATGTTCGATTCGTCTCCCAGCGCCGTCGAACGGCCACGAAGGGTGCGTCGACTGCGTGAGCTGAAGACGCGAGCCCTCGAACATCGCTCGATGGCGCGCGACGAAGAGCCAGAGCGGAGCCGACACCGACGGCGCGAGCTCGACGAGTCCGTTGAATGACGCCTGCGGTGCGCACGCATTGCCGAGAGCCTCCGCGATTTCGTCCGCAATGCCGACGCGCAACTCGTCGACGCGCGACGCGCCGAGGTCGATCGCGACGCGGAGTGCACGCTCGCAGTTGACGAGTGAAAGATGGAGGCGCGCGACATCATCGAACCATGTCCGCGTCGATCCATCCGCCGTTATGGTTTGCTCCGCGGAACCCGCGGTAACGGTCATCCGCTCGATGGAGACCCGGCCGGAGTCGAGCGATGAAATTCTGCGCGCGGCCTCCGCAACGCCGGCGACGTCGGGTGCGAGCGGAAGCGGACGCTCCCCGAGCGACTCGGCAATGAAGCGTCCGCGTTCCCGGGTGGCCCGGCCGTGCTCGCGCGCAACGATCGTCGATGTCGCGCGGCCGCTTCGCTCGATCCTTACGGAGGCGCCTCGCTTTTCGTAGACTTCGATCATCGTGGCGTAACCAGAGCGCCAATCGCGATGCTCCCGACTGGCAGGGTCTGTCCTTCGTCCGAGCAGATGACGCCCGGGTAAGAGGTCGCGTCTCCGAACCAGCCGACGAGGCGTGCTGCGAGCTCGCGCCGGGTGAAACGAAGTGTGAAGCGCGGTAGCGGCGAGCGCTCGCTTCCATCGACCAGCTCGGAGAGGCAGATGCGGAGCGCAATCTGGTCGCTCAGCGGATCCCAGCTCCCTTGATCGACGAGATGCACGTCGATTCGCTTCGAGGGAAGCCGGAGCGGCCGGCCAGAGCCCATGACGCACAGATTCGACATGCGGACGATCGGCGTATCGCGGAACGACCAGCGCCGGAGCGCAGAAGGACTGTCACCGCGCGTCAGGTCGCGCCGCGAGGTGGGACGACCGCAGTCGTCGAGAGGCAGGTAGCCTAACGACGCAGCGAGCGGATCATCCGTCACTTCGAGCCAGGAAGGCCAGCCGACGTGCGGCATGCCGCGCTCCGCGGGATGGCCGATTGCCTCGTGCATCAGCACGGCTGCGCTGCCATTCGAGAACGCGACTGGAAGGTCGTCGACCGTCACGCCATGCGCGACCGGTCTCGCCAGCGCGCCGAGGAGTCCGTGTGTGTCGATGGAGAGCGATTTGGGTGTGGTGACGATCGAGATCGGACCTTGCTCGCGCACGGGCGCGCTCGCGACGACGATCGCCGTGCGCTGCTCGTCAGGCTCGCTTCCGCGGTGGACGGCGGTCCTGTGGCGCGCGATTGCATGGAACCGCCAGCCGGCAAACTCGGTAGCGTCGAGTGGAACTGTCGGAGCGCTCATACGCGTCGAGGCGAGGTGTGTCGCAATCTCCTCGGGCATGCCGCGCGCGTGGGCCGTATCCCCCGCATCGATCTCGACCCAGGTTCCGCGAAGGCGGGCGCGCGCCCAGCCGCGGTCAAATCGCGACAACTCGGTCACGAGCCGACCCCCTCGCGCAACGAGGCGCTCCTCAGCGATCGACGACGCGAACCAGTTCTGGGTCAAGAGGGGCTCTTTTCGGATCGGAGCGTTCCAACTGCAGGTGCAAAGCCTACCAGCGTTGGGCAGGCGTGGGCTGGCGTTTGAACACGAGTGGGTGCCGGCGACGTTGCCGCTACATCGGCTCCGGCTCGTAGTTGAAGAACTTCGTCAGCTCGTTGCGGAAGACGAGCTTGAAATCGCCGATCGGACCGTTGCGCTGTTTTGCGATGATGATCTCGGCGATGCCCTTCTCTTCGGTGTCCTTGTGGTAGACCTCGTCGCGGTAGATGAACATCACGAGGTCGGCGTCCTGTTCGATCGCGCCCGACTCGCGAAGGTCGGCGAGCTGCGGGCGGTGGTCGCCGGTACGTTGCTCAGGGCGACGCGAAAGCTGCGAGAGCGCCATGACTGGCGCGTCCATTTCCTTCGCGAGCGCCTTGAGCCCGCGCGAGATCTGCGAGATCTCCTGGTTTCGCGACTCGCTGCGGCCGCGAAAATGGACGAGCTGCAGGTAATCGACCATGATCATGTCGAGGCCGTGCTCCATCTTGAGACGGCGGCACTTCGCCCGCATTTCGAGAATGTCGAGTGCGGCGGCGTCGTCGATCCAGATCTTCGCCTTTCCGAGTCGCGCCGAAGCTTCGGCGAGCGAATCCCAGTTCTTCTTCGACAGGAGGCCTGAGCGGATCAGCTGCGTCGACACACCCGCCTCCGACGAGAGAAGTCTGAGGCCGAGCTGCTCTTTTGACATTTCGAGCGAGAAGATGCCGACGTTGTGAAGCGGCTCTCTCTCGTTGCCTGGCCGCGGGATCGCCATCGACTCCGCGATGTTCATCATCAGCGACGTCTTTCCCATCGAGGGACGGGCCGCGAGGATGACGAGGTCCTGCCGCTGGAAGCCGGAAGTCATCTCGTTGAGCCGCTCATAGCCGGTCGGAATTCCGGTGACGAGTTTGCCCTGACCCTGGAGCTTCTCGATGTCCCCGATGTTGCGCCGCGTGATCTTGTCGAGTCCGACGAACCCGGTGTCGGTACTTCCTTCCGCAATGTCGTAGAGGCTCTTTTCTGCAGCGCCGAGAACCTCGCCCGGGTCGCCGGGCGCTTCCATCGCGGAACGCATCACCTGATTGCCCATCAGGACGAGGCGGCGAAGGGTCGACTTTTCTTTGACGATGTGTGCATAGCGCTCGACGTTGGCAATGTCGGGGATGCCGTCGACGAGCGAGGAGACGTACGCGGCGCCTCCTGCCTGCTCGAGCGTCGCCGTGCGCGAGAGCTCCTCGCGAATCGTCAGCAGATCGATCGCCTGCGACTGGTCGGCGAGCGCCTGCATGGCCGAGAAGATGACGCGATGGCTGTCGCGATAGAAGTCTTCCGCGCGGAGAATTCCGACGACGCGGTAAAGCGAGTTTGAATCGATGAGAATCGATCCAAGGACCGAGCGCTCCGCCTCGGGATTCTGAGGCAGCGGCTTGTCGATCGACAGCGAAAGAGGAGCGAATGACATCGGATGCCGGGCTTCGGGCTGCCGCGACCATTCGCGCGTGGCGGGCCGCCGTTCCGAAGCAGGACGAGGATCATAATTGATTTTTCTGTGCGAGGGGCCGTTTCCACGGGCGCCGTATAATCGGTGCATGGCGTTTCTCGACGCGTGCGGTCTGGCAAAGAAGTACGAGAGCGGCAACGCCTCGGTGGAGGTGTTCCGCGCTCTCGACGTCTCGGTCGAGCGAGGCGAAGCACTGGCGATCGTCGGCCCCTCGGGAATCGGCAAGTCGACGCTGCTACACCTGCTCGGCGGACTCGACCGGGCGGATGGGGGAACGATCGCGGTCGACGGACGCAACTACGCGGCGATGTCGAACGACCAGCTTGCCCGCTTTCGCAACGACAAGGTCGGCTTCGTGTTTCAGTTCCATCACCTGCTCCCCGAATTCACTGCCGAGGAGAACGTTGCGATGCCCGGGTGGATTGGAAGAATGCCCCGAGGGGCGGCGTTGCGAAAAGCGACAGTGCTGCTCGAGGAGCTCGGACTTGGCGACAGGGCGCGACACTTCCCGAACCAGCTCTCAGGGGGCGAGCAGCAGCGGGTTGCCATCGCGCGGGCGCTGCTGTCCGATCCGGTGCTTTTGCTGGCCGACGAGCCGACAGGGAATCTGGACGTGGAGACGAGCGAGAGGGTGTTCGAGGTGATGAGGCGTTGCCAGGAACGCCGCGGGCTGACCGCGGTGATCGTGACTCACAACCCGGAGCTCGCATCGCGCTGCGATCGAGTCTTCGAAATGAAGCGCCGGAGCCCCAGCGACCATGTTCGAGAAATATAACGAGAAAGCGAGACGCGCACTCTTCTTCGCCCGCTACGAGGCGTCGAAACTCGGTTCGAGAGTCATCGAGTCGGAGCACATCCTGCTCGGGGTACTCCGCGAAGGCGAAGACATCATCAAGGAGATCTTCACCCGCTTCAACGTCAAACCCGATCAGATTCGGCGAGACGTCGAGGGTGACCGGCTCTTCGTCGACCGGATCTCGTCGTCGGCCGAACTGCCTCTTTCCGAAGAATCGAAGAAGATCCTGGCGTACGCCTCACACGAGGCGGAATCGATGCTCCATCAGTACGTCGGCACCGAGCACCTGCTGATCGGAATCATGCGGGTGGAGTCGTCGACGGCCGCGCGGTTGCTCGCCGCGAAGGGAATGAATGTTTACGGGGTGCGGGAGGAGACTGTCGCGATCCTGAAGGAGCGGGAGGCAGACAAGCAGAAAAAAGAGCTCCCGTTCCTCGCCGAGTACGCACGCGACTTTACGGTTCTCGCGCAGCAGGGGCAGTTCGACCCGCTCGTCGGTCGCGAAAAGGAGGTCGATCGGATCATCCAGATCCTCTCGCGCCGGACGAAGAACAACCCGATCCTCCTCGGCGAGCCTGGCGTAGGCAAGACGGCGATCGTCGAAGGGCTCGCCCAGCGTATCGTCGATGGCAACGTGCCGCTCTTCATCGCGAACCGCAGGATCCTCTCGCTCGACCTGTCGCTCATCGTCGCGGGAACCAAGTACCGCGGCCAGTTCGAGGAGCGACTCAAGGGGATCATCAAGGAGCTGAAGGAAAACAAGGACATCATCATCTTCATCGACGAGATCCACTCGCTGATCGGCGCGGGATCCGCCGAGGGCTCGCTCGACGCGGCGAACATTCTCAAGCCTGCGCTTTCGCGCGGCGAGATTGCCTGCATCGGGGCGACGACGATCCGCGAGTACCGCCGCTACATCGAGAAAGATCGCTCGCTGCTTCGTCGCTTCCAGGCGATCAACGTCGCTCCGCCTAATGAGGAGGAGACGCTCCAGATTCTCGATGGGGTGAAGGAGCGTTACGAGTCGTTCCACAAGGTCAAGTACTCCGAGCAGGCGATCAAGTCGGCCGTATACCAGTCGAACCGCTACATCACCGATCGCTTCTTCCCTGACAAGGCGATCGACATCCTCGACGAGGCGGGCGCGAAGGTGAAGCTGCGGCACGTCGCCGACACGCAGATTCTTCGCCGTCTCGAATCGGAGGTTCGCACGGTCGTCAAAGACATGAAGAAAGCGATCTCCGACAAAGACTTCGAGCGCGCGGTGCTGCTCCGCGACCGCGAGATCGAGGTCAAAGACGAGATCGAGCGCTTCAAACAGGAACGCGAAGGCGAGGGAGAGGAGCTCATCGAGGTCACCCAAAAAGACGTCGAGGAGATCATCTCGTCGTGGACCGACATCCCGGTGACGGCGCTCGAGGCCGACGAGGCCGCGAAGCTGATCACGATGGAAGAATCGCTGATGCGCCGCATCGTCGGTCAGGACAAGGCGATCCGTGCGATCTCGCGTGCAATCCGTCGCTCGCGCCTCGGCGTTGCGTCACCGAATCGTCCGATGGGCTCGTTCGTCTTCCTCGGCACGTCGGGCGTCGGCAAGACCGAAGTCGCGCGCCGTCTCGCCGAGTTCCTCTTCGGTTCGCAAAAGCACCTGATTCGCTTCGACATGTCGGAGTACATGGAGAAGCACTCCGTGTCGAAACTGATCGGCTCGCCTCCCGGCTACGTCGGCCACGAGGAGGGTGGGCAACTGACCGAGCGAGTGAGGCGGAATCCATACTCCGTCGTCCTCCTCGACGAGATCGAGAAGGCGCATCCCGACCTCTCGAATCTGCTACTGCAAATTCTCGAGGACGGCATTCTCACCGACTCGCTCGGCAACCAGGTCGACTTCCGCAATACGCTCATCATCATGACGTCGAACCTCGGGACTCGACATCTCGCGACCAAAGGCGCCGCGATGGGGTTCCGCGACAAGGGCGACGCCGACCAACGCGAGGTCGAGCTCGTCATCGTGACCGAGCTCAAGCGCGAGTTCTCGCCCGAGTTCATCAACCGCATCGACGACGTCATCATCTTCAATCCGCTCGGACAGGAGGAGCTCCGGACGATCTGCCGGTTGCTCATCGACGACGTGAACCACGCCGTCTTTCAGAAAGGGATCGAGATCCGTCTCGACGACGCCGCGGTCGATTGGCTGCTCGCACGTGCGGCCGAAGAGTCGAGCTCGGGAGCGCGCCCGCTCCGGCGCGCAATTCAACGCTACATCGAGGACGAACTGAGCGAGTACCTGATCCGGAACAAGGATCAGGGTCCGCGGCAGGTCCAGTTCACCGTTCAGGGAGAGATCATCGTCCTGCTCGCGCCGCAGGACCATCCGGAGCCTGCGCTCAATTGAAACGTGACTGGGGAGGGGAGTACGCATGCCGCTCGTGAAGATCCATCTTCGTAAAGGGAAAGGCGAGGAGTATCTCCGGTTGGTGAGCGAAGCGATCCACGAGGCGCTCGTCACCGCAGTGTCGGCGCCTGCAGACGGCAAGATACAGATATTCAACCAGCTCGAGCCGCACGAGCTCCTCGCTCACCCGTCGTACAGTGGAGTCGACCGCACCGATGCGCTGATCATCGTGGAGGTGACCCTCAACGCGGGGCGAACGGTGGAGGTCAAGCGCAATCTCTATCGCCGGATCGCGCGGAATCTCGAGCGTGCAGTGAGCCTCCGGCCCGACGATCTGGTGGTCTCCCTGGTCGAGGTTTCGAGGGAAGATTGGTCGTTCGGGAAGGGGCTTGCCACCTACGCTGAGGACTGAACTTCGGTGACCTTGCGGTTTCGGGTTGGAAAACGGAGAGGAATCTTCCCGCCTGCCTCGCGTTTCTTTGCTAGAATTCGCGCCGTTTTGCACGGGGAGCGAGGGACGCGAAACGTTTGGCACTAGCCGGGCGTCTCACCGTCCGAGGGATATCCCCCTCTGCACACTCACTGATGAAACGACTGTCTCTTCTACTGCTGGCGATCGTGTTCGCCCCTCTGGCCGCGTACGCTCAGGCGTTGCCGACCGATCCGCTGATCGGCATGGCTGGGCTCAACGTCGAAAAATTCGAAGTGACCGGCAACGCTTCGGTCGCGCAGGAGACCATTCGGGTCTACCTCGGCGTCGAGATCGGTCGCCCGTTCTTCCCTGACGCCGTCCGGACGAACTACCTGAATCTTTGGCAAACCGGGCTCTTCGACGATGTCCGGATCGACGCTGAGAAGGGGTCGACGGGCGTCATCCTCAAGGTGACCGTCAAGGAACGTCCCCGGATTGCGGCGGTCGAGTACCGCGGCAACAAGAACCTCAACACCTCGAAGATCGCCGAAGCGCTCGAGACCGCGAAGATCGATCTCAATGTGGGGCGCACCGTTGACCAGATCATGATCAAGCGCGCTGCCGAGGTCATCAAGACGACCTACGCGGAAGGCGGATTCGAGGGCGTGACGGTCGAGACATCGCTCGAGGACCGGCCGAACCCGAACGAAAAGCGGGTGATCTTCACGATCAACGAGGGGATCAAGGCGCGAGTCGGCAGAATCGAGTTCGAAGGGAACGAGGTCTACTCCGACCGGCGACTCCGGTCGAAGATGAAAGACGTCAAGATTCACAACCTCTACACCTGGGCCCGCAAGCGGAACCTCTACATTCCCTCGAAGCTTGAAGAGGATCTCGAGCGAATCAGGAACTACTATCTTGACCGCGGCTACAAGGACGTGCAGTTCGGCGATCCGAAGGTCACGACGATCAACCCAAAGAAGAAGAAGCCCAAAGTCAGAGTGAGCATCCCCGTGCGCGAAGGAACCGTGCACACGTTCCGCAACGTGAACGTGACCGGCGCGACGGTCTTCACGCCCGACGTGATTCTGGCGAACTGGCCGCTCAAGAAGGGCGAGATTCTGCGCCGCGGGCCGATCCAGTCTCGGCTCGAGTTCTTCGAAGAGGCCTACCGCCGTCGCGGCTACATCTACGCCTACATCAACGCGGACTACCACGAAGTCGAAGAGAACGTCGTCGACGTCGATATCGAGGTTTTCGAGGGTGACCAGTTCCGTCTGGGACGCCTCGAATTCGAGGGCAACAACGTTACGCGCGACAAGGTGTTGCGTCGCGAGATCTTCATCCATGAAGGCTCGATCATGGACATGGAGACGTTCAAAGCCTCGATGTACAAGCTCGGCCAGCTTGGCTACTTCAAGGTGACCGAGAATCCCGAGTTCAGGGTCAACCAGGAAACGAAGACGGTCGACATCACGGTCAAAGGAAAGGAAGAAGGCAAGAACGACGTCCAGTTCGGCGGAGGATATTCGGAGGCGTACGGCTTCTTCGGTACGTTCCAGTTCTCCACGCGCAACCTGCTTGGCAACGGCAACATGGCTGGGATCAGCTACCAGCGCGGCAGCCGGCAGAACTTCTTCAGCCTCAGTTACACCGACCCCTGGTTCATGGATCGCCCCCACAGCCTCGGAATCAGCATCTACGACCGTGCGACGACGCTTCCCGACGCGGTCGGGTTCGAGAGCACGGGCAAAGGGGGAACGACCAGCTACGGATACCGCATCGGGCGCTTCGAGAGCATTTCATTCACCTACGGTTACGAAGACCGCAAGGAGAAGCAATCATTCGTCAACGCTCCCGACGACAACGGCAACGTGCCGCTACCGACCGTATTCAACGAGGAGTTCATCACCTCGGCGATCGTGCCGGCGTACCGGTACGATTCTCGCGATAACCCCTTCGACACGTTCCGCGGTACACGGCTCAGTGCGGCAGTGTCGTACGTCGGCGGCGGGCTCGGCGGAACGATCAGCATGGTCAAGCCGATCGTGAATTTCAGCTATTTTCACCCGCTGTCGAAGCGCAGCACGATCACGTTCAACGGCGAAGGTGGTTACATCTACCCGACGGACGACGACTGCGCGAACTACTTCGACGACCTCGATCAACACGACAACAAGCTTTGTGTGCCGCGCTCGGAGCGCTTCTTCGTCGGTGGAGAGCAGTCGGTCCGCGGCTTCGACGCGTATAGCATTGGCCCGAGGGAAGCGGTCAACGGAGTCACGAGCGTCGTCGGCGGGTACAGCTTCGGCGTGTTCAACGTGGAATACGTCTACAAGGTCAACGACCCTCTACGCTTCGTGCTCTTCGCCGATGCGGGCCAGGCCTACGGGTACAAGGAGAACTTCGACCTCGGTGCGCTACGCTACTCGGCCGGCGCGGAGCTCAGGATTTTCCTCCCCGTGTTCCAGTTCCCGCTCCGGTTCATCTACGCATACAACGTCGATCCGCAGCCGCTCGATCAGTTCGAGACGTTCCAGTTTTCGATCGGCAACACGTTCTGAGAAATCGAAAAACCTCTCCGGAGGCGATCGCTTCCGGGGAACAGAAGGAGAACCACATGAAGAAGACACTGATGGCGCTCGTGGCATTCGCGATCGCGATCCCGGCGATGGCGCAGACGAGCGCTCCGTCGCGCATCGCGGTCATCAACGTTCAGAAGGTCCTGCTCGAGTCGACGCAGGGTAAGGCGGCGCGCGACAAGGTCGAGAAGCTTGCGACTGCGAAGCAGGAGCAGGGCAAGAAGCTCGCTGGTGACGCTGACGCTCTCGACAAGGAGATTACGGCGAAGCGGATGTCACTCTCGCCCGAGAAGCTTGGGGAAATGCAGAAGGCGCTCGACCAGAAGAAGATCGAGCTGCAGCGCTTCGCCCAGGATTCGCAGCGTGAGGTTCGCGAAGCGGAAGAGAAGGCGATCCTCGACCTCGAGAAGGCGATCCGCCCCGTGATCGACCAGATCGGCAAGGAAATGGGATTCGCCGCCATCTTCAACAAGATGGAATCGGGTCTCGTCTACGCCTCCGACGCGATCGACGTCACCGACACGGTGATCAAGCGCTTCAACGAGGCAAACGCTGCTCCGGCTGCCGCACCGAAGAACTAACAAACCAGCCTGACTGGTAGTCGCACGACGAGCCTCCCGTTGCGGGAGGCTCGTCGTGCTTTGCGGCTAGTACGGCGGATCAGTGCGACGCGAGTCCGGCGCCGAGGTAGGTCGGATCGTTGGTTCTGTTGTCGATCATCGTCGCGAAGACGCCGAAGTTTCCTCCCAGCGGGGAAACGCGAATGACGACCGGCGATGGGTTGGCGCTCGTGAGGCCGCGTGCCGTGAGCAGATCGGCAAGCTGAATGCCTCCCGCGTTAGGCACGTTGGTCTCGAACGAATCGAGGCGGGTTCCTCCTGAGGCGAAGATCTCTACGTTGACACGTTGGCTTTGGCCATTAGGCTGTCCCGCGGTGTCGACGATCGCGAGATTGAGTCGGAATCGAGGATCGATGACGCCGCCGAGAATCTCGACCGACTCGCCCGCGCTCGCGGACTGGAACGCATTCAACGCAGGCATTACGTACCCGTATGTGCCGCCTGAATCGTCGACGGTGTAGATTCGTGCACTGACTCGGATTCCCCCCGTTTCCCATGGAGCGTCGGATTGGAACCGGAGTCTCCCGAGCCCCGTCCGCTGAAAGACGGTCTGGTAGACGTCAGGGATACGCTTGGACTCGAATGGCAGAAGGGTGAACCAGACCGTCGTCTCGAAAACCGCCTCGTCGAGCGGCTTCGACGCGAGTATCACGCTTTTCAACTCCGGCGAGGGGTTGTAAAGGAACAAGTCTGTGCGGAACCGCGAGCCGTTCGCGCCGTCGACGTGTCCAATGATCGGAATGACGCGCGTGACGTTTGCGGTCACGTCGGGCGGAAACATCGTCGGATCGTTCGTCTTGTTGTCGATCGAGACGAGCATTGGAATCGACTGCCCGCGACGAGTTTCGAAGCGGAGCGCTCCCGACTGGCTCGGCGGAACCGCTGCGACTGTCGCGAGGTCGTTGATCTGGATCTGACCTCCGCGCGTCGTCTCGAACTCGAGGCCGGTTCGTCCGGTCGTGCCTGTGGGGCCCGATGCGTTGAATCCGACCTTCGTTCCACGTGCTGCCGCATCGACGACGAGAAGGTTCGTTCGGGTTGCTTCTCCCTGAAATGCCCCGGCAAACGTCAGCGGGAAGCGCGCGCTCGATGAGGCGAATAGATCGGTTGCCCCGACTCCCATTCCGAAGGTGCCAGACGATGACTCGCTGTACGTACGACTCGTGACGCCGACGTCGCGACCAGCTTCGGGAGTCAGGAACAGGGCGCCGCCGCCCCGCTCCATATCGAAGAGGCTCTTGAGTGCGTCGGGAACGAGTCGAATCTCGTTCGCCTCGAGCACGATCGTTTTTGTGATCTGCGACTCCGCCCCCGATTGTGCGAAGCGGAGCTCGACTTCGAGCGGCGTCGCGTCGCCGTTTGCGAGGATCAGGTCGGTCTTCCAGAAACTCCCATAGCCCCCTTCGAGTCTGGCCAGGGCAGGAAGGACGAGCCGTTGTCGCAGTGAGGCGCGAACGACTCCCCACTCCTGACTGATGTCTCCTCCGCCAGGCGCCGACGAGATGGGCGGCGGTGGCAGTTGTTCGACAGGTGCCGAATCGAAGACGAACGGCGCACCGTCGGCCACGGCGTCGACGTCGAGGCTCACGAACATCTTCGCCTCTCCCTCACTCAGGAAGAGCTCGTCGTAGCGCGTCGGAGCGCTCGTCCCTACCTGCCAGATCGCGAGCGCGGGATCGATGATGATCCGGTTGTCATCAACGCGCTCGCGATGTACCTGGATCAGGACACGGGATCCGGATCTACTCGCGTGAACCGCTTCGATTGCCGGGGCGGTAACGTCTGCCCATTGCTCCTTGAGCGACGTTCCGTCGTGCAGGTAAAGCCGCGTCGGCTGACTCGGAGTGCGTCGCACGATCCAGGCACCCTCAAAGTCCGCGGTCGGCACGCTGAACAGAAGAGGTCCGGCGGCGGTCGTCTGCGGCGGCTGCGGGAGGATCGCCTGCACCGTGCCTCCTTCGAAAAGGTTGAGTTGCTGGGTGCCGCCTGGATGCTGACTCTCCACGAAGACACGGCGCGCCGGCGTGATCCAGCCCTCCATGGCCGTGCTCACGTCATCGGTGATCGCTACGGTCTCGATCGTGCCATCGAGCTTCAGAGTCCGAATCCCGTTCGCTGCCGCTACGCCGTCAGTCTCCAGACGTCCGGTCACGAGAAAACTGCTTCCGCTCTGGTCACAGCCGATGAGCATCGCACTCGAGCCTGCGGCAAACTGCGCGAGCTTGCGAACGCTGCCGTTCGCATCGAGTGCGAACATCGAGACGCGGCCAGGTACGCCGTTTGCCCAGGGCGCGTGTGCCGCGAAGACAAACGGAGTCGCATCGTTGCCGAGTCGCACTTGTGTGCCTCGCCCTCTGACGACAGGGCCACCCACATCGGGCCGAAAATAGTCAGGAATCTCGAGAGCCGGATCGAGTCCAACGATCTGCCAATGTGCGCCGGCGTCGGGGCTATAGAGATAGCGGATCGATGACGTTCGCCCGCCATTCAGGTCTGCGTCGGTTCCTACCAGAATGCGAAGGTCGCCGGTGGACGACTGGTGCAGCGCGGCGATCGTGAAGATGTTCCCATCCGGCGCGGTAACCATCAGCTGTCGCGGCTCGTCCGCGCCCGTGACGTCGTGAAGCACGATCGTCCCAGAGACCGGTTCGAGGAAGGAGCCGCCAGGAAAAGGTGATGGCGGTATGGCGCCGACTGCACTTTCGACGAGAAGGTAGTAGCGGTTCTCGCGCTGCTGGACCGCCGGGCGGCCGAATTGGTCGGTGACAGGCGCGTAGGAGATGATTCGCGCTCCCAGATCGGGCGCGAAGGTGGCAAGGACGAAGAGACTGATCAGGAAGGAACGGGACGCATGGGCCATGGCGACCTCCGATTGCAGGAGCGTACTCCTGCACGAATCCCAGGGCAACGCCGGGGTTTGGCACCTGCGGCGCAGCGTGCGCGACCCCCGCGGGTACTGCTGCTACAATGCGCGGCCGATGAAACGCCCTTGTCTCAGGGACATCGTGGAGCTCGTCGGCGGCGAGTTTTCCGGCGACGGAGCGCTCGAAATCGAGGGCGTCAAGACGCTTGCCGACGCCGGCTTGACCGACATCTCATTCCTCGGAAATCCGAAGTACGCCGCGCAGGTCGATGCCTCGCACGCGTGTGCGGTGCTGGTCTCCCGAAAGCACCCCGCCGATTCGCAGCGATTCGTTCGTGTCGATGATCCATACGTCGCGCTGGCGATGATTCTCACGAAGTGGTTTTCTGCCATTCCCGGCCCAGCGGTAGGCGTCTCTCCGCTTGCCTCGGTCGCCGCCTCCGCGCGGCTTGGAAACGGAGTGGCCATCGGTCCCTTCGTGTCGATCGGCGAGAACGCGGAGATCGGCGACGATTGCGTGGTCTTTGACGGCTGCTCGATCGGAGCGGGAGCTCGCATCGGAAGCGGCTCCGTCCTTTACCCTAACGTGACGATCTATCACGGCTGCATCCTTGGCGAGAGGAACATCGTCCACGCGGGTGCGGTCATCGGTTCCGATGGCTTCGGTTTCGCGACGACGGGAGGGCGGCACATGAAGATCCCGCAGATCGGAATCGTTCGCGTTGGCGACGACGTGGAGATTGGCGCCTCGACGACGATCGACCGGGCCGCGCTTGGCGAGACGGTGATCGGTGACGGGACGAAGATCGACAATCTCGTGCAGGTAGGGCACAACGTCCGTGTCGGGAAGCACTGCTTTCTCGTCTCGATGTCGGGCATCGCGGGCTCGTCGGAGCTCGGCGACTACTGCGTTCTCGCCGGACAGGCGGGACTCGTCGGTCATATCAAGCTCGGCGACCAGGTCGTGGTTACGGCACAGTCGGCAGTGACCAAGGATTGGGAAGGACCGATCCAGCTTTCGGGTTCACCGGCTCGCCCGCTCGGAGACAAGATGCGCAGCGACGCCTCGCTCGCCCGGTTGCCGAAGCAGCTCGAGCGAATGAAAGCACTCGAAAAGCGCGTCGCTGAGCTCGAGCGCAAACTCGCGGACAAAGGGGAGTGACACTCGCATGATGACGATCCAGGAGATCCTGAAACTACTGCCTCACCGCTACCCGCTGCTGCTCGTCGATCGCGTTCTCGAGGTCGAGCCGGGCAAGCGGGTCAAGGCGCTCAAGAACGTGACGGCCAACGAGCCTCACTTCACGGGGCATTTCCCCGGCGCGCCGATCATGCCGGGAGTGCTGATTCTCGAGAGCATGGCGCAGTGTGGAGCATTGATGTTTCTCCAGGATCTCCCCGACCGGGATAAGAAGCTCTTCTACTTCGGTGGCGTCGACAAGGCGCGTTTCCGCAAGCCTGTGGTACCCGGCGATCAGCTCATCCTCGAGGTGGAGCTCATCCAGCGCCGGTCCAACTCTGCGCGCGTTCGCGGGACCGCCAAGGTCGACGGAGTACTCGTCGCCGAGGCCGAGATTCTCACCGTGATGGGCGACAGACCGGAGTAGACCGCGATGGCGAACATTCATCCAACTGCAATCATCGACCCGGGTGCGACGCTCGGAAGCGACGTGACGATCGGCCCATACGCCGTCATCGGCGACGGCGTCGAGATCGGGGACGAGACCGAGATTGGACCGCACGTCCGGATCGCGGGTCCCACGAAGATCGGCAGGCGCAACCGCTTCACTGGCAGCGCGTCGTTCGGCACCGATCCGCAGGACCTGAAATTCGGAGGCGAAAAGACGCGGCTCGAGATCGGCGACGACAACCTCTTCCGCGAGTTCGTCACGGTCAACCGCGGCACGATGGGGGGTGGCGGCGTCACGACGATCGCGTCGAAGAACCTCTTCATGGCCTACTCGCATGTCGCGCACGACTGCCACGTCGGCTCGAACGTGATCTTCGCCAATAACGGCACGCTCGCCGGGCACGTCGAGGTCGGCGACTTCGCGACGATCGGCGCGTTCTGTGCCGTGCATCAGTTCTGCCGCGTCGGCAACCACGCTTTCCTCGGTGGCGACACCATCGTGACGCAGGACGCGCTTCCATTCGTGAAGACGGTCGGCAGCCGTCCGGCCAAGACGTATGGCGTGAATCACATCGGGCTCCAGCGGAAAGGCTTTGCACCGGAGACGGTCGAGGCGCTGCGTAAGGCTTACAAGCTACTCGTTCGTTCGCATCTGCTCCAGGCCGACGCTCTCGAGAAGATCGACGCGGAGCTCGGATCGATCCCCGAAGTGCGCTACTTTGCCGATTTCATCAAGGCTGCATCGAAGCGCGGAATCGTGCGCTGACGGGAGAGGGGCGATGGACAAGGTACGAATCGGCGTCGTCGGAACCGGCTACCTCGGACGATTGCACGCGCGTGTGCTCACGGAAATGCCAGAGGTCGACGTCGTTGGCTTTGTCGAACCGCGCGACGCCGTCGCGGCGGAAGTCGAAGCAAGCCTCAAGCTGAAGCGCTTCGAAAGCGTCGATGCCCTCGAGGAGCATGTCGAGTGCGCGGTCATTGCGACGACGACCGACAACCACGCTGAAGTGGCGAAGAGCCTCCTCTCTGCCGGATGCGACGTCATGATCGAGAAGCCGATCACGTCCACGGTCGAAGACGCGAGGATGCTGATCGAGCTCGCGCAGCAGCAGGGACGGATCATTCAGGTAGGGCACGTGGAGCGCTACAACCCGGCGATCGTCGCCGCGGCGCCATTTATCGAAGCACCGCGCTATATCGAGTGCGAGCGCATCGGCGTCTTTTCCGGGCGGTCGCTCGACATCGACGTCTTGCTCGACCTGATGATCCACGACCTGAACCTCGTCCTTTCGTTTGTCGACTCGCCGGTGCGCGACATTCACGCCGTCGGAGTTCCTGTGCTTACGCGCCAGGTCGACATGGCAAACGTCCGCATCGAGTTCGAGAGCGGCTGCGTCGCGAACCTCACGGCGAGTCGCGTTTCGACCGATCGCGTCCGCAAGTTCCGCGTCTTCGGCGCAGACTGCTACGTTTCGGTCGACACCAAGGAACAGGAAGCGAAGGGGGCGAGGCTCGTGCATCGCGAGGAAACTTCGCTGATCGAACCGCTGCAAATCATCGTCGAGAAGAAGGAACCGCTGCGCGCGGAGCTCGAGGCGTTCGCGCAAGTGGTTCGCACGCGCGAGGCACCGCTCGTCGGTGCGCGCGAGGGACTTGCGGCGATCGAGCTCGCACTCAACGTACGCGAGAAGATCGACGCGTCGCTGGCCCGATTCGCACACTGAGCCATTCGACCGACGTCACGAAGTCGCTATGAGGGGGCACGCTTGAGCGAGGCGAGAATCGGCATCATCGGAGGGTCGGGCCTCTATGAGATGGAGGGACTCACCCTCCTTCACGAGCGGGTCGTAGAAACTCCATTTGGCGAGCCCTCCGATCCTTATGTGATCGGTGAAGTAGACGGAGTACGTGTCGTCTTTCTCGCGCGTCATGGCAAAGGCCATCGGTTCATGCCGAGCGAGATCAACTTCCGCGCGAACATCTATGGGATGAAGGTCCTTGGCGTGGAGATGATTCTCTCCGCGTCGGCAGTCGGCTCGATGAAGGAGCACTGCCATCCGACCGACATCGTGTTCCCGAAGCAGTTCATCGATCGCACGCGCCATCGGCCCGACACGTTTTTCGGAAACGGGCTCGTGGGTCATGTGTCGTTCGCCGATCCAATCTGCAATGAGCTGTCCGATCTGCTCGCCGATTCGTCGGAAGCGGTTGGTGCGCGGACGCATCGTGGCGGCACGTACCTATGCATGGAAGGCCCACAATTCTCAACGCGCGCGGAGTCATACCTCTATCGTAGTTGGGGCGTCGACGTGATCGGCATGACGAACCTGCAGGAAGCGAAACTCGCGCGTGAGGCCGAGATCTGCTACGCGACGATGGCGCTCGTCACGGACTACGACTGCTGGCACGAGACCGAGGACGCAGTGAGTGTCGAGACGGTGATCGAGTACTTGCACAAGAATGCGAAGACGGCCACGGCGATCATCCGTGACGCCGTGTCGAAGGTCGCGAGACGCGAGCGAAGCTGCCAGTGCGAGTCGGCGCTCCGTTTCGCGTTGCTCAGCGATCCGTCGAAGATTCCGGCGAGAGTGAAGTCCGACCTCGCGCCGATCGTCGGGCGATATCTGAATAATCCGGGCTAGGCATCGGCCGCAAGAGGCGGCCCACGGGGAGGCATAGCGTGTCCATCACGGTCGTAGGCAGCGTCGCGTTCGACGCGATCACGACGCCGTTTGGAAGCGTCGAAAAGGCGCTTGGCGGAGCGGCGACGTACTTTTCGGTCGCAGCGTCGTACTTCACTCCCGTCCGCATCGTCGGCGTGGTCGGCGAAGATTTCGGCAATGAAGAGATGAAGATCTTCGAGGGGCGCGACATCGACGTCTCCGGGATCGAGAAGGTCGACGGGGCGAAGACCTTCTTCTGGCGTGGCGAATACGGCTACGACCTGAATGTGGCGCATACGAAGGACACCCAGCTCAACGTCTTCGCCGATTTCCGGCCGAAGCTCGGCGACCTTCACCGCGACCCCGACATCCTCTTCCTTGCGAACATCGACCCCGACTTGCAGTACGACGTGTTGCAGCAGGCGGGGCGACCAAAACTCGTTGCGCTCGACACGATGAACTACTGGATCGAGTCGAAGAAGCCATCGCTCGAAAAGCTGATGCGCTCGATCGACTTGATGCTGATCAACGAGGCGGAAGTCCGGCAGTTCAGCGGCGAAGCGAACCTGATCAAGGGAGCGAAGGCGATTCTCTCCTACGGGCTCGACACGCTCGTCGTGAAGCGTGGCGAGTACGGTGTCCTGATGTTCCATGACGACAAGGTGTTCGCGGTTCCGGCATACCCGCTCGAGAATGTCTTCGATCCGACCGGAGCGGGCGACACCTTCGCGGGCGGTTTCCTCGGCTATCTCGCCTCGCGAAAGCACATGACCGAAGGGGAGCTGCGCCGTGCGATCATCTTTGGCAGTGTCGTGGCGTCGTACAACGTCGAAGCGTTCTCGCTCGACAAACTGGGCAAGATCAGCCGCCCCGAGATCGAGGCGCGCTATCGGGCGTTCCGCACACTCACCCACTTTGATGACTTCGAGCTCGAGGCTTGATTGAGCGGACGCCTGCTCGCCGGCGCCATCGCGGGATTCGCGCGGCTACTTGCCGGAGCGACGGTTAGGTACGCGGGGTACAAGCCGGCCGAGGGTCAGCGCATCTACTTCGCGAACCACTCCAGCCATCTCGATTTCGTCGTCCTCTGGTCGGCGCTTCCCTCGGCCGAGCGCGTGAAGACGCGGCCCGTCGCGGGATCGGACTACTGGGAGAAGTCGGCGTTCAAGCGATTTCTTGCGCGCGAAGTCTTCCGCGCCGTGCTCGTCGACAGGACGGGAACGAATCGCGAGCGGAGTCCGGTCGACGACATGGTCGCCGCGCTCGACGCCGGCGACTCGCTCATTATCTTCCCCGAAGGCACACGCGGTGACGGAACCGCGATCGCGCCATTCAAGAGCGGCGTCTTTCACGTCGCCTCGAAGAAGCCCGACGTCGATCTCGTCCCGGTCATGATCGAGAACCTGAACAGGATCCTCCCGAAGGGTGAGGTCGTGCCCGTTCCGCTTCTCAGCTCGATCACGCTCGGTCCGCCCACGCGGCTCGGGTCAGGCGAAACGAAGGAGCTCTTCCTCGCGAGGCTTCGCGGAGAACTGGAGCGTCTCGGATGACTCTCGGATTCTCGCTCACGAAAGAAACCATCTGGCTGTTGGAAGGGATCGGCGGCCTCCTGGTGGTTGCGTCGATCGCCGGCTTCATCCTTGGGAAGCGTGCGGCGACCGACGCGGCACGCGCGACCGTCGCGAACCTCAACGCTCGCATCCGCGCGTGGTGGCTGATGGTCGCGGTCTTCGCCGTGGCCGTGGCGATGGGAGCGATCGGCGCGACCGTGCTGTTCGCATTGCTGTCGTTTCTTGCCTTGCGCGAGTTTGTCACGCTGACGCCGACGCGGCGCGGCGACCACATGGCTCTGTTCTGGATCTTCTTCATCGTCGTACCGTTTCAATACCTGCTCGTCGCCATTCAGTGGTACGGCCTCTTTGCCGTCTTCGTTCCCGTCTGGGTGTTTCTGTTTCTTCCGGCGCGCATTGCTGTGTCGGGCGACGCGGAGCGCTTCCTCGAGCGTGCGGCGAAGATTCAGTTCGCGCTGATGATCTGCGTCTATTGCGTCAGCCACGTCCCGGCGCTCCTCATGCTCGAGTTGAAGGGCTACGCGAACAACGCCGGCCTTCTCCTCTTCCTCGTGGTTGTCGTGCAGATGAGTGACGTGCTGCAGTACGTCTGGGGGAAACTCCTCGGCAAGCGGAAAGTCGCGCCGACGATCAGCCCGAACAAGACGTGGGAAGGACTCATCGGAGGGGTGCTGTCGGCGACCGCGCTCGGGTCCGGTCTCTTCTGGATCACGCCATTCACGCCGCTTCAGGCCGCGGGGATGTCACTCGTGATCACAACTCTGGGGTTTGCCGGAGGACTGACGATGTCGGCGATCAAGCGCGACAGCGGTGTAAAAGACTTTGGCGCGCTGATCGAAGGACATGGCGGCGTCCTCGACCGGATCGACTCGCTCTGTTTTGCGGGTCCGGTGTTCTTTCACCTGACGCGGTATTACTTCGCGTAGAGAGGCAGTTGTTGGTGGTTAGTTGTTAGACAGGTATCGTGACCTGAACGAACTTCCCTCGATGGCCAGGTAGTCGGGTGAGTCCGGCGCAGTCCGGTACCAGCCGTCGGCATTCGAGAACGACCAGACACCAACGACCCGACGCGCCGCGCACAGACGACCATCGACTGACGTCTAACAACTAACAACTAACGCCAGCCCGTGACTATCTACGCACTCAAATCCCGCTTTCAGTCGCTCCTCAGGCCGATGGTACGCCGGCTCTATGCGGCGCACGTCACGGCGAACCAGGTCACGGTCACGGCGTGGGTGGTCTCGGTCGCGATCGGCGCCGCGCTCATCTTCGCGCCGAGAATCTGGTTTCTGGCGATCCCGGTGTGGATGCTCCTACGAATGGCGCTCAACGCCGTCGACGGAATGCTCGCGCGCGAGTTCGGGCAGAAGTCGTCGCTCGGCGCATTTCTGAACGAACTGTCCGACGTCGTCTCCGACGCAGCACTCTACCTGCCGTTTGCGTTCGTCGAGCCGTTCGACTGGCGTCCCGTTTGCGCGGCGATATTCGCATCCGCATTGTCCGAGATGACGGGAACGGTCGCGGTGATGGCTGGCGCCTCGCGTCGCTATGACGGACCGATGGGCAAGAGCGACCGCGCGTTCGTCTTTTCGCTCCTCGCGATCTGGATTGCGTGCACGCCGTCGCTCCCATCGTGGGCAGACGGGATCGTCTGGGCGACCGCCACACTCGCGGCGCTCACTTCGGTCAACCGCGTCCGTAACGGGCTCAAGGAGCTTCGCGAGAAGGCCGGCACTGCCGGTTCGGAGGTCTGATGAGACGGGTCGAAGAAAAGAGCTTTCGCACGTTTGACGGTGTAGAGCTCTTCTATCGGCACTGGCCGGTGGAGCGGGGAGCGAAGTCGTCGGGCGCGATCGTCCTTTTCCATCGGGGACACGAGCATTCGGCGCGTATGGCGCACGTCGTCGACGAGCTTGGCCTCGACGAATTCGAGTTCTTCGCGTGGGATGCGCGTGGCCATGGCCGCTCCCCGGGGCCGCGCGGCTACAGCCCGAGCCTCGGCACGTCAGTTCGCGACGTAAACGATTTCGTCGAGTACGCCGCGACGCAGGCAGGCTGCCCGGTCGAGGACGTGGCCGTCATCGCGCAGAGCGTCGGCGCCGTCCTCGTGTCGGCGTGGCTTCACGACTACGCGCCGCGGATTCGCTGCGCCGTGCTCGCGTCACCGGCGCTCAAGGTGAAGCTCTACGTTCCTTTCGCGCGGACGAGCCTTTCGCTGATGCAGAAGCTTCGCGGGAACTTCTACGTGAACAGCTACGTGAAGGCGAAGTTTCTCACGCACGATCCAGCGAGGATCGCTTCGTACGAGAACGATCCGCTGATTTCGCGACCGATCTCCGTGAACATCCTTCTCGCGCTTTACGAGACGGCGGAACGGATCGTCGCCGACGCGAACGCGATCACCGTTCCGGTTCAGATGTTGATCTCGGGCGATGACTGGGTCGTCCACCATGGGCCGCAGCACGAGTTCTTCGCAAAGCTCGGCAGTCCCGTGAAAGAGCAGCACGTCATCCCTGGCTTCTTCCACGACACACTCGGCGAGCGCGACCGCGCGCCGGTGCTCGAGAGGGTCAAGACGTTCGTTCGCGCACGCTTCGCCGTGCCGCGCCCCTTCGTCGATCTCACCGATGCCCATCGGTCGGGCGCGACGAAGGAGGAGTCGGACAGGTTGGCGGCTCCGCTTCCGGCACTCTCACCGCGCGGGATCTACTGGGGCCTCACTCGCGCGTCGATGAAGCTCGGCGGAGCACTCTCCGACGGCATCAAGCTTGGGCATGTGACGGGCTTCGACTCGGGAAGTACGCTCGATTACGTCTATCGCAACGAGGCGGGCGGGACGACGCCACTCGGTAGGATGATCGATCGCAACTACCTCGACTCGATCGGCTGGCGCGGAATCCGCCAGCGCAAAGTGCACGTCGAGGAACTGCTTCGCATTGCGATGCGACGGTTACGCGATGGTGGCCGTTCGGTTCACGTGATGGACGTCGCGGCTGGGCATGGGCGCTACGCGCTCGAGGCGATCGATTCGGCGGAGACGCGTCCAGACTCGATCCTTCTGCGCGACTACAGCGAGATCAACGTCGCCGCCGGAGCAAAACTGATCGAGCAGAAGAAGCTCGGCGACATCGCGCGTTTCGTCAAAGGCGACGCATTCGATCGCGCGAGCCTTGCGGCGGTGGAGCCCAGGCCCACTCTTGCGATCGTCTCGGGCCTCTACGAGCTTTTTCCCGACAACGAGATGGTTGTGCGCTCGCTGGCGGGGATCGCGGACGCCGTTCCGTTAGGCGGGATGCTCGTCTACACAGGGCAGCCCTGGCACCCACAGCTCGAGTTGATCGCGCGCGCACTCACGAGCCACCGAGGCGGGGCGGCGTGGGTCATGCGCCGGAGGACGCAGGGCGAGATGGATCAGCTCGTCGAACGCGCCGGATTCCGCAAGGTCGCGCAGCGGATCGACGAGTGGGGGATCTTCACCGTATCGCTGGCGGTTCGCAGCACATGAGCGAGGAGGCGACGATCGAGCCGCGACCGTGGCTGCGTGCGATCGGATGGATCGCGCTGCTCGGCCCGTTCTTCTTCGCGAGCTACGGGCTCGCGAACTGGCTAGCCAGCCTGGCAAAGGACGTCGGTTCGGTCGCCTTCGCGTGGGAGCGGTCGATTCCGTTCGTTCCATGGACGATCGTTCCGTACTGGTCCATCGATCTTTTCTACGGGATCTCGCTCCTCATCTGCGCGACTCGTCGCGAGCTCGACCGTCATGCGCAGCGCCTTTTCGTCGCACAGTTGATCTCGGTCGCCTGCTTCATCGCGTTTCCTCTGCGATTCTCCTTCGACAGGCCGGCCGCGATCGAAGGCGTCTATGGGACGCTCTTCACGGCGTTAGGCAGCTTCGACAAGCCGTTCAACCAGGCGCCATCGCTTCACATCAGCCTTCTCGTACTGATCTGGGTCCGAGTCGCCGCGCACTGCCGTCCGACCTGGCTTCGCGTCGTTCTGCACTGTTGGATGCTGCTCGTCGGCGTTTCGGTGTTGACGACGTACCAGCATCACTTCATCGACATCCCGACCGGGCTCGCCGTCGGAGTCGCAATTCTCTGGGCGCTGCCGATTGGCGCGCGCTCTCCCCTCGCGGGGATGTCGATCTCCAGCGATCCAATGAGAAGGCGCCTCGCGGTCGTCTACGCCGTCGGCGGGATGCTCTTCGCCGCGGCTGCATGGGCCGGCGGCTGGTTGCTCTGGTCGCTCTGGCCTGCGCTCTCGCTCGCGATCGTCTCGCTGAACTACTTCGCCATCGGTGCGCGAGGGTTCCAGAAGTCGGCGTCCGGTTCCATGAGCGCGGGGGCGTGGGGCCTGCTTGCGCCCTACTTGTTGGCTGCGTGGCTGAACTCGCGACTCCGCAATGCCGGTCGCCCGAGCTCCGGCGTCGTCGTTGATGGAGTGTCGGTCGGCCGCATCCGCGGGCCACTCGACGCCGATCGGGCGTCCTTCGCCGCGGTCGTCGACATGGCGGCGGAGCTGCCGTTCTCCGTGAACGACGGACAATTCTACAGGTCGATTCCCGTGCTCGACCTGACCGTGCCGGCGGCAGGCGAGTTACGAGAGGCGGTCGACGCGATCGAAGAGGGGCGCAGCCATGGGCCGGTGCTCGTCTGTTGCGCGGTTGGTTTGTCGCGTAGTGCGTCTGCGGTCGTCGCCTGGCTCGTCGCGACGAAGCGCGCGAAGGGAATCGACGACGCAATCGGGATGGTGCGCGCGGCGCGGCCGGCACTCGTCGTCTATCCTGGGCTTCGCGCCACGCTCGAGGAGCTTTCGTGACCGCCGAGGAGCGCGCGGAGGCGCGGTTGACCACGGAAGTACTCGGCGCGGCGAGGAGAACCGACCTGTTGTCGATTGGTCTGACCCTTCTCGCGACGGTCGCGCTGTTTCTCCGGTTAGGCTCTGCGCCACTGGTTGGTCTGTCCATCGTATTCGGGCTCGTCGTCAGGTACTACGGGTTTCGCCTGGCACTCGATAGCAAGCTCTTCGATGATCTCGCGAACGGGCGAATGGAGCTCGCCGATCTCGATTTCGCGCTTCGTGCGATGACGGGAGGAAGGGCCGGCTCGACGCAGCGGAGTGTCGCCGAACGGTGTCAGGGAGCGCGGCGGCTCGTGAGTCGCCACGCTTTCTGCACCGTCATTCAACTCGCTGTAGCGAGTATCGCCGGAATCGTCAGTTAGGGCGTCGAAGGAGCCTTGAAGACGACTTCGCCGCTTACGATCGTGTAGCGTACCTTCGTCTTCCAGATCTCACTCGAGGGCGCGGAGGCGAAGTCGCCATCGACGATCGTGAAGTCGGCCCACTTGCCAGCCTCGATCGTGCCGCGAGTCTCCTCCTCGAATGCTGCATAGGCGGCATCGGTTGAGAACCCCCGCACCGCTTCGGCGCGCGTGATTCGCTCGGACGGCAGCCAGCCGCCGGGCGGATGTCCGTCGTGGTCCTGTCGCGTGACCGCGGAGTAGATGCCGAAGAAGGGATTCACGTCCTCGACCGGGAAGTCGGATCCGAGAGCGAGCCGGCCTCCCGCATCGAGCACTTTCCTCCATGCGTACGCGCCTGCGAGGCGCTCCGCGCCGATGCGATCTTCGGCCCACGGCATGTCGGAAGTGGCGTGCGTTGGCTGCATGGCCGCGATGACGCCCTCCTTCGCGAGGCGCTCGATGTCGGAGAGTGTCGCAACCTGGAAGTGCTCGATGCGGAACCGATCCTCCGGCTTCACGCCGGCTCGTTCATACGCGTCGAGCACGATCTGCACTCCCCGGTCTCCGATGGCGTGAGCTCCGACCTGGAACCCGGCATCCGCGGAGCGTTTCGCGACCGATTCGATGCGCCCGGGTTCCGTGACGAGAAGCCCTTTCGTCGATGGTTCGTCATGGTAGGGCGCGAGCAGCGCGGCGCCGCGGCTTCCAAGCGCGCCGTCGGCGTAGATCTTGACCGCCCGAACGGTCAACCTGTCGCCGAAGTCGACGAGCGGCCCGCTCGCGAGCCACGCGTCGAGTTTCGGGTTGTCGTCGGGGAGCATGTAGTAGACGCGGACCGGCATCGTGCGCTCCCCGATCAACTCTCGATAGAGAGCGATGACCTCCTCGGAGGCGTCGGAGCCAGCTTCGTGTACAGCGGTTAGGCCAGTGGCGGCGATGTTCTCGAGCGCCATTCGCAGCCGTGCCTTACGGATGTCGCGCGAGGGAGGCGGAATCGTCGCCGCGACGAGCTCCTTCGCGTTGTCGATGAATACTCCGGTGGGGTTCCCTGCGTCGTCTCGGATGATCCTGCCGCCCGATGGATCGAGCGTCGAACGGCCGACCCCTGCCGCGCGCATCGCCGCCGAGTTGGCCCACGCGGCGTGCCCGTCGACGCGCGTCAACCAGACCGGGTGATCTCCGGTGACGCGATCGAGCGACTCCGCGTTCGGATATTGCTGACCGGGCCAGCTGTTCTGGTCCCAGCCTCGGCCCTCGATCCAACTCCCCGCCGGGAGCGATCTCGCGCGCTCGGCGACGCGCGCGGCTGCATCTTCTGCGCTCGTCGTGCCTCGGAGGTCGACGATGGCGAGCATCTTTCCGAGATTGTCGACGTGCGCGTGGGAGTCGATGAGCCCTGGAAGAACAGTCATCCCGTTCGCGTCGAGAGTACGCGCGTCGGGTGCGCGTCGCCGCGCTTCCGCGATCGGGCCGACGAACTCGATCCGTCCCTTGCGAACCACGATCGCGGTGTTGGGCGACGGTTTCTGGTTAGGGCCACTCCAGACGATCCCGCCGTCGATCAGCAGGAGGTCCGATGGCGGAATCCCGGAGGTGGCGTGTTTCGATGGTGTGCAGGCAGCTGCGAAGAGGAGTACGAGCGCAAGCGCTATTCGATTCATGAGGAGGGTCCGGTGTCGCACTTCAGGTCAAACGGCTGTTGTGCTGCCGGTTGTGGAGGCTCACTTTCCTTCACCCCACTTCAGCTTGTTCCGGAGCACGTCGAAGTAGTTCTTGTCGGGGGACTGCACGATCCGAATGGTCGTCGCTGCTTTGGCGATGTGAATCTTCTCCGAGCCATGCAGCGGGATTCCTTCCTGTCCGTCGAGCGTGAGGAACACCTCGCGCACGGGGCTAACGAGCCGAATATCGATTGCCTGGTCATCGGCGAGGACGATCGGGCGGTTCGTGAGCATGTGCGGGCAGATCGGCGTGATGACGATCGCCTTCATCGTCGGATAGATGATCGGGCCGCCTGCGGAGAGGTTGTACGCGGTCGACCCCGTCGGTGTGGCGACGATCAGTCCATCGGCGCGAAAGGTCGACACGAATTTTCCCCCGACATCGACGGTCATCGTCGCGATGCGAGCAAGCGCTCCTTTGTTGATCACGGCGTCGTTGAGGACGCGATAGCGAAGCTCGCCGTTGATGCCGGAAACTTCGACGTCGAGCGTCACTCGATCCTCGGCCGCGTAGTTTCCGTCGATCACATCGTCAAGGACCTTTTCGTACTCCTTGGCCCGGATCTCGGTGATGAAGCCGAGCGTGCCCATGTTCACGCCGAGGACGGGGACGTGGGAGGGGGCGTAGCGCGCGACGGAAAGGAGCGTGCCGTCGCCTCCGAAGACGATGAGAACGTCGGAATTCGGTCCGAGCTCCGGCTTGCTGAACTCGCGCGCGTCGTCGAGATGAAGCGCGTGTGCGGTGCTGAGGTCGAAGTTGACCGCAATGCCGCGTTTGCGCATTGCGCGAGCGGTGTCGGCCGCGGCCTCGAGTGCGCGCTTCGAGCCGATCTTGGCGCAGATGCCGATCGATGTCATGTGCGGTGACGGCCGAGAGCCGCACGCGCTCCCCGCGCGCGCGTCAATCGTCGCCGTTCGTTCCTTTCCAGCGAAGGTCGTCGCGTTCGATGTCGATGTCGAACAGGTCTAGCACCCGCATCGCGAAGTGGTCGAGGAAGTCGTCCCAGCTCTGACCGGCGTAGAACGACGGCACGGGAGGCATCACGATTGCGCCCGCTCGCGTCGCCGTGAGGATGTTCTCGGCATGAACCATCGACAGCGGAGTCTCACGGAGTGCGATCACTAGACGCCGCCGCTCCTTGAGAGTGAGGTCGGCTGCGCGCTGGATCAGGTCGCGCGAGATCCCGTGCGCGATCGACGCGAGTGTTCCCGCGGAGCATGGCACGATCACCATTCCGTCGGTCAGGCAGGAGCCTGATGCGATGCTCGCACCGATGTCCGCATTGGCGTGAATCGTGATCTTCGCGCGGGCCGCGTCATCGAGCCGGCAGTGATCAAGGATCGCAGCAGGTGTCGATCCCGGCGGATTGAGCTCGCTCATCGCAACGCGAAGCGAACTGTTGCTGACCACAACGTGAAGCTCGCAGACGTCTCGATGCGAGGCGGCGAGCTCGAGAACGCGAATGGCCAGTGCGATTCCCGATGCTCCGGAAATCCCGACGACCAACCGCTTTCCCTTCGCGTTTGCCATTGCTCGGCGGCAATGCGCCTCGAAGCGCGTTCTTCCGCGCCTGAGAGTGTGCCAGAGAGCGGCGAGCGGAGGAAGGAGACACATCTCCCCGGCTCACGTTCGCTCCGGCGTGCGTCGCTCGGACCGATGCAGTGCGCCTGATGCGGTGTCCGCCCAGCGTCGACTGCACCGCGATGTCAAAGGCGCCGTACATCGAGAGAAATCCGCAAAGGATTTTGACGCGCTCCGCAAGTCGCCACATCGAATAAAGCATTTATTTTCTGTTGCTTAGCGAAGCATGCCACCTGGCGTCGCTCTTGAAACTACAGAGCGGCGAAAGGAGGTGGTTGAAGGAGAGCTGGAGAACAAAGAGAACAAGGAAGCACGAACGGAGTGTGTGACCCCAGGAAATACGCGTGAAGTTCAACCCGAAACGATCACAACCAACAGTCATGAAAAAGGAGATCACGACCTTGCGTAAGTCCCTCATCAGCATCATCACTGTCGTCACCCTGCTCTTCGGCGCGCTCGGCGCGTTTGCGGCCGAGGAAGCTGCCCCGGCGAAAGTCGCCGGCGTCGTCAACATCAACACGGCGGACGCTGGACAGATCGCCTACTTGCCGCGGATCGGAGAGAAGACGGCAGCTCGTGTCGTCGCGTGGCGCGAAGAGAACGGTCAGTTCAAGAAGGCCACGGACCTGATGCAGGTCAAGGGAATCAGCGACAAGACGTTCGATCTGGTCGCGCCCTACCTCGTCCTCGAAGGCAAGACGACGCTCTCGGCGAAGCAGAAGGCGCCGCGCGCCAAGAAATCGACCCCGGCACAGCCCTCCAACACGGCGCACTGAGCGCCGCCCACCCCCAGGGCCGCTCCCGCAAGGGAGCGGCCCCCTCACGCAACCACGCCTAACCAATCGAAGGAGATCCTGACGTGAAATCGATCCCGTCCGCCCGAGGTGTGTCGCTCGTCGAGCTGCTGACCGTCATCGCCATCGTCGGCCTCATGCTGGCGATCTCCATCCCCTCACTGAACGACATTTCGAAGAAGCGCGAGTTGCGCGCCGCGAGCGCGGAACTGCGCTCGATCTTCCGCAGGGTGCGGTCCCGCGCGGTGGCGCGCAACAGCAACTCTGCCGTCAAGTTCCGCCGGATCGGCGGAGTCTGGCACTACGGCTTCATCGACGATGGCGACGGCGATGGTGTCATGAATGACGACATCGCATCTGGTGTCGATCCCGTCGTCGCACCGTTTCGCGAGGTCTTCGGAAGTACAGGCAAGGTGCGGATCGGTCTTCCCGACGTGCCCGTTCGGGATGCGGAGAGTGGCGGCATCGTGACGCCCGACGCGTCTCCGGTCCGGTTCAACCGTTCGACCTTGTGCTCGTTCTCGCCAACTGGCAGCGCGACGCCCGGCTCGATCTACCTGACCGACGGCGCACACGGGGCCGCGGCGGTCGTTGTCTACGGTGCGACGGGGAAGGTCCGCCTGAAGCTCCTGAACGAAGCCATCGGGGTGAACCGATGATGGCGGTTCAGAGCCGGTTAGGGGGGCGCGGTCGGTTCAACGTCGTAGGTTTGGATGTACTGCGCGCTTCGATCGGTGACGATCTCCTCGCCAAGCGCTTCGGTGAGGACCCTTCCATCGAGGTCGCGGGCGATCGGCATGCCGATGGCGTAGAGCACGGTCGGGACGAGATCGACGACGCGAACCGCGGCGGGATTCGCCGAGGCGACGCCTTGATCCGACGCGAGGAGCATGAAGCCTTCGTCACTCCCGGGCGAGAGCATGCTCGCGGAGAGGAGCGAGAGGGCGCCCATCGGGCTCGACGGAATGTCGGGAGGATCGAAGCCGGAAGGGGAGACCACGATCAGGATGTCTCCCTCGATGCCGCGGTCGATCTCGCGCACGAGAGCGTCGACCTGTTCGAGCGCAAGACGAAGCGCGTCGCCATGAGGTGTGGCTGCGGCTGGGAGCGCATTGCCCTTCTGGCCGATCGCGCGTGCCGTCTCCTCGACCTGGTTGAGCGAAACGACGGTCAGCGGAACGGCGGATTCATTGGCCAGAGCGATTGCGACGCGCGCGGAGGCACGATCCGAAGTGAGCGCGCGGCGGATCCGTCTGCGTGTGCGCTCGTCGAAACGAGTATCGCGCACTGTGAGCTCGCGGGCGCGCGGCGCAGCCTCGACGCATGCGCCTTGGACTCGCGTGCGATCACCGGCTTGAGCAGCGGATCCGCTGCGGCAGATCTGATCGCTCGCCCCGCGCACCCCTTCAGGGAGGCTTCCGTGCGACGCGGGCCAGTTCACGACCACAGCGGGCGCGCCCGAGCGCGTCAGAATCGACCAGAGCGGAAGCGATCTTCCCGACGGGAGCGGCGCGGCGATCTTCTCGACCGGCGGAATCAGGCCCCACGACGGGAAGGCGACTCCGATCGGAATGTTGAGCCACGGCTCGTCGCGGTTGAGCAGGGTTCGATAGGAATAGCGCCCGGTCACGCCGTGCCGGTTAGGCAGCTTTCCCGTGGCGAGCGACGCCCAGAGGGCGCGCGGACTCGAGGAGTTGAACGGCGTCAGTCGCGTCAAGTAGGAGCGATCGCGAAGCGCGTGGAGGGCTGGCGTCGCCTCCTCGCCCGCCGCGGTCACGAGCCAGTCGTAGGACAGCGACCGGATCGTGACGATTGTGACCTTCGCGGTCGGCATCGCGCGCACGGGAGCTCGGCGCGGCTGAGGCGGCCGCTCGAAGTATTGCGCGCGCCGGTAATAGAGCATCACGGCCGAGAGCGCGATGACGCCGAGTGCAAGTGCTACGAGGCCGTTCGACGCGCGCGCGTCGGCGTTCCGCTCCACGAGCCAGACTGCAAAGAGCACGAACGCGGTCACTCCGACGAGAATCGACGCTTTGGAAAGCACTCGAATTGCCCCCGGAGGGAGGTAGATCCGAAGCACCGCGAGGTGCATCCAGTAGAGCGCGGCCGAACCGAAGGTCGCGACTACGACATAACCGAATCCGTGAGGCCGGAATTCACCTCCCGGTCTACCGATCACCCGCACCCGCACGATGCGAAGAAGCCAGAGCAGAGAGCCGAGCAACAGCCCCCAGATGGCGGCATAGGCGATCACCATCGGTGCGATGACGGAAGGTCGCGCCTCGATCTGCGGGTTGAGGAAAGGAATCAGAAGCCCGACGTAGAGGCCGAACACGGCTCCGCCGAGAACTCGCTTCACGTAACCGGGTCTGATCTTCATGCGATCGGACGTCCCGCCACCCCATTCGCTCGATTCGGCCGAGTCTGCGCGGGTCGTCGCACAAGTCTAAACGCATTGCCGTGCTGCGTCGTTCGTTCGAGCGCCGAGGTGCGCGCATGATCACCGCTGCCGATCTCCGCGCCTGCCGCTCCGCGAGCGATGCGTCGACTCTTCTCGTTCGCCTCGGTTGGCCGGCCGAGCCGCGTCGGATCGACACGCGCGAATGGAGCGCGATCGAAGGGAGCGCCATCGACGGCGCCGACGCCTGGCACCTGATGAGGCACGCAGGTGTCGACCTTTACGCGTTCGAGGCACGTGACGAAAGCTCGCGGAGTGCGATCGCACCGTTCATCCGAGGACTGTCACGATGGAACCGGATCCTCGAGCCGACCGCGCTCTACTTTTCGCCGTCACGCGATTCGATGTCGCTCTTCGGCTGTCGCGGAACGAGGCGACTCGACGTTGCGCTCGACACGCCGTCCGCCGATGCGGTCGACAGGATTGCGGCGCTCCAGCTTCGAGGTGTCGCGCCTTCCGTCGATGCGCGGGGCCTCTTCACGCGAGCGCTCGATCGCGAGGCGACTGGGCGGCGGTTCTTCGAACGGTTCAGGAAGGCGCTGCGCGCGATTGACGAAGCGGTGAGTGGGCTGCTTCCGAGCGAGAGCCGGCGAGCGACTCGCGACCACGCACTCCTGCTTCTCTCGCGCATGCTCTTTCTCTACTTTCTGCAGCAGAAAGGCTGGCTCGATGGTACGCATCGATTCCTCATGGCGTCGTTCGAGCGCGCGAGCGGTCGAGGCGCGTCGTTTCACTCGCAGGTCCTCGAGCCACTCTTCTTCGAATGCCTGAGCACGCCGCGCGGAAAGCGATCATCGTCCGCACTGGCTCTGGGGGCCATTCCGTACCTTAATGGCGGGCTCTTCGCACGCTCTGCATTCGAGGAGCGGAATCGGTCGCTCGCGCTCCCTGACAGTCTCTGGCGCACGGTACTCGACGATACATTCGAGCGATTCGCCTTCTGCGCTGACGAGGACGACGAAGAGGGAGTCCACATCGACCCCGAAATGCTCGGGCGTGTCTTCGAATCGCTGATGGAAAGTGGCGAGCGCGCGGAAAGCGGTACGTTCTATACGCCCCGAGCTCTCGTCGACGAGCTTGCGGGCGATGCGATCGTGAGCTGGTGTGCTGAAGGCGACAGCGAGCTCGGACGGACATTGCGTGCGGCAATCAGCGGAGCGGACGAAATAGTGCAGACAGGCGCGCTCCCGGCAGTCCGACAGAGGCTGCGGTCGATTTCAGTGATCGATCCTGCATGCGGCTCGGGTGCGTTTCTCCTCGCGGCGATACGAATAATCGAGTCCCTCACGCGGCGCTGTGCCGAGGCCGCGGGCGAAGCCGTCGAACCTGATCTTCGCGCGCGCATCGTCGAACGGTCGATCTTCGGCGTCGACCTGAAGTCGGAGGCGGTGAGGCTGTGCGAGCTGCGGCTCTGGCTCGCGATCGTATCGGCGTCGGAGCACGACGCGGAAAGCGTTCCGCCGCTCCCCAATCTCGACCGGAACGTGATGCAGGGAAACTCGCTCGCGGGGCCGCTCGATTTTCTCGGCGGAGGGAGGTCGGAGGTATACGGGGCGTGGTCGCGGGCGCTTCGAGAGCGGGACGATCTCGTCCAGCGCTACAGGCGAGCCCCCTTCGGCAAGCGCGCGTCGGTCGCCGCGAAGCTGCGTGCGTCGGATCGCGCGTTAAGCCGCGCGATGCTCGAGAAATCGCTCGAAGCTGACCGTGCGGAGATCGCACGGATCGAGACGCCGATCGTTGACCTCTTCGGCAACGAGCGCGTGGCGCCGGGTGCGGAATCGCGCGATGAGCTCATGGAGCGGATTGCGGCCACATCGCGTGCGTTGGCGCGTGTGGAGCGAGGAGACCTCGAGTTCTTCGCCTTCGACGTCCACTTCTCCGGTGTGATTTCGGCGGGTGGTTTCAGTGTGGCGATCGGAAACCCGCCGTGGGTGCGTGCCAGCCGGATCGAGCCCGATCTGCGTCGCGCGTGCGCGGAGCGCTACTCGTTCTTCCGGAAACGCGGAGCGCCCGGGTTGGCTCAGGCGGAGCTTGCGCTCGCATTCGTCGAGCGGTCGCTTGCGCTTCTGGCGCCGCGCGGCGTTCTCGCGCAACTTCTGCCGTCGAAAGTCCTCACGGCGGACTACGCGTCGACGATGCGCCGGGAGCTCGCGCAGCGTCACGAGCTCGTAGCTCTGCGCGACTGGTCGCGCGAAGGGAAGCGGCTCTTTGGCGCCGACGTCTTTCCTCTGGGGCTCGTCGTTCGCAAGGAGGGGGAGCGTGCGCAATTCGTGACAGTGTCGGAAGCGGCCGCGACATGGGAAGTGACCCAGACCGAGCTATCAACAGGAAGCGGAGGCGCCGCCTGGTCCCTAGCGGACCCGGCATGCCGGGCCCTGATGGCGAAGCTGCGTGCGAGCTTCCCTCCACTCGCCATCGCGCTCGGCCGGGTTCCGCTGATGGGAGTGAAGACAGGGGCGAACGCAACGTTCTTTCTCGACAGAGTCGACATGCTCGACGACGGTGTCTTGGCGCGTGCGCTGGGGCTCCTGCTGCCTGATCGCGCGGTCGTCCGATGCGTGCGCGGGCGAGACATCAGGCGATGGTCGGCTGCCGATTCCGCGTGGATGCTCTGGCCTCAGGCGGAGCGCCGCGATGTCGATGGGGAGTGGGTCGAGCGGGTGGCGGAGCGGCTCGGGATCGAGCCATCGCGGCTGCGTCTCGACTACGTTCGTGAGGAACATATGGGACTGCGTGTTGCGTGGAAAGATCTCTCGCGCGGGCTCGAAGCGGTCGTGCTGGCGGCCTCGACGCGGATTGGAGAGCGAGCCTTCGCGGTCGTTCCGAACCAGACCGTCTACTCGATCTCGTGCTCGCGTGGTGAAGAGGCGTTCGCCCTCTCCGCTTTGCTCAATTCGACCATCGTCGATGCGCTCTGTCTCGATGTGGCCGAGCGCGCCAAGGACGATCATTTTCGATTCCGCTCGCAGACCGTGGCGGCAACGCCGGTTCCCGTCGTCGCGCCGCGGTCGCGGGAGGAACGGATGCTCTCGCGGCTTGCCGCGCGATGCCACGCCGGGGAGCATCTCGACCGGGAAGTCGACGCAGCAGTCGCGGCGATCTATGGAATTACGGAGCAGGAGCTCGCCTTGCTCGAACGTTTTGCGCGGTCGCGGCGAGGGGAGCGAAGGGAGTGACGCTCTTTTCGAGTGCGAGCCCATGGGAGCATCCGACACTCGCGCAATTCCAACTCGATGCGGTCGAGGAGATACTCGAGCTGCTGGCGGGAAGGGGAGGAGTACTGCTTGCCGATGGGGCAGGGCTCGGCAAGTCTTGGATCGCCGCGGCCGTCGCACGAACGTGGGAAGATCGAGGTGGCTCGTGCGAGATCGTTGTACCAGCCTCGCTCCTCGATCAATGGAATGAGTTAGCGGCGGCGTTCGGGCTCGCGGCGTCGGTCGTATCGCACGACGCTGATCATGCGACGGCTTTGGTCCGTGAAGGACGCCTCGTGATCGTGGACGAAGCGCACCGGTTCCGGAACCCGCGGACCCGCCGCTACAGAAGCCTGGCGACGCGGAGCCGTGCTTCCGCGGTTCTACTCGTCACCGCGACGCCGATATGCAACTCGCCCGACGACCTGCGCGCGTTGTTAGGCCTCATCGTCGCTGACGACGGGCTCGCGGACCGAGGAGTCGCGTCTCTAGACGAGGCCTTCCGTGACCGGAACGACGCGCGGATTCGCACTGTGCTCGATGAGCTCGCGATCGCGCGCGATCGCGGCGTGCTGCCCGAATCGCTCCGCTTCGCAACGGCGCAACGAGAGACGATCGTATACCGCGCTTCGGGTGAGCACGGGCGGGAGCTCGGGGAAGCGCTCGGACGGATGCGGTTTCCTCTCGTCGATCCGATCGCAGCGGGGATGCTCCACGCCTTCCTGTGGCGACGCCTCGAGTCGAGCGTGGCCGCACTGCGAGGAACGCTCGATCGTCTGCGCAAACTGCACGCACGCGCGCTCGAGTGCGCGACGCGCGGTGTGGCCTTGAACCGGGCAAGTTACCGCGGCGCGTTCGGTGATCCCGACGCTCCGGTCTTCCAGGACGTTCTCTTTCCGGAGCTATGGGGTGCGCAAGGCGTGCGACTCGACATCGCCGAGATACGAAATGAGCTCGCGACAATCGAGGAAGCGTTGCGGGTCGTTCGCATACGACTCGCTGTCGACCCGAAACTCGCGGTCGTCTCCCAGATCGTCGAGCGTTTTCGTGGACGGCGTGGCCTCGTCTTCACCCAGAGTCGCGACAGCGCGAGGGCGTTGTGGAGCGAGCTTCGCCTGCGGAGCCGTTGCGCCATCGTCACGGGCACCGGTTGCCGTGACGCGGCGGGTTGTGCGATCTCGATGGATCGTGCATTCGGGCTGTTGACGCATGGGGCGGTCGATGTCGTCGTCGCTACCGACGTAGGATGCGAAGGGCTCAATCTCCAGGCCGCGGACTGGGTCGTGCACGCCGACCTGCCCTGGAGTCCGGCAAAGCTCGAACAAAGGCTGGGCCGCGTCAGCCGGATTGGTCAGCGGGCAACGCACATCGACGAGGTTGTCACGCTCGCAGAAGGGAGTCCCGTCGCAATCGCGCTCGGGCGAAAGTCCGACGCAGGGCGGCGGTTCAGTCCCTGTCGAGAAGATGCAAGTTTTGGCCGCGCTCCGCTTCGGCTCGATGGCCCTACAGTTGTGAATTGTGAAGAGCCTAACTGTATCGTCGAGTTGTTGGAGCGCCGCGCGAGCCGATGGTCGGCCGCTCTGCGGCGCCTCGGCGCCGAAGGTGAGGCGGGATCGCGACGAGAGGGAAGGGCGCTTGCGCGCGAGCTTCTCTCGGGGAGCGTCCAACCCTCCGCCGCAGGTCGCGACGACATCGAGTGCGGTGTCGCCGCTTGGGTGGAAACCGTCAGGGCTCGCGAGCTGCAGCCTCCTCGCATCGATGGAGCGTCGCCGCATTACAGGCTGCTCGAGACGGCGGCAGCTGCGGGAGCACTCACGCACGAGCTCGTCGCCGTTCTGTCGAGGCGTTATCGTGCCGGCTTAGAGCTGCTGATCGCCGACACACTGCGTGGGTCGGTGGACACGGCAGCGCTCGCCACTCTCGTACGGATCATCAACGCGGAGGCGGGGTCGTCTACAGCTTACGACGCGAGACTTTCCGGCTTCATCGTCACCCGCGCGTGGCTGCGATCATCCGCACGGCTTCGACGCGGTTGTCGGAGGCGTGCCGGGAACACGCGAAGTTCCGACTGAAACCGAACCAGTGTCGCTCGCTGACGATCGAGCGCGCGGGTGATGGATATAATCACGTTGCATGCCACTGAGTCTGCTCATCGTTGACGACGAGGCCTCGCTGCGCGACTTCCTTTCGATCGTATTCGAAAGTGAAGGATGGGACGTGCGTGCCGCGGCATCACTTCACGAAGCGAGAGAGAAACTTCACGAGAGCGAGCCCGATCTCGTCTTGTGCGACCTGATGATGCCCGACGGCTCGGGGCTCGACTTTCTCCGCGAGATGAAAGCGCAGAGTGAGGCGGTGCCGGTGATCATGATCACCGCCTACACGTCGACGCAGTCGGCGGTGAGCGCGTTGAAGGCCGGCGCGTATGACTACATTGCAAAGCCGTTCGACATCGAAGAGCTGAAGATCATCGTCCGCAAGGCGGTCGAGCGCCGCGACCTCGAAGCAGAGAACGTGCATCTGCGCACGGCGCTCGAAGAGCGCTTCACGTTTGCGAACATCATCGGCAAGAGCTCCAGGATGCAGCAGATCTTCAGTGTGGTGTCGCGTATCGCGCCAACGCACTCGACCGTTCTCATCACCGGCGAGTCAGGAACCGGGAAAGAGCTCATTGCGAGGGCTATCCACTACCACTCGCGACGGCCTGGCAAATTCGTCTCGATCAACTGCGGCGCCCTTCCGGAGTCGCTCCTCGAATCGGAGCTCTTCGGGCACGAAAAGGGAGCGTTCACGGGCGCGATTCGTGAGAAGCGCGGTCTTTTCCAGGAAGCCGAGAAGGGGACGATCTTTCTTGACGAGATCACCGAAATGTCTCCCGCGATGCAGGTCAAGCTGCTGCGCGTGTTACAGGATCGCTCGATCCGCCGGGTCGGCGGAAACGAAGAGATTCCTGTCGACGTCCGCGTCATCGCGGCAACCAATCGGGATCTGGGGGAGTCCATCCAGAAGGGGACCTTCCGCGAGGATCTCTTTTACCGAATCAACGTCATTCCGATTTCGCTCCCGCCGCTGAGACAACGAAAGGAAGACATCCCGCTGCTCGCCGACCACTTCATTGCAAAGTACTCCGCGCAGCTCAACATTCAACCGAAGCGGATTTCCGTCGAGGCGATGCGCGTGCTCGAAAAGCATGGCTGGCCGGGAAACGTCCGCGAGCTCGAGAATGTGGTCGAGCGTGCGATCGCGCTCGAAACCGCAGACGTCCTGACGACTCGATCGCTTCCCGAGAGCGTCGTGTTCGGTGAGAGCGCGACCGCAAGCCCGTTCGAATTGCCGCCCGCTGGAATCAACCTCGAGAAGCATGTCGACTCGGTGGTCAGGAGCCTGATGGTGCAGGCGCTCGAGCGGAGCAACGGAGTCCAGAAAGCAGCCGCGGACGTGCTTCAGATGTCGTTCCGGTCTTTCCGCTACTATGCGAAGAAGCACGGCATCGTTGGAGTCGGAAAGGACGAGGAAGGGTGAGGCGGCTATTGGGGTGTGCTTTGATGATCGTGGCGATGAGCGTAGCCACCGCGTGCGAGTCGCCGGCAGCGGCGCCTGCATCGACGGGTCCCGTCGTCACGCTGGCAAATGGCTCGAAGGTTTCGATCGAAGTTGTTGCGGAGCCGGAAACGAGAGCACAGGGGTTGATGTTCCGCTCGAGTCTTGGAGCGAACCACGGGATGCTTTTCATTTTCCCGGAGACGGCGGCGCACTCGTTCTGGATGAAGAACACGCTGATTCCACTCGACATCATCTGGATCGATGAGGCGAAGCGAATCGTTCACGTCGAGCGGGACGTTCCTCCATGTACGGCCGATCCCTGCCCGTCGTACCCTCCGTCGGGCGTTGCCAGATACGTCCTCGAGCTTGCCGCCGGAGAGGCTGTCGCTCGAGGAATCCGGAATGGCGACCGCGTGGTGATCGAGGGGATCGAGAATTTCGTCGCGCACTGAGTCCGTTGTGAGCGGTTCAGATATGCGTGCCTTCCGCCGGGAAAATCTTCACTCGATCTACATTCTGCTGTTCCTGAACATCGCGTTCTACGTGTTCCAGACGCAGGATGTCGAAAAGTACGTCGCGCTTTTCAGCCTCGACCGCACGTCGGTGCTCGATGGGCAGTTGTGGCGGCTCTTCACCTACCAGTTCACCCAGTCGAGCGCGATCTCGCTTTTCTTCAGCCTGCTGATCCTTTACATCATGGGCGCAGTTCTCGAGGAACTTTGGGGAACGTGGGAGTTCCTCGCGTTCTATCTCCTGTCGCTCTTCGGCTCCGCTGCGGTCGGAATGGCGTTCGGTTTCCCGCTTCTCGGCTCTTACTTCCTGACCTACTCGCTTTTGTTTGCCTATGCGCATTCGTTCCCGGAGCAGACGTTCCTGATCTTCTTCGTGCTCCCGGTGAAGGTGAAGTGGATCGCCTGGTTCGCCGCGGGGCTCCTTGCGATTGGAATCGTGACGCTCCGCCCGCCGAGCATCGCCGCACTCGGCGGCGTCCTGGCGAGCTTCGCCTGGTACTGGTTCCGTCACGGGCCTGCGCGAATCCTTCCGAGAAAGGTTCCGGCGGCGTTCCGGCCGGCTCCGGTCGATTCAGCGCACGAAGGGCTTGCGGACAGGAACCTGGCGCGATTCGCGGAGATGAAGCGGACGCTCGCCGAAGGGACGCCGGAGGAGCGGCAGAAATTGGCGGAGTCGATTGGTAAGGACATCACGCCTGGAGTCAACATCTGTCCGCCGGTCGACTATAAGCCCGAAGCGGAAGACCGCTACTGCGTGCGCTGCGAAGGTTTCGCGGAGTGCTCGGTGCGATTTCTGAAGCTCAACGAACCCGCAGCGGAAGACCCCGCCGTGGAGGGCGAGGACAACCGCAAAACGCTTCGTCACTCCTGAGGCGCGCCACCTTGAGGCGGAGCTCCTCCCCCTTCGGGGCGCGAGCGACGGCGCCGGAATCTTCGGCGCTTGCGACGAGCGGATTCGCCTCCTCCTTCGCTTCCACGAGGTACCTGCTCTCCCGGTGACTGTTGCTCTGGTGGCCGTTCGGAGCGGATTTGTTGCTGCGGCTGCTGCGGGCGCGGTGGCCGAGGTTCCTGAGCTGGTCGTTCGCGACGAGGTTGCTGTTCTCGCGGCGCGCCATTGCGAGGTCCGTTAGGGCGTTGCCGCCCGTTTTCCCTCGCTCCATTCTCCCGCTGGGTCGCATCGCTTCGCTGTGGTTGGCCCTCGCCACCGGCGCCGCCCTGTCCGCGACGGCGTCCGCGACGCCTGCGTCCCCGCTTCTTTGCATCGCCCTGTGGTTGCGCGCCCTGCGTCTGTTGCTGTTGCTGCTGACCGGATCGCTCGTCGCGGCCTGGTCGCCTCGACTTCTGACGATCGCGCTGCATCGCTTCCGCATATCGCGGAAACTTTCGCGTCAGAGCTCGGTCGATTTGCTTTTCGCGCAGCTCCCTCGCCGGGTCGAAGCCGCAGTACGGGCAGCGGATCCAGCCCTCGGGGTACGTGTGCTTGCAGGCACTGCAGGTCAGGCTCTTCGGCAGTGGCATCGGGGCGGCATTTTACACACGAACGCCGATTCCGCGCTTTCCCGTGACGAATCCGGGGTGAGAGAATGCTGTCCGATGGACGACGACCGACGCAGGACTCTGGAAGCGCTGATCGACATCGCGAATGCCGACGACCCGGTCCCGTGCTACGACGGCTCGATGGCGGAACGACTGCTTCGCTCGCAGTCGAGTCGTGAGGAGCTCGCTGAGATCGGTGTCGATCTCGCGATTCTCGAAAGGCTGTGGCCCACGAATGAGTAGCGACGCGTATGTCGTGAAAACCCAGGCGCGATTCGAATCAGCGCACTTTCTCCGTGAGTACCGAGGCACTTGCGAGCCGCTTCACGGGCATTCGTATCTCGTCGAGGCGGAGCTGAGTGCGCCGGACGGAGGGCTCGATGCCGACGATCTCGCGATCGACTTCGTCGCGTCGAGATCCGAGCTCGAGAGACTCGCGAAGTTGCTCGACTACAAATGCATCAATGATGTCGCGCCTTTTGACGCGATCAACCCCTCCGCGGAGAACATCGCGCGCTGGTTCCACGACGGACTCCGTGCCGCCCTGGGGCCCGACACCGTGCGGATCGTCGCGGTCGTCGTATGGGAGGGTCCGTTCAACTCAGTGCGATTCGCTCCAGGGGAGTAAGGGCGATCAGCGAGCGCAGAACGGAGATCGAGCGTGGTTCTTCCATTTGTCATCACTGTCGCGCTGGCGCTTCTGGCAACCGTGCTCGTCGGTGTGGTCGTCGTGCGCGGAGCGCGGGCAGCAGCTGCGAGCGGAGGCATGGTCACTCCGGAGCGAATCGAGGCCGAGGTGCTCATGGAAGTCGCACTGCGGGCTGGTTTCGACCGCGCGCGGGCGATGGAGATCGTGCGCGCTCATTCCGGTGCGGAGTGCGGGAGCCGCGGACGCATCGACATCACGAGCTGGCTCGAGCAGTATGTGAAGCTCGTGCCGTTGGAGCGAAGAGAGCAGCTGCTCGAGTTGGCAGTGGCTGTTGCGGTGGAGTCGGGAACGCCGATCGGCCTTGCGCAATACGACGCACTCGTCGAGATCACATTCTGCCTCGGTTTCCACAGTGACTCGCTCGCGCGCCTCAGGCAGAAGTACGGATTCGAGTACGTCGACTGGGCGAAACATGGGAGGCCGCGCGACGCCGACCGGGGCGGTGGAGGCGCGACTCCACTGTTCGATGCGGTGAGGCGGCATGATGGCGATGCGAACCTCGGAATGCTCGGACTGGCACGAGGGGCGAGCCGGCAGGATGTGATTGCGGCGTACCGGCATCTCGCCTCGGAGTGCCATCCTGACCGATTTCACGAAGCGAGCGACGCGGCGCGCGCCGAGGCGGCTGCGCGTTTTCGCGAGATCACGCGCGCCTACGAAGAGCTGATCGCGGGCAGTCCGGGCGATTGAATTATTCCCGCGAGCGTGGTAACCTACGGTTGGTTGTGACGGAATTTGTGTCGTTCACCAGTTGTTTGCAGCGAATCCACCGAACCATTTCCCTCCGTCATCCGTAGTCTTTTCAACCGCAGCCGATCGAGGACATTAGTGTCCGGAAAAGATCCAGCGGTTTCGGGTCGGCAGGCCCGGCAGTTCGGTTCGTCTCGCGACAACACAGAGACAAAAATGCCGCAGATTTCCGCATTCAGGGCGGTTTCGCCCCGGCGTTTCCGCGTGTCAGAGTTTGCGGGGCGTTGTGGGCAAGTCGGCACGGGATGTGAATCCCGGTATTGGCAGGGTAGTGAATGGAGACACCTATGAAGACCGCTGAGGTGCAGGATCACGAGCGCGGATGGGATTTCGAGAAGGCGGCGATGCCGTACGTCGACTCGCTTTACAACACGGCGTACCGCATGACTCGTAACTCCGAGGATGCCGAGGATCTCGTCCAGGAGACCTACCTCAAGGCGTACAAGTACTACGACAAGTTCGAAGAAGGTACGAACTTCAAGGCGTGGCTCTTCAAAATCATGAAGAACACGTTCATCAACAACTACCGGAAGAAGAAGCTCACTCCTCACAAGATCGACTTCTCCGAGATCGAAGAGTCGTACGAGCGCGTCATTCAGAAGAATGCCCCGGATCTGATCAAGGATCCCGAGACCGACATCTTCCAGGACATGATGGACGAGGACGTCAAGCGCGCCCTCGACTCCCTGCCGCACGACTACAAGATGGTCGTCCTTCTGGCCGACCTCGAAGGTTTCTCCTACAAAGAGATTGCCGAGATTCTCGACTGCCCGGTCGGCACTGTGATGTCGCGCCTCTACCGCGGCCGCAAGATGCTCGAACGGACGCTTCTCGAGTACGCCCGGAAGTATGGCTACATTCGCACCGGCGAGCCGGCAAAGATGCGCTCGCGCAAGGACGAGGGCAAGAAGAAGAAGCCTGAAGCAGCGCAGCCGGAAGACGAAGTCGAGGAGAAGGAGCCGTCGGAAGACGAAGAGTTAGCGCTCCTTTCCGCAGAGGGCGAAGACTTCGAGTTCGAGGTCGAAGAAGAAGAGGAAGAGGAATTCGATCTCGAGTAAGCCAGTTTTCCCCGCTGAGCCGTCAATACGAGTTGATAGGAGCCAGCGGTGGTCTGTGGCGAACTCAAGCATCTCGTTTACTTTTATCTCGATGGCACCGTCGGCAAAGTGAAGTCCGACGAATTCCGTTTGCACATTGACGTGTGCGAAGAATGCGCGCGATATGTCGGAGTCGAAGAGCGGCTGAGGCGCTTTCTCCGTAGTCGCCTTCGTCCGCGCTCCGCTCCAGACGGTCTGAGGGAGCGCATTCACGACGCGGTCGTCCACTCCTGATCGCAATTCGATGCCGAAGCGCGGCGCTACGCTCCGATTCGCAACGTCGAACAAGCACAAAGTCGAGGAGGCGCGCCGCTTGCTCGGTGTCGCACTCGAACCTGTCGACGTGTCGACCGACGAGATTCAGGCAGCGACACTCGAAGAGATCGTCCACGCAAAACTCGAGCGCGCCCGCGCGTCAGTGGACGGCCCGCTTCTCGTCGAGGATGTTGCACTCGGCCTCGACGCACTCGGTGGATTCCCAGGCCCTTATATTCGCTGGCTTCTCGAGTCCGCAGGTGGTGCGGGGCTTGCGACCATCGCGAGTGCTCTTCGAGACCGGAGCGCACGGGCACGCTGCGCGCTCGCGTACTGGGATGGTTCGGTTGTGAGTCTCTTCGTTGGGGAGACACCAGGCGAGATTCTCCTCGAGCCTCGCGGTACGGCGGGGTTCGGGTGGGACGCGTGGTTCCTGCCGCGAGGCGCGAGCGCGACCTACGCGGAGATGTCGAGTGACGACAAAGACCGGATCTCACACCGCGGTCGCGCGTTCGAGCTGCTTCGACGCGAACTGGGCGATCGCGTCTAATCCGTCCGCCTCACCGCGAAAACGCGCTGCGAACGAAATCACTGACGATCGGCCAAACTCGCTCTCCCGCAACCTCGAATAGCCGGTCAGCGTGATAGCGACCGCGAACGTCGAGGATGTGTAGCGTCGCATTCGAGGCGAGGCGTGCGATTGCCTCCGAGTGCCGGTGGCTGACGAGCCAGTCGTTCCGCGCATGGATCAGGCAGACCGGAAGCGCGAGCCGCGCTGCATCCTCGAGTGGCGACAGGCGGTCGATGCCGGGCCATCGGAACCGAGGCTTCGCGAGGGCCTGGCCGAGCGAGAGGTGGCGGTGAATCGTGAACGGATTCGGGCGGGGAACGACACGTCGGAACTCCGCCACCGGCGAGACCAGGAGCAGTCCGGAAAGGGTTAGATCGGTGTGTCGCGTGGCTGTAGAGATCGCGAGTGCTCCTCCCGCCGAGAATCCCATCAGAATCAGCCGATCGAGATTCGAATGCTCTGCGAAGCGGCGGGCGACTGCGGCGACGTCGAAGTGCTCGAGCCGGTCGAACTCGAAGACGCCACCGCTTTCCCCGTGGCCACGACAGTCGAGGATCGCGCACGGAGCGAGCTCGCTGGCGATCCGCGAGGCGATTGCGCAGAGTGCAGGGTAGCGGCGAGTGCGCCAGAAGCCGGGAATGATCACGACTCCGGAACGTCCGGCGCCGGCGTAGACATCGAATGCGATCAGCGTCCCGTCAGGCGCGCTGGTCTGCAGGCGGTGCGAGCCGAATCCGGAGTCGGAAGGGTTGCCTGGACTTGACATTCTCCCCAGCATGCCTATCATATGCGCCCGTCACAGTACTCTTCGCTGATCGTGTGCCTGAAGCGCTTGGACGGGAGTTGTGACGTGAACTGAGCGACGGTTCGCTCTGTCAACCCTGGAAACAATTACGGGGAGGAAAGCGCCGGCAAGCGCGACCACGAACGAAACGTTGATAGGGTTCTGTCTCAGAAAGATTCTGACGCATTCAGCAGACTTCGCGCTGCAAGGAGCTTTTGTCATGAAGAAATCACTTAGCTTGGTTCTCCTCGTCATCCTCGCGCTGTCGATCTTCGCGGTCGGCTGCAAGAAGGAAGAAGCCGCCACGACCGACACCGCCGTGACCGAGACCACCGCGCCGGAAACCGACACTGCCGCACCGGCTGTTGACACCGCTGCGCCGGCCACCACCGACACGGCTGCGACGACCGACACCGCCGCAACCACCGACACGGCCGCAGCGCCGGCCACGACGGACACCACGGCCGCCCCGGCCACGAAGTAACCTGTATTTACCAGTACTTGAACGATTCAGAGTTCAACGTAAAACAACAACCAACAAGGAGATTACCCAAATGAAGAAGTCGCTCGTTTTCGCCCTGATCGCCGTTTTCGCCCTCTCGATCTTCGCCGTCGGCTGCAAGAAGGAAGAGGCCGCTCCGGAGACCACGACTGAGGCCGCTCCGGCCACCACCGATACGGCTCCTGCCGTTGACACCGCCGTCATGACGGACACCGCCACGATGGACACGGCCGCCACGACGGACACCGCCGCGATGACGGACACCGCCGCTGCCCCGGCCACGACGGACACCACCGCCGCCCCGGCCACGAAGTAACTGATCGAACGATCGGATCGAACGCGCCCCGCTTCGGCGGGGCGCGTTTATGTTTAGGGGCTGCTCAGCCGCGCAAGATCATCGAGAAGCGCTTGATGTACGCGCTCGGTTCGCGCCCGGGTGTTGTCGAGGGTTCCTTCGGATGAGATGACGTAGTCTGCGTACGCCGCGCGCTCCCCGCGCGGCATCTGGCGCGACATTCGGAGCCGAACCTCGGCTTCGTTCATCCCGCGCGCGGTACCTCTCCTTACCTGCTCTTCGCTTTCGAGGTCGACCACGACGATCCTGTCGAATCGCTGGCGTCCGCCCGACTCAAGGAGGAGTGTCGCCTCGACGATGACGATCCTGTCGCTGCCGTCATCTGCGGCCGCGATCCTTCGCATTTCTTCGTCGATCACGAGTGGGTGGATCAGGGCGTTGAGCTCTTGCGCTCCGTTAGGCGTCCCGAGCGCGAGCGCGGAGAGCTTCGGGCGGTCGATCTCGCCGTCACCGCGGAGGATCCGGGCGCCGTACCGACCAACGAGCGCTCGGTGTCCCGAGGCACCTGGACGATAGAGATCCCGTACGACGTCGTCGGCGTCGATCACCACGCAGCCGAGCTCGCCGAACATTCTCGCGACCGTCGATTTCCCTGACGCGATTCCGCCCGTGAGCCCAACGCGAAGAATCACGCGCGGCGATCCTTCGCTGCCTGCAGCGTGTTTTTCAGCAGATAGGCAATCGTCATCGGGCCGACGCCGCCCGGCACCGGCGTGATCCAGCCGGCAACGCTCCTTGCTGATTCGAAGTCGACATCGCCGACGAGCGCGGAGCCCTTCGTGAGGACTGCGTTGCGTTTCGCCTCCCCGAGACGGTCGAGCTTGTCGAATCCGTACTCGATGCGGTTGATGCCTACGTCGATCACGGCCGCGCCTGGCTTGATCATCTCTCCGGTGATCATCATTGCCTTGCCGACCGCCGCGACGACAATGTCCGCCTCTCGAACCGCGCCCGCGAGGTCGGGAGTCCGTGAATGCGCGATCGTGACGGTGGCATGCCGGTGAAGCAGAAGCGCGGCGACCGGCTTTCCGACGATGTCGCTTCGGCCGACGACGATTGCCCTGCAACCTCCGATTGCGATGCCGCTCGACTCGAGCAGCCGGATGACTCCCATCGGCGTACAGGGGACGAGGCAAGGGCGTCCCTGCTGAAGCCGCCCGACGTTCACGGGATGGAATCCGTCGACATCTTTTCGCGGATCGATCCTGTCGAGCAACGCCTTCGAGTCGAGGTGGGAGGGGAGCGGGAGCTGAAGCAAAATGCCGTCCACGGCGTCGTCAGCATTCAGACGGTCGATCTCCGCTTCAATCTCGCGCTGCGAGGTCGTGGCGGAAAGATGTTTCTGCGTCCCGTTCAGGCCGAGCTCAGTCGCCTTCTTCGCCTTGTTCCGGACGTAGACCTCGGATGCGGCGTCGTCTCCGACGCGAATCGCGACGAGTCCCGGAATGACTCCTTTCGACGCGAGTGCCTCGCACTCTCTCCGGACTTCGGCCTCGACCTCCGCCGCGATCTGCTTGCCATCGATCAGCTTTGCGCTCATGCCTCACCTCGGTAGAACGTGACGATACCGCCGCTCATCCGGGCGGCGACGCAGTTTCTGAACCCCGCTTCGCTCATCAACGAGAGGAATGCGTTTCCCTCGGGGAAGGTCTGCACCGAAGCGGGAAGGTAGTCGTAGGGACTTCGGGTCCCTGTAATGAAACCCCCGATCGCCGGGAGGATATGGCGGAAGTAGATGCCATAGACGAAGCGGAGCGGCTGTCGAGGCATCGAGAACTCGAGCACGCCGAGGGCACCATCGGTTCGAAGCACGCGACGCGTCTCGCGCAGCCCCTGGAGCGGATCGTGAAAATTGCGTACTCCGAAGGCGACGGAGACGCCGTCGAACGAACCGGACTGAAATGGCAACGCCAGAGCGTCCGCCGCGACCTGGACGGCGCCGGGGGCCCGCTCGAGGACCTTCAGTTGTCCGTGAGCGAGCATTTCGTACGTAAAGTCAGCCGAGACGACTCGGTGCTGGCCGTACCTCGCGAGGTCGACGGTCAGGTCGCCCGTTCCAGCGGCGAGGTCGAGCACTCGGCCGGGTGCGGGAAGAAGTTGGCGTGCGACACGCTTTCTCCAGGCGACGTCGAAACGCATCGACAAAACACGGTTCGCCGTGTCATAACGGTGGGAGACACTGGCGAACATCGAACGGATCTGGTGTGGGTCCTTGTCGAGCACGCGGGGCTTCTACCACTCCGCACAGCTGTAGACAAGGGGTCGGGAATGTTCGCCTTGACAGGGGCGGTTTAGCGGTGTTACCGTTCAGCCCCTTTCTGGAGGGGTTGGGTGCGGAGTGCCCTCAACAAGCCTCGGCAGCGCCTCTCGAAAGAGTTTCGGTCCGGCCGACGTAAGTCCGGAAACACCTGAGGAATCAAGAAATGCGTACGTATTTTCCCAAAAAGGGCGACATCGATCCGCAGTGGTTCATCATCGACGCCGACGGGCTCGTGCTCGGCCGGCTCTCGACCGCTGTGGCGAACATCATCTCGGGCAAGAACAAGCCGACCTACACGCCGTTCCTCGACACGGGTGACCACGTCATCGTGTTGAACGCCGAAAAGGTCGTCCTCACGGGCCGCAAGGAGACGGATAAGATCTATCGTCACCACAGCGGCTACCCGGGCGGCCTGAGCGAGTCGGCCGCGCGCTTTGTCCGTGCCGAAAAGCCCGAGTCGATGATCGAGCGCGCAGTGGCGGGCATGCTCCCGAAGAACCGCATCGGTCGCAAGATGCTCAAGAAGCTCAAGGTTTACCGCGGGACGCAGCACCCGCATCAGGCGCAGCAGCCTGAGTCGGTCAAGATTTCGTAGGCAGCAGAGGAAGGGGTTCAGCTTTGGTGGAATACTACGGAACCGGTCGCAGGAAGTCGTCGACGGCGCGCGTTTGGCTGCGCCAGGGAAGCGGACAGATCACGGTGAATCACCGTACGTTCGACGACTACTTTCCGAATGAAGTGCTCAAGATGATCATCAAACAGCCGCTGTCGCTCACCGAGACCGTCGAGCATTTCGACATTCTCGTGAACGTTGACGGCGGCGGCCCGACGGGGCAGGCTGGGGCCATTCGCCACGGCATCTCCCGAGCGCTGGAGACGTACAACGCCGAGCTTCGTAAGAAGCTCAAGAAGGCGGGGCTGCTCACGCGCGACCCTCGTATGAAAGAGCGCAAGAAGTACGGGCAGAAGGGCGCACGCGCGCGCTTCCAGTTCTCGAAGCGCTAGTGGTTGCCGTGATGTATCGGAAACACAGGTAGTCAGCACGGGACAGGGGTCGCAAGGCTCCTGTCCTTTTTTATCTTGCAGGACCAACGCAGAAAAGAGGAGGACGGTTTGGCAGTTTCAATCACGATGAAAGAGCTGTTGGAAGCTGGCGTCCATTTTGGTCATCAGACCAAGCGCTGGAATCCGAAGATGAAGAAGTACATCTTCGGAAAGCGCAATGGGATCTACATCATCGATCTCCAAAAGACGCTCAAGCTCTTCAAGGAAGCTTCCGCCTTTGTCACGGAATTGAGTTTGCAGGGAAAGCGCGTTCTGTTCGTCGGCACCAAGCGCCAGGCACAGGACGCGATCATGGAGGAGGCAAACCGCTGCGGAATGTTCTATGTGAACAGCCGCTGGCTGGGTGGAACCCTCACCAACTTCGTCACGGTCCGCAAGTCGATCGAGCGTCTCAAGGAGCTCGAGGCTTCGCTCGGCGATCCCGACAAGGAGATGTCGAAGAAAGAGCGCGCCGCGCTCGACCGTGAACGGCAGAAGCTCGAGAAGAATCTCGTCGGAATCCGCGAGATGGACTCACTTCCGGATGCGATGTTCGTCATCGATCCCAAGAAGGAGTACATCGCCGTGAAAGAGGCGAAGAAGCTCGGAATCCCGGTCGTCGCGATCGTCGATACGAATTGCGATCCCGACGACATCGACAAGGTGATTCCCGGCAACGACGACGCCATTCGCGCGATCCGGCTTTTTACTCAGAAGATTGCTGACTCGGTGCTCGAGGGCTACAACGTCGCGCAGGAGATGTATATCTCCGCAGAAGACAAGCCTGAAATGACCGAGGGAGAGATGCCGCCGTCGGAGGCGCCCACGGGCGCAGCGCCCGCCCCTGTTTCGTAAGGGCTGCGCATCTCGATTTCGCGGCCCGCTGGCGGGCCGCGTCCCACTTGAGTGATCGACCGGCGCCGGGCTCCCCTCGGGGGCCCGGCGTCAATCACGAGTCCCGGAGCTTCCGGGGCCCGACCCCAGACTGTTTGGAGAAGACCATGGCACAGATCGACGCAGCGCAGGTGAAGGAGCTTCGCGAGAAGACCGGCGCCGGTATGATGGATTGCAAGAAGGCGCTGACGGAAGCGGAAGGTAACGTCGAAGAGGCGGTCAAGATCCTTCGCAAAAAAGGGCTCGCCGCCGCGGGCAAGAAGGCGGGGCGCATCGCATCCGAAGGGCTCGTCTACGCGTCCGTGGAAGGCTCGACGGCAATCCTCGTCGAGGTGAACTCCGAGACCGACTTCGTGGCGCAGACCGACGAGTTCAAGGCGCTGGTCGCCGGAATTGCCGACATCATCCGCGCAGCGAATCCGGCCGATGTCGAAACTCTTTCGACACTCGCCTGGCCCGGGGACGCCGAGGGCCACAACGTCGCACAGTACATCTCGAGCAAGATCGCAAAGATCGGCGAGAACATCGCGATCCGCCGATTCATGAAGTTCGACGCCGCAAGCGCGGTGCTGAGCAGCTACGTTCATGGCAATGGCAAGATCGGCGTGGTGGTCGAGGTCAAGTTCGACAACGCCGAAGCGAAGATCGCGGCCGAGGGTCTCGCCAAGGACGTTGCGATGCACGTCGCTGCGGCCGAGCCCCGTTTCCTTCATCGCGACGAGGTGACGTCAAAGGACCTCGACACCGAGAAGGAAGTCGCGCGGGAGCAGGCGATCAAATCGGGCAAGCCCGAGGCGGTCGTCGAGAAGATCGTCGCCGGCAAGATGGAGAAGTACTACGCGGAGACAGTTCTCCTCGAGCAGCCCTACATCCGCGACGACAAGATGACCGTTCAGAAGGTCGTCGACCAGCGCGCGAAAGAAGCGGGAGCGAAGTTCGCAGTTACGCGCTTCACTCGGTTCAAGCTCGGTGAAGGCATCGAGAAGAAGGCGAATGATTTCGTGGCCGAAGTTATGGCGCAGGCTTCCGGCAACTAGCTCGTATTGGATTCGAACGTCCTCCGGCCTCTCGCAGGGCCGGAGGACGTTTTGCGTTTGGCGATGCTCGCGAATGCCGGGCGAGCGTCCCCGCAAAGCCGGAATCGTTATGGTATAAATCAGCGCCCGGGGAGATTTCATGAGCGGCGAAAGAAAGCCTCGCTACAAGAGAATCATGCTCAAGCTGTCGGGCGAAGCGCTGATGGGCGAACGCTCGTACGGCATCGACCCGCAGACGATGGCCGACATTGCCGACGAAGTCGTCGCCGTGCAAAAACTCGGCGTCGAAGTCGCGATCGTGATCGGCGGAGGAAACATCTTCCGTGGCGTCAATGCGGCGACTGAAGGCATCGACCGTGCTGTGGGTGACCAGATGGGAATGCTGGCGACGGTCATCAACTCGCTCGCATTTCAGAATGCGCTCGAGAACCGGGGCCTCCCGACTCGTGTTGCGACCGCGATCAACATGCCAGGTGTGGCCGAACCCTTTATCCGTCGCCGCGCGATCCGTCACCTCGAGAAAGGGCGGATCGTGATCTGTGCCGCCGGCACGGGCAATCCGTATTTCACGACAGACTCCGCCGCGGCACTTCGCGCGAACGAGCTTCGCTGCGAGATCATCATGAAAGCGACGAAGGTCGATGGGCTCTACACGGCCGATCCCCACAAGGATCCAAACGCCACGCGCATCCCGAGGGCGACGTACCAGGAGGTCATCGAGAAGCGCCTGAACGTGATGGATGCGTCGGCGATCGACCTCGCCCGAAGTAACTCGGTGCCTATTTACGTCTTCTCGCTCCGCGAGAAGGGGAACATCAGCAGGGCGGTCCTCGGAGAGGACATCGGGTCGCTCGTTTCAGACGAGCTGGTCGCCGTCGCCGCAGGAGGAATGTGATGCCGCTGAAGGACGTGATCAAGGATGCCGAGCGCCGGATGCACGGCGCCATCGAGGCGTTGCACAAGGAGTTCAAGTCACTTCGCACGGGCCGCGCCTCAGTGTCGATGCTCGATGGGGTAATGGTCCCGTATTACGGGACGGATACGCCGCTCGCACAGGTTGCGAACCTCAAAGTTCCGGAGCCGGCACTGATTGTCGTCGAGCCGTGGGACAAGAGCATGGCCGCTCCGATCGAGAAAGCGATTCGCATCGCCGACCTCGGGTTCAACCCCGCGAGCGACGGTAAGCTCATCCGCGTGCCGGTTCCGCCCCTCACCGAAGAGCGGCGCAAAGACCTCGTCAAGCGTGCGCACCACATGTCGGAAGAGGCGCGGACCGCCATCCGCCAGGTGCGTCGCGATGTGAACGACAAGGTCAAGAAGCTGGAGAAGGACCACGAGATCTCGCAGGACGACGAGAAGCGTGCCCACGACGAAGTTCAGAAACTGACCGACAAGTTCATCGATGAAGTGAACGATGTGCTGAAGCACAAAGAAAAGGAAGTGATGGAGGTCTGAGAAGGCGGGATCCCCGCCTTCCCGGTCCCGTTGCGCTCGATTCAGGGCGCGACGCGCGGCGGAGACCACGACCCTCGCCATGCGCTGCGCCGCGATCATCCCTGCAGCCGGGTCTGGTACCCGATTCGGCAGTGACACGCCGAAGCAGTTTCTGCCGCTCGGCGACCGCCCCCTCATTGCGCACACGGTTGGGCGCTTTCATCGATTCAGCGGTGTGGAGCGGATCGTCGTCTGCGTATCGGCCGCACACCTGGCGACGATGCAGGCGATCGTCGATCGCTTTCGCTGGGGTAATGTGAAGATCGTCCGCGGCGGAGAGTCGCGCCAGGAGTCGGTCCTGCGCGGCGCGGAGAGTCTGTCGCGCGCGGGTCTTGGCGATGACGCGGTCGTCGCGGCGCACGACGCCGTTAGGCCGTTCGTTTCGAGTGAGTTGTTCGAGCACCTTCTCGCGGCGCTCGACGACGCGGACGGAGCGATCCCGGCGACGACGCCGACCGATACGATTCACAGGATCTTCAATGGCCTCGTCGTCGAAACTCCCGACAGAAGCCTGCTCGCCGCCGCACAAACTCCGCAGTGTTTCAGGCTCGGAGCTCTCCGTTCTGCTCTCGAGCGGGCGATCGAGCAGGGGTGGCCCGCCACCGATGAAGCTGCGGCGGTGGCGCGATGCGGCGGGAAGGTGCGCGTCGTCGAAGGCGATCCCCGCAACATCAAGATCACGAGACCTTCCGATTTCGAGGCCGCCGCGCGCGAGCTTGCCAACTGGAGCGACGAATGATCCGCATCGGACACGGAGTCGACGTACATAAGTTCTCCTCGGATCGACCGCTCATCCTCGGCGGCGTCCGTGTCGCCGACCGTTGGGGGCTCGAGGGGCACTCCGATGCGGATGCCGTCCTCCATGCCCTCGTCGATGCGTTGCTCGGGGCGGTGGGGGCGGGCGACATCGGCGAGTACTTCCCGTCGAGTGACGAGCGCTGGCGCGGCGCCGCGTCGTCCGTCTTCGTTACCGAAGCGCTCCGCCTCGTTTCTGAACGCGGCTTCGCGATCGCGAACGTCGACGTCACCGTCGTCGCCGAGACTCCCAAGCTCGGCCCGCACAAAGCGAAGATCCGCTCGAGCGTCGCCTCGATGCTCGGGATCGACGAGGTTCAGGTGAACATCGCGGCCACGACGACCGATGGTCTCGGCTTCACCGGGAGGCGCGAAGGCATCTGTGCGCTTGCGACGGTACTGGTCGAATCCGCGAGCTCGGGGCGATGACGAAATCGATGAGCAACGAACCACCCGTACGAACCCGTTTCGCTCCGTCACCCACGGGGCACCTGCATGTTGGCGGCGCTCGTACCGCGATCTTCAATTGGCTGTTCGCCCGCCATCACGGCGGAACGTTCATCGTTCGCGTGGAAGACACCGACCAGGCGCGATCGACGCGCGAATCGGAGCGGATGGTGCTCGACGATCTCCGCTGGCTCGGCCTCCACTGGGACGAAGGGCCGGACAATGGCGGCCCGCACGGACCGTATCGCCAGTCAGAGCGCTCTTCGCTCTACTCTTCGGTCGTCGATCAGCTGCTCGCGTTGGGTCACGCCTACCCATGCTTCTGCAGCGAGGACGTTCTCGAGGCGAAGCGCAGAGAGGCCGAAGCCGATGGGCGCCCTCCGCACTATGACCTCACATGTCGCGGCCTAACACCCGCGGAGATCGACGCTCGGGTGCGCTCGGGGGCGACGTCAGCGATCCGGTTCCACGTCCCGAAAGCGGGAGGGTCGGCGGTGGCAGGAGACGTGACGATCGCCGATCTGATCCGCGGAGAAGTTACGTGGAAGGCCGATTCGCTCGGCGACTTTATCGTCCGCCGTTCTGATGGGATGCCGACTTACAACTTCTGCGTGGTCGTCGATGATCACGACATGCAGATTTCGCACGTGATCCGTGCCGAGGAGCATTTGACGAACACGCACCGGCAGGTGCTGTTGTATCGCGCTCTCGGGTGGGAGACTCCGAAGTTCGCGCACGTGTCGCTCATCCTCGGGCAGGACCGCAGCAAGTTGTCGAAGCGTCACGGGGCTACCTCCGTCGCAGCATGGGCAGTAGATGGGTACCTCGCCGACGCGATGCTCAACTACCTGACGCTGCTCGGCTGGTCGCCGGCCGACGGAATCGAGCTCTTTGACAGAGAATCCGCGGTAAGGGCGTTTTCCCTCGAGCGCGTGAACTCGGCGCCCGCGGTGTTCGATCCTCAAAAGCTCGCATGGGTGAACGGTCAGTACATTCACAAGCTCACGGCCGCGGAGCTCTGGGAGTTGACGAAGCCACGCTTCGCGACGGCGGGATGGCTTAGGGAGGACAGTCCGGAAGCGCGCGCATGGTTCGAGAGCGCGATCGCGCTCTCGCAGAAAGGTACGAGCACTCTCGCTGACTTCATCCCCGCGCTTGCGCCGATGTTCGAATTCGCCGTCGATGATGTCCTCGCCGATCAGGAGGCGGACTCGATTCTCCGCGAAGAAGGGACCGAATCGTTCGTTGCTCAGATCGTTGACGAGCTGAAGGCGAACGGCACGCCGCGCGACGGCGACGAGTACAAGGCATTCGTCGAGAGGCTGAAGAGTCTCAGTGGGCGTAAAGGGAAACCACTCTTCATGCCGATTCGTGTCGCAATGACGGGTCGCGCACATGGGCCTGAGCTCGTCGCGCTCGTTCCTCTGCTCGAGGCTGGGTCGGGGCTTCGAGGCCTCGCGCCGATCGCATCGCCGCTGTCTCGCGCCGAGGCGCTCCTCGATGGGCTGCGAGCGCGGGGTGGGCGTTGATTTACGAGCTCGCCAAGAAGCTGCTTTTTCGCCTGGACGCCGAGACCGCGCACGACCTTGTGACCCGTCAGATGGTGCGTGCACAAGGCATCACGCCCCTGCTCTCGGTCGTGCGGCGCGCGATGGCTCGCCAGGCTATGTCGCGAACGCTTTGGGGGCTTCAGTTCGAGAACCCGTTGGGAATCGCCGCAGGATTCGACAAGAATGCAGAGCTCGTGCCGATGCTCGTCGCGCTCGGGTTCGGTTTCATTGAGGTCGGCACCGTGACGCTGCGACCCCAAGCGGGGAATCCGAGGCCGCGCATGTTCCGCTATCCGGGCCGTGAGGCACTGGTGAACCGCCTGGGGTTCAATAACGAGGGTGCTACGGCGGTCGCAGAACGGATGAGGCGGTATTGGCACTCGGTCTCGAGCGAGGCGTTTCGGGCGCACCCTCCGGTCTTCGTGAACATTGGAAAGAACAAAGAGGTCTCGCTCGAGGCGGCTGCGGAAAACTACGTCGCGGCCTACGAGATCCTCGCGCCGCTGGCTGACGCCGTCGTCGTGAACGTGTCGTCGCCTAACACGCCTTCGTTGCGCGATCTGCAGCGTCCGGAGCAGCTCGCGCAGATTCTGTCCGCGCTGAGAGAGGCGCGCAGCCGCGCTCGGTTCGAGAGGCCTGCTGGAACGCACCCGATCATCGTGAAGATCGCCCCCGATCTCGATCGTGCCCAGCTCGCCGAGGTTTGCGATGTCGCAGTTCGAATGGCCGACGGGCTGACCGCGACGAATACGACGATCGACAAGGCGAGACTCGAGATGGACTTCGTGGAGGCGGGTGGAATCTCGGGGTATCCGCTGTTCGAGCTGTCGACGGCGATTCTGCGCGAGGCGCGGAGGCTCGTCGGTTCGGAGTATCCGCTCATCGGAGTCGGTGGGGTGATGGGGTCTCGCGAGGCGATGGCCAAGCTCGAGGCCGGAGCGAATCTCGTGCAGGGTTACACCGGTCTCATCTACCGTGGGCCTGCGTTCGCGCGTGACGTAGTGCGCGGGCTGTCCGTTGGAGGGGTACGTTGATCATCTTTGGGATGAACCCGGTAAGGGAGGCGATTCGTGCGCATCCCGATCGCATCCGTTGGATCGCGATCTCGAGTGCCGACAAAGGGCGCCTTGCCCGCCTGGCGGATGAAGGACGCGACGCCGGAGTCGACGTACGTCTGATGCCGCCCGACCGCCTCGCGAAGGTCGCCGAAGGTGGCGTGCACAACGGCGTCGTCGCAGAGCTCGCAGATGCGGACTACGCCGACTTCGATGACATCATCCGAAGCGAAGGAGCGCCGGAGCGGGTGTTCGTTCTCGACGGCGTTCAGGATCCGCAGAACCTGGGAGCGGTACTTCGAGTCGCCGACGTGTTCGGGTTCGGTCTCGTTGTCGTGCCGAGGCACGAGAGTGCCGGCTTGTCCGCGGCGGTGGTGAAGGCGTCGGCGGGCGCATCAGAGTGGGTTCCGGTTGCCCAGGTGACGAATCTGGCGCGGGCTATCGAACAGATGCAGGAAGCCGGGTACTGGGTCTATGGGGCTGACGCAGAAGGGGATGCGCTCGGATCGTTTGACCTCACCGGGAAGGTTGTCATCGTCCTGGGAAACGAGGGACGAGGCGTTCGCCGAAACGTCATCGAGCACTGCGACCGGCGGATCGCCATTCCGATGCGTGGGAAGATCGAGTCGCTCAATGTCTCCACGGCTGCAGCAGTGATCGCCTGGGAAGTGGAGCGGCAGAGCGGGAAGCGCTGAAAGAGGCGCGAAATTCGGCGTCCCTCAAACGGGTTTCGAGGCGAGCTGAAGGTGGAAGTCGAACCCGGCAGGCAGGGCGAGTGGGCGGAATAACCCTCCTCTTGCGTTCGGTTTGGCGTTCTGCTATAAGGCCCAGTTCTCCGCGTCGGGCGGAAAGCAGGGGTCTGTCCGCAGGAATCTTTGATAATCTCACGCTGGCGTAGCTCAGTTGGTAGAGCAGCTGATTTGTAATCAGCAGGTCGCGGGTTCGAGTCCCTTCGCCAGCTCCAAATGGATCGAGAGTGCAGTGACGAGAGCCTCATGTGGCGGCGCTGGTCACTGCATTTTCGGAGGCGTGCCCGAGTGGCTAAAGGGGGCAGACTGTAAATCTGTTGGCTTAAGGCCTACGGTGGTTCGAATCCATCCGCCTCCACCAAGTTGAATGAGAGTCGCGATGCCCGGCGTCGCGGCGACGGCTCGGGTATCACGGGGATCGATCGGGCGGGAGTAACTCAGGGGTAGAGTCACAGCCTTCCAAGCTGTTGGTCGCGGGTTCGAATCCCGTCTCCCGCTCCAGTCGTTGAATGAACGAGTCCCGGGCGCCCTCGCAAGGGGCTCGGAACCGGAAGAGTAGAAAGCCCTCG
>JACPDH010000032.1 GCA_016184115.1 Acidobacteriota bacterium | reverse complement strand
TTGCGTCCATGTACTTCGGGCGGATGAGTGCCATGGAGCCTGCGATGTCGTCCTGCAGCTTCTCGCGCTCGAGGCCGGCCGGCAATAGCGCTGCGGCGAAGTCGAGGCACGAGTCATTCCTCGCCGCGAGCTGCGCCGGCGTCTCCAAGAGCATCGCGTTGCGCTCGGAGAGCTCGGTCAGTTTCGTATTCGCATAGAGGCGATCGAGCAGCGTCTCCACACGCGCGTCGCTCGTCGATTCTCCCGTCGCCGCGAGCGCCTCGTCGACCGCCGCGATGCGCTGACCAGCCGGGAGCGCGGTTGCAAGTCTGAGGAAATGACCTAACAACGCGCGATCGGATGCAAGCTCGAGCGTCTTCTGCGAACGTGCCGTCGCGGCCTTGATTCGCGGAAGGTCGCGCTCCTGGTAGCCGGCCTTCCGTTGCGCATCTTTTTTCTGCCGCTCCAACGCGAGACGTTGGATGGTCTGGGCCTCCGAGAGAAGGGTCGAGCCCCTCGTCAGCCACGATTCGACGAAGTCGGCCTCCATGCGCGCGCGGCCACGCTCATTGAGTTTCGCGATCTCCTCGAGCGCACCGCTCCACTGCTTCGCGCGCGCAGGCTCCGCGGCAATCCATGCCTTCAGCTCCGCCTCGTCTGCGCGCTTGCGCTCGAGCAGATTGCCTTTCGACATTCCTTCCCAGGTTCCTTCGAAGCGCTTCAGCTGGTTCGCATTCGATTCGATCTTCGAGGCGAGACGAATTCGCGCGTCGTCGCTCCTCGCGCTCTCGCCCCGCAGGATCTCGAGTACCGCCTTGAAATGTTCGATCGAGCGCGGGAAGCGGAACTCCTGAGCGACACGGAATTCGTCCGCGGTGATGTGCCGCGAGGTGCGTCCCGGATAGCCGGCGACGATCACGAGGTCACCTTCGTTCAACTCCCCCGTCGATACCTTCAACCAGTGCTTCGGCGAGTACGGGACGTTATCTTTCGAATAGTCCGCAGGTTTGCCGTCTCTCCCGACGTAGGCGCGATAGAACGAGAAGTCGCCGGTATGCCGCGGCCACATGTAGTTGTCGACGTCGCCGCCGTAGTTGCCGACTCCCTCTGCCGGCGCATAGACGAGCCGAACGTCGCGGACCTCCATCTGCGTGATCCGCTGGTACATCGAGCCCTCGAAGAACGATGCGATTCGGCAGCGCACACCGCCAGGACGCTCGCATTCTGCGATCATCGACTTCGTGCGCTCTTCGATGATCGCCTGACGCTTCGCGCCTGTGAGGCCGGGATCGATCTTGCCTCGCAGGTGCTCGGTCACGTCGTCGATCTTCGTCGTGACGAAGATGCGAGCGTCGGGCCTCGCGGGCAGCTCCTCGTCGAGCGACCTCGCCAGAAAGCCGGTCACCGTGAGATCGCGCTCCGGAGTCGAGTTGTGCTGGATCGACCCGAAGGCGCAGTGGTGATTCGTCACCACGAGTCCCTGTGGCGATACGAACGACGCAGTGCAGCCTCCAAGCGAGATCACCGCGCCCATGGGGAAACCGGTGAGATCTGCGAAGCTCTTCGCATCGACGGTCATCCCGAGTGCGCCCAGCTGCTCCTCGAAGAGAGGAACCTGCTGCGGCATCCACATCCCCTCGCCGGCGTGTGCGACGAGCGGGGTCATCACCGTTGCGATGAGCAGTGCCAGCTTGCGAACCCTCATGTCGAACCTCCTGGATCAGTCGCGGCGCCGGGACCGCCGCAGTCCTGCCGTCCCCTGCGCCACCTGTCGCCGCGCGTCGCGGCTAAGCGGTCTGCAGGTGCCGCAGGATCGCGTCGCCCGCAGCGATTGTGCCAAGCGGTCCGCCAATGTCTGACGTCGTCTCGTTTGCCGCGATCGCCTTCGTCACCGCCGCCTCGATGCGGGTCGCCTCGGCTGTGAATCCGAGGAATTCGAGCATCATTGCGGCCGTGAGAACCGCGCCGATTGGATTCGCGTGATCTTTGCCCGCGTATTTCGGCGCACTGCCGTGGATCGGCTCGAAGAGCGAGACGCGATTCGGATGGATGTTCCCCGACGCCGCCATCCCTAGCCCTCCCTGCAACGCCGCCCCGAGGTCGGTGACGATGTCGCCGAACATGTTGTTCGTGACGATGACGTCGAACATCTCTGGCGCTCGCACCATCTGCATCGTGAGCGCGTCGACGAACATGTGAAAGTGCTCGATCTCGGGGTACTCCGACGCGACAGACTCGAAGGTGCGCAGCCACAGGTCGCCGCCGAAGCGCATGACGTTGTTCTTGTCGGACATGCAGACCGATTTGCGACCCGTCTTCCGCGCGTACTCGAATGCGTAGCGGATGATGCGTTCGACTCCTCGCCGCGACGAGACGTCTTCCTGGATCGCGATCTCGTCCGGAGTTCCCTTCTTGAAGTTCCCTCCCATGCCGACGTACGCCCCCTCGGTGTTCTCACGGAAGATCACGAGGTCAATCTCTTTCTTTCCTTTCCCCTTCAATGGAGACAGGCGCTCGTCGAGCAGCTTCACCGGCCGGTAGTTCACGTAGAGGTCGAGCTGAAAGCGCATGCCGAGGAGGATGTCGGCCGCGTGCTTCATGTCGGGAACGCGAGGGTCGCCGTAGGCGCCGAGAAACACCGCGTCGTAGTTCGTGCGGATGTCATCCATGGCTCCGGCGGGCATCGAGATGCCAGTCGCGAGGTAGGTGTCTGCGTTCCAGCCAAAATGCGTGAACTGCAGGCCTAACTTCGAAGACTCGTTCAAGTAGGTGAGAACCTTCATCCCCTCGCGGATCACTTCGGGGCCGATTCCGTCGCCGGGAACCACTGCGATCTTCTTGGTCATGTCGCTCCGATTCGGCGCGCCATTCCGGCACGCGTCGTTATGGTTGCGGCGGGCATTATAGCCATCGGGGTTGAAACGAGGCTGTGTCGGGACCGGGTAGCGCCGGCGCGTCTTGCCCTGATGGCCTGAACTTAAGAGGAAGAGGCTGAAGTTAGAACGATGAACGATGAAGTTTGAACCCAGAAAAGGGTCCAGGGTGGGGGTTTCAGGGTTCAACATTCATCGTTCTGCGTTCTAACTTCGAGACTTTCGTGCCTAAGCTCAGGCCATTTCGTCTAGCCCGGATCATTCATGAAACTTCTGCTGCGGAGCGCGGTAGCCGCATGTCTACTGCGTGCGCTCGGTTCGGCTCCTCGACTTAGTGCACGAGAAAGGTGTACTCGTCCTCGACGCGGGACATTTGACGACGCATCGCGTCGCCCCCACAAATCGGCCTTCCTTTCTTCCGAGGCCGTGACGACGTCGCGGATTTGCACGATCTCGATGCCTCGCCGCTCGCACTCGTCGCGGAGGCGCGGGTCGCAGAGCGCGTCGGCCTCGGCCTGCCAGTCGTAGCGCCAGTCGTAGCGGGAGGCCAGGCCTTCGCCAATCCCTGGGTGCGTCACGAGCTCGGTAAGACCCGACGCTCGATCGAGGAGCTTCGCGATCGTGGCCACGTCGAGGTGCCCTGCATCCCGTATCCCGATCGTGACGTCGTTGGTTACGAAACCACGCCGTCGCGCGATTGGAGCCGCACGCCTCGCGAGAATCGCGAGCGCCGCCACCGAGAGCGAGCGGAATCCCCATGCGCGCTCGGCCCTGTCGTCAGGAATCCTGACGTAGCGGATTCCGAGCTCGGATGCGACGCGAAGCAGACGCTCGAAGACGCCGGGAAGAACATGCAGGTGCTGATGACCATTCGCGTGAAGCAGCGTGACTCCGAGGTCACGAAGCCGCGCGGCCTGCGCGCGCAGTTCCTCTTCGACCTCGTCGAGATCGAGCCTTCCCGCCGCGTAGCGCATCACCAGCTCGCGATGACCAGGCACGAGGCGCCCGTCGCGGGATACGAGGGACTTCACCTTCGCGGCCGGAAGCACGGGGCGCTCCTCGACCAACGTGAAATGGATCCCGACGTCGAGCGATGGCAAGCGCCGAACCGAGTCCGCGGCGTGCTCGACGTCGAGCCCACAGGCAGAGATCGAGCACGCTGTGACCACGCCTCGCTCGTGCCCTCGGATTGCGGCGTCGGTCATGCCGCGATGCAGACCGAGGTCGTCGGCCGTGACGACGAGGCGCGTCATCGTTCGCGCGGCGTCGGCATGCGTCGGACGGGCCGCCTCATGCGGGGCGCAAGCTTCCAGAGCTCCGCGAAAATCTTGAGGATCACGGTCGGCGACGAGAGGGTCGATGCGCCCTTCGTGCGCGGGAAGTAGTCGAGCCCAAGCTGTTGGATGACGAATCCGAGATTCTTTGCTTTGACGATCAGTTCGGCGTCGATGAGCGAGCCTTCCGCCTCGAGCTCGATCGCTTCGATGACTTCTCGCGTTGCGAGCTTGAACGAGAAGTTGATGTCGCGATGCGGCCAGCCGAAGAGGATTCCGATCAACGTGTTGTAGAAGTACGAATAAATCGTTCGCTTCAGCCCCTCAGTCGTTCGGTCGAAGCGGTAGCCGGCGATCAGATCGGCGTGGGTGACTTCCATCGCGCGAATCGCGCGTCCGACTTCGTATGGATCGAACGGCAGATCGGCATCCATGTAGAGCACGAGCTCGTGGCGGACGGCCGCGAAACCTGTACGAATCGTCCCTCCGAGCTTGCGGTTCTTCTCGTGCCGGAGAAGCCTCACCCGCGGCTCGCGCGAGGAGATCGCCTCGACGATCGACGCGCAGCCATCGGTCGACGCGTCGTCGACCACGATGATCTCCCACTCCAGACCATGCAGCACGAACGCGTCGATCGCGCGTGCAATCGCATGCCCGATGTTTGCCTCCTCGTTGTACATCGGGATCACGAGAGAGATCGAGCGCTTCGCCGTAGGCTCACTCATCTGGCGCCGGATTGTAGCCGAGCGGCGTGTTCCGCTTCACCGCGAAGACTCTCGGGAACCTCTGAACAACGTCGATGGGTCCCATTCAACTTGTTCAGAGGTTCCCTGGTGGTCGGAGCGGCACGACCGACACGACGCGAAGCCTCGAGTTTGCGAGCAGCCGCAGCGGCGCGCTATCGGGCCACGAGAAGACCACTGCCCCAGCCTCCGACGATTCTCCAGCGACGAGTGCGTATCGTGCCCGTGCCCCTTCGGTTGCGACGGCGGCGAGGTCCGCGATCCGCGCCTTCGTAATCAACGCACTCGCGTGAGGGCGGAGCTCCTCCGCAACTAGAACGACGGCGCCCGGTTCGTCGGCAAGGTGGTCGTCGATCCAGATTGCCGCCTTCGACGGCGGGGGCGCGACATTCAACCGTGCCCGGAGCAGCGGCGCAGTCCAGATCCACGACGCCAGGCTGTATGCGGCGACGATCGCGATGCGAAGGAGCGGTTGTCCCGATCTCGTCGAAAGCGCGCTCATCCCTCTGACGCAAAGCGCGATCAACGCAACGCTGATCGGTACGACCGCGAGAACCACCTCACGCGCCGATCCTCGAAGCGCAACGAACGCGAGGTGTGCAACGGCCGGACCCGCGACGAGGAGGAGGCGCCGCTCCCGCGCACGTACCGCGTACCACGCCCCAACGAGTGCGATGAGCGCGATCGGGATCGACAACCAGAGCGGTCCGGCCTGGTTGAGGAGTGCAATGGCAAGCCCCTCACCGGCCGCGGGGCGCTCGGCCAGCCAGCGCAGCAGCGCTGCCTCGCCGCCCAGGGCCTTGGCGAATGGCATGAACACGAGAACGAGTACGGCGCCGGCGATCGCGACCGAAACCGCCGAAAGGCGCCTCGTCTCTTTTCGGATCAGTGGCGAGACCGCGACGAGAGCAGCTGCCAACACCCACTCTGGCTGGCAGCCGATCACGCACGCCGAGGCGGCTCCGAGAATCGTCGCATCACGCCTTCCAGTCGTCTCGCCGTCGACGATCCGCCCCGCGGCGTACACGGCAACCGCATAGAACATCAGCGCTGAGGCCTCCGGAGCCGGCGTCGACGAGAAGACGAGCATCGCCGGCGTCATGAAGAGCATCAACGATGCGAGCGCACCTCCCACCGCATCGCGCATGGTGCGGCGGAGCGCCGCGGCGAGCAGCAGCGCGCCCGCTGCGCTCGAGAGGAACGCCGCCACAACGAGTGCAACGAACGGCGTTTCAGCCTTAATCATCAACAGCCGTGCGAGATCGAGGTAGAGGGGAAAACCCGGCGAGGGAGGAATGCCCGACGCCGGATCGGGAGCTCCGACCGCCATACCGAGAAGCGGTTCGACGCCGAGCCACCAGGAGTGCGGGAACGCGAGCGCGCGGGTGACGAAGACGACGACGAACGCCATGCCACTCGCGATGACGAATCGTCGCGACTGACTGCCTTCCTGCGTCATTTCTCATCTCCCGCACCGCGAGGCACGCGCGTGAGATCGGTCAGCGTGATCGCCAGCCTTCGTGGATCGCGACCCGCGACAGCCGCCGGCGTGAACGCCTGCGACGAGACGATGTCGACGCCGGCATAGCGGCCGTCGGGTACGGACACGACAACTTCCGACGAGGCGCCTCGCGCGACTTCGACCGTCGCCATGGCGCTCCCGTCGACCTTCACCGTGATTCGGGACGACTCGTATGGCACTTCCTTCGGAAGCCAGCGCCACTCGGGGCGATCTGCATCGCGCTCCCATGGATTGACCCCCTTCACCGCAAGGAAGCGCCGTTCGGGTGTCAGCGGGATCATCGAAACGACTCGGTAGTGATTCCGCGTCAGCTTTCCGTACGCGTCGCTGTACGGCCACGAGAACGATCTCGAGCCGGGCACGCCCGTTAGGCCGTCGGCGAGAACCCACACCGCCGTCCCGGGCTCGTCATAGACGCTCGCCAGCCCAGGCTCGACCGGCAGCGCCCTCACCCCTTCGAGTGTCGCCTCGGCGTGAGGCCGAAGAGGCAGATCGCACAGCACGACTGTCTCCTTCGGCAGCGCCGCGTTCGCCCATGCGATCGCTCTCGCGGGCGGAGAGGGCTCGGTCGCGCGCGGAATGACGACCGGGCGGGCGTAGAGCCAATAGCCGAGCAGCAGCGAGATCGGAATCAGCGCCGCGATCGTCCGGAGGCGCGCGACGCGCGCGATCGCGTCAATGCCGATCGCGGCTGCGAATGCAATCGCCATCTGCGCGGGCAATTGGTATCGGACGCCATCCGCGGGATCGGTCGTCGCGATCGTAATGACGAGATGAAGCGCCGACACCGCGAGGAGCGGCCATGCCGCGATCATTCGGCGCCTGGCGATCTCAACGGCTCCGACGAGCGCGAGCGCCAGCGTCGGAATCGCGAGCCCCTTCGAGCCCCATGGATGCGCGACGAAGCGGAGCGCGATCTCGGCCCAACTGCGGGTACCGCGCGAGAGATGCGCATCGTGCGCCGCGACGTACGCGGCCTGCCCCGTCTCCCATTCGATGAACCGCTCGAGCCCGCCGATCGCCACGACCAGCGGCAGCAGCCAGATCAGGCAGACGGCCGTAAACGTCCCGAACGCCGCGAGCTTTGCGCGCGCGCTCCCTCGCAGAGCAATCACGACGAGGAATACCGGGACGATCGGAATTGCATACTGCGGCCGGCATCCGATCGACGCCGCGCAACTCGCCGCGAATCCCGCGAGCCACCATCCCGAGTGCGATCGCGTCGTTCGCGCCACCGCGAGAAATGCGAGCGACAGGAACATCAAGGCCGGCGCATCGGACATCGGCTCGGGACCATGGACGAGCATCGCGGGTGAGAGGTTGAAGAGGAGAGCTCCGACGACTGCAATCGCATCGCTCCGGGTCAATTCACGCAGCGCAGACGCAAAAGCAAAGGTCCCGATCACTGACGAAACCCACGCGAGCGCGATCAACGACACGAAGGGATCGTGGAGCACGCGGTCGATCAGCTGTGCAAGCCCGATGAGGAGCGGATATCCAGGAGGATGCGGGTGATGGAGAAGCGGTTCGAAGCTCTGTACTCCCATCCTGAAGAGGTATTCGTCGAGCTCCCAGTGCGTCTGTTGCCGCGTCAGGAATCGAATGACGGCGACTGCAATGGTCGCGAGAGCGATCCACGGAGTGCGGCTCCTCGCGTCGATGCTCCCGGCCCCGCTCATCGCGCGGCATTCTATAATCGCCGCCGCCCGATGCGCGTGAGCTACCTCCGAGCACTCACCGTGCTCCATCAGACCTTCTCGTCGCGGCCGCTCGCGGCGCGCGCGCACATTCTCGGCCGATTTCTCACCTGCCCATTTCTCCGGACGCTGAAGCACGTCCCCGAGGGAGGGCGCGTTCTCGACATCGGCGCGGGGCACGGGACTTTTGCGCGCCTTGCGATCGAGGCCGGCGCGGCATCCGTGGTCGCGGTCGAACCTGACGTGCGGAAGGCGCTCGCGCCACCGGTCCATCCGCGCGTTCGTGCCGTCGCGGCGTTCGACGACGCGGTGATCGGTGAGTTCGAGCTCGTGACGATGTTCGACGTTCTCTACCGGGTTCCCCGAGGCGAATGGGATGAGCTATTCCGACGCCTCTGGGC
>JACPDH010000031.1 GCA_016184115.1 Acidobacteriota bacterium | reverse complement strand
TTCTCCTGGCGCGTCCATCCTGCATCGTGCGGTGATCCGCCGCTCCGGCGCATCGCTCACGGCGTCGGCCGCGTTCAGGAACAGGTTGAGAAGAGCTTGCGCGAGCGAATCGGCGTCGGCCTTCACCGTGAGCCGCTCGGCATTGCAGTCGACCGCGATCGATGCCCCCGCCTGCTTGATGCGCGGCGCCGCGAGACGCGCGGCGAGGCGGAGCGCATCACACGGGTCGACCGCGCTGAGCTCACGGCGAGAGGGCCTCGCGAAGGAAAGGAGGTCCCCGAGGATTCGCTCCATCCTGCGTGCCGCGTCGAGGATCACCGGGATGTAGCGCTGCACGCGCGCAACGTCGTCGGAACGGCCGTTGAGGCTTTCGGCGGCCTGCTTGATTCCGGCGAGCGGATTGTTGATCTCGTGCGCAAGCCCCGCGGTCAGCGTTCCGACCGCCGCGAGACGCTCGACCCGCGCGAGCTCGCGCTGCTGTTCGAGCTCGTTCTGGTGGAGAAGCTCGATCCTCTGCATGATCGCTTCCACGCGCTCGGCGAGCCGCTCGAGCTCGTCGCCCGTCTTCACATCGATGACGACCCGGGGACCGCCGAGACGGAATTCGTCGAGCGCCGAGGCGATCCGTTCGGCGGGCGCTGTAACCCAGGTCGCAACCCAGCGCGCCGCGACCAGGCCCGCGGCCAGAAGCACGAGGACCATCGCGGCGAGCATCGAGAGGAGCTTCATCACCGAGCCGCGCGCGCCGGCTAAATCGACGCCGACCCGGACAAGACCCAGCCGTCCGTCGAGAATCTTCGCCGCGAGATCGACGAACTCGCGCCCGTCCGGAGCGGAAAAGCGGAGCATCTCGGCGCGTCCGGAATCTGACAGAGGGGCGCTCGTGATCCATGCCGGCGCGCCGGCGTCGAACGAGTGGACGATCGGCTTCCCCTGCGCATCGACGATCACCACGTACGCAAGCTCAGGATCGATGGTCACGCTCTGCCTGACGAGGCGGTCGAGCTCGACGCGATCGTCGTGCAGCAGCGGCACCTCGGCACGCTCGGCAAGCAGCGACGCCGTGAAGCGCAGCCCCTTCTCCTGCTCCTCCGTGACCGCCTGATACGTGAGCCGCCCGACGACCACGAGATTCACCGAGCCGAAGATGAGCACGCCAACCGAGATCAGCATCGTCAGCTTCGAGCGTAGAGTCGCGCCGGTCGCCATCGCCATGCGTCGCTCTCAACGCGCCGCGTAGGCGCCCGGCTCTACGGGAACGAATCGCTCGATCCCCACCGCGTCGAGAATCGCCCGCCCCTCTGGATCGTCGTGCAGTGACGTGAAGGCGTCGCGAAGACGCGCCACGAGCTCCGGACTCTCGCGCCGCGACACGACGATCGGAGGGATGGGAAACCACTGGGACTTCCAGACGACCCTGACCCTGCTCACCTCGTCAGGGTATTGTTTTGCAAGAAGATCGAACACGAGGGAGTCGACCGTCGCTCCGTCGGCCAGACCACGCTGCACCGCGCGAACCGAATTGTCGTGGGCGTAGGTGAAGAACGATTCACTGAAGTACGAGTCCGGCGTTTCGCCGAGTGTCCGAAGCTGCTCGATCGCCACGTTTCGACCGGTCAGCGAGAGTGGGTCGGTAAACGCAAACCGGCGTCCGCGCAGCTCCGCGAATCCCGAGATGCCGCTGTCGGCCCTCACGATCAGGTACGCGCGGTACTGCGTTGTGCCACCCACGACCGGCGCGACGAGCGGGACTGCCACGCCGCGCGCCTCGAGTTCATCGACCGCCCCCGTGCAGACCCAGGCGAAGTCGAGCTCGCCTCGCTCGAGCAGTTCGTTGACCTCGGCGTACTTTCGTCTCTGAACGATCTCGGGAGGCATCTCCAGCTTCTTCGCGACGAGCCGGAAGAGGTGGTCGTACTCGCTGATGGTGCGCTGGGGGGAGATCATCGCGCCGATCCCGCCCCTGAGCGTCGTACCTCCCGAAGGAACGGCCGCCGCGGTGGTCGCGGTTTCATGCAACGCGATGCCGCGTCCTCCCGACACGAACTTCGCGAGCCACAGGGCGGGAGTCGAGTCGGGAATCGCCACCACGAGAAACAGCAGCGCGATCGCCGCGACGATCACAACCGCAAGGGCTCGTCTCATCCGATGCCGCGACCTCCTGCGCTCGAGGGTTTCGCATAAACTGCGCCCCCCGAAGAACGCCTCCAACAATGCACCACGGGTATACGGGTATCGCCCGCCGCTGTGACGAGCGATACCCGCGTCGTGCGACCGGAGACCGATCACGTCGCGACTGTGGGACGCGACTCGAGGCTCAGAACTTGAACGTCATCCCCAGGCTGAGCTCCTGCAACTTGCCCGACAGGGCGTTCGGCGTCGCATCGTCGTAGTCGTTGTACGCGTAGCGCAGGTTGACCTGACTGCGGGGCGAGAGCTGGTAATCCGACGTGACAGCGAACGTGAGCGCGTCGTTGTCGATCAGACTGAAGGCCCGCACCGGGGCGACGGCAGATTCGATGCCGCCTTCCGAGGTAGTCCAGATGAACGACGGAACGATGATCAGCTTCTCGCTGAGCGCCATCGTCGCCCCGATGTTCCAGACCTGCACCGCGCTGTCGTAGCCGAACTCGTCGTCGGCGACCCTGGGCGTAACGACCGGCCGCCAGCGGCGAACGTCGGTCAGAACGAGATTCCCCTCCTGGTCGCGGTCGATCTGCTGGAAGCCACCGTTGAACTGGATCTTCGGCGAGAGGAAGTAGTAGCCGGAGATCGCGAGATTCATCGACTCGACATCCATTCGCTGCGGTGCCGCTCCGAAATCGCTCTCGAAGACGAAGTCGTCGTTCGACTGGTCGAGCCAGGCAAACGACGCCGTCGCCCCCATCATGCCCGACGCGCTCGTGAGCGACGCCGTCGCGCGAAGCTTCTGCGCCGTCTCGGGGTCGGAGATCGTCCATGTGTCGCTGGCGCTCCTGTGCTCATAACGCGCCGCCCAGCGGAACGTCTTCGACGGGCGGCCACTGAGCGCCAGCCAGAGCGTCGTCGGTGTCGAGTCGGTGTCGTAAATCGCCAGCGACTCGGGGATCGCGTTCGTTCCGACCGGACGGATGAGCTCGCGCTCAGCGTCCTCGTGACTCACGCCCGCGCGAGCCGTCAGTTTCTTCGCGTAGAACGTCGCCACGCCACCGTACGTGGACGCCTTCAGCTCTCTGAGGAACGGCGAGCTCAGGTTCCGATCCTGGATCAGGTACGGGCGCGGCTCGCTCGCCGACGTCCCCACCGGCGTGTCGTTGGTCCGCTTCGACCACCGGCCGGTCGCTTCGAGAACGAGCTCGTCCGTGGCATCGAAGTAGAGTCCTGCGCCCAGCGATTCGAACGAGATCTCCGCCTCGTAGACCGCCTGCGATTCCAGCGGTGCAAGCGTATCCTGCTCGAGCTCTTCCGTTAGGCCGTCGGCGACGAGCAGCAGACGGTTCGTCAGCGCCTGCTCGATGCTGACCGCGCCACCCGACAACGAGTATCCGGCGATGTAGTTGATCGTCCTCGGTTGCGTGTTGATCGCCGGCGAGATCAAGGCGATGTCCGCGTTCGTGATCGTCGGAGCGCCGTTGTCGAATTCCTCGCCGAAGACGCGAATGCGCGTGACGTTTCCTTTGCCTAACATCAGCGTCGTGCTGAGCGCGTAGCGATCGATCTCCTGATCGATCTCCTCGGTGCGCCCCCGCCAACGCTCGGGGTTGTTGCCGGCCGGGCTCACCAGATCCTCGACGGTTCCGAAGATCCAACTGAACTGACGATACCCGCGTCGGGCGGAGCTCCCGTAGCTCAGCTCGGCGTCGCGCACGAAGGCGAGGCCGTCGGACCAGACGAACGGCTCGAAATGCGCCGTTACGACGAGATCCTCGCGCTTCCGGTAAAGCTCCTGCCCGGGATCCATGTCGTTGTTGTATCGCTGCGCATAACTCACCGAGCCTTCCGCCGGATCGGGAAGAAACGCTTCCAGCGGACGCTGATACTCGTCCCACGTCAGATCGAAGCGGGTTCCCGTGCCCGGGCGATACCGGACGTCCCACTGGTCGTTGAGGATGAACGGATTCGTGTGAAGCAGCTCGAGCCTCGGCGCGCCGCTTTCGGGGCCGAACATCGTGAACGAAAACTCGTTCAGCACGGCGAGCGCCTCGTCGAGGCCGTTCGCATTGTCGGCATCGAGCGAGCGATAGCGCTGGAGGTAGCCCTGGTCCCCGCTGAAGTCGTAGAAACGGGGCATGATACGCAGGTAGTCTTCTTTCTCTCCCTCGGGGGCAGAAGCCGAAGCGGCAGCTTCCTCTTCCGCGGTTGTGGCGCCGGCTTCGGCTGCCACGGCCTCATCGGCAGCGACTTCCTCGGCTCGCAATGCGCCGGTCGACAGAAGAACGCAGGCGATTGCGAACGCGCAACGGATGAAATGTGTGATCGTCTTCATGGCCGCACTGTTCCTCTTTCGGCGTTCTTACTTCTTCAGGTGGCGGTCTTCGTGCGAGCCATGGATCGCTCCATGGCACGACGTGCACTGCCCGTAGATGGCGCTGGAGTACTGCGTCCCGCCGATCTCGGCGCCGTGCCTGTCGTCGGGGAGCGCGTGGCAACTGAGGCAGAGGAACGGCTGCGCGGTCTTGACGAGCCGGGGCGCGATCGAGCCGTGGACCTCGTGGCACGACGTGCAATCCTCGGCGACCGGCGCGTGCTCGTACGGCCAGGGGCCGCGCTTGTCCTCGTGGCACGAGAAGCAGAGCGAGTTGCGTCCGCGCGCGTCCGCGGCCTGGTCCTTGTGCGGATTGTGGCAGCTCACGCAGGCGATCGCGCGCTCCTGTACGGGATGGCGATACGGCATGCTGAAGCGCCCCCGCTGCTCGGAGTGGCAGTTGAGACAGAGCTCGACGCTGTCCTGCTTGAGATGGTTTCCAGGCTCGGTCGCGGTCTCGACGCCGGTGATCGGGTCGCGCCGCGCATGAGGGCTCGCGTGGCAACTGTTGCACGCGACGCGATGCCGGCCATGATTCGCGCGCTCGAATCCGCCGACGGCGCTGTCCTGCACATGGCAGGTGAGGCAGGCGTTGATCGACTCCGCCTCACTGCCGGCCGCGAAGGTGACCAGGCCGGTCTTGACCGACGGATCCTCGGCGTGTGCCGCGCCCGCGCCGTGGCACGACTCGCAGCCGAGGCGTCCCGGCAGGCGCTTCTGCGCACCCGCGCCGGAGTGAACGTTCTTCTCGTACCGGACAAACAACTCTTCGTGGCACCCGCGGCAGGTCTCGGATCCCGCCTGGCCGGCGTTCTCCTGCCCGCTTGCGGCGCCAACAGTCATCACCGAGGCGAGAACGACGGCCGCGGCAATCGGAATGAACGTGATTCGCATGAGTCTTCTGTCTCCTTCCGAGGGGTCGCGTCTTCGATCAGGCCGGGATGAGCCGGACCATCGTGTCGTAGAAGACGGCGCTTCCGCCGACGACGTCGGAAAGCGTGGTGTTCTTCATGTAGTCGTCGACGCGCATCGCCGCGTTCGCATGAACGCCTGCCGCGCGCCGCGGATCGCCCTTGATGACCTGCCCGTCGACGAATTGGTCGTTGGCGCCGTAGGCCCAGTGGCCGTGGCCTAACGTGAACGTGATCACCCCGGGACGGATCCCTTCGATCACCTTCACCTTTCCGATGATGGGAACCTTCGTCCCGTTCTCGAGATCCCACACGCCTTCCGTGTTCGTCGCCGAGACGACGCGTGCCTTCTGCCCGTCCTGCAGGCCGAGGCGGAGCGCGTCGCTCGTATGCACTTCGATGAAGTTCTCCGGACGGCGATCGAGGAGCCAGTAGTTGGACACGGTTCGGCTCTTCGTGCCGAGCACCGAACGGTTGGTGATCATCCGCAGGTCGTAGCCGGCGTCGTTGATCGGACGGCCGAGCGAGTCGGCGATCGGGACGAATCCGGGGACCGCCTTCATGTACTGTCCCGTCAGCGAGTTCTTCGTGGTCGCCGCTTTCTCGTGATAGAGGTTCACGAGCTTGCCGTACTTCGCCTTCGTCTGCCCCGAGCTCCAGGCCTCGGCGTAACTCCACCAGCGCCCGCCTCGATTCAGGACGTAGATCGCCTTGCGCCACCATGCGTCGCCGACGGCGTTGCGCCACTTCTCGAAGTCGAATACCGAACCGGGCAGGTGGGCCCGCGCGGCGCGGAACACGGCGACTTCCTCGTCGCTCGCGTCGGGAGCGACATCGGTGCCGGAGCTGCTGTCTCCGTAGGCGATGTTGGCGACCATCTTGAGGTACAGGTCCTCCGGGCGGCTCAGATCGACTCCTGCCTTGAAACCACCCGGGCCGAATCCCGGCATCCCCATGTACTCGGCAAGCGCCATGAACACCGACTCCATCGAGATCGGCATCTGCTCGCCGAACACGGTGACCGTTTCCGGAATTGGGGCGATCGCCGGCTGCCTAACGGGCGAGACGCGATGCACGATCGACGGATGCGTGCGGTGGAACTCCCAGCGCTCGAGATGCGTGAGGTCGGGAAAGATGTAATCGGCGTAAGCGCTGTGCTCGCTGATGACGATGTCCGACGTCACGAACAGCGGAATCTTGTTCGGATCGGCGAGGCTCGGGATGTTCTGGTTCCCTGCCGGCAGCGCGTAGACCGGGGCGCCCATGTAGAGGAAGTACGCCTTGATCGGATAGGGATAGGCATCCCCCATCGACGGGATGATCTCCTGCTACACGTCGCTCGCGAGGGGGTACCAGGGACGCTTCGCGGGGTAGCCGGCGAAAATCGTACTCTCTTCGTACTTGGCTCCACCGCGGATGATGTCGACGCCGAACGGCGTGAGCTTCTTCGGATGGTCGGCGACGTTGAACGGCCGGCCGCTCCCGCCTGATTCGGCGTAACTGCCGGCTCCGTAGACGAAGCCGCCCTGCCAATCCAGGTTTCCGATGAGCAGGTTGAGCGCGTAGGTGGCCAGCACGTTGTAGAACCCGTTCGTGTGCTGCGAGACGCCACGGTGGATCTCGACGACAGCTTTCTTCCCGTGAGAAGTGAACTCGCGCGCGAGGTCTGCGATATCGGTGACAGACTGATCACACTCGGCGGCCCACTGTTCGATGGTCTTCGCCATCGCCTCTTCCCTGAGGAGCTGCATTCCGGACTTGACGCGAATGCCTTCGATCGTCGTGTCGACGAACAGGTCGCCTTCCGCGACCTTCGCCGTGTCGGTCGACTTGAACGTCACCGGCTCGTTGTTCCGAAGGCAGACGAACGTGTCGGCATCGCCTTCGAGCTTGATGTCGGAGGCGCGAAGGAACTTGCCCGGCCTTCCGTCACTGCCGATCTTGTCGGTGCCGGGTTTGATCGGCACCCACTTCCAGGCCTTCGTGGCGATGTGCGAGAAACGGGGATCGATGACGGCGACCTTCAACTTGCCGCTGGTTAGGCCGCGCATGATCTTCGGGTTCTTGAGCGTCGGGCCGTAGTTCGCCTCGAGGACGTTCGCGCCCCAGTAGATGATGAACTCGGCATTCGAGGTGTCTGCCATCCAGTAGGCCTTGGCGCCACCGGTGAAGCTTCCTCCGCTCGGCTGCTCGGACATCGCCTTGCCGGCAAAGTAGATCGAGCCCTGGCATACGGTGGTGTGCCCGTGGCCGTTGGCCGAGCCAAAGCTGTCCTTCCAGAAGCGCGAGAAGAATTCACTGCGACCCGCCTTGAGGCGGCCCCATCCGAAGACGAACTGATTGTTCTTCGGTCCGAAGTCGGGGTGATCGGGATCGATCAGCACGTCGAGATTCGCGGCGTGCTTCTCCTTGAACTGGGCGACGGTCATCGTCTTCTTGCGGATCATCGCGACGTCGTCCGACATGGCCTTTGAAACCGCCGGATCGCGCAGCGCCCAGATGTCCTTCATGCCGTCGACCTGACGGCTCTCCTCGCCCGGCACGTTGCTGAAGAGCGTGCCGCCGTCGGCGATCTCGCGGATTGCCTGATCGAAAGAAATCGACGTCCACTTCCCCTCGCCTCGCTTGCCGGCGCGCTTGAGCACCTTCACCAGACGATAGGGGTCGTAGGTGCTCTGCATGCCCGACTGGCCCTTCGGACAGGTATGGCCGTGCACCTGCGCGGCAGAGGTCACCGGCGTGCTCCAGGGAATGTGCGGGTCCATCGTGCGCGGACCGTAGGGATTCCCCTCGATCTTGACCGCGATGCCATCCTGAATCCGGATCTTGGTCTCGCAGCCGGTGTTGCACTGCAGGCAGGTGGAGTAAATGTAGTTCTCGGCGTTGGACTGATCCGAGGAGCGCGCAGTAATCGACGCCTCGGCCGGCTCCGGATGGAGCAGCGACGCAGCGACGCCAAGCCCGACCGCCGTTCCCCCAAGGAAGGCGCTCGACTTCAGGATCTCGCGCCGGCTGACCGCGCGATCCTCGGCCGGCTGTCCGTTCTCTTTCTGATCGTGATTCGAAGTCATTGCAGTTTCCTCTCTGGCCGGGATCAGTGGCAGGTCGCGCAGGAGTACTGCGTGACGTGCTCGATCTTCTCTTCGATGTAGTGGACGCGCGGCTCGATCCCGAGCTCCTCGTGGATGCGGATCGTGCGGTTCTCGCGGAGCAGCTTGTTCACGAAGCTCCCCGAGTCGTTGAGGTCGCCGAACGCCATCGCCGTGCACATGCAGTTCGCGACGCACGCGGGGAGCATCCCGGCCTCGACGCGGTGGAGGCAGAAGTGGCACTTGCGGGCCACGCTGTCGGGGAGCGTGCCGTCGGCGCGATTCCACTCGCGCTGGTACTCGACGAAGTCGCGCTTCTCGTAGGCTTGCTCGGCCGGCGTTCCGGTCGTGAAGAACTTCCCTTCGTCGACGTGAACGGCGCGATACGGGCAGGCGTCGGCGGCCTTGCGCGCGTAGTCGCCAGTGAGCTTCGTGTAGTCGAACTCGACGATGCCGTCGGGACGTTTCAGGATCATCCCGTTAGGCACCGCGCGCTGGCATGGCGGGTCGTCGCACTGCGCGCAGTTCGACGGCATGAAGATGTTCGTCACCGCCGGATAGCGTCCCGCGGGCCCCTGCGCAACGCGCCGGTAGCTCCCCTCGGGGCCGGTCACGTTCTCCGCGCGACACGAGATCGTGCACGTGTTGCAGCCCGTGCACTTGCGCGGGTCGATCACCATCGCCCAACGGCGCGTGTTGAGCGGGCGCGCGAGCGCCGACTGCAACTCGCGCTGCTGCCGGATGATCTCGCTGTCGGGGACGTCCGGAAGAGGCGCGAAGCCGGCGGCCGGCGACGCGTTGGCGCTCGAACGGAAGAGCCCACCCGCGGTCAGCCATGTCATCGCGGCGGCCGAGCCACCAAGCAGCGAGCTGAGGAACCCTCGCCTCGACGCAGCGCTCGGAATCAGATCCCGAAACCTGTTGATCTTCACTGGAACCCTCCTGGCCTCGAATTCAGCGTGGCGGCAACCGACAGTCGGGGCACCGCGTGCAGAGGCATAGCGAATTCCGGGCCAGCGCGGGACGGCTCCGCGCGAGATCGATTCCGGGCCGTGTTGTTCGTTCCACCAAATGTGCGAATCTGCCCGGTATCGTCGGCGAAACGGCGATGCTACGAGCGCGAGGAAGGACTCAGACAAGGCGCAGCGTTTCGAGGCGCCCGCGGAGCTGGACACGGCTAACCGCGTTACCGGGCGGTAACGACGTTACGCGACCGTGACAGAAGTCACGCGGCCGGGAGGAACGGGACTTCGGATCACTGCGGGGCTCGCCATCGAACGCGTCCGCAGGTAAAGCAGCAGCGTGTTCTGATTGCGGATGTCTCAAATGATACTTGCATGTTGCGAAGCCCGATCCCCTACCCGGCCTCCGTCATCTGCGCAAGCCCTCGGCGAACGTCTCGAGCCGCGCGCGAATCTGTTCCCGGATGCGGCGGAACTCGGCAAGTTTCTCCTCGTCGCTTCCCTTCGCCGCCGAGGGATCCTCGAAGCTCCAGTGAAGCCGCGCCGCCGCGCCGGGGAAGATGGGGCACGACTCGTTCGCGTTGTCGCACACGGTGATCACGTAGTCCCACGTCTCTCCGAGGAAGCGCTCGAGCGTCTTCGACGAGTGGGAGGAGATGTCGATGCCGATCTCCTTCATCGCCGCGATCGCGAACGGGTTCACGCGCGTTTGTTCGGTTCCCGCGCTCTCCACCTCGAAGCGGTCGCCGGCGAGGTGACGAAGAAGGCCCTCGGCCATCTGGCTCCTCGCGGAGTTGTGGGTGCAGAGGATCAGCGCGCGTTGCTTCTTCAGTTCCATGAGTCTGACCCTCTCGCCTATCGCTCGCGTTTTCGCTACCGCTCGGTCAACAACCTCTCCGCACGCTCGAGCGCGGTGGCAACGGCGGGCCGCTCGAGCTGCGTAAGGTCGAGGTCGACGCTGCAGAGCTCCTCGAGCGGAACGCGCTTCAGCGCCTTCACGAGTATGGCGTCGGCACGCACCGTCGCGTCGCGCTCGAAGCCGGGCGAGATCGCGGCGAGCAGCGTCTCGGTCGCGGTGTCGTCGACGAGGCTGTACTCGACCCATCGTCCCTCCTTCTTCTCGACGACGAGCCCGGCCTTCTTCAGTTCGGAGAGATGCTCCGAAATGGTCGACGCCGCGAGCTTCACGACCGCGCCGATCTGACAGCCGCAGAGCGGCGACTCGCGCAGCATCAGGAGCATGCGCAAACGTACGGGGTGGGCGATCGCCTTGTGGGTCTGGACGGCTCGCGCGAGCCGCGTGAGTGTCATCGATTGTCTCCTCGGTTTCGCGGAATCATCGCACGGCCTCCGCGCCCGCTCCAGAAGTGCCGCCCTCGTACCACTCCCGGCTCGCGAGGCACATCGTGCAGACCGAGAGCATGACCGGCACCTCGACCAGCACGCCGACGACCGTCGCGAGCGCCGCACCGGAGCCGGGGCCGTAGAGCGCAATCGCGGTCGCGACCGCGAGCTCGAAGAAGTTCGACGCGCCGATGAGCGCGCCGGGAGCCGCGACCTCGTAGTCGACACGGAAGAGCTTCATCAGCCCGTAGGTCAGCGACGAGTTGAAGTAGACCTGGATCGTAATCGGCACCGCGATCAGCAGCACGTGGAACCAACGTAGCGTGATGTTGTCGGCCTGGAATGCGAAGATCAGGACGAGCGTCGCGAGCAGCGCGACGACGGTAATCGGATGGAAGCGTGCGAGGAACTTCTTCTCGAACCACTCGATCCCCTTCGAGCGGATCAGTAGCGCGCGGCTGATCGAGCCGAGCGCGAGCGGAACGACGACGAAGATGAGCACCGAGTAGAGCAGGACGCTGAACGGGACCTCGAGCCCCGAGGCGCCGGTGACGAGGAGCTTCACGATGGGCGCGAAGAGGACGAGCATGATGAGATCGTTTACCGACACCTGCACGAGCGTGTAACCCGGATCGCCCTTTGCCAGGTACGACCAGACGAAGACCATCGCCGTGCACGGCGCGGCTGCAAGGATGATGACGCCGGCGATGTACTGGCTGGCGAGCTCTTGCCCGATGAGGGGAAGAAACAGATGGTTGAAGAAGAGCCAGCCTAAGAGCGCCATCGAGAACGGCTTCACGAGCCAGTTCACGACGACCGTGATCAGGAGGCCTTTCGGCTTCCGGCCCGCGCGCTTGATCGAGCCGAAGTCGATCTTGAGCATCATCGGGTAGATCATCAGCCAGATCAGAACCGCGATCGGGATGTTGATTTGGCTCCCTGAGCCGAACTCCATCGCGCGGAGCGTACCCGTCACCGAAGGCAGCACCAGCCCGATCGTCACGCCGAGGCCCATGCAGAGCGCAACCCAGAGGCTGAGATAGCGCTCGAATACGTTCATTCCGATTACAACCTTCGCCATTCCCACGTCCTTCGCCATTTCGTAAGATTACGAAATAGTATTACGAAAGACAAGCCCTCGACCCGTCCCGTCGCATCACAAGACGTTGAACACACTCCGCAGCGTCTCGTAGATCCCCACGACGATCAGCACGCCTCCCGTCGCCGGACGCGCCCATCGCTCCACGCGGCCGACGACATTGAACATCGCGCCGATCCGATGCGCGCCTAGCGCGAGCGTCGTCGCGAAGATCGCGACCGGAATCCCGGTGGCGATTCCGTAGACGCCCGGAAGCATGAGCACCGAGTCGTGCCGCACGGCGAGAGGAATCAGCATGCCGAAGAAGAGCGCCGCGGAAACCGGGCAGAACGAGAACGCGAAGAGCGCGCCCAGCCCAGCGGCGCCCCAGAGTCCGCCACGCCTAACCGAGTCCTCCGATGGCGAGAGAGAACCCGCGGGCAGTTTCACCGGGATCAGGTTGAGAACGATCATGCCGATGATGATCAGCACGGGCCCGAGGAGCTTGTAGAGCGTGCCTTGCAGGAATCCCGACACGGCGAGGAGTCGGGAGAGCGCGAACACTGCGATCGCGGCGAGCGCGATGTAGGCGAGGCTCCGCCCGAGCGTGTAGAGGAGCCCCGCGCTCAACGCCCGCCGCGGCGTCGCACCCTCACGGCTGACGAACGCAACCGCGGCGACGTTCGTCGCGAGCGGACAGGGGCTGATCGAGGTCAGGATTCCGAGCCACGCCGCGCTGCCGATCGCGAGAATGAACCCCGCCGGCTCGGTCATTGCGTCTCCAGGAATCCTTGGACCGCATCCTGAACGTAGTGACGGTACGCGTCTCGATTCCCGACGAGACCCCACACGTTGTCGAGCTTCGCCCACCGCCCGACGACGCCGTTGACTTCTTCGGTTACAACCACGGACTTGTTCGTGAGCTGAAAGTCCTGGACGAAGTGCGCGTTCTCGGCGACGTCGAGGTTCACCGCGCGGAACTCGACGGAACCCGCCGCGACCTGCGGCTTGAATCCTTCCTCCACCGCCTCGCGCGCATACGCCTCGACCTTGCGACAGGTGATGCAGCGTACGTCGCCATGGAAGTACGTTGCGACGACTTTGCGCGCTGGTCTGGCAGGTTCCTCCGGTTTCGCTTCGGGCTCGATTGTCGCGGAAACCGCCGCGAGCTTCGTCACTGCTGCGGCCGGCGCAACCGAGGGACGCATATCTTCCGCGAGCGGCGCGACGGCGGGTTCTGTCTCGGGCGCGACCACGGCGACGGCCGTGGCCATCGGGGCAGACGCGACGGCTGCGGCGCGTTCGCTTCCCGCCGGGCTGCTCTCAGCCCGCCGGATTTCTGCGGACGACGACAAAGGCGTTCTAACTACGATGGCACCGAGCGCGACGACCACGAACAGCACGAGAACGACGGTGATGAGGGTCTTCGGACGCATACGCGACTCCTTCCCGCTCACACCGCTGCCGATATGCCGAGAAGCTTGCGAACCTCTTCCGCCTTTGGAATCCGTCCGGAGAGGACGACCTTGCCGTCGATCGCGACTCCCGGCGTCGCCATGAGGCCGAGCGCCATCATCCGTTCGATCGAATCGTCCTTCACGACCTCAACCTGGAGGCCCGCTGTTTCGACGACATGCTGCACGACGCGAAAAGTTTCCTTGCAGCGGCTGCATCCGGGACCGAGGACTTCGATTCTCTGCATGACTTCCAGCTCCGTTGATCAGAGGACTGCGTTGAAGAGAAAGCCGACGGCGAGAATGCCGGCGGCGACAGTCGCGATGAAGGCTGCGATGAGCACGGGGCGAAGGACCTTTCGCAGGATGATCATCTCGGGAAGCGACAGGGCGATGACCGACATCATGAACGCGAGCACCGTGCCCAGCGCGGCCCCTTTTCCGAGGAGTGCCTGGACGATCGGAATGATCCCGGCGGCGTTCGAATACATCGGAACGCCTAACACGACGGCCAGCGGAACGGCCCACCAGGCTTCGCGCCCCATGAACGAAGCAAGGAAATCGGTCGGAACGTAGCCGTGGATTCCCGCTCCGACAGCGATGCCGAGTACCACGTAGGGCCAGACCTTGCCGACAATCTCCCGCACCGCGGCGCGGCCTTCGACGAAGCGCTCGCTCCAGTTCTGCCTCACTTCCTCCGGCGCGGAGCCCGCCTGCACCGCGTAGACCCACGGTTCGACGTGCCGCTCGAGCTTCAGCCGCCCGATCGTCCAGCCCGCGACGATCGCGATCGTGAGGCCGGTCCCAAGGTAGAGCGCCGCGACCTTCCATCCGAAGAGGCCGAAGAGAAGGACGAGCGCGACCTCGTTCACCATCGGCGCGGAGATCAGGAACGAGAGCGTCACGCCGAGTGGCACGCCCGCACTGATGAAGCCGATGAATAGCGGGACCGCCGAACAGGAGCAGAACGGCGTCGCAATGCCGAAGAGCGCGGCGACGACGTTGCCGCTCGCCTCGCGCTTTCCCGCGAGGTAGCGGCGCGCCGTCTCCGGAGTCAGGAACGTGCGTAGCACGCCGACCACGAAGACGACACCGAGGAGCAGAAGAAGGACTTTCGGTACCTCGAAGACGAAGAATCCGACCGCAGAGCCGACAGGGCTACCGCGCTCGAGCCTCAGGACAGAGTACGTGATCAGCTCCGCGATCCTCGCTAGCTGCGTGTAGAGGAAGACCACTACGACAGCGACGAGCGCACCGCCCGCGAGTCGAAGTACCCCGCGCTCTCGGAGGGCGGATCCGGGGCGCGCGTCACGCTCAGTCAAGGTGGTCATGGTTTCATCCCAGTTCAAGTGGAACCGTGAAGCAAGTCGCGGAGGCGGCCCAACTCGCCGAGCTCGATGCCGCCAGCCGAGGGAATCTCCCGTAGAGTCCCAGAACATTCAAGTGCCGCATCGCAACCGTGTTCGTCATTTCGTGATCTCACGAAATATAGTAAGTGCCGCGAGGAGACCGCCCTGTGCGCGCCATCACACGTTGCGTGTGACGACCGCGCCCGCGCGTCAATCGAGGACAGCACATAGTTCGTGCCGGAGCACTGACGCCCCCATGCCCGAACGACTCCTCGAACCGCTCGCAAAAAGCCCGTTTGGATGTGCGGGCCCGTCGATCGTGGAGA
>JACPDH010000121.1 GCA_016184115.1 Acidobacteriota bacterium | reverse complement strand
TCGCGAGCGTCGTCCGCCGCGCGGCTGATCGCGCCGAGAAACTCGAGATCGAGCGTGCTCGCTTTACCATGCGCGAGCCGGAGAATCGCGACGTCGCCGTTCTGTTCGCGTTGAATCACGTTGCGGGGTCTCCTTTCGACTCCGCGAGTATGACTCGAAGTGCCGCGATCGTCCTCTCCGCGTGCTCGTCGAGTGATTCGATAAGCGCTCTGGCTGGAGCAAGCTCTCCATGCTTCGCGTGCGTCTCGATCGCACGAGCGTGCCTCGCGAGACACGCCGCACCGATGTAGGCGGCTCCTCCCGCGAGCTCGTGCGCCTGGTGCCTTAGGTGATCGAGCTCTCCGGCCGCGTGTGCGGCACGTATCGCATCGATCCGCATCGGTGTCTGATCTTCGAACAGCTTGAGCATCGACTCGAACAAGCCTTCGCGGTACGACTTCAGGTCGAGAATCATGAAACCGTCGAGCTCGATCGGTCCCGGTCCGGCGTAGCTGTCAGACCACTCTGCCTGCTGCTCGAGAACGAAGAAGTCGACGTCCTGCTTCATCGTCATGCTCAGTCGAGGAAGAAGTCGGGGAGCAGCGGCGTCCCCGGTTTGTTGGCGTACTTGTCGAAATCGGTCACTCCTTCCTCGGCGAGTACCTCCTCATCGAGTGCGAAGTGTCCCGTGTACTCGCGGCTCGGACGCGTAATGATCGCGTACGCAGCGTCGGACATGATCTCCGGCGTGCGACTCGCCTCGAGCCCTGCGAACGAGAGCAGCATCTCGATCGCCGCAGTCGCGATCGCGGTTCGCGGCCAGAGCGAGTTGACGGCGATCCCGTCGCGCCGCAGCTCCTCCGACATTCCGAGCGTGCACATCGACATTCCATACTTCGCCATCGTGTAGGCGACGTGGTTCTTGAACCACCTCGGGCTCATGTTGAGAGGAGGCGAAAGGTTGAGGATGTGCGCGTTCGACGATCGTTTCAGATACGGAACCGCGGCGCGCGACGTTGCGAACGTCCCGCGAACGTTGACCGAGAACATCAAGTCGAATTTCTTCATCTCGGTCTCGAGCGTGGGGGTGAGGCTGATCGCACTCGCGTTGTTGACGACGATATCGATACCGCCGAAGGTCTCGGCGGTCTTCCGCAGTGCGTCCTCAACTTGATCGTCGTGACGGATGTCGACGTGAAGGGGCAGCGCGCGGCCGCCGGCAGCTTCGATCTCTGCGGCGACGGTGTGGATCGTCCCTTCGAGCTTTGGATGCGGCTCGCTCGTCTTTGCGGCGATGGCGACGCAGGCGCCATCGCGCGCACAGCGAAGTGCGATTGCGCGGCCGATGCCGCGACTGCCGCCGGTGATGAAGACGACGCGACTCTCGAGCTTGCTCATCCGGGAACTGCCTCCTGGCGAGAGATCAGATCATATCGAAAGGCGGCGTAGGGCAAGTCCTGTGGAAAGATGGTCCCTATCGTCGGATGAACGACCCCTTGAAAGTCTGGAGAGAACCATGAAACAGAGAACGATCCTGCTCGTTGCGGCCGCGTCGCTCGCGCTCGCAGCGTGCGCTACGAACCCGGTTACCGGAAAGACGGAGTTGTCACTCATCCCCGAAGCTCAGGAGATCGAGATTGGACGCGAGGAGGCGGGGAAGGTCGTCGCGACGATTGGCCTCGTGCAGGAGCCCGAGCTGCAGAAGTACGTGAGCGACCTCGGCATGGCAATCGCGAAGGAGTCGGAGCGACCGAAGCTGCCGTGGAGCTTTCAGGTGCTGGACGACCCGGCAGTCAATGCGTTTGCGCTTCCGGCAGGCTTCATTTTCGTGACGCGCGGAATCCTGACCTACATGACCTCTGAGGCGGAGCTTGCGAGCGTGCTCGGGCACGAGATCGGCCACGTGACGGCGAAGCACTCGGTGAGTCAGATCTCAAAGGCGCAACTCGCGACAATCGGGCTCGGCCTAGGTACGGTGCTCTATCCCGAAATGCAAAAGTACGGGCTCGACCAACTCGCTGGTGCGGGGCTCGGTCTTCTGTTCCTCAAGTTCGGTCGCGACGACGAACGGCAGTCGGACAAACTTGGGTTCGACTACATGCTTCGACGCGGATATGACCCGCGTGAAATGGCGTCGATGTTCCGGACGCTCGAGCGCTACGGAACGAACACAGGCGCGAGCGGCGTGCCGGAATGGGCATCGACGCATCCGGCGCCGGAGAACCGCGTGGCGGTGACGATGGAGCGTGTCGCGAAGCTGCCACCAACGGTGTCGGGACTCTCGATCGGTCGCGATGCGCTCATGCGCCAGCTCGACGGACTGGCGTTCGGCGAGAATCCCCGCCATGGCTACTTCGCCGGGCGGCGCTTCAACCATCCCGAATTCGAGTTCATGCTCGAGTTTCCCGCGAATTGGAAGTTCCAGAACCGACCTGACGCGGTCGTTGCGGTGAGTCCTAACGGCGACGCGATGATCGCGCTCGACGCCGCAGGGAAGGAGGCGCCTCGCAGCGCCGGAGAGAAGTTCGTATCGCAGCAGGGGATCACGCGAGGGACGGTGATCGAGGAGCGGATCAACGGGCTCGACGCGTGGCGCAGCTACTTCAAGGCGGCGACGCAGCAGGGAGAGCTCGGCGGGCTCGCCTCGTTCGTCGCGCATGGCGGAACGACATGGCGGATCGTTGCGGTCACGAGCGGCGCGAAGCTCGACACGCTCGCGAACGACTTCAACGCGACGGCGTTGAGCTTTACCCGACTTACCGACGCGAAGGCTCTTGCCGTTCAGCCCGCGCACGTGAGTCTCGTAAGGGCCGATCGCGACATGACCGTCGACGAGTTCGCTCAGCGCTACCCGTCGTCCATTCCGCTCGAAACGCTCGCGACGATGAACGGCCTCGACAAAGGGGGCAAGATCCTGAAGGGTCAGGTCGTCAAGCGGGTCACCGGAGGCGAGCTGCCGAAGTAGAGTTCTGTATTGGCGGAACAGACACAAGTTCCGCCAATACAGAACGCGAGGCTCGCGAACGAGCCGGACGGCGCGATAATCGTCGTCATGCCGCGATACCGCCTTTCTGAAAGCGTCATGACGCGAGAGCTCGGCGCCGATCTCGTGATGCTCGAGCTTGGGAATGGCGTCTACTACGCGCTCAATACCACGGGACGGAGCATGCTCGAGCTGCTGCTGAACGGTGCCGATGACGACGCAATCGTGCGGACGATGCTCGAACGCTTCGATACAGATGCGCCCGAGATTCGCGAAGATCTGCACAAGCTCGTAGCCGAGCTTCTCGAGAAGCGCATCCTGATCGAGTCGGATTGACGCGCGCGCTTCCCGTCACTCGACCCGATCCCTGGTGTCCGCGACGATCTCACGACAGACGTATGGCAGTGCGCTGAGGCTCCGCGGAACTTGGAGGCGCGACGTCGCGCAGCTCGCCGTCAGTTCCGCGAGTGCATCGAAGTGAGCGCGCGCGCAGCCTTCGTCTCTCGGATCGAGCCGGAACTGGTTCGAGAGGAGCGCCTCGAACGCCTCGGCAGGGCTCAGCGGCACGATTGCGGGCGAGCTCGACGACGGCATCGGCTCGACGACGTAGATCGCGCGAAGCGGCACGGAGTTGGCGGTCGCGCGATGCACCGGTCCATGCGCGTTCGTGCGAAGCTTTCCTGGCGCTCCAGGAACAGGCCCGGTGCACGAGGCGTCGTTGAGTAAGGCGGCAGCGCTGTCGGGCCAGAGACGCAGTTCGTCGAACGGTGCGACACATAGCGCGCCGTCCCGTGACGGCGTCACGAGCACACAGTCATCTGAGATGAACTCATACCCTTCGTGCGCGAGACCGGCGGCGAGCGTCGACTTGCCTGCGCCGGAGTGTCCGACGAAGAGCACCGCCGCGGCGTCAATCGCGACGCACGACGCGTGAAGAACCAGGTTGCCCCGTCCGGCGGTGAGCAGCGGCAAGACCGATGTGAGCAGCAGATGGCGAACCGCCTCGGATGGGTTCGTGCCGCCTGTGATGCATCGCACGGCTCCGCTCCCGGCCGACACTTCGAACGCTCCGAGACCCGGAAAATCGAGCACGAGACGACGCTCGAATGCGAAGAGCTTCGATGCGATGTCTCCCTCGGAGTTGCGCCACTCGAGCACGGGCTCGAATCGGTCGCCGCGTTCGATGGCCGGAGACATTGCGATCGCAAGCGCCGGCGTGGTCTCGGGCGCCGCCGGCAGCTCGGGAATCGGGAAGCTGCTGGAGATCGTGAAATCGAAATAGCGGTATGCGTTAGGCGCAAACTCGCCACCCGAACGAGGCAAGGAACCAGCTGATGCGGCGGTCATTGTGCCCTCCTTCAAAACCTGAATCCGTCGGGGTGTCCGAAGTTCTCGACCTTGTCGGCCGCTTTTTGCGACGGCGAGAGCTGAGCCGTAAGCTCGGCGACGCCGCCAAGGCGGGTGAGAACGGGGCTCACGTAAGGCGCGCGGACAGGCTGTCCGAGGATTCGCTTCGCTTCCCCGTTCGGGAAGGCGTCGAAGTCGTCAGCAATGTCGTCACGTTTGAGCACTGAACCGTCCTTGTGTGGCGATCCGGTTCAACCAGATCGAGCAGACTGCAGCCCTCCACACAACAGTACAGTCCTCAATAGACCCGAATTTCGTACAAATCTTTCGATAGGATTGATGAACTCGCTCCAGATCGACGACCTCACCGATGGCACCGGTCATTGAAAGAGCGTCACGAATCTGTTCGTCGAAGCGTGCGAGCAGCGCGCGGTAGACGTCGATGCCGAGATGCCGTCGCTCCTCCGACCAGACGATCTCGCGTGGTAGTGCCTGGGCGAACGCGCGCCGGAGCAGGTACTTTCGGTGCCGGCCGCGAAGCTTGAGGCTCCAGGGCAGCGACGCGCAGAATTCGAGCACGCGCCGGTCGAAGAAGGGATGGCGCGGCTCGATGCCGAACCTTCCCGCGACGCGCGCGTAGCGCTCCAGTCCGCTCGCGACGAACGGATCGGTGAGGACGCGCCACTGCTCGTGCGCGACCGGCAGGCGTGGGTCGAAGCGAAGCCGTTCCGAGACGATGCGCGTGCGTTCTCTCACCGCGTGGCGACGGGCGAAGCCTTCATCGACAGCGATCGACGCCAGCTCGTCCGTGCTCGTAAAGGGCCGGCGAAGTCGCGCGGTGGTGAGTAGGCTTCCCGCGAAGCGCCTCACGGCAGTAAGGGCGCGACCCTCCGATTCGCTGAACGTCTGCCGTAGCGCGCTCGCCCATCGGCCCGTTCGGATCAAGTGGGGAATGGGTGAGCCGAGGAGCGACACGGCGAGATCTCCGTCGACTCCGTCGACGATCGATGACGAGGTTCCGGTTTCCTTCGCATACACCAATTGTGGCAGCGCCATGAACGCGTCGAACGGCTCTTCACCCACGAGGACGACCGACTCGAGATCCGACCCCATCGCCGACACGTCGCTCGCAACGAAGAGTCGCGACTCGACGCCGCGCGCGCCCGCGACGGTCCTGATGCGGGCCGACTCGACGCAGTCAGGCTCATCGCTGACCACCGAACAGGTACGTACGGCTGCGCCTCGCGCTGCACACGCGAGCGAGACGATCGCGGAGGAGTCGAGCCCTCCGCTCAACATGATCGCCGAGGAGCCGTCGCGATCGAGACGGCAGCGAACGGCGGCGCTGAGCACATGGCGAAGCGCCTCGTCTGCGGTTTCTTCGTCTTGGAACGCTTCGACCGGCTCGGGCGGCGTCCAATACCGGCGTCTCGTGACATTGCCATTCTCGACGAGAAGCCAGTGAGCCGGTGCGAGCCGTTCGATCTCGCGGAAGAAGGTACTCTCGTGATCGAAGCCTTCGAGTGCGGAGACGAAGACGTCGGCGACACGCCGCTCGTTCAACGTCAGAGTGACGTCGGGGAGCATGCGAATCGGGGAAACGCGCGACGCAACGGCCAGCACATCTGGCGAACGGAAGACATAGAGAGGCTTTGCGCCGATTGGGTCGCGCGCGCAGAAGAGCCGTCGTGTGTGCGCATCGACGATTGCGAACGAGAAGTCGCCAAGAAGCCGATCGCAGCACGAGGTCCCCCATCGTTCCCAGGCGGCGAGAATGAGAGCGTCATCGCTCGTCTCCGGGAGCCGGCTCCGCTCGATCTCCAACGCATCGGCGAGCTCCTCTCGATTGTCGAGCCGGCAGTCGGCGCTGATTGCGAGGTCGAGCCGTCCTGGCGCTGCGCTGACGCCGGCGACGAGTCCCGCGGCGCCCGAGGTCCACGTCGTGGTTGCGGTGCCGAGGTCGCAGGCGCGCGCCATGCGCTCGACTTCAGCGTCGTGGACGGCCCTGCCGTCGAGGCGAAGAACTGCGGCAAACGCCTTCACCTGGGTAGATCCTACATGGCTGCCGCATCGTCCTATGGAGAATTCACCACGGCGTTACGAATCGGATTCGCCGGAGCGGTAGAGTGCGAAGGAATCAGAACGCAAGTAAGCGGAAAACCGAGCGAATGTCGGGCTGGACATCGCGACGAGGGAGGATGTGTTGGAGACTCCGAACGAATCGATACGACGGCCGAAGGCGTTTACGACGATTGTGTTAGGCGGCGCGGCCGTCGCGACCCTCGATATTGCCAACGCGATCGTCTTCTGGCATCTCTATCGCGGTACCCCTCCACGCATGATTTTTCAGAGCGTTGCAGCTGGAATCTTCGGCCGCGAGTCGTTCTCGGGTGGAGTCACGACCGCGTCGATCGGCGCCTTGCTCCACTGCCTCATCGCGTTCAGCATCGCGAGCGTCTGGTATCTCGGTTGTCGCGCAGTTCCCGCGCTCAACCGAAGGCCGGTGATTTTCGGCATGGCATACGGAGCGCTCGTCTACCTCGTCATGAACCGCATCGTGATCCCGCTCTCGAACGCGAATCAGGCGGCATTCAACCCGGCGTGGTTTGCCGCGAACTTCGGGGGGCACCTGGTTCTCGTCGGTCTTCCGGTCGCACTGATCGGTTACTGGTCGTCGCATCGCGCACACTGATAGGGGCTCGATGCGAGCGTTATGACGGGGCGGGACCTTGCGGTCCCACCCTGTCACGAGCGGCGATCAAGGTGGCGTTACGCGTCGGGCGTGCCGTCGCAGTCGTTGTCGATACCGTCGCGGCCGCGCTTGCCCTTCGTGTCGTTGGCTCCCGGGTAGATCGACGCGTCGTTGTCATTGCAGTCGCCTTCAGACGCGCAGACACCGTCGCCGTCGGCATCGATGCAACCGCCGTCCCCGCCGGGGCCGAGGATTGCGGCGATTCCCGGGTAGTACGCCGCAAACGCGCCGTCGACGGTGGCGTTTTTCGCGGAATCGCACACGTCGTTCACGTTCGTGCCGCAGGCACCCGACAGCTGGCCGACGAGCTGGCCCGAACCGTTGACGACAGGCGAGCCGCTGCTGCCGCCCTCCGTCGCGCCTAACGTATCGCGACTGTATATCCAGTTGCCCCTGGGCCACGAGCGGCAGACGCCTTTCGACGTGTCGACGACCTGTTCGGAGTACGACTGGGGTGCGCCCTTCGGGTGGCTGATGCGATAGAGCGGTGCATTGTTCGTGAACGCAATCTCGGCGCTGCTCCATCCGAGGAACGCAGCGCCCGAAGGCGCGTTCTGACTGAGGCGAAGCAGCGTGTAGTCGCTCGTCTTGCTCGTCGATGCGATCGTCGAGCCGGTCGTCGCTGCGGCACCGGGGTCAGGACAGCTCCCGCACGCCGCCTCGTAGAAGAAGAACGTCTCGAGGCTGCTTGCTTCGCTCGCGCGGCTGATGCAGTGGTTCGCGGTCACGAAGTAGGGGATGTTCGTGCCGGTGTCGCTGTCGGCGACGAGGCCTCCGGAGCAGATGTAGAGCCAGCCGCCAGAGGCGAAGAGGATGTGGGCCACGGCGTCCTTGGCCGTGTTCACGGCGCTGTTGGTGGCAACGCAGTTGGCGCCGACGACGCAGTTCGCGTTCACGCTGCAGTTAGGCTGCGCGGCCTCGGGTCTCGGTGCGAGAGCTCCCGCGATCGCGAACGCGTCCGTGAGATGACCAAACGCGCTGATCGTGAATCGAGGCGCTCCCGCCCGTCCGGCGTGGAGCTCCATGACGATCTCGCTTCCCGCGACGGTGTTCGTCCAGAACTCCCCGTCGCCGTTAGGTCCCCTTCCCGTGTACGGTCCGAATGCCATCCCACCGTCGGTGAAGACGTAGAGCTCCGATCCATCGGGCAGGTCGAAGCCGGAGAAGCCGACGCGCACCGCGGCCGCCTCGGGCGAGCGGATGACGGCGGTCCATTCGAAGCCCCCGTCGTCGGTGCCGTGGAGTGCGCCAACGGTATCGTGCAGCGTCGCGCGACCCGATCGCACGCGATCGCGCGCGAAGGTCACCGGAATCGCCAGTTCGGTCACGACGCCGACGCGCAGCTTCTGTGCTCCCGTCGCCTGCTGCCGTACGGCGCGAATTCGCTCGGGTGAAACGCGAACGTCGAGCGGCGCAGCATACGCGAGCTCGACGGCGGAACGGCTGAGCCGCGACTGCAGAGCCGTCATGGTCGCGAAATGCTCCGCCCGATTGAACGAGGCCGATGGCAGTTCGATCGATTTTTCGGCGACGAATTCGGCCGCACCGGCGAACTGCGCTGTGAAGAGGATGAGGAGGGCGGCCAGAAGGGGGAAGTGCCCGGATTTCATGTAGCCTCCGCAAAGAGCCAAGGTTCGTAATAACTCCGTCGGCCGCGACGGCGTTCTCGCGCAGGGCGTGGCCGGTGCAGAGCGGTTGCGGAATCCCGGTTATGCACAGAGCCTACTCCTGTGCGGGGCAGAAGGTGCTGGAAATCTGCCGGGAGCGGGTCGGGTGATGCGCCGCTTCAGGCGCGTTCAGTCACCACACGGCGGAATGGCGTCGAGGAATGCCATGTACTTGCGCGCCGCGGCCTGCCAGGTAAAGCGTCGCGCCGTCTCGATCGCGCGCGTGGCGAGCGACTCGCGCAGCACATCGTCGTCGACCACGCGGATCAAGGCGGCGGCGAGCGCGTCGACGTCGCCTGGCGGCACGAGAAGAGCGTTGACGCCATCCTCCGCATACTCTTCCGCGCCGCCGCTTCGCGTCAGCACGCACGCGGCGCCCGACGCCATCCCCTCGATGCCGACGAGGCCGAAGCCTTGGAAAAGCGACGGATCGACGACGATGTGCGCGCTCGAAAGCAGGCGCGCGACGCCGTCGCGCGAGAGCGCCCAGTTGTGATGGTACGGGAAGGTCGCCTCGTCGGGATCGGGCCCGTGCACGCCGAAGAACTGGAGCTCGACGTCGCGTCCGTTCTCGGCCGCGTGCTGCCAGAGCCGCTCGAGTGCCGGGAGCAGGATGTGCTTTCCGCGGCGCTCCTCGGGGCGCAGCATCGCGACGATCCGGATCGGTCCCGCGCTCGCGCGATTCCCGCGCGGATAGAAAACCTCCGGGTCGGCCGACATCGGTACGACCGTCGACGAAATGCCATGTCGCGCCTCGATCTCCCGCTTCAGCCAACTCGAGATCACCGTGATACGCGGGATGAGCTCGTACGTCTTGCCGACGATCTCGGGACCGTCCTGGCCGAACCATCCCTCGTAATCCTGTACAAAGTAGGCAGTCTGCGTGCCGGGATTCGCGATGGCCGCGTCCGCAACCACTGACGCCGTCTGGTACGACGTCGCGACGAGTACGCGCGTTTTCGGCAGGTGCGCGGCGAGGTCATGTGCCGAGATTCGGATGGGCCGGAAGAAGATCTCGAGGTCGATCTCGGGCGTGACGTTCTCGAGCACGACGACACCCGCGCGCACTCCCTCGAGGATCAGTGCGTTGACCACTTCGAGGACGTCGGCAACGCCGCCGAATACACCCATCATCGGGAGGACGAAGAGGACGTCGAACGGCTCGTGATCGCCGTCTGGCGGCAGGATCCACTCGCGGCTGTCGCGGTCGCGGAATGCGCCCATCTCGTCGCGGCTGTCGAACTCTTCGAGTGCAGGACCGTGCGTCCACTGCCACCGTCTGCGGAAGATCTCGAGATTCCTATGCATCCGCTCGTTACCGTCGGCGAAGCTCGCTCCCTGTTTGTGGTAGACGAATGTGTCGTCGGCGACGACGGCGCGCCAGCCCGCGGAGCGGGCACGGTAGTGAAAGTCGCTCTCCTCGCAGTAGCCGAGTCCGAAGATCTCGTCGAAGACGCCGACTGTCTGGAGGACGCTTCGGCGGATGAGGAGGCAGAATCCTACGACCGTGACGACGTCGGGATAGATCGCCGGGCTCGTTGCGGCGACGCGTCTCGCGAAACTGAAGATGTCTTCGCCCGGTGGGATATTGACCGAGAGATTCATCGAGTTGTTGGAGAGCGGACAGCAGACGCCAATCGATGGCTCGCGATCGAGCCTCGCCACCATCCGCTCGATTGCTCCCTCGGTGAGAAGTGTGTCGCTGTTGAGGAGGCAGACGTACGGCGCCTCGGAAAACCGCATGCCGCGATTCGCGGATGCGACGAAGCCGAGGTTCCAGGAGTTGTGGAGTACGAGGACGTCACGCTGTTCCTCGAGCCACGCGGTCGTGCGCGCGTCGCTTCGATCATTGACCACGATCACGCGCACCCAGGCAGGAGCGTAGCGGCGTACGCTCTCGAGGCAGTTGCGTGTCGACTTGAGCGCGTTGTGGACCGGAATGACGAGGTCGCAGCGCGCCTGGCGAAGTGTCAGCGGCCTATCCATGCCTTGAACCGCCGCCACGGCGAAAGCATTCGCCAGCCTAACGAGGCCTCCATCGCGTCGAGGCGCTGCTGGAGTGCGGTGCCCGCGTCGTACGCCTGGCGGAGCTTCGCGGAGAGATCGTCGCGATCTCGCGTGACGTGCGCGACCTGCTCTTCGAGCTTCGCAACGAGCTGTTCGCGCTCCTGGCGCTCCGTCGCGAGCTGCGCGCGGAGCGAGGCAACCTCGTCGTGCAGTTTCGATTCGCGCTCATAGCCGAGCTGTGCCGCGCGTGCAGAGTCGTTGCGAAGCGCGAGAACGTCGGATCCCAGGCGCGCGATCGTCTCCCGCTGCTGCGCGGCGAGCGTCTCGGCCTCGATCGCCCGCGCCTGCCAGGGTAGTAAGGTGGTGAGGTCGCGCTCGAGCATGTCGAACGCTGCCATCTCAGTCTCCGGAGTGTGCAGCGCCCAGTGCTTTTCGTAGATGCGCCTGCGGGCCGCCTGCGCAACCGGTCCACCCCACGCGGTCGCGGTCACGGCATTCGTTCCGTCATCGCGGACGCGATATAGAGACGTTACGTGGCGCAGGCGGTGCGGGCGCGTCGCCGCGGCGAGGCGGATCATGAACTCCCAGTCTTCGAAGAGGTCGAACGTCTCGTCGAACGGTCCGACGACGTCGAAGAGCGATCGGCGGTGTGCGAGCGAGATCAACGGAATGAAGTTCGAGAACTGGATGCGCCCGGGAACGAAGTCGCGTCCGAATCCGCTTCGGCGTGCCGTCTCGACGTAATGCCCATCGTCGCCGAGCGTCAGCTCCACGATCTCGACATCGCTGTAGACAGCCTGATACTGATCGCTGCCGTCGAGGAAGCGGATGAGCGTCTCGAGGTGGCCCGGAAGGTAGAGATCGTCGTCGTCGAGGTAGGCGACGTAGTGGCCGCGAGCCGCGCGCACTCCTGTGTTGAGCGCGCGCGCGCGCCCGCGCGGTTCCTCGGTGCCGACCACCGTGCATGGCACACCGAGATCGGCGGGAATCGAAGGTGCGTCGCCGCCGTCGTTGACGACAACCACTTCGAAGTTGCGGAAGCTCTGCTCGCGGAGGCTTCCGAGTGCCTCGGCGAGCATCGCTGGGCGGTTGCGCGTGCGGACGATGACCGTTGCGCGGGGCTCGGAAGGTGCCATAAACCGGCGCGGATCATAACATGCGGGCCGAGCGGCAGCCGCCGTGGACGTCCGCCAGTCTCGTGCCGTAGTTACGGTTGTGAAACCTGGTCGAAGCGCGATTGCGCGAGCGCAGCACCGAAGACCCACCGCAATTCGGAGCGTGGCGATTGCATAGCCGGATTGCGAGACTCGTCGAGACCTTCACCAGACTCTACCGGACTCGGGATCAACCGGCGCTGCGAGCGTCCATGCTCGCGGACCCCTTGCTCTCCCAGTTGGGTCGGAGACTCTTCACTCTCGACTCCGGGTTGGGACTCTACAGATTGGTGCACCTCCACGACGCGCTCACCAACGCGGCGAATCGCGGCAGGCTTCGCTCGATACTGTCGGTAGGTAGCGGTGGAGGGATTCATGAGGCTGTGCTCGCCCGGCTCTTCCCTCAGGTCGAGGTAGTCGGCGTCGATCTGCGAGAGCCCTACGTCGACGTCAAGCTGGATAACCTACGATTTGTGCGTGGCGATTTGACGGATGCTTCGTTCGCCAAACAACTGCCCTTCGCGGATTTCGTCTTCTCCATCGAGTGCCTCGAGCACATTTCCGATGATCGAGAGGTATTCAGCGCGATGTCGCGGCGCGTGACTCCCGGAGGAATGCTCTATGTTGAAGTGCCCTTCGCCTCTGACGAGGACCTTCGAAACGAGACACTGATCAAGGAACAGATGGTTCTGCATGAACATGTTCGCCCCGGCTATTCAGCCGAAGGGCTTAGAGCGTCATTCGAATGGAACGACGTTTCGGTGGAGGAGATCGCCGGGACATTCTGGTTTCCGATGCAGCCGTTGGTGTGGTTTGCGATGGAGCGATTTGGCGAGGAGTCGCTACTCGAGCATTGGCCCGAGTTTCTCGAGCTCGCGACGAGCGATGTGCGAAAGGGCGTGCAAGCGCATCGAGGTCAGGCAACGGGAATCAAGGCGCTGGGGGTGCGCCGTGGGTGAGGTGGCCGCATCCTTTCGTCGAGACGTCTAGCCAGCTTCCGGCGCGCCGTTCGCGTAAGGCGCGAGGGCTGCGTAGAGCGTACGGTGGACCGGCGTCGGGACGCCCGCCTTCTCGCCGAGCCTGATCACGGCGCCGCTGAGCCATTCGAGCTCGAGCCGTCCGCCATGAAGGATGTCGTTCGCCATCGACGCGCGTCCGGCGGCGGGAAGCGAGTCGACGAACGACATCTGTTCGTCGACGAAAGCCTCGGGAATCGCGATTCCATTCGCCCGCGCGACGGCGACGGTCTCGGCAATCGCGTCGCGGAGTAGCGCGCGCGTCGCGGGATGATTCCGGACCGGTCCCATGGAGAGACGCGTGACGGCCGTGACGGCGGCGCTCGCGGCGAGGAACGCAAACTTTTCCCATGTCGCGCGACGGATGTCATCACTCGCGGCGGCGTTGACACCCGCGCCGGAAAACGCGTCGACGACGCGGCCGACTCGCTCCGACGTAGTCCCGTCGAGCTCGCCGGCGACTACGCGCTGCATCGCACCGGTATGCGCGATCACGCCTGGCTCGAGAATCCGCGCGATGATCCAGGTCACCCCGCCGATCAGATGCTCGCGCCCGACGATCGCGCCGATGACGTCGTCCTTTTCAACTCCATTCTGGAGTGACACGACGATCGTCGACGGGCCAACGAGAGGGACGACCGCGTGAGCGGCGGCCTCAGTATCCCAGAGCTTGACGGCGATGACGACGAGGTCGGCGGCACCAACCTCGGAGGAGTCTTCCGCGACGCGGACGCGCGGGATCGCAAAATTGCCGGTGCCGCTCTCGATGCGGAGACCGCTCTCACGCATCGCCCGCGCGTGCTCGCCGCGAGCGATGAAGTGAACGTCGTGCCCGCTCGTGGCGAGCCGCGCGCCGTAATAGCCGCCGACGCCGCCCGAGCCCATGATGGCGATTTTCATACTGTCCCTCCGGAGAGATCCGGGAATCGTACCGCGTTCTTTGCGACGGGGCGCGAGGTGCAGCGCTATACTTTTTCGATCCTAGGAGAACACGAGTTGACGAACGAGCCGGAGATCGCGTCCGGGACCGAGGGGCGGAGCGCTGCAGCGGACTGGGATGACGCCGAGCGCAAGAAGCCGAAGGAGTTTTCCGGCGCAATCGACCGGCGCGTCATCCACGACCTGCACAGGCTCTTCAAACGCAAGGCGATCGTTCGCGAGTATCTGCTGCTCGCGCTCGGCATCGTCGGGCTCGTGCTCACGGGCTTCCAGCTCCAGCTCGCTCAGGAAGAACCGGCACGCTATGGCGACGCTTTCCAGGCGCTCGCAGGTGCGGGAGTGATGTTCGTCGCGTGGTGGGGCTTTCACGAGGGTTGGGCGATCCATCTCGACGGCGTCGTCGTCACGGGGCGCGTGCACTCCGTCGGCATCGTCGTTGACCAGCTCGATGGTCGCGTTGCGTGGAACGAGTACTCGTCCGCCTGGGTGAGCGATTCCGCGATGCTGCTTTTCCGGAGCGAGGAGGAACGGACACCGAGGACTCTCGGCTTCGACGGGCTTCCCCTCCACCGGAGCTTCTTCCGGTCGGACGACGACTGGGATGATGTCCTCCAGCTGCTCCGTGAGGCGGTTCCGAAAGTGCGGCTCGTCGGTGGGCGATGAAACTAGTGGCTAGGATTGGAGGAATTGTTACCGCAACGACGGTAACAATTCCTCCAATCCAGGCCACTAGTCCGGCGATAGAATCGGCACGCGGAGCACGCCATGTGCCATCGAACAGCCTTCAAGCCGGTCAAGGTCGCGGTCACCACGATCGTCGCCCTTCTTGCCGTGTCATTTCCCGCGGCTGCGCAGACGCTGCGTTGCGAGTCTCCCGACGGCAGCTATCGAGAATGCCGTATTGGTGGGCACGGACGTGTGAGGCTCGTTTTCGAGCTGAGCAACCGGCGTTGTAACGAGGATCTGTCGTGGGGAACCGCGAGCGAAGGAGTCGTCTGGGTCAGCGGCGGCTGCAGCGCGATGTTCGAAGTCGAGACGGGCACGGAAGCGCGCGGCGGGAGTGGCCGTCGAGTGGTATGCGAATCGCTGGACGGGAAGCTCGAGACCTGTCGCGCCGACGGAGGCCGAGGCATCGCTCTCGCCCGTCAGCTTGGTACGACACCGTGTGTCGAAGGAAAGAGCTGGGGGCGGGACGAGAGTCGCAGACGGATCTGGGTCGACGATGATTGTCGCGGCGAGTTCGTCCTCGGGGCACTGCGCGGCGCCGTGCAGCCGGAGGAGCGGCTCGGCGGGCGCGTCGTCTGTGAGGCGCTCGCTGGAAAGCGCCACGAGTGCGCAGCCGACACCTCCGGGGGCGCGCAGATCGTTCGTGAGTTAGGCGAGAAGCGATGCGCCTACGGGCGCGACTGGGGGTTCGAAGAGGCGAGGGTGTGGGTCGCGAACGGTTGCAGCGCGGAATTCGCCGTGCGAGGCCGGCCGATTCTGAACACGGTCATCTGCGACGCAAAAGGAGGCGACGAGGTTCGCTGTCCCGCCGACGCGAAGCTCGGTGTGGCGCTGGCCGGAGTCCTCGGCGACGCCCCGTGCACCCTCGGCGCAAGCTGGGGTTTCGACGACGACGAAGTCTGGGTGAGCAAGGGCTGTCACGCGAAGTTCGCGCTCGGCGGATTCCGTATCGACGACTCCGCCGTGCCAGCGACGGCGCTGCGGGTCGTGTGCGCCTCGGACGCGGGAAATCGAACTGTGTGCCCGGCCGACACATCGCACGGCGTAGGGCTCGTGCACGAGAAGACTGGGTCGGCGTGCGTGCTCAACCGAACCTGGGGCTACGACCGCGATGGAATCTGGGTCAGCGACGGCTGCAGCGCCGAGTTCGCCGTGGCCCGCTGATTCGAGAACCAATACAGGCCACTAGTGTAGTGTTTCACTAATCCGTAGGACTCGATCGCAATGAACTGTGCCGACATTCTCGATCTCTACCGCTACACGGAATGGGCGAACGAGCGGATCGCTGCCGCGTTGCTGCCGTTGCCGGAAGAGACGTTCAATCGCGACTGGGGTGGGAGCCATCCGACGTTGCGTGATGCGTTCGCGCACGTCGTCGCGTCCGAATGGATCTGGCTCGAGCGCTGGAACGGTTTGAGCCCGGCCGATCCCCCCGCGTGGATGGATGAGCGTGGCGCGGCGGCGATCGTCGAGCAGATGCGCATCGTGAATGAGCGACGTGCCGAGTTCCTCGGCGCACTCGACGAGAGCAGCCTCAATGCGCGATTGGCATTCAAGTTTCTGAGCGGAAAGGCGGGGGAGCATCGCCTCGGCGACCTGCTCGTGCATGTTGCCAATCATTCGACGTACCACCGCGGGCAGCTGGCTTCAATGTTGCGTCAGGCGGGAGCGACACCTCCCGGAACCGACTTCGTCTACTACCGCGACGAGTGCGGACCACTGCCGGAAGCATAGCCAGATCAGGGTTCGCCACGATTGGGTAGCGTGCGCCACGAGGACAATTCCGCCCCTGCTTCCGTGCCGCTCGCGACCGTGCTACGGTCAGCGCGATGACGACGAGTCGGGACGCTGCACCGTCGCTGAACTACATCCCGGGGTTCGACGGGTTGCGCGGAATCGCCGTGCTCGCGGTAATTCTGCACCACTTCGGCGTGCCGGGATTGCGAGGAGGGTTCGTCGGCGTCGACGTCTTCTTCGTCCTGAGCGGCTTTCTGATCACCCGCATTCTCCAGTCGCGGTTCGCGAAGGAGCATCGCGTACCGTTCGCTGATTTCTACACGCGGCGGGCGCGGAGGATCCTGCCTGCGTTCTGGTCGATGCTCGCAATGCTAACCGTTGTCGTACTGCTCGACCCGCGATTCGTGTCGCCGGACACCTTCTTCCACTCGGCGGGGATCGCGTTCGTATTCCTCACGCAGTGGCAGATCATGATGGACGACCTGCCGGGGCCGCTGATTCATCTCTGGTCGCTTGGTTGGGAAGAGAACTTCTATCTGGTCTGGCCCCTTCTCGTCGCTCTAGCGGGGCGGAAGAACGGGTGGCGCGCGCTCCGGATCGGAGCGACGACCGCGGTGATCGGTCTGGCTGCAATCCGCTTCGTGGGCCACTGGTGGGGAATCAGTCCGTGGAGATGGCTCGGGGCGTTCGCTTACTTCCGAGTCGATGCCATCATCCTTGGCTGCGCGCTGGCACTGTTCACGTCGCCGTCGGTGGCATCGACGCGGAGACGCCCGTGGAGTGAGGCGGTGGCGTTCGCCGCGCTCGCCGTTTTGATCGCCACCTTTACAGTGCCTAACAAGAACTTCTTCTGGGGGGGAGGGTTCACCGTCGTGAGTCTCTGTACGTGCGTGATTGCGAATCACCTCCGGCGACGCGAGCCGTCGTCGATTGCGACACTCCTGGAGCTCTCTCCGCTGCGGTGGACCGGCCTCATCTCCTATGGCCTCTATCTCTGGCATTTTCCGGTGAACTGGTGGATGCTGCAGCGCGGCCTTACGCCACCGCTGACGGCTCTGCTCTCGTTCGTCACGTCGTACGCGATCGCAGCGCTGTCGTACTACACGCTCGAGGCGTTTTTCCGCCGCATGCCGCGCCGTGCTGTCGCGGCACATCCAGCCACCAACCCGCCTGCCGTTTGACAGCCGTCAGGCGGAACGCCATGCTTTGGCAGTCGCCGGAACCGCTGAGAGCTTAAGCCGATGGAAGGATGCGCCGTACTACTGGCATTCGCCGTGTCGCTGGCGCTGCTTGCGCTTCCGGTGATCTCCCTCTTCATGAACGCGCAGCTTCGCGGGCGTGTGAAGTCGCTGGAGTCGCAGCTTGCAGAGCTGAAGGCGCGCGTGGCGGCGCAGAGCCGGCGCATGGCACCTGGTGCGATGCAGGTGCCGCAGCCGGCGCCTGCTGCGCCGCAGCCTGCGCCGCCACCCGAACCTGCGCCGGCGGCCGCTGCGATGACCGCCACGCTACCTGGGGAGCCTCCACCTGCTGAGCCGCTCCCCGCGGAAGCTCCCCCCGAAGTTCTTGAAGCGATCGCGGAGGGGGCGCCCGACATCGCGCCACCCGAACCCGTGGCCGTAACGACGGACACGGCAACCACCGTGAGTGAACCGGAGGTCGCGGCGCAGCCTGTCGGCCCGGAGCCTGACGTCAAAGACCTGACCCCGCAGGCGGCCTTCGAGGCCGCGCCGTCGGCGGAGAGCCCGCGAGAGGCCGCTCCCGAGGTTCCGCCTCCTCCCGTGACGCCGCCGCCTCCCGCCCCGAAACCAGCGTTCGACTGGGAACAGTTCGTCGGCGTGAAGCTCTTCTCGTGGATTGCCGCGATTGCTCTCGTGCTCGGTGCGCTCTTCGCGATCAAGCTCTCCATCGACGCGGGCTGGGTGACGGCGCCCGTGCGCATGTTCATCGGGATCGCGGCCGGTACCGGACTCCTGGTTGTTTGTGAACGGAAGTTCGCCGGCGCGTATCGCACGACGGCGAATGCGCTCGACGGCGCGGGAATCGCGATTCTCTATGCGACGCTCTTCGCCGCGCACGATCGGTGGCAGCTGATTCCCCAGACGGCGGCGTTCGCCCTGATGGTCGTCGTGACGGCAGTCGCCGTCGTTCTCTCGATTCGCCGCGACTCCGTCTTCATCGCGCTACTAGGCCTGCTCGGTGGGTTCTCGACACCGGCGCTGCTTTCGACGGGCGACGACCGGCCCTTCAGCCTATTCGGCTACCTTTTGCTGCTCAACGCGGGAATCGCGTGGGTCGCCTACCGCAAGAAGTGGCCGTTGCTGTCGCTGCTGACGCTCGTCTTCACGACGATTTACCAGTGGGTGTGGGTGGTGAAGTTCGTCGATGGGACACGCGTGGGGCTCGCGGCCGCGGTGTTCCTCGTCTTCCCGATCGTTGCGGTGATCGCGCTCTGGCTCGCGGGCCGAAAGGAGGGCGAGCCACCCGGGAGTCTGTTCGAGAAGACCGCGCAGATGAGCGCCTTGCTGCCGCTCGTCTTCGCGATCTACGGGGCGGCTGTTGGTGGTTATGCCGACCGGTTCGCGATTCTCTTCGGCTTTCTTCTCTGCGTCGACCTGGGGCTTGCGCTGATCGCGGCGTGGAAGCGCGATGCGGAGGCGTTGCATCTGCTAGGCGGAGCAACGACGGTGCTCGTGTTTGCGGTGTGGTCGGGATTCTCGTACCGCAGTTTCGCGTGGCCGGCCATCGTCGGATGGGTCGCGGCATTCGTCCTCCTCTACGCGCTGGTGCCTGGGCTTCTCGCAGTCTTCGGGCGGCGATACGAAGGCGTGGGGCGGCACGCGACGCTCGCGGCAGCCGCGCTTCTCTTCATGTTCACGGTGCTGTCGGAGATCGAGCTCCGCTCGGTGGACGCGCGACTACCGTTCGGCGTGCTCTTCGCGCTGACCGCACTGCTCGCGGTCGTCGCGGTGCGCCGTGGTTCGGACGCGATCTGGCTCGTGGCCGGTTTCTTCGCCATGACGGCACAGTTCTCCTGGTCGCTTGGCTATCTCGTTCCGAGCAACGTCGGCACGGCCGCGGTCATGCACGTCGGGTTCGCCCTGCTTTTCCTCGCAGTTCCGCTGCTCGCGCGCGACTTCGCTTCGCCGCTGGCGGAAACGCGCGCGGTTGCGATCGTTCCCGTGCTGCAGATCGTCGTGATGGGGCTCGCGACGCGCGCGCATGTCGCGAGCCTAACGCTCGGCATGATCGGTCTCGTCGTTGTGCTCTCGCTCGGTGCGGCGACCGTGGCCGCGTCGTCGCGTCGTCGCTACGGTTTCATGTTTCTCGCGGTACTCGCGTCGTGGGTCGTGCTCGCGTTCTGGTGGGGCGTCGCCGGGCTCGAGATCAGCGCGGGCAAGGCAATTGCGGCGATGCTCGTACTCGCGGCGCTCTCGCTCGGCGCGTCGGTGAGGCTGATGCGTGCACGCGCGGAGGGCGAACGCGAAGACTACAGCCCGTACGTCGTCCTTTCCGGCTTCGTCTTCATGATGGTCGTCGCCGGGAACGCCGCGTATGCGCATCCCGACGGGCGCTTCGCCGGCGCGTTGATCGCGCTCGCGGTGATGGTCGCCGCGACGTCACTCGCGGCGCGTCGCGGTGTTCTCGCGATCGCCGCAGGCGTGCTTGGCGAGGTCGCCGTCGGAATCTGGATCGAGACGGCTGGCAGCGCCCCGACCGTGACCCGTGGTGTGATCCTTGCGGTCGTGCTTGCAGCCCTCGCCTTCGGTCTTGTTGCGCTGACGCGCTTTGGGGACGGCGCATTCCGCGCGAAGGTCGCCGTGGGCGCACTTCTGACCGCGCTCGTCGCCGAGACGGTCCTGATCTCGAGCGGCGAATTGGCGGGCCGGCCGGCGACGCCACTGATTCTCGCCGCCCACGCCGCCGTGCTCGCCTTACTCCTCGCCGTCGCCTGGATCATGGAATGGCACGCGATCGCAATCGTCGCGACCGTTCCGGTGACGACGGCGATTTTCGTTTGGCGCGGAGAGAGTTTTGACCGTGCGACGTGGGGCGGAGCGATGCTGCTCGGTTTCGTGCTCTACCTCATTCTCGCGTTCTATCCGCTCGTGTTGAGGGAGCGGAGCCGAGGGCGGATCGAGCCGTACCTGGCGTCGATCGTGATGAGCGCGACCTTCTTCGTCTTCGCGAAAGAGAGCCTCGAATGGGTCGGCTTCCGCGCGATCGGACTCCTGCCGCTCGCGCAGGCGGGGCTGCTCGCCTTTCTGCTCGACCGTCTCGCGCGCCGCGAGCCGGAAGACCAGCCGGCGAGCGGGACGCGGGCGATGGTGGCGGCTGCGGTGCTTGCATTCATCACGCTCGCCGTGCCGGTGCAGCTCGACAAGGAGTTCGTCACGATTGCGTGGGCGCTCGAGGTCGCGGCACTCGTCTGGCTCATCGGCAAGCTGCGCCATCCGGGATTGCTCGCGTGGGCCGCGGGACTTGCCCTCGTCGCCTTCGCGCGACTCGCGCTCAACCCGGCGGTGCTCGACTACCATCCGCGAAGCGACGTACCGATCGTCAACTGGTACCTCTACACCTATCTCGTTCCAGCAGCGGCGTTCTTCGTTGCGTCGTGGCTCGCCGGAAGAACGGGGCTCGACTGGCCGTGGCTGCGGCGCTTCGCCGCGGCGCTCAACGCGGGTGGCGCGATCCTCCTCTTCCTGTTGCTCAACATCGAGATCGCCGACTACTACTCGACGGGTGAGTCGATCACCTTCGACTTCGATGCGGGCCTCGCGCAGGATTTGACCTACACGTTAGGTTGGGCGGTCTACGCGATCGCGATGCTCGTCGTCGGGATCGTCAAGCGCGTACGCGCCGCGCGCATCGCGGCGCTGGGGCTGCTCGTCGTTGCAATCCTCAAGTGCTTCCTCCACGACCTGATGCGCCTCGGCGGGCTTTACCGCGTCGGCTCGCTCGTCGGTCTCGCGATCGCTCTCGCGTTCGTCGCGATCCTCCTGCAGAAGTTCGTATTGAAGAGAGATCGTGCCGATTCGTGAGGCGTGAGCGAGGCGCACAACTGGGCCGTGAAACGCGCCCGGCACGGCCTTTCGTCAATCCGACGCCTTACGCTCGAGCTTCGATCGCGCGCAACGCGGCAGATGCCTTCTTCGCCCGTCTCCAGTGCCACCACATGAGCGGGCCGATCATCCCGTAGAGATAGCCGGCTGCCGGGACCGTCCACCAGGAGCGCGAGGTCAGCAGGCCGAGCGAGACGACGCCGAGCGCCGCAAGGATGAGATGGGCATCGCGTGTCGCGCGCGTGATCAGCGTTTCCGCGGCATCGAGGGCAAGACGGTCGCGGAGCCTGAGCGCGTGGCCGTACAGCAAAGCGAACATCAGGAACACGGCGACGAAGCCGGCGGAGTAGACCGCCATGAGCATCCGCCCGTCTCCGAAGGTGATCGACCATCCCGCACCGGTAAAGCCGCGGTAGAGCGCCGTGAACATGAACTTGAGCGGATAGACGTAAAAGAGGATCACGAAGAGGAGAAGGGCATTGAGCGCGCTCGTGACCGCGTCGTCGAGCCCGTAGCGGCGGAAATAGACGACGTGCATGTGCCAGAGCCAGACGAGGACGGCGAACGTCAGACCGAAGGCGGGAAACTCGCGAAGCGTGGTGAAGAGCTCGGCCGTGGTGGCCGGAACGTCGGTAGAGACGACGAGAAGGGCGAGCGCGAACGCAAAAACCGAGTCGCTAAACGCCTCGAGCCGCGTCACGTCGGTGGCGCGCAATCGGAACTCATCGCCAGCGGTGGCGGTCTCCGCAGCGACTCGGTCGCGTAACGTCACTCGCATTCTCCTTTGTGCCGAAAACGCGATTATATCGGAACGCAAGTCGCGAAATGCAGAGCGCGTGAGGCGCGATGCGAACGGATTGGTGTTCGACGCGAGGGAACCCGGAACCATGGCCTGCACCCGAGCCGTAAGGCGCACAGAAGCGCCGCCGTGTGGAGCAGGCGACGAGTCACACGCTCCCTTCGCGACTAAGGCGCCCTCCGCGGCAACGTCACTTCGAACACTGCCCCCGGTCCGCCCCCGCTGCGCACACTGATCGTTCCACCGTGCGCTTCGACGATGCGCTTGCAGATGCTGAGCCCCAGACCATAACCGGCCGGGCTCTTGGAGCGCGAACGGCTCGCGCGGAAGAAGGGCTCGAAAATCAGAGCGCGGTCTTCGTCGGGTACGCCCGGGCCGTCGTCGGTGACGCGCAACACGACCGTCGCAGTGTCGCACATCGCGGAGAGCTCGACGACGTGGCTGTCAGGGCGGGAGAACTTGATCGCGTTCTCGATGAGATTGCGCACGACGGTGCGAATCCTCTCTCCATCGATCTCGGCGGTGATCTCGTCCGGCAGTGAGACGATGCGCACGCCGGGCGGACGATTCTCGAAACTCCCGACGACCTCGCGAATGATCGGCGCGAGGTCCTGCCGTACCGCAGCGATGCCGCGCCCGTCGCGAAGCCGCTCGAGCTCGAGCAGCTCGGCGATCATCATCTCCATTTCGGCGAGGTCGGCCGTCATGCTCGAGCGATCGCACTGCTCGGGAAGCAGTTCGGTCGCTACGCGTAATCGCGTCAATGGGGACCGCAACTCGTGGCTCACGTCGACGAGCAGCTGGTCGCGCGCGCGGATCATCTCGCGGACGCGACCGACCATTTCGTTGAAGGCCCTCGTGAGCACGCCGAACTCGTCGCGAGTCTCTTCCGGCAGTACGACGTCGAGGTGCCCGGCGCTGAGGCGCTCCACGCCGTCGCCGAGCGAACGCAGCGGGCGAAGCAGCCCGCGGATGACCACGTGCGTCACGACGATCGTTCCTCCGATGAGGGCGAGCAGGAGCGCAAGCAGCGCGTGGTGCGCGGAAAGAGTCTTCTGCCGAAAATTCCAGTAAACGAGGTAGGTTCCGCCGTTAGGCGCGCTGCCGAGATGGTAGCCCCGTCCGCCGAAGAGCCAGTGGCCGCCGCCGAGCTCGACCTGTGCGATCGGAGGGAGCTCGTCCGAGGTCGACCATGTTCCGTCGGGTCCTTCGTAGCGTACCTCGAGGTCGAGTCGTTCGCTGATTCGCTTCGCCTCGTCGAAGTTCGGCTGCGATGCCGCGAAGTCGTGAACGTACTCCTCGCCGAGCGCGTCGACCGAGCTGTTGAGCGTGGGGACGAGCACGAAGAGAAAGAAGCCGCTGACGAGCAGCAAGAGGCTGATTGCCATGGTCAGCATGATCGCGAGCAGCTTTGCGAAGACCGACGAATGTGATCGGGCGTGCTCAGACATTATCGCCGCCGATGAAGCTGTACCCCGAGCCGCGAACCGTGCGGATCAACGACGGCCGCCTAGGATCGTCGCGGAGCTTCTGTCGAAGGCGGCTGACGAGCACGTCGATCGACCGGTCGAAAGCCCCCCAATCGACGCCGCGCGTTTCATCCATGATCCGCTCGCGCGAGAGCACGCGCCCGCGGTTTCGTACGAGCAGCGCGAGCAGCTCGAATTCCGCACCGGTCAGCTCGAGCTCCTCACCCGCGAGCCGCGCCGAGCGCGCCGCCCAGTTCAACTCCAGCGTGCCGTAGCGAGAGACCTCTGTCTCTTCGCCCTTCCCTCGCCGCAGCACCGCTTGAATGCGTGCGACGAGCTCCCTCGGCTCGAACGGCTTCGGGAGATAGTCGTCGGCACCCATTTCGAGCCCGACGATCCGGTCGGTCACGTCGCCACGGGCGGTGAGCATGATGATCGGAATCCGGCTGCTTTCGCGAATCTTGCGACAGACCGAAAAGCCGTCCATCCCCGGGAGCATGACGTCGAGAATGAGGATGTCGGGTGGATCGCTCCTCACAGCGCGCAGTCCCGCCTCGGGATGCACCGCCGTCGTTACTCGAACGTCAAAGCGGCCGAGGTACTCGGTGAGCAGCGCGTTCAGCTTTTCGTCGTCGTCAATGATGAGGACACGTGTCGGCATCGCGCTCACCGTGACTGAAGCGCCGCGATCGGCGTCATCATCGAAGCCTTGCGAGCAGGGAACGCGCCGAAGCCGAGCCCCGCGACGAGCACCATCGCGGCCGACGCAAGCAGGGCGTCGAACGGAACGGCAAGCGTCCATTCCGTCACGAGCGACACCGCGATCGCACCGGCTCCGCTGATTGCAATTCCCAGGACCCATCCTGCCGACGCGAGCAGCGTGCATTCGAAGAGGAACTGCACGAGGACATCATTGGGAGTGGCGCCGATCGCCATCCGCAGGCCGATCTCCGGCGTCCGTTCCTTCACCGACATCATCATCAACGCGAGAATACCCGTTCCGCCGACCGCAAGCGTAATGACTCCGAGCCCGGTCGCGAGCTTCGTCAGGAAGCTGGCGACCTGCGACTGCATCGAAACGAACTTCGTGGTGTTCTGGACTGAAAAATCGCTGCGCGCGTGGCGTGCCCGAACGAGATCCTCGATGCCTTCGGCTGCGGTGTCCATCGCCGCGCGATCGTTGACGCTCACGAACACGCTCGTCAGCCACGTCGTGTTGAGCACGCGGCGCAGCGCGGTCGTGATCGGGATGAGGATCTGGTTGTCTTCGTCGGAACCGTCGGGCATCGCCCCTTTGGATTCGAGTACCCCGATCACCTCAAACGGAACGCCCAGCACGCGAATCTCGCTGCCCAGGGGGTCCGCTTCTTCGAACAATGCCTCGGCGACGCGGAAGCCGAGCACCGCGACGCGACGCGAGCCCCAATCGTCTTCGTGATCGAAGAAGCGACCGCTACGCACGCGCGCGTTACGCACGGAGAGATACGCGGGCGATGTGCCGAGTACCTTCGTCACGGTCGCGTCGTTGCCCGCCTTCGCGCGAACGGGGCGTTCAGCGCCCGGCGCCGTCGCGACGACGAATGGAAGCCGCGCGATCGCGTCACAGTCGTCGACCTCGAGTGTCGTGACGAAGCCTCGGATCGGTTTCCGCGCGACGAAGCGCTGCACCTGGGCGGGTCTCACGACGATGAGGTTCGACCCCATGGCATCCATGCTTCGTTCGACTTCGCGGCTGGCGCCGGCTCCGATTGCACTCGTGAGAATGACGGCGGCGACGCCGATCGACACGCTGCTCAAGGCCAGCGTCCAGCGTAGCCTCTGCGCCGAGAGCGCGCGAATCGATGCGACGACATTGCGGCGAAGCCTCATCGAAGCGCTTCCACGGGGTCGAGCCGCGCAGCGCGGCGCGCCGGAAGCACGCCCGCGAGAATTCCCGTGATGATCGACACCACGATCCCGAGCAGCGCAGCGCGCCACGGAAGAAGCTGGCCGAGATGAAGGCGTGCCGCGATCGCCTCGGCCGCAACGCTGCCGGCGATGACTCCGAGGAGCCCTCCGCTCAGCATCGTAGCCGACGTCTCGACGACGAACTGGAGCAGCACGTCTTCAACGCGCGCGCCGACGGCGCGCCGTAACCCGATCTCGCCGACGCGTTCGTTCACCGACGCGAGCATCAACGCCGCCGCGACGATCGTCGCGACGAGAAGCGCGATCGCGGCGACGAGCGGAAGATAGAGTTTGAGAATGCGCTCCGTTCGGGCGACCATCTTCTGAACGGTGATGGGGGAGACGAGCGTGAAGTCGTCGGGTCGCCCTGCCGGGATTCCGTGACGTTCACGCAGAACCCGCGTTATGTCACGCACGGCGCCCTCTACCTGCGATGGGTCTCTCACGAGGATCTTCGCGAGAATGATCGTGTCGACGTTCATCAATCGACGCATCATCGTCGAGATCGGTACGACAACTTCGTCGTCGCGATCCATTCCGTGGAGGTCGGTGCCGAACGGCTCGAGAATGCCGACGATCCGGAGTGGGACGTTGCCGACGAGAATCTCCTGGCCGATTGGATCGCCGTCACCGAATAGCTCTCGGGCAGTCGTTTCGCCGATCAGCGCAACGCGTGCGGAGGCGCGCACGGCGGTTTCGTCGATGAACACGCCGCGAGTGACGGTTCGCTGCCACGCGCGCTCGGCGCGCTCCGATTGTCCGAGCACGCGCGCCGTCGCCGTCCTTCCCTCGTACCGGACTGACGCCTCAGGAAGGGCCTGCTGAGGGTCCCAGATCTCGACGGCGGAGACGTCGCTCGCGATCGCTTCGATGTCGTCGAGCGTTAGGCGCGCCGCGTTCGCGCGTGGCGGCCCCATCAGATGGGCGCCTCCCGCCATCACGATGATCGACGATACTCCGAAGAGCTGGCGCACTGTCGAGAGCATCTTGCGCTCGGCTCCCGCTCCGACCGCGACGACGAGTGTGAGCGCCGCGGTGCCGACGAAACTGCCGAGCATGATGAACGCGCTGCGCTGCTTGTAGCGTGAAATTGCGCGAATGCTGTGCCGCACGAGCCGGATCGCGTTCATCGTGCCTCCGAGGCGCGCTCTCGCGCTGGCGTCGTCGTTCGATCGGCGACGATTCGACCATTTTCGATGCGAGCGACGCGTTTCGCGTGGCCCGCCATCGCCATGTCGTGCGTGACGATCACGATCGTGTGGCCTTGCCGGTTCAGCTCGCGAAACAACGACATCACCTCGAGCGCGGAGCGCGGGTCGAGGTTCCCGGTCGGCTCGTCGGCCAGCACGATGTCGGGCTCGTTGACGAGCGCGCGTGCGATGGCGACGCGCTGCTGTTGTCCGCCGGAGAGCTCCGCCGGCGTGTGCTGCATGCGATCGGTGAGGCCGACGGCGGCCAGTGCTTTCGAACCCAGGCCGTCGATCGCCGTGCGCTCCGAATAGAGAAGCGGAAGCTCGACATTCTCGAGAGCGCTCGTCCGCGGCAGGAGGTGGAGACCCTGGAAGACGAAGCCGACGCGCTTATTGCGGAAGCGCGCCTGCTCCTCGACGCTCAGGGTCGTGACGTCGTGCCCGTCGAAGAGGTAACGTCCTGAGGTGGGGCGAGCGAGGAGGCCGAAAATGCTCATCAGCGTCGACTTGCCGGAGCCCGATGTGCCGACGACGGCGACGAACTCGCCGCGCTCGATGCGCAGAGAAACGTCGCTCAGCGCGTGCACCGGCGGCCGTCCTGACGGTGCGTAGACCCTTGTGATTCCCTGCAGTTCAATCATTTCGTCTCCTGTCGATCGAGCTCGATCTGTACGGTCGTCGTCATCTCCGGACGGAGCACGCGATTGCGCGGAGGTTCGAAGCGGATGACGGTCACGTAGTTCACGACGTTGTCGCGGATCTCGGGCTTCGGATAGATCGCGGTCACGCGACCTTCGAATTGCTCGTCGCCATACGTGTCGACGGTGAATCGAGCCGGCTGTCCGATCTCGATGCGGCCGATGTCGGTCTCGTCGACGTACGCCCAGACTTCGAGTCGGTTCAGATCGATGAGCGTCACGAATGTCGGGGTGGCGAAGTTGGCAGCGACCGTTTCGCCCTCCTGCGTCGACACGGACGCAACGACACCCGCGATCGGCGCGACGATCTTCGCGTAGCCGAGCTGCGTCGTCGCGAACGCAAGCGTCGCGCTCGCGCCGTCACGCTGTTGTTCGGCGACCGCGAACCCGCGCTCCGCGAGGTCGAGATCGGCCCTTGCGAGCAGCCCTGCCCGATGGAGATCGCGCTTGCGCGCGACATCGGCGTGCGCCCAGGCGAGATTCGCTTCGGCGAGCTCGAGTGCGGCGCGTGCTTCGTCGCGGCGTGCGGCGAGGTCGCGATCGTCGAGCTCGGCGAGCGGCTGACCGTTCTGAACCGTGTCTCCGACGCGCACGTAAAGCCGTCGCACGACGCCGGAGCTCCGCGATCCCACGCGCACCTCGGCGCCGATCATCGGGTTGATGACGCCGGTGGCCTTCACGACCGTTTCAACCCTTCGTTGCGGCGTGGGAGCGATCGTGGCAGACGGAGGTTGCTCTTCCGGGCGTGTGCGCGCCAGGAGCGCGAGTGTGATGACGACTGCGATCGCGAGTGTGGTTAGGGTGAAGATCTTTCTCACGACGCACAGAGTGCGTTCTCAACGTGTCGAGCTGATGTCGAGAATGTAACGAAGTGAAACGACTGCGAGTTCGGCGAGGGGCTGGTACGGGCTGGTAATAGAGGAATCGGAAGCGCCAGTGCGAGAGGTCGGTACCGTCGACTCTGCCGTCCGCGGATACACTAGCGGCCTGTATTGGAGGAATTGGTACCAATTCCTCCAATACAGGCCACTAGCCGAACACACGATGGCGACGCCCGGGGGATGACGTCCGCGCGGAGACGAGGTGGCGGAACATGACGAGATTCGCCACTCCAGACCGCGTCGTGACCCTGATGAAACCGAAAGGAGCAGATGAGAATGAAGCCGAAGAACACGATTTGTCTCTGGTTCGACGAAGATGCGGTCGACGCTGCGCGGTTCTATGCCGCCACATTCCCGGAGAGTGCAGTGACCGCGGTTCACGAGGCACCGGGCGACTTTCCGGGCGGGAAGAAAGGCGATGTGTTGACCGTGGAATTCACCGTTCTGGGCATTCCCTGTCTCGGTATCAACGGCGGTCCGGCGTTCAAACAGAGTGAGGCCTTTTCGTTCCAGGTCGCGACGGATGATCAGGACGAGACCGACCGCTACTGGAACGCGATCGTCAACAATGGCGGGCAGGAGAGCGCGTGTGGCTGGTGCAAAGATCGCTGGGGCCTCTCCTGGCAGATTACTCCGCGTGCCCTGACCGACGCGCTCGCCGCGGGAGGCGACGAGGCCAGGCGTGCCTTCGGCGCAATGATGACGATGCAGAAGATCGACATCGCCACCATCGAGGCAGCGCGGCGCGGCTGAACGTCATTGACGCGGCCAGCGAGTCGCGCGCCGGAGGAATTGAAAGCGGACGGCCCGAAGACAGGCGTTTTCCTGGCGTTCGACGACTGGAAAGAGCGCGAAAGCTGCGACAATCCTGCGTGAGCCGCGCATTCTGTGGGTGATCGCCGGCGCGCTCGGCCTCCGGAGCCTCGGGCGCGTGAGCGACCTCACGCGCGCCGCCGAGGCCGCGATGCGCGACGACTCATCGCTCGCTGAGGACTGCGCATCGATGCGTGCACGGCTCGCGTAAGGCGCGCTCCAGCCTAACCGTAGCAACATAGAAGCAGATCCGACCGGCGACCGGCCTCCGGTCGCGCGTGACCCCTAATCCCCTCGTCGCTCCGCGCGACGCGCTAGGCGATCTCGGGCGCGTGGGTGAGTGAGGGTTCGCCTTCGGGCGCGCGAGCAGTGAATGGCGACCTTCCGAGCCTTCGTGCCGGTGCCGCGATTCACCGGTTTTCTCGATTCTGCTATAGTCCCGAGCATTCCAAAAAGGAGCTCGTGTTGACCGCTATCGGGGGGCGCTTCGGCCATTTCCGGGTGACTGGTGTCCTTGGGCGTGGCGGGATGGGTGAGGTGTATGAGGGCTTCGACGAGAGGCTGCAGCGTTCCGTTGCACTCAAGACGATCCGCGCTGAACGGCGCCTCCATGACTCGGCGCGCAATCGATTCCTGCGCGAAGCGCGAATGCTCTCGCAGCTCGACCACCCTGGCATCTGCCGCATCTACGATTACGTCGAGGGTGAGGATTGCGATTATCTCGTCCTCGAATTGATCAATGGGCGGACGGTACGCCGGGCGCTGGCTGACGGCCTTGGATTCCGCGAGAAGCTGAGCATCGCCGAAGCGGTCGCTCGTGCGCTCGCCGCGGCGCACCGCATCGGCATCGTCCATCGTGACCTGAAGCCGGACAACGTGATGCTCACGGCCGACGGCAACGTGAAAGTTCTCGATTTCGGACTCGCGCGCCCGACCGTTTCTTCGGCGCAGGAGACCGGACCGAGCGAGATTCGGGCTCAATCAGTCGAACCGGCGGTCGCCGTGGAGGGCGACGCGTCAGCGCCGGCCGTTTGTGAAGAGGAGCCGAGGGCCGGAATCGCGACGTCGATCCACGAGCTTCGCGGCCGCGAGGAGCGCGCGGACGATCGTGAACCTGAGCGTCATCCGCGCGCCGAGGATGGCGAGACCCTCGTCAAACAGCTTTCTCTCGTGCCGAGGCCCGAAAGCAACGACACGCGCGTGGGCGACGCCGTCGGCACACCTGCTTACATGAGTCCCGAGCAGGCACGGGGTGAGTCCGTCACGACCGCGAGCGACATGTACTCGTTCGGCCTCTTTCTTCAAGTGCTCTTCACGGGGCGAGATCCGCACGAAGACTCGTTGACGGTGCAGCAGGTACTGGAGCGAGCCGCACGCGGAGAGTCGGAACGGTACACGGGGGTCGATCGCGACGTTGCGAATCTCATCGACAGTCTCAAGGTGCTCGCACCGAGCGATCGTCCCACGGCGCTCACCGTGATCGGCCGACTTTCGCGAATCGCAACGCGCTCGCGCCGCGCGCTGCAGCGTGTGGCGGCGATTGCGGCGGTCGCGCTGATCGTTCTCGCAACCGCGAAATACGTCACCGACGTTCAGCGCGAGAGGAACACCGCCATCAGCGCGCGCGCCGATGCCGATCGCCGCCGCGGTCAGGCTGAGGCGCTCATCGGATTCATGGTCGGTGACCTCCGCACGAAGCTCGAGCCGGTCGGGCGCCTCGACGTCCTCGATGACGTCGGTGCCCACGCGCTCGACTACTTCAAATCGCTGCGTCCCGAGGAGATCAGTCCCCAGGAGCTCCGTCGCAACGCGAAGACGCTCAACCAACTTGGCGAGGTGCGGATGGCGCAGGGGAATCTTGCCGGAGCGGAGGAGGTGCTCCGTTCGTCGATCGACCTCGCGACGGCCGCCGTCAAGCGCGATCCGCGCGACGGAGAGAACCAGATCGAGTTAGGCGCCAGCCACTTCTGGATGGGAAGCCTGCGTCAGAAGCAGGGCGATCTCGCTGGCGCGCTCGATCACTACACGAGATACCTCAGAATCAGTGAGAAGCTCGCCGCCACCGAGCCGCAGAACGCTGACTACCAACTCGAAGTTGCCTATGGCCACGCCAATGTAGGCACGATTCTCGAACAGCGGGGCGACCTGGAAGGCGCCCTCACACATTACCAGCGCGCGGTGGTGATCAAGGAGCGAAGGCTCAAGCGCGAGCCGCAGAATGTTGCCTGGAACGCCGACCTCGCCAGAACGGTCAACAAGATCGGAGTCGTGCTGCGCTTTCTCGGACGCTACGGAGAGGCGGAACAAGCCCTCCAGCGGGAGCACGAGCTCCTGACGAATGCACTGCGATCGGAGCCGGACAATTCGAAGTGGATGCAGCGCATGGCCGCGAATCTCAACTTCCTCGGCAGGCTCGCCGAGGAAATGGGCGTGGAGGAGCTTGCTCTGAAACACTTCTCGGAGGCGCATCGGCTGCTGACGAAGCTGGTGGGGCGCGACGCGGAGAACGCGAGCTGGCAGCGGGAGCTGACCGTTGCTGACTCGAACATCGCGAACCTACTTCATCACCGCGGCGAGCTGGACTCCGCCGAGGCGGCGTATCGTCGTGACCTGACACGCCTTGGGCTGCTGCTTAACAAGGACCCTCGCCGCGTCCTTTGGAGAAACGACGTCGCGACGATCCACGATAGACTTGCACTCCTTCTGCTGGATCGAGGCAGCGTGGCAGGAGCGCGTCAGGAGATCGAATCCGCCCACGCGACACTTTCAGGCATACCGGCGACGGAGGCCGATAGGCGATTGGCATGGGAGATCGCGATCACTCGCGGACTAGTCGCCGCTCGAATGGGTGATTCGTCCGTCGCAACACAGGAGTGGGGCTCCGTGGTGGAGGCACTCTGGCCCGCACGCGATTCGCTCCGCAATATCGAGCTCGTGCTGCTCGCACGCGCTCTGCTCCACATGGGACGAGTCGGCGACGCAACACCGCTAGTGGAACGGCTCTTGAAAACTGGATATCGCGGACGTGCTCTGATGACACTTTGGGAAGCAACGCGAAACGGCAATCCAACCAACCGCGCGTGAGCGCGACAACCGCGCCTCGCGCGCAGAAAGCAGATCAGCCATGTCTATCGTAACCATCACCTTCAACTCCAGCTCCACGCCGCAGATTCAATGCAATCCCGACCCCGTTCACGTTCCCTACGGCAACAGCCAGTCTGTGACCTGGAACCTCCAGACCCCTGGCGCAACGTTTGCGGCCAATGGCATCTACTTCAAGGGAACTTCACCGGGAACCCTGACCCGTGTGACCGACACACAGTATTCGCTTGCCGACGACAACACGAACACGAGCGGCCAGGACGTCGGCTATTCGTACGGAATCAACATCACGTACAACGGGCAGCCGTACAACCTCGATCCCGAAGTTGACAACGACCCAGAACATGGACCGATGAACCTGAGGTACAAGTCGTCCTAATCCTGCAGCTAGCGATTTTAGTTTCTCGTCTCCGCATGCCAGGCGCCGGCGCAAGCCGGCGCCTTCCTCCTTTGGCGATCGAGGGTGCAACAAGGCTCTGTTCGCGACCCTGCTGCCCTTGGTGCCACTGTCGAGCTATTCGCGAGAAAAGACTCCCACTCACTCGCTCTCGTCGTACACGACGCGATTACGCCCGGATGCCTTTGCGCTGTAGAGGCGTCGATCGGCGGCTGCGATGAACTGGTCGCCGTCGAAGTCGGGCTCGACTCCCGCAAGGCCGATGCTCACCGTGACGTTGATCTCCCGCGCATTCTCGCGAAACGGGTGTGATGCGACACTCTCGCGGATGCGTTCGCAGAAGGCGATGGCTCCCGTGAGTTCGGTTTCCGGGAGGACGATGGTGAACTCCTCGCCACCGAAGCGCGCGGCGAGCTCGTCGCGACGCACTTCGCTCTGAAGGATTTGCGCGATGCCGCGCAGGACCGTGTCTCCGGCGACATGGCCCATCTCGTCATTGACCCTCTTGAAATGATCGACGTCGAGCATCGCGAGGTGGAGGGGGCGTTGGTGTCGTCGGGAGCGCGCGAGCTCACGATCGAGAAAATCGAGGAGGTAGCGCTTGTTCGGTATCTGGGTCAGCCCATCGATGATCGTTAGGCGGTAGATCTCCTCGTAGTAGAGCGCCTCGATGTTGCCACCCTCGATGAACTTGAAGACGGCGCCGCCCACCTTCAGAAGATCGCCGCTTCGCAGCTCGCGAAGGCCTGTGACGCGATCGCCGTTGATGAACGAGCCATTCGTGCTTCCGAGGTCCTCGACGTGGCACGTTCTGGCGTGCTGCACGAGTCGCGCGTGGTGACGCGAGACGGTCGACAGGTCGACCACGATCGTGTTGTCGTCGTCGCGGCCGATCGTGATCTCGTCAGTGTCGAACGCTACCCGCTTGCCGATGTCACCGCCGTAGATTTGAACGATGCACGCCGGGATGCGAAGGACTGCTGAGTCCTCAGCGGAGAAGTCGGAAGTCGTAGTGTCTTTGCTCGCCATTCCGGAGTCGGAGCGCCGCGGGGATTTCGGCTCGTCAGTATATCGCGCGGGGACGTGCGGTTCCTCCCTGACGGAGCGAGCGCGCTACTGCTTCGCTGGTGCCGCAGCGGTGCCGCGGTGGCGGGGTCAGCTGCTTGGTCGTTGCGCCTGGCACGGCACTGGAGCCGTGCTCCGGAGATACCTTCCGCGGCGCCCCAGCGTCTGGTGCAGGTCCGATCGCCTCATTCGTATCAACCGGTTGCAATCCTCCGCACGGCCACAAGCCCGAGAATCGCGATCATCGCAATCAGCGCCCAGGTGCCGGTGGCTGGGATCGGAGCCCCGGCCGCCGCGGCGGCGGAAATGGGCGTGGTCGTCGCGTCAGCCGCACCCCCCGCGGCGGGATCGTCGGTCGGCGTGTCGGCGAAGTTGTCGCCGGAGACAACCCCCTGATTCGAGACCTCCGCCACACCGATGGGGAACGGATTGTCGATCGTGACCTGGAACGTGATCGTCACGGTCCCGCCTAACGCCGCGACTGTTCCCACGTTTACGGCGACTGTCGAATCGCCGACCGTGTTTCCCGTCGTAACCGTACCGGCGGTCGTCGTCACGGAACCGGCGACGAGCGCCGTATTGACGTCGGGCGCGTCGATGAACGTGACCCCGGTAGCGTCATCGGTGCCGCTATTCACGATGGTAATCGTGTAGAGGAGTGTGTCGCCCGGGTCGGCAAGGCTGTCGCTGTCCACGTCGACCGACAGCGATGCGACCTTGGTTGCCGAAACGGAAACGACTGGAAGTTCGATCGTGACGGTGTAGTCCTCGACTTCGCCGTCGCCCGCCTCGCCTGTGAAGCCTACTGCGCCGTCGGTGGTGCAGCGGAACCGGGCAGATGTCGTTCCCGGTACTGCGGAGGCCGGCACTGCGAAGTTGAGGGAGTTCGTGCCGGCAGCGAGCGCCGTCCCACCAGGGAAAAGATTCTCACCCGCGTCTCCCCAGTCGCCGTCGCCGGCGAAATCGATCCATGCGGAGAGGGTGCACGGTAAGGATGCGACGACATCGACACTCGCGGTCATGCCGGTGAGGAGGGCTGTCGTGAACACGACGCCATCTTCATCGTCTCCAGGCGTCGCGCAGGTTCCGAAGGTCGTCCCTGCCGCGAGGTCGTCGCCGTCCGCTCCAGCACTCGTGAGTCCGTCGGCCTCGGCGTCGACACACGCGCCCAGAAACACGGCACCGCCGAGAATGTGACGTGCGCCGTTCGACGCGAAGAGTGTCTGGAATGCTGGATCGGGCGCGTCGCCGAAGTCGAGATCGACGGTCTGACCAAAATAGTGACTCGGGTCAGATGCTGAGAGAGCTCCGAGCGTCGGCGATGTCGCATCGACGGTTCCGACGTTGGCATACTGGCCGGAGATTGCGACGCCCGAGGCGGTGCAGGTCATCGATGCACCGGGGCCGAGTGTGGTCCCCGGGCAGGTAACAGTGACGCCCTGGTCATCGGTCACGCCCACGGCTGTTAGGGTCTCGCTTCCGAGGTTCGTGACGACGTAGGTCCAGTCGACCACCGACCCGGGACTCAATGACGGACCAGGAGGGAGGTCGGCATCGACTCCGTTGGTGGACTTCTCGATCGCGATGGAATTTGCGAAGTAGAAGCCGCTGTCGGTCGCGGTGACGATTCCGCCGAGCGGCAGGGTCGCGCTTGCAGTTCCGACGTTGGTGTACTGACCTGCTTGCGCGATATCGCTGCCCGTGCACGTGACGCTTTCGCCGGCGGCGAGCGTCGTTTGCGGGCAAGTGACGGTGACGCCCTGATCATCCGTGACCGAGAGTCCCGTGACCGTCGCAGGTCCCGGGTTCGTCACTTGGTAGGTCCATGTGACCGTTGAGCCGGGCGCGACCGCGGGCCCCGGCGGGGTTTCCGATTGAATTCCGTTGGTCCTTTTCACCAGAACGAGCGTTTGGCCGTAGTAGTGACTCGGATCCGAAGCTGCCGTTGGGTCTTCGCTGGGAAGGGTCGCGTTGACCGTACCGATGTTCGAATACTGACCAGCCTGGGCAAGAGCCGACGCCGTGCAGGTCATCGATGCGCCGGGAGCCAAGGTCGTTCCAGGGCACGAGACCACCACTCCTTGATCATCTGTGACCGAAATATCGGAAAGGTCGTCAGCACCAATGTTCGTGATCTCATACTCCCAGTTCACTGTGCTGCCCACCGGGACGGAAGGGCCGGGAGCGATGTCGGCATCGAATCCGTTCGTCCGCTTCTCGATCGAGATCGACGCGACAGCCTGCCCGAAGTAATGGCTTGGGTCAGAATCGCTGACTGGCGTCGCATCAGGTAGTTCCGCGCTAACGGTCCCGATGTTTGCATACTGGCCCGACAACGCGGTGCCGCTCGCGGTGCAGGTGAACGAGAAGCCTGCATCGAGCGTCGTGCCTGGGCAGGTGACGGTCACACCCTGGTCGTCCGTCACACTGATGTTCGTCAGTGGCCTGCTGCCGGTGTTCGTCACGACATACGTCCATGAAACCGTGTCCCCTACGATCACGACCGGTCCGGGGGCGGTGTCCGCGTCCTGACCATTCGTGAATTTCTCGATGTCCACCTCGGACTGCGCGAATACGGAAGCTGCGATGCCAATCGAGAAAGCGATTGCGATGAGGTTGCGGAAAGGCACGTCGGTCCTCCTTCGTGTTCGGGGCCTGAGAGCCTGACGAAGAATGCGGCAAAGAGTCGCCACCATATCGAATCGATCCATGGAATTCAAATCACAACGGCGGCGTGTGTCGGGGTAGCCCAACCGACTCGACGAAAGCTCGCGAGCCTCGTATCCATGCACTTCGAGCTCTCGCTGCAGCGAATTCTCGTGGGTCATCCGCGCTCGAAGTTCTCATCGCTTCGCCGTTCACGGTTCGATCCTGCGAGTGGATCTGACCTTCCTTTGAGTGTCCTGCGACCCTGCATGTGAGATTTGGTCGCGCTCGTTCAGCGCGCCGGGATCAGGCAACACGAGGCCGTTCGTCGCGAATGCCTAACTGTGGGCGTCAGGAGTTGATGATGCGACGGAGAATCCCGGTTCCGCGCTCGCTGGGCTGGCCACGTTGTGGAGGTGGAGCGAAGGTCGCGCGGGTCAGACCGCGGAGCGCCTCGCATCGGAAGTTGTGGCTGGGAGACAGGGACTCGAACCCCGATTCACCGGTCCAGAGCCGGTTGTCCTACCATTGAACGATCTCCCAGCACTTCGGGCCCCAGCACTTCGGGTGCGCGATCGTATTCGCGACAAACCTCACTGTCAACCCTTGAATTCCAAGGGTTCAGGCCTATTCTGGATTCGAGGATTCGCACTGTGCTGCCCGAAGTATTCGAGTGCCCGACATGCAACCGCCAGTTCGTGTTCGAACTGGTCGACGACGTTTCTGACGCCTCGATTCACTGCCCGCAGTGCAAGCGATACCTCGGCGAGAAGGATCTCCGCTACGTGCTCCGATCCGAGATCGAAGAGCTGGCCGAGCGCCTTCGCCTCGAGCGCGACCGGCTCGAGCGCGACGAGGCGATCTACTCGCTGGGGGAGTGCGACGCCGAGATGCGTTTCTACGGGCACGAGGTTGGCCACGTCGTAGAGATCCTCCGCAAGGCGCTGAACGATCTCGAGAGGCTGAAGACAAAGTACGAGTAGGCCACGCGGCCGCGAAGCTGCACGTGAGCCGCGAGAAGCCGTTCACGGGCCCGGAAGCGTTCACGTTCATGGAGTGCACGCCGGCTGTGGAAGACTCTCCCGTGAACGCGCCCGAGCCCGGCTTTTGACTTTCGAGCTCCCTGCCCGTTCATCTCTTTCACGAGAGACGACCGTCACTCGCTCCCGCCCCTAACTCCGGTATCCTTTCCTTCCCGCGCGTCTCGTGCGGTCGATCGATGGGCGAAAAAAGGGGAACGATCCACGAGGAGCGCCGCGTGACCTTATGACCGGACAACAGCTGAGGCACCTCGAAGGGATTCTCGTTGCCGACTTCTCGCGCATTCTCGCGGGGCCGCTTTGCACAATGCTCATGAGCGACGCAGGGGCGCGGATCGTGAAGATCGAGGAGCCGCGCGGCGACGAGACTCGGCGTTGGGGCCCTCCGTTCGTGGGCGACGAGAGCGGCTACTTCCTCGCGATCAACCGCAACAAGGAGTCGATCGCGCTGAATCTCAAGCACCCCGCGGCGCTCGACATCGCGCGCAAGATCGTGGCGAAGGCCGACGTCGTGATCGAGAACTTCAAGCCGGAAGACCGCGCGAAGTTCGGTGTCGATGCGAAGACGGTACATGCGACGAATCCAGCTGCCGTGATCTGTTCGATCGTCGGCTTCGACAGCGATGGCCCCGACGCGGCGCAGCCTGGCTACGACCTGCTCGCGCAGGCGGCCGGCGGACTGATGTCGATCACAGGCGAGAAGGACGGCGATCCGATGAAAGTCGGCGTCGCGCTCTCCGACGTTCTGACGGCGCACTATGCCTACGGGGCGATCCTCACCGCGCTTTTCGCCCGAGAACGAGGCGCACCTGGGCAGACGATCGAGGTCTCGCTCGTCGCGGCGACTCTCGCGTCACTCGCGAACGTTTCGCAATCGTACCTTCTGACCGGGGAGCGCCCGAAGCGGTATGGCAACGAGCACCCGTCGATCGTGCCGTACCAGCAGTTCCACGGAGCCGACCGGCCGTTTGTCGTCGCGGCCGCGTCCGATCGACAATTCGAGCTCCTCTGCGCCGGTGTCGTCATGCGTCCCGAGCTGCTCGACGACCCGCGCTACAGGACGAACTCGCACCGCGTCGACAACCGTGGTTCGCTGATCGAGGATCTCGAGCGTGTCTTCACGACGAAGCCAGCGCAGCATTGGGTCGAGGCCGCGCGCCGCGCCGGCATTCCGGCCGCGATCGTCGAGCACGTCGACGAGGCGCTCGCGCGCAATCCGCAGATGCGCGTCGCCGTCGACCATCCGACGATTGGACGGGTCGAGCTCGTTCGTAACCCGGTCGTCTGGAATGGTCTGCGGCTCGAGCCAGTATCGCCGCCTCCCGTGGTCGGCCAGCAGAGCGAGAGCGTGCTGCGCGAGTTAGGCTTCGATGCCGAAGTCATCGCGGCGCTGTACGAACGGGGGGTCGTCGCCTAGCGCGGCGCCGCTCCGGATCGAGGCTCGAGAACCAGGAGACCGCGACGCCGCGGCCGGCGCCCGCGCGGTAACCGTCGCACGGCGCTCAATTCCCGATTCTCAATTCCCGCCACGCCGCGATACTCTTCGCCGATCATGGTGCGCGACAGGCGCGCCGAACGGAGCGTGCCGATGTCGATCGAACAGAAACTGGAAGAGCTCGAGCGGAGGAAGCGCCAGAGCGAGCTTGGCGGAGGCGAGGAGCGCATCGCGCGCCAGCACGCCGACGGGAAGTTGACCGCGCGCGAGCGCATTTCCCTCCTCTTCGATCCCGGGTCGTTTCAGGAGCTCGATCAGCTCGTCGTCCATCGCTCGACCGACTTCGGGATGGACAAGCAGAAGATCGCCGGCGACGGCGTCGTAACCGGCTACGGCACGATCAATGGGCGTCAGGTCTTCGCATTCGCACAGGATTTCACCGTCTTCGGCGGCTCGCTCAGTGAGACGTACGCGGCGAAGATCTGCAAGATCATGGACCTCGCGGTGAAGAATGGCGCTCCGGTCGTCGGCCTCAACGACTCGGGCGGGGCGCGCATCCAGGAAGGAGTCGTTTCTCTCGGCGGCTACGCCGATATCTTCCTTCGCAACACGCTCACCTCCGGCGTCGTGCCGCAGATCTCGGCGATCATGGGCCCCTGTGCAGGCGGAGCGGTCTACTCTCCCGCGATCACAGACTTCATTTTCATGGTGAAGAACACGAGCTACATGTTCGTCACCGGCCCCGACGTCATCAAATCGGTCACCCACGAGGAGGTGACGAAGGAAAAGTTAGGCGGAGCGCAGACGCACGCGCAGGTCTCGGGCGTCGCGCACTTCACCTCCGAGAGCGACGAGGATTGCCTCGCCGGCGTTCGCGAGCTGCTTTCATTCATCCCATCGAACAACATGGAAGATCCCCCCAGGGCGTCGACGAAGGATGATCCGAACCGGATCGACCCGGCTCTCGACACCGTCGTCCCGGAGTCGTCGAACCAGCCCTACGACATTCGCGACATCGTCCACGCGATCGCCGATGAGGGGCACTTCTTCGAGGTTCACGAGTCGTACGCACGCAACCTCGTCGTCGGCTTCGCGCGCTTCGACGGTCGTCCCGTCGGTATCGTCGCGAATCAGCCCGCATACCTCGCTGGTGTGCTCGACATCAACGCCTCGCGAAAAGGGGCGCGTTTCGTTCGATTCTGTGACGCGTTCAACGTTCCGCTGCTCGTTCTCGAAGACGTGCCCGGGTTCCTTCCCGGCACCGAGCAGGAGTACGGCGGAATCATCATCCACGGCGCGAAGCTGCTCTATGCGCTCGCCGAGGCGACGGTTCCGAAGATCACGATCATCACCCGTAAGGCGTACGGTGGCGCCTATTGCGTCATGAACTCGAAGCACATCCGCGCAGACATGAACTACGCCTACCCGACGGCGGAGATCGCCGTCATGGGAGCGGAGGGCGCGGTCAATATTCTCTACAAGAAGGACGTCGAAAAGGCCGAGGATCCGGTCGCTGCGCGCGCCGCAAAGATCGAGGAGTACAAAGAAAAGTTCGCGAATCCGTACATCGCGGCCGAGCGCGGCTTCGTCGACGAGATCATCGCGCCGCGCTTCACGCGCCGCAAAGTGATCACCGCGTTCGCGATGCTGCGCAACAAGCGCGACTCGAACCCGCCGAAGAAGCACGGGAACATTCCGCTGTAAGGCCCGCGAGCGGCTCGTGGCAACGGCCTCTGGCCGTTGCGGCGGAGGCCAAAGGCCTCCGCCACGATTGGACGCCAAATTGCCGCGCCGCGTTCATACTCGTTAGCATGCACGCGCGCATCGAGCTTCTCGACACCGACATCACGAAACTTTCCGTTGACGCGATCGTGAATGCGGCGAATTCGACGCTCCTCGGCGGTGGCGGAGTCGACGGCGCGATCCATCGTGCCGCCGGGCCTGAGCTCGTCGATGAGTGCCGCAATCTCGGCGGGTGCCCGACTGGCGAGGCGCGCCTCACGCGTGGCTACCGCCTTCCCGCGAAGTTCATCATCCACACTGTCGGTCCGGTCTGGCACGGTGGCGATCGCGGCGAGGCGGAGCTGCTCGCCTCGTGCTATCGAAACAGTCTCGCGCTCGCGCTCGCGAAGGGCGTGACGTCGATCGCGTTCCCTGCGATCAGCTGCGGCATCTATGGCTATCCGAACGACGAGGCGTGCCGCGTCGCACTTCGCGAGATAGGCGCGTTCCTCGATCGGGAACCGTCAATCAGGCGTGTCATCCTCGCCTGCATCGGGGCGACGCATGCGGCGTACGCGAAGGTGATCGCCGAGGGGTGAGGGTGACGCGGCGGTGCCTGACGCGCATCATGGCGGAGGCCGTTGCCATTACAATGACTTCATGCCGCGCACTCGCAGGCACTCGTGGGCTGATTATCCGGACGAACAACTACTCGATCTTCGGATGTGCGACCTCGAGCTGAAGATCGAAGGAACGTGGCTCGAAGAGCGTCTCGAGGCACTGTTTCACGAGCTCGACCGACGGGGCCTCGCGTTCCGGCCTCACGCATGGCTTTCGAATGAGTGGTTCACACCCGACGGCATCACCGGCTTCTCGGTTCCCTTCTATCTCGCACATCCGCGGCTGATGCAGCTCGAGCGAAGCCAGATGCTGGAAGTTGAAGGAGGGACGCGCGACGAGTGCCTTCGC